>NZ_JAYRTF010000025.1:0-50787 GCF_041919735.1 Acinetobacter sp.
TTGAATTTCTTTGTCAGACATAGTGATCAGCATCTATATTTTATATCCAGTCCATGGTGATAAAAACCATCATAAACTAGACATTTTTATTGGTGAGAATATAGACACTTTAAATGGGTTCTAACATAGGGATTTCGTATAATCGCCATTATGTTAAATGGCGAGGGATAATTAGGTTACTTAAAACGAATGTACATATGATATATGTGAGATTCATTATGAGGCTTACGCTTATCGACTTCGATATAATTTAGATTCTCTACTAAAGCACCTAATTTTTCATAACCGTAACTACGAGCGTCAAATGAAGGATCATTCTTCACCATATATCCTCCTACTCCAGATAAAGGAGCCCAATCTGAATCTTTTGATACAGCATTAATGGCAACTTTTAATGCATCTTTTAAATTTTTATCTTTTGATAATTCAATTTTTTTATTTGTCTTTGGAGAAGTTTTACCATTTACTTCTGGTGCAGTAACTTCTTCTAATTTTGGTGTTAAATTTTCAACAAAAATGAATTGATCACATGCAACAATAAATGCATTTGGAGTCTTTTTTTCACCAAAACCATAGACGACCAAACCATTTTCCCTAATTCGTGTTGCTAGTCTGGTAAAATCACTATCTGAAGAAATTAAGCAGAATCCATCTAGGTGACTCTGATGAAGTAAATCCATTGCATCGATAATGAGCGCTGAGTCTGTAGAGTTCTTTTTTGATGTATAGCTAAATTGTTGAATTGGTTGAATTGCATGTCTATGTAGTTCTTCTTTCCAAGATTTTAAATTTGGTTGAGTCCAATCACCATAGATCCGCTTAATATGAGCTGTACCAAAGCGTGCTATCTCTTTTAATAAGTTTTCACATACAGAGGCTTGAGCATTATCTGCATCTATTAATACAGCAAGTTTTAAACTATTTATTTCAGTCATTTTAGATATTTATCAATGTTTTAATTAAATTTATAAGAATAATATATGAATTACAATGTTTATTATTAATTTTACTGTGTAAATTTCACTTTCTCTAAAATTAATATAATACACGTTATACGAGATCATATTAATTTATTAATAAATTTCACAATTTTTTATAGATTAATCATGTTTCACGCTTACTATTTAAACAATGTTCCACGATTTTATGCGGCCTCATTAAACGCTAAAGTAGAAAATTATTCAGATGAAATAAGAATAGATGTCCAACTCACTATTGATAGTGTGTATCAATAAGAAAGCTATAGCTTCAGCGCCCCCTCAATTGAGGATTACTTTTGCTCTTGATCCACGCGGCAGTTCATCAGCAAACTCTCAAACTCCAGCCAAGAGCGTTCCTGCTGATAAATGATTTCCAAACGATTATCAATACTTTCCGCTGCGCTCTGATAATTAAATTGCTCAGGATTGAAATTAAAGCTTTTCCAGCCCTGATTGGTCTGAAAAATTCCCTTAATGCGCAGCCAGTCCTTTTGCTCACACAGCAAGTCCATCAAATCAAGGAAATCAAAACTCCAGCGCTTCGGCATTTTCCAGCCGGCCACACTATAGCCCTGCGCAGTTTCGACATAATGATACGGCAGCTGTTTGATTTCGGGCATGGCCTCGCCTGCGCTCAGCTGCTGCTGGATCCTAAGCAAAGGCTGAATTTTCCTGGCCGTGCCGGTATAAGGCGCATCAATATCGGATAATGCCAGTTCACCCATTGCAGTTTTCAGCCAAGTTTGCTGATAAGGCTGATATTCTGCCTGCAAGGCCTGAAGCGCCTGCTCATCTGCATCACGCATTTGATCCGCATGTGAAACAGCAACAATTTGCGCCGCCTTGAGCTGATCTGCATACAGATTTTGCTGGCTCCATTCCCGATCATGCAGCCGTGAGCCATCCACAACGGTCACCAGCGCGCGCATGTTTAAATGCGGCTGCCAATGCGGTTCGGTCAGCTGCTCCAAAAGCTGCGCCGGATGGCCCAAGCCGGTCGGCTCAATGAACAAGCGGTCAGGCTGATTTTCTGAAAGCAGGCGCGACAAGGCAATCTGCATCGGCATTTGACTGCTGCAGCACAAGCATCCGCCCAGCAGCTCCTTCACGGCATAACCTTGATCCTGCGGCAGCAGCTGCTGATCCACGCCAATCTGTCCAAACTCATTCATCAGCACGGCCCAAACTTCATTTTCAGGTTTTTGGCTCAGCAGCTGCTTGAGCAACGTGGTTTTCCCTGCGCCTAAAAAACCGGAAATAATATGAACGGGAATAGCCTGAGATGCTGTCACGAGCTTCAAAAGAACACCTGCTGAAAATGGACGGAATAACAGGATTGTACAGCGGGATCAGCCCATGCTGGCAAGTTTCTGCACAGCGCCTGCCTCCGGCTGAAGCATACGGGCAGCATTCAGCGCTGATTTATTGACTTAATTGACACAAGATCTTCATATTTCAGTCAATTTGAAATGAAATTTTACATTTGCTTTGCGCTATTTTCCGCATTTCTTATACTTACTTTCTTCATTATGTAATCAGACTGTTACAGCACCGTCTGTTAAAGCCGGATATTGAAATGTTTGCACACATTTTAGCGGCCGATTTTAGAGTATTAATCACATAAATCAACAAATCTTGAATGATTGCAGCGCTTCTGTAACTCATCCTATAGGCTTTTGCTGCAAAGATTGCTTGCGGATGCTTCGGCTTTTAGCATGAGTTTCTATTCAAGCAGAGAGTGATGATTTGCTTGAATCTCTAACTAAATCACATGAACTCAAAATCATGATGACACAGTGAGCAAATCTGTTTAAGGCGTTTAGAGCGCTTGAGAGATTGCTCAGCTGATAAAAATGTCTCATAAATTGCACACATTTAAGGATGCCAAAATGAAATTAACTCAAATTTTACTTGCTTCAACTTTAGCTGCCGCTGCTGCAACAACTTTTGCCGCACAAGACACTCAGCCAGTACAAGAAGAAACAGTTGCCAGCACGCAAGCACAGCCGGCTGCGGGTACTGAAGAAGCTGCGGCGAATGCAACTGCTGCTCAGCCAGCACCTGAAGCTCAAGCAGAAACTGAAGCCTCTGCTGCAGCTCCATCTGCGCAATAATCTGCACGCTGCCGTTCAGCCGTTTCAATGACATTTTCAATGAAAGTTTCAAAATCGCAGCTGAAACCCTCAGACTAAAGCTGCTCCGCGATGACCTGCATCATGGCGTTTAGCCTGAGCGGACCACGGCAGAGTCCGAACCGGGTAGCCTTGCTTGGCTATCCGGTTTTTTATCTGCAACGCACGGCAATTGATAGTTTAAAATGATAGATAAATCATCTGTGACTATGAACATCGACAAAATATAATAATAAATATCAATAAGATAAAAAAACTGAAAATTCAGTTCAGCATACGATCCACCTATTCCACCGACTTAGGCATAACTTGCTGTATAGGCGAATTTAGCCCTTAAATACGCTCAATGCGAAAGAATTGGATGTTTGCACATGAGCAATAAAGCAAATTTTACAGCTGAAGTGGCGATTTTAGGTGCTGGCCCTGTCGGCTTAACCCTTGCCAACTACTTAAGCAAGCAAGGTGTACAAGTCACTGTCATTGAACAGCTGGACAGTTTGATTGATTACCCGCGTGCAATCGGCATTGATGACGAGTCATTGCGCACCATCCAGTCTTTGGGCTTGGTGAATCAAGTATTGCCGCATACGACACCCAACCATGCCATGCGTTTTTTAACGCCTAAAGGCCGCTGCTTTGCAGACATTCAGCCCTTAACCCGCGAATTCGGCTTTTCCCGCCGCAACGCATTTATTCAGCCGCAAGTCGACAATGTCCTGCTGCAAGGTTTAAAACAATACGATAAAACTGAAGTATTGTTCTCACTCCAATTAACTGAATTCCATCAAGATGCTTCCGGAGTAACACTGAGCCTTAGCAATAAAGATGGCCAGCAGGAAACTGTAAAAGCGCAGTACCTGATTGCCTGCGATGGCGGCAACTCAATTGTGCGCCGCACGTTGAACATTGCCTTTGACGGCAAAACAGCGCCGAACCAATGGATTGTCATTGATATTGACAATGACCCGCTGGCCACGCCGCATATTTACCTTTGCTGCGACCCTGTGCGCCCATATGTATCGGCTGCGCTGCCGCACGGTATCCGCCGTTTCGAATTCATGGTGATGCCGGGTGAAACTCAAGAAGAACTCAGCAAACCAGAAAATATTGCAAAGCTGCTGTCCAAAGTGATGCCAACCACTGACGGCATTGATGTGATCCGCCAGCGTGTCTATACCCACAATGCGCGCATTGCCGACAAATTCCGTGTCGACCGCATTCTGCTTGCCGGCGATGCCGCCCACATCATGCCGGTATGGCAAGGTCAGGGTTATAATAGCGGCATGCGTGATGCGTTCAACTTGGCATGGAAAGTCGCATTAGTGGTTCAAGGCAAAGCCGGCTCAGAACTGCTGGACTCTTACCAAGTTGAACGTAAAGACCATGCGAAAGCCATGATTGACCTGTCTGTGATGGCCGGCACCGTGCTTGCGCCGCCGAAGAAATGGCAAGGTTTTGTCCGTGACGGAATTGCTTATGCCTTGAACTACATCAAGCCGATTAAACAGTATTTGCTGGAAATGCGCTTTAAGCCGATGCCGAAATACAATGACGGCGCGCTGTTGGCGAATAGCTCAAAAGATTCTCCTATCGGCAAAATGTTCATTCAGCCGGAAGTGAAATTGGCTACGGGTGAAACGGCCTTGCTGGACGACGTCATCGGCAATGACTTTGCGCTGATTGCTTGGGGCGTAGACCCGCAGTGGGGCCTGTCGGATGCAACAATCCAACAATGGCAAAAGCTGGGTGTTAAATTCATCCAAGTGATTCCAGCGGTGCAGTTCCAAAATGCCAACCGCAAGCAGCCTGAAGGCGTGATCACCATTGGCGACATTGGCACGGATATCCGCACGTGGTTTGGCAAAACCGCTGAATCGGTTGTGGTGCTGCGCCCTGACCGCTTTGTGGCAGCGCTGGCCATTCCGCAGACTTTAGATCAAGTCAGCCAGCAGCTGTTTGCTAAACTTCACGTGAAGTAATGCCGCCGCTGCAGAAGAATTAAAATTTCTGAATGATTCAGAGGCCTGGCCACGCACTATGCGTGGTCTTTTTTTACCTGATTTTCCTGGATATTCACTCCATCCATCTTCATTGATATATAGCAGATTGATGAAGGCTTAAAGCTTTTGCAGCCACTCAATATCTTGAACAGAATCCCTTTTTTTCACCCGCTGAATAAAGCCATCAAACTCATCCAAATACGGCAGAATTTTAAATTGCACGGCATAGGCGATCCAATAGGCCAAATACAAATCCGCTGCAGTGAATTTTTCACCGGTCAAATAAGGATTGGCCTGCTTCATGCCCTGTTTTAAAAATGCAAAGACAGCCGCTTCATTACCCATGCTGAGCGCAGAACGGCATTTTTCAATTTGCGCTTCTGCAACCTGCAGATATTGCACATCCATATATTCAGTCATCGGGCCATGGCAGAAAAACAGCCATTTCAAATATTCACCGCGCATCGGATCATCCAAAGCGGGCGCCAATCCTTTTTCATGATATTTATCGGCCAAGTAGGCATAAATCGCCGCCGTTTCGCTAATTACCGCAGGGCCATCCACCAGACACGGCACTTTGCCCATGGGGTTGATGCTGAGATATTCTGCATCATGGATTTTGGCATAATCCACTTCAATCATTTCGATGTCCTGTTCAATGCCCAGCTCTTTGAACAGCGGCAGCAGCGTGTTTCCGCGGGATTGTTTATTGCTGTAATATTTCATAAAAATAATGATCCTCTGCAGTAGATTTTTAGAGTATAGGATGCTGAAAATTTAATCTGTATGAAGTTTTTGTTTTACCGGCGTTCTTCGTTCTTCTTTTTATCGGTTTTGCGGCACAGCGGTTTCAATATTGCAGCGCGCCGAACTTCTCTGAGTTTAAGCGGCAATGCAGGAATGAACTTCGCCTAAAACGGTAAATGTATAAAGTCCTGTGCCATGCATGGAATTGATTAGCTCAATTTTGAAGATGGTAAAACTTAACGTAGGCGCATAAAGCGTTTTTTTGAATGGCTTAAAATGTGATGCGGTTTTATGGAAGATATGGCAATAAAAAAGCCACTTTTACAAGTGGCTGATTTATATATTGAATTTTGGTGGAGGTGGCGGGAGTTGAACCCGCGTCCGCCAGCATTACGCTCGAGAATACTACATGCTTAGATATCGTCTATTGATTTAGCTCTTTGTGACCCGACGAACAGGGTACAAATCGCGATCCTTTAAGATTTAGTACGAGACCCCAAGGCTTGATCTTATACGGACTTGTGTGCGTTCGCTTCAGTCGGGACCCCTAACCACAAGTATTCAGGGATGCGGACAAGCTGCCCTTAGGCAGCTAGAGCGTAAGTTTCGTCGTTTGCGACTATGAAATTGCAAATTTGATTTACGAGAGAAAATGCGCTCTCGACATGCATCTATGAGTTTCATCACCAGCGTCGAAGCCAGAAACACCCCCAAAGTGAGAGCCATCATAGCATAACTGCAAAAAATTGCGATGCAATTTAGAAACAATTACACATTGATATGCGCTTAATTACATAATTGCGCTAATATTTTACTTTTCAAGACCTCAAAAGAAAAAATATATGAGCTATTTACTTGCACTCGATCAGGGAACCACCTCCAGCCGTGCGATCATCTTCAATGAACATGGACAAGTTCAGGCAACAGCTCAGCGCGAGACCCATATTCAAACCCCACATTCCGGCTGGGTCGAACAGGACGCTCAGGAAATTTGGAGTTCGCAAATTGCCGTTGTGCAGCAAGCTTTAGCTACGGCGCGCATTCTCGCCAAAGACATCAAAGCCATTGGATTAACTAACCAGCGTGAAACCACGGTGGTGTGGGATAAACGCAGCGGAAAGCCGCTGGCGCCAGCCATCATTTGGCAAGACCGCCGCGCGGCGGACTGGTGTAATCAGCTGGTGCAGCAAAATCTGCATGAGCGCATCCATCAAAAAACCGGTTTAAGGATAGACCCTTATTTCAGCGCCGGAAAGCTGGTCTGGCTGCTGGAACATGTGAATGGCCTGCGCACCTTGGCGGAACAAGGCCATGCGGCCTTTGGCACCATCGACAGCTGGCTGATCTGGAATTTAACCCAAGGCGCAGAGCATGTGATAGAGGCCAGCAATGCGTCACGCACCATGCTGATGAACTTAAAAACCCAGCAATGGGATGAAGAACTGCTGGAGCTTTTTAACATTCCCGCCGCTGTACTGCCGAAAATCATCAGCTCTGACAGTTATGTCGCCGATACGGCGGAAGGACTGCTCGGCGCAAATATCCCGATTACCGGCATTTTAGGCGACCAGCAGTCTGCGCTGTTTGGGCAATCCTGCTTTGAAGCCGGCACAGCAAAAAATACTTACGGCACTGGCTGCTTCATGCTGTTCAACACAGGCCATGATGTGCAGTTCAGCCAAAATAAACTGCTTTCGACTCTCGCTTGGCAAGCGCAAGGCCAAACCACCTATGCGCTGGAAGGCAGCGTGTTTATGGCTGGCGCCATTGTGCAGTGGCTGCGTGATGGCCTCGGCATTATTCAAAAAAGCAGCGACGTCGAAAAGCTGGCCCGCCAAGTGCCGTCAACAGATGGCGTGGTTTTAGTGCCTGCCTTTACAGGCCTGGGCGCGCCGCATTGGGACAGTGAAGCGCGCGCTTTGCTCTGCGGCATGTCGCGCGGTACAGGCAAGGCGCATATTGCCCGGGCGGCATTAGAATCCATCGCCTTTCAAGTCTCCGATGTGCTGACCGCGATGCAGTCCGATATTTCCAAGCCGCTGAAAGAGCTGCGTGTCGATGGCGGCGCCTGCGCCAATGACATGCTGATGCAGTTTCAGGCGGATATTCTGAATGTGCCTGTCCTGCGTCCAAAACTGCTGGAATCGACCGCATGGGGCGCTGCTGCCATGGCTGGCTTAAAAGCAGGCGTATTTTCCAATCTAGATGAGATCGGCCAGTCTTGGCAGCTGGAACGGGCCTTTGAACCGAAAATGAATGCCGATGAACGTGAATACCATTTAAATCAATGGCGATCTGCGCTGAAACGCGCCAAATCAGACCTCTGATTGCGGTATTTCAATCCGGCTGATACTGGCTCCCCCCTGCTGCACAATAAAAAACCGCTTCTTAAAGCGGTTTTTTATTCAATGTTTTCAGCTCAATGCGCATGGCCGCCGCCTTCAACCACTTTAGGCCGCGGGCACAGCCAGATCATCAAAGCAGCCGTCATAAATACCAGCGAGAGAATCAAAAACACATGATTGGCAGACAGTGTCAGCGCTTCTTTATCCACTAAGCTGGAAATATAGCCCAATGCGCTTTCTGAACTCAGGCCCTGCTGCATTAAGGCCGCTTGCGTATCTTCGGTGTGCAGGGTTCCCGCCATTTCACTGCGCGACAGCTTGGCATGATCATCCCAAATGGTCACCGCAATGGATGCGCCGATTGCGCCTGCCATGGTTCTTAAAAAGTTCATGAGGCCGGCGGCAGACGCCATTTCATGAGGATGCACCGATGCCATCGCCATATTCGACAGCGGAATAAAGAAAAACGGTACAGCAAAGCCCTGCAGCATTTGCGGCAAAGCCAGTGCAAAAAAGTCCGCATCCGTGGTCCAGAATGCGCGCAGCAAGGTCACCCCGCCCAGCATGCTCAGGCCAAAACTGGCCAAAGCGCGCTGATCATATTTGGTCGCCAGCTTCGCCACCAAAGGCGACATGGTCAGGCTGCCGAATCCCATGGTTGCCGTCAAATAGCCAGCCCAGGTCGAAGTATAGCCCAAATTGATCTGCAGCCATTGCGGAATCAGCACAATGCTGCCGAAAAAGGCGCCAAAGCCCATGGCCAGCGCCAGCACCGAGATGGTAAAGCTCTTATATTTGAAGATTTGAATATTCACCACGGGGTGCCGTTCGGTCAGCTCCCAGATGGTAAAAATCACCAGGCCAATTAATGACGTCAGCGCCAAGACCACAATAAAGGGGTTATTGAACCAGTCGCGTTCATGGCCTAAATCCAGCATCAGCTGCAAAGCGCCAATCCACAGCACCAGCAGGATTAAGCCGCCCATATCAATCTTCAGCTTAGCCGTTTCAGTTTCTGCCGGCTTCAGCAGGCGGGCCGCCGCCATCGCGCAGATAATGCCGACTGGAATATTGATAAAGAAGATCCAGTGCCAAGACAGATTGTCACTGATTGAGCCGCCCAAAATCGGGCCTAGAATTGGCCCAACCACCGTGGTCATCGCCCACATGCCCATCGCCTGCGACTGTTTCTCTGGCGGGAAAATCCGCAGCAGCAGCATTTGGCTGAGCGGCATAATCGGGCCGCCAAACAGGCCTTGTCCAATCCGGCAAAACACCAGCATTTCCAAACTGGTGGATAGCCCGCATAGCACAGAAAAAATGGTAAAGCCCATCAGGCTTAAGGTAAAAACCCTCACTCCGCCAAAACGTCCGGCCAGCCAGCCAGTCAGCGGCACGCAGATCGCTTCCGCCACGGCATAGGAGGTAATCACCCACGTGCCTTGCGAACTGGAGACAGCCAGGCTTCCGGTAATATGGGTGATTGAAACGTTGGCAATGGTCATGTCCAGCACGACCATAAAGTTGGCCAGCGCCAGCACAAAGGCGGCCAGCATCAAGCGCCCGCCTTTCAGATCGCCATAAGGAACAAAGCTATTGCTATTCATAGGCGATTACTTCGAGTTCAGGTCGATATTCGCTTCCATAGACAGGCCCACTCGCAAGGGATGCGCTGCCAATTCTTTCGGATCGAGCTTGATGCGCACCGGCAAACGCTGCACCACTTTAATCCAGTTGCCTGTGGCATTTTGCGCTGGAATCAAGGCAAAGGCTGAGCCTGTACCGCCCGAAAAGCCGATGACGGTGCCGCTGTACTCCACAGAGTCGCCATACAGATCAGAAGTTAACGTGACTTTTTGGCCCGGACGGACTTTTTCCAGCTGGCTTTCTTTAAAGTTGGCATCCACATACAGATGAGCCAAAGGCACCACCATCAGCATGACGCTGCCTGGCGCAACACGCTGCCCGACCTGAATTTTACGGCTGGTCACTACGCCATCAAACGGCGCTCTCACCACGGTGCGTTCTAAATCCAGCTCGGCCTGTTTCAGTCTGGCCTGCGCCACCAATACATCCGGCGTTGAGTTTTCAGTGCTGTCTTGAATTAAAGCATCATTGGCCGCTTTGTTGCTTTGCGCGGCTTTTTGGCTGGATTTCGCTTGCGCCACGCCCGCTTGCGCAACATCAAGACTGGCTTTTGCTGTATTCACCGCGCTTTGCGCTGTGCTCAATTCTTCTTTGGAAATCGCGCCGGATGCTGCCAATTGCTGACGGCGGCTGAGTTCATCCTGCGCTTTGCTTAAATCCGCTTGCGCCTTGACCGCCTGAGCTTCGGCGCTATGAATGGCATCATCACTGACATAGATTTGAGAATTCAAAGAGCTGCTGTTGGCTGCAGTCTGCTTGTACTGACGCTGCGCTTTACGCAATTCCGCTTGAGCCTGCGCCAAGGCAATTTCAGCATCGCGCGGGTCAATGCGCACCAGCACATCGCCTTTTTTCACCTGCTTGGTGTCGCTGACCAGCACTTCTGCAACCTGCCCGGTCACCATAGAGGTAACAGATGCGGTTTCTGCGCCCACATAGGCATTATCCGTTGAAACAGTATGATTAAAAAACAGTTTCCAAATCAGATATAAAACCGCGGCTATAATCAGGATCAGCGCGACAAATCCTAAGCCTTTCTTGCGCTTGGCCTTGAGTTCCTGATCATTGGGCTGAACCGCCGCGTCGGCATCTGGCAGTGTGTTTTGAGCATCTGTCATTGATTTTTCCTAAATCCAACAGACTTGGTCAGCCGGCATCATCCTTGCTTCCAGCAAGAAATCGGACATTTTTGTCCTCAATGGTGTCGTTGAGAAAGTCATTTCTTTTTAAATTTGACGCATTTTATAGTGAGATAATCATCTTTTGAGAAAATAAAATGTAACTGGCCAGTCTTTTTTATGGGCACAGCACTCAATTTTCATTAAATGCTGTAAATTATACTTAATTATTATTCATTTAGCTTAACTTAAGCTGTCAAAAAATTAATATGCGTAGGAGGCAATCGCCGTTGCAATCGCCTTGCCTTCATCGTTCACCATGGTCATGCGCATGGTGCAGCCTTTGCGGCCTAAACGCAAAGTTTCAGCGCGCGCAATAAAGTGCTTGCCGCGGCCTGGCGCCAGATAATCGACCCGCATATCAACCGTCGCCAAACGCGATACTTTTTTGCTGGTTTCCGCCAAATCCTCCGGCGCAGACTTGCGGTACAGCTCCGCCATGCCTGAAATGCCGCCGATGCTGTCCAGCAGCGTTGCCGCCACACCGCCATGCAGAATCTGAAAAGCCACATTGCCGATCAAATTTTCTTCCATTTCAACATGGGCTTCGACTTGACCATCGACAACCCGCATTTGCATCCGGTTGTGCAGGAAAAATGGAGAACTGTTAAATGCCTGACAGATTTTTTCCAAGATTGCATTAATATCAATATCCGGGCCGGATCCGATATTGCCTGTCCAACTTTTTTCCGTACTTCCGGTTTCCATACTGCCTGTCATCTGCTCGAATTCCTAAAACAAAAATCTATTACATTTCACCCAAAAGGCGAATCTAGGGCTACAATACCTGAAAGTTTAATACTGATCATTGAGATTGTTATGACCTATACGTTCAATCGTCCAGCATTTCCCGCCACCCGCATGCGCCGCATCCGTAAAAATGACCAGCTTCGCGCTATGGTTCGTGAAACCCAGCTGACGGCAGATCATCTCATATACCCAGTATTTGTGCTGCCAGGGCAAAATCAAACACAAGACATTCCGAGCATGCCGAATGTGCAGCGCTTATCTGCAGATCTGCTGCTGAAAAAAGCAGAAAGCCTGCTTGAACTGAGCGTATCTAAATTAGCGCTGTTTCCTGTAACGCCGCAAGAAGACAAAAGCCTCAACGCAGAAGCGGCTTGGCATGAAAATGGCTTGGTGCAAAATACCGTGCGCCTGCTGAAAAAAGAATTGCCGGAAATGGTGCTGATTACCGATGGCGCACTTGACCCTTATACCACGCACGGCCAAGACGGCATCATTGATGACACCGGCTATGTGCTGAATGATGAAACCGTTGAATGCCTGATTAAGCAGGCGCTGAGCCATGCTGAAGCAGGCGCGGATGTGGTGGCGCCAAGCGACATGATGGATGGCCGCATCGGCGCTATCCGTCAGGCTTTAGAAGCCAATGGCCATATCTATACCAATATCATGGCTTACTCAGCCAAGTATGCATCCAGCTTCTACGGCCCGTTCCGCGATGCGGTGGGTTCATCCGGCAACCTTAAAGGCGGCAATAAATACAATTACCAAATGGATATCGGCAACCGCGCAGAAGCGCTGCATGAAATTGCGCTGGATATTCAGGAAGGCGCAGACATGGTGATTGTGAAGCCGGGCATGCCGTATTTAGATATTGTGCGTGAAGTGAAAGATAACTTCGGCATTCCGACTTTTGTGTATCAGGTCAGCGGTGAATATGCCATGCTGGCTGGCGCCATTCAAAATGGCTGGCTGTCGGACAGCGTGATTATTGAATCACTGATGAGCTGCCGCCGCGCCGGCGCTGACGGCATCTGGACCTACTTCGCAGAAGAAGCCGCTCTAAAACTGAAAGACATGAAATAAATCCTGAATCAGCCTTCCTCCTATGAGGGAGGCTTTTTTTATTGCAGGAACAATGAGGGGCTGTTGACAATTTGCCTATGTTTGCGACTGCAAGTGTTTTTAGGCAATACCAAGCGCACACTTTGAAATTTCGTCATTCTAAATATATTTAAACCTGAAAAAATAGGTTCAAACAGATGCATATCGCCATTATTGGTGCAGGAATCAGCGGCTTGCTGTCTGCACTGGAACTGCTTGAGCAAGGCTGCTCGGTCAGTATTTTTGATCAGCAATCCGCAGGCAAAGCCGCGTCATGGGCCGGCGGCGGCATTCTCTCCCCCATGTATCCATGGCGCTATCCGCAAGCCGTCAATGATCTCGCCAAGCACGGCAAAGCGCTGTATCAATCTTGGAATACAAAATTATTGCCAGTGTCCGGCATTGATTTTGAGATTCATGAAACAGGCATGCTGATTTTCGATCAAGATGACTTCGAAACGGGCCTGAACTATGCCGAAAAGCATCAAGAACCTATGCAGCAATGCGAATATTTGCAGCAGGAACAGCTGGAACTGATTAATCCCAGAGTCTCTGAACAGCTGACTGATGCGATTTACTTTCCGCAAATAGCCAATGTGCGCAATCCCCGCTTGCTGAAATCCATCATTGCCTATCTCAAACAGCATCCTAAAGTGCAGTTTTGTGAAAATACATGGATCGACCATTTTGACATCCAGCATCAGCGGATTTGCGCCATCCGTGCGGCCAATGGCCAGCGCTTTGAAGCGGATGAATTTGTGATTGCGACCGGCGCATGGTCAGAACATTGGTCAGAACAGCTGCAGCTCAGCATTCCTGTAGAACCTGTGCAAGGGCAAATGCTGCTGTTTAAAACACCGGAAAACTGGCTGCCGACCATGTGCATGAACAATGTGATGTATTTAATTCCGCGTCAGGACGGACATATTGTCTGCGGCTCCAGCATGAAGCATGCCGGCTTTGATAAACGGCCATCCGCGCAAACCCAGCAGGATATATATCAAGCCAGTGTGGCGATGGTGCCGGAACTTGAGAATTTTCCCGTTGTGCAGCAATGGGCCGGCCTGCGTCCTAGCTCGCCGAGCGGCGTGCCCTATATCGGCAAAATGCCGAATTTGAACAATCTTTGGGCCAATTTCGGACATTACCGCAACGGCCTCTGCATGGGGCCAGCTTCTGCACAATTGCTGCGCCAGCTGATGCTGCAGCAGCCTCTCATCGCGGATGCGGCAGCTTATGCTCCAATGCGGCTGTTATCCCATGCGGTGGCAACGGCTTAAAGTGCGTTAAAGGATGCATAAAACCCAAAAATCATCTGACAAAACTATCTGAAAATCTATTTAAAAAACCATCTAAAAAAACCAGCCCCCCCCTTTCGGCATGGCAGGCAACAAGCCCCGCAGCCCATGCCGAAGGGAGAAATACCGTACCTGGTTTATTCAGCACAGCCTGGTCTTATGGGTCAGCCAGAGCCTTGGCTTCTTCCCTTTAGCCCAATAAATCAGCCAGCGCTTCTTTTAACGTTGGAAACTTAAACTCAAATCCAGCCTCTTGCAGCGCTTTCGGCTTGACATACTGGCCATTCAGCACCAGCTGAGACTGTTCGCCGAGCATCAGCTTCATCACCCAGGCCGGCACGGACAGCACAGGGCATTTTTTCAGCTGCCGCGCTGCGATAGAAGCAAACTCGGCCTGATTGCCCCGTTCTGGCGCAGTGAGATTAAATACCGCGGCGTCCAATGGCTGCGTCATCAGGAATTCAATGGCCCGCAATACATCGCGGATATGCACCCACACCACAGGCTGCCGGCCGTGGCCTATTCGGCCGGCTAAATTAGTCCGGATGGGACGGAGCATTTGCGGCAAAATGCCGCCTTTAGCAGACAGCACGATGCCAAGGCGAATAATTTTGGTGTTTTGATTGGTGAATTGCCGTGCGCTTTCTTCCCATTGCTGGCACATTTCCGACTGGAAAATCTGCTGCGGCAGCGAATCTTCAGTACAGGCATTTGGCCATTTTTCTTCTGGATCAATGCCGTAATAGCCAATCGCGGAACCTGAAATAATGCATTTCGGCACAATCTGGCGCCGTTCTAAATAGCGGTACAGATTTTCAGTGCTCTGCACCCGGCTTTGAATCAATTGCCGTTTGCGGTCTGCGGTCCAGCGGCCTTGACCAATGCTTTCACCCGCTAAATTGATGACATAATCAATCTGGTCGCTTTTCAGCTCATCCAGCTGGCTGATCCACTGCATATCGGGATGGCGTGAAACCAGATTCTTTTTCCGGCTTAAACCGATCACAGCATAATCCTGCGACAGCAAATATTCAGTCAACCGCGTGCCGATAAACCCGCTTGCGCCTGTAATCAGCACCTGCTCTTTATGCATGGAAGTCATCTCATTGCTAGCAATATTTATCCTATCTATAAAATAGGATTTATTCTTATTCAAGTACTTATTCGTGTCCAAACATTTTGAGCGACATGCGTTTCGCCTGCGGTCCATAAAACCAGTAAGTCAGCGCATACAGCGGGATCGCCAGCAGCAAGGCCATGATCAGCACAATGCTGATAAATTGCGGCTGCTGCAAATACAGCAGAAAATTCTGCCAAATGTCTGGGTCTTTAACCGCAAAAACAGCCACGCCAATAATTTGAAAAGCAATGTTGTAGCCCCAGAAAATCAGGGTGTAGCCCAAGGTCAAGCGTTTGCGTTCAGCTTGATCCGGTGCGCGCTGATTGCGCTTCAGAAAATGAAACAGCACCCAGATCATGGCCGCAATATACGGAACAGCCGTTAAAATGCCGCCGACACCTACGGGCATTAAGGCAGCCAATACGCCGCAAATGCAGGTCAGCGCCAAGCAAATGAGAAAAAATATTATAAAATAACGTTTTAGCGGCATTTGAATGATGGCCAATAAAAAAGATACAGCCAGTATAAAAAAAAATGAATTTTTTTTCATTTTATTGTCAACCAATCTGTAACCGCAGGCGTTATATAGGGTACAAGGTCTGTAGCAACCGAATGATTTGTTCTGGCATCCGCAATGTTTTCGGTGACCTTTCATAAAGCAATAAGTTTCTTTTCAAGCTTAAGTTTTTGAACAGCAGCTCAAACTTAAATTTGAAATAGATTTTTTGACCAGCGATTTATCATCACTCGAATCGCTGGTCTTTTATTTTGTGAAACAGCATTTTGAGCACCTCCGGCTGATCATAATTCAAGGCAACACCCTCATTGAGGTCTTTTCTCATCTGTCCAATCATTCTGATCAGCATGGTTTCAGACAGCTCAATTTCCGCAGCGCCAAACACATCATGCAGCCTTTGCCGTATCACCTGCGTATCGCTTACCACAGGGCAGATGCGGTATGAATATTTGCCGCCAATGCGCTCCGGCGGCAAATCCATCGGCCGATGAGGATGCTGTTCAAATACCGACAAATGCAAGGTATACGCATTTTTGCCGATGATTGATGCATTGTGATCCAGCAATTCATCATTGACCAAGCGTTTTTCCACATCGCGCAGAACAGGCAGCAGCCGTTTCATTTGATATTGCCGGGCAATATGCGGGTTGTTGATGCGCATTAAATTCGCCAATAATTCTGCAAGCGATGCATGGCCATGCGTTGCCGCCTGTTTCGGCAGGCCTCCCCATACCCCGTCAGCGCCTTGCAGCAAGGCTTCGAGAACGCCAGCATTTTCACAGCCGTTGCCGCTATGCAGATGAACCAGAATTTTCAGCGGCGCGGGCATAAATATCCGCGCCATCGAGACAAAAGCGCCAATTTGGAAATGCATAAAAGTGCCACGCGAATCCTCAATGCTCACCCCTTCAATCGGATGCTGAGACAGCGTATTCAAAACCTCGCAGACTGCTTGCGGATCCTGCAAAAAAGCATCACAGCCATCCACGATATTAATCATCACCTTGCTCGCGCCTGGTGCATTTGCCTGCTGAATCCAATAAATGCTTTCAACCAAATCATCGAGGTAGCGCCGCCTCTGCTGTTCATTCAGGATAAAATAGTCATCACACAATGCAATTTCTAAAAAAGTATTTGGAATGCCGTACTTGTGCAATTTCAGCATGGACGGATCAGGGCAAAATACGGCCCCTGCTGTCCGCCCCATCGAGGTAAAGGCATAAAAGCTGCGCTTATCGTACTGCTGCTGCGATATATGCATCAGAAAATAATCATCCACTTCCAGCATCTCTGAATACGCATAATTCAAAGCCCCCAATAAAATATATTGAAAGCCGAACGCCTGCATCTGCTTTAAAAGTTCAATTTTCGTTTCTAAGGTATGCCCCATCGCCGTGCTTGCAGCCGTTTCCCTAATCGTTAAATCCACCAGATATGGATTAAGCTGCTTCAGTTTTTCTACTTTTTGATTCGCCTCAGCCCAATATTGATAAGCCTGCTGATATTTTTCTAAAAAGGCGCTTCCAAGCTGTTTTCCCCCGCAATGCGCTGCAATTTCCATCAATCTTTATCCGGCCGATGCATGCTTAAATTCACTGAATTCTTTTCCACAGCGTCGCCTGAGAAACAGTGTGCTGAAATTTCCGGTTTGTTTCTTTAATCACAAACGGAACGTCTATCGGCGGCTGTTCCAGCTGGAAATCCCCGTCTAAAATTTCATGCAATCCTTCCAGCGCCGTAAAGTTTTCACCTAATTTTTTAATGCCGCCCAGCCAATTTTCCATTGGGGTATAGGCTTCATCCCAAGTATAAGGCGATGCAATCAACACATAGCCGCCCAATTTAACCAGGCGCTTTAAAGACATCAAAAAGGCTTTCGGGTCGTGCAGCCGGTCGATTAAATTAGAAGCCAGCACAAAATCAAAATCTTTTAAATTCTGTTTAAGGTTGCAGGCATCTCCCTGCATAAATTCAACTTTGTCTCGATGCGGATAAAAATCAAAATTTTTTAAGCTGCAGCTTTCATAAGTGACAATATTGCCTTCATAAGGCATCTTATAATAAACCGTTTCGCCTTTTTGCAGCTCAGCGCTATAACGGATAAACCGGGCTGAAAAATCAATCCCCAAGACACTGTCAAAATATTTGGATAGATCAAACGATGCCCGCCCTGTCGCGCAGCCGATATCCAATGCTTTCATATTTTTTTGATCGGTAAATTTATCTTTAACCATTTCGACCAGTGCTGCCGCAAAATTATTGACAGCAAAATGCGCTGGGCCAAAATGAAAATCCAAATACTGAGAAACCAGCGTATCCGTTTCATAATAGGATTGCCCGTGCTGAATCTGATCATTCGACACGACATAGCGGAAACCGGCATGCTGGAAAAAGTGGCGCCGAAACGCATATCTGGATGACGCCAGCGCTTCATTGCCGCAGGAAATCCAAGATCCGCCTTTGATTAAATTGTGCTTGCTGTCAAAGGTCGGCGTGCTGAAATCATCATAAATAGGATGCACGGCAAACTGTTCATAGGGGTAGATTGCCGTTTCTGTCCATTGCCAGACATTCCCCTGAATATCAAAAAAATCGCCATGCTGAAATTGATTTACCGCGCAACTGGAAGCATGGTATTTCAGCTGAATATTCGCATCCGCATCCTCTGACATCCCTGAAACCGAATATAGGCGGTACCATTCATCTTCTGTCGGCAGCCGATAATTCTGACCTGTTTCGTGCTTTTTCCAATTGCAGAAAGCTTTGGCTTCATGGTAATTCACCTCGACTGGCCAGCTCCATGGCATCGGAACCTCTTGCGTCATGAGCCTTAAATGCCATTGCCCGTCTTGCAAAACCCAAAATTCTGGATGCGCAGCTTTTGCAAACATCAGCCAGTCATGTCCCTCGGCTTCCCAAAACTCCAATTTTTCATAACCGCCAGCCTGCACAAAGCCCAAGAACTCATGATTGCTGACTAAGCACTGCGAGGCTTTAAATGCCGAGACTGCGCTTTCGTGCTGGCCATATTCATTGTCCCAGCCATAATATTGATCGGATGTATCCTTTGCGTGCTGAACCGTTCCGCTTTCAACATGAATCAATTGGTTTTCTGGCGCTTCGGAATATTCAATTGCCGGTTGCCATGCTCCATGATTTTGCACATATTGCAGCTGATGCTGGCGAATTAAAACGGAGGATGTTTCCAGATGAATCAGCTCATGTTCAATGCCCATAATGAATGCCCACCAAGGATTCTCCCAATCAATCGGCAGAGTGAGCGGATAATCATCCAGCAAATTTAAAATCACCGCTTTCACCTGATCACGGTACTCCTGCACAGCGCGGACGGATGGCCATTCATAATGATTGTCATCTAAATCATCCCAGCTCATCTCATCGACGCCAACAGCAAAAATAGCTTCAAATGGCTTATTGACCCGATAATCAATGACTTTGGCCAGATTCAGCTTATTGATATAAAACGCAGCCGTATGGCCATAATAAAAAATCAAAGGATGCCTTAAGTTGATCGGCTTTTTATAAAAGGCATCCTCCTGGCTGAGGCATTTAAATAAGGATTCATAAGTATTAAATGTCTCCAAAAAATATTGTTTTAATTCAGCCCGCATCTCGGAAGGATGGCCTGAAATCAAATTAATGGTTTTTCTGCATTTTTTTTGGAAACTATCACTTTCATTATGAATCACTTATGCCCCCTTATGGATATTCCATTATCTAAATCTAATTTCAAAGTTAATGATTTTTTAAAGTTTGTATATTTTTCGCATAAAAAATCAATAAATTGAAACATTTTTTATATTTGGGGCTGACTGTCAGTTCACCGCCGCAGATAAAAATATCAAAATAATTGATTTATAAATGTTTTTTATCAAAATGGATTTTTCACTGCTAAATCAGCCAATTGCAAGACTGGGAACATCTGACAAAATATTCTCTGATCATAAAAAATGTTTTAGCGAAAATAATGTCAGACTTAAAACTTCATTTTCATAAAACACCAAACAGAACACAGTTAAAACCATAAACAGAATAAAACCCGCATTGATAAAATCTTCCACTCCAATTTGATCTGGACATTTAAAATTTTCAGCTCCATTTTCCATTTCACCTTTTTCATTCCACGTAAGCAATCATCATGTGATGAATAAATAAAGGAATTGTAAAAACAAACTCAGCAAAAAATAGAATATAAGCGGCCGCATTTTCATCAATAGGTTGGCTCAATAAGCTGTTTAATTTTTCAATACAAAAAAGCATTCAAAGCGGCAGCGCTTAATGATAAAACTGTACGATCAGCCTCTCTAAAATAGAACTAAAACAACAACAATCCAATGTCCGGAGTTCTCCATGAACCAGCTCAATTACTTCGAAATTCAATCCTCCAATCCAGCACGGGAAGCTGCCTTCTATCAGCAGGTTTTTGACTGGACCTTCAGCAAAGTCGAAGGCTTGCCTATTGAGTACTATCAAATTGAAACGCCCAGCATGCACGGCGGCTTATTGGCCCGTCCAGCCCCCGTTCCGCCCACCCATTGCGGCACCAATGCCTTTACCTGTTCTTTTGAAGTTGATGATTTTGATGTCATGGCTGAAAAAATTCTTTCGGCCGGCGGCCAAGTCGCCATGGAAAAATTCGCCATCCCCGGCCGCTGCTGGCAAGGCTATTTTTTAGATCCGGATCACAATACTTTTGGACTGGTGCAAGCGGATGAGCATGCTCAGTAAAATTCAGCGATAACAATGACGGAATCAGCAAAAAGCTGTAATTTGCAGGATTCAGCATATTATTCATTTTATGCGGTTTATAGGGCTGCCGAACCCAGTCTAGGTTCAAGGACAATAATATTATGAGGTTCAGGAGATCGCTGCAGCGCCTTGCTCAGCCCCAGCCGCGGACCTTTGCCACGTCATACCCCAACAGCATGCGCCGGGCAAAGCGGCAAAAATCTGTCGAGAGGCAAAAGGCAGTACTGATGCAGACGATGAAAATGGATCAGCAGATGCTGCTACCTATAAGCTGTTGAGATAAATCTGCTTTTTACGACAATTGCTGTCGCATAGATCAGTTGCCTCGGGTTTCATGAATGAAATTATGCTAAGTTATGCAGGGCATTTCATTCTTTTGAGTTCACATGACTGTACGTTTTTTTCATACATCGGATTGGCATTTGGGGCAGTTTTTTTACAATCATTCCCGTCAGTATGAACACGAACAGTTTCTGGCTTGGCTGTTAACCCAAATTCAAGAAAAACAGCCGCATGCGCTGCTGATTGCCGGAGATGTTTTTGATGTCATCAATCCGGCATCTTCTGCGCAAAAACAGCTGTACCAGTTCTTAGCCGATGCGCACAGCTTGGCACCGCAGATGCAGACTTTGATGATTGCCGGCAACCATGACTCCGGCTACCGGATCGAACAGGTTGAGCCGCTGCTGGAAAAATACAATGCCAAAACCGTGGGCGTGATTCATAAAAATGCTGATGGCCACATCGATTTAGACCGCCTGCTGGTGCCGATTTATGATGAGCAGAACAGCATTACGGCTTGGTGCCTGACCCTGCCTTTCCTGCGCCCTGCTGAAATTACCGGCTTGAATGAGCAAACCGCCAATAGCCAAAATGTCATTGCCTATATTCATCAGCAGCTGATTGCCGAAGCGAAACAGCGCAAACAGGACGGTCAAGCGCTGATTCTGATGTCGCATGCGCATATGCAAGGCGGCGAAACCTCAGACTCTGAGCGGCCGACTATTATCGGCAATGAAGAAGCCCTCTCCACAGCCTTATTTGATGATGTGATTGACTATGTGGCGCTGGGGCATTTGCATAAGCCTCAAAAAGTCGGGCAAACCCATATCCGCTACAGCGGCTCGCCGATTCCGCTATCGTTCAGCGAAATCAACTATAAGCATCAGGTGCTGGACATCAGCATTGATCCTGCGCAGCCCGAAGAATCGCGCTTTCAATGCGAAGCGTTGCCGATTCCGCGCAGCGTGCAGCTGCATAAAATCAAAGGCGAGCTGAATGATGTGTTTGCCCAGCTGAACGCTTTGCCGCAAGGTGAAATCGCAGTCATTGATCATCGTGAATATGTCGATATTGAGTACCATACGGCCATTCCGCCGCAGCCGAATCTGCGCCAGCAGTTTGAAGATGCCCTGCCCAAAGGCCGTTACCGCCTGGTGCGCATTTCACGGCAATATCTGACCTCTGAGAAAAATGCTGAAGATGCTGCGCAGGTCAGCCTTGAACCGCCGACACCGGAAAAGCTGTTTCAGCAAATTTGGGAAAAGCAAGGCTATGCCGAGGATGATGCTGTGCTGAAAGACTTTTTAAGCTTAGTGCAGGAAGCAGAAAAATCACTGGAACATGAGCAGGACAGCTGAGGATTTGCTATGAAAATTTTATCTATCCGCATTAAAAACTTAGCGTCTCTGGCCGGTGAGCATTTCATAGATTTTGAATCTGAGCCTTTGGCTTCCGCCGGCCTCATCGCCATTGTCGGCAAAACAGGCGCAGGAAAATCGACGATTTTAGACGCCATGTGCCTGGCCCTCTTCAATAAAATTCCGCGCCTGAAAGACAGTGACGGCAAACTGATTGATGCCGATGGTTCTGAACTGCTGACCAACTCGCCGCTGACCGTGCTGCGGCGCGGCACAGCGCATGGTTTCGCCGAATTGACCTTTACTGCGCAGGATCAAAAGCATTATTTAGCGCGCTGGGAACTGAAACGTTCTCGTGAAAAAGCCGATGGCAAGCTGCAAAGCGTACAGCGCTATTTGACCTGCCTGACCGATGGCGTGGTGATTGCGGATAAGGCCAAAGCCGTGGATGCCGGCATCTTTAAAATTACCCAGCTGAGTTTTGAGCAGTTTACCCGCGCGGTGCTGCTGGCGCAGGCCGAAGTCACCGCCTTTTTAAAAGCGCGGGACAATGAGCGCGGGGAATTGCTGGAATATCTGACCAATTCATCCATTTTTGGCAAAATCGGCCAGCTGGCTTATGACAAAACCAAACAGGTGGCTGCACAGCGTAAAGAACTGGAGAGCTTGCTCGGTCATATTGAACTGCTGTCAGATGAGCAGGCGGATGAGCTCACTCAGCAGTGTCAGCAGGCCAGCAGCCTATATCAGCAGCTGGAAAACGAAAAATTTCAGCTGGAGAAAAAACAGCAATGGTTTGAGCGCAGGCACAAACTGGATCAGGAAATTATCGCCAAACAGCTGCTGGCGGACACCCAGCTTAAGGCGCAGCAGGGATTAACACCGGAGCGCGAACATCTCAGCCGTTTAGAGCTGTTCTCAGGCATCCGCCCTGCTGTATTTCAACAGCAGCAGTTGCTGAAAACAGAGCAGCAGCTGACGCCGCAATTGCACAAACAGCAGTCTATTTTCGAGCAGATCAATACTCAATTTGATAGCGTAAAGACCCAGTTCAGCCAAGCGGAAACAGCTTTAAATGAATTGCAAAATTTTGAAAGCACTCACCGTGAAGCGCTGAATGAGGTGCGCAAGTGCATTCAGGAACGTGAATATATTGGCGCCGATTTCAAAAAAATTCAGGCCAAACTGACGCAATTAGAACAAAGCAAACAGCCCTTGCAGGAACAGCGCTCAGCGCTTGAGCAGCAGCTGCAGCACATCACGCAGCAGCAGGCAAAGATCACCGAGCATTTATCTGCAACAGCGCAATTTTCCAGTTTAGACCCAGGCCTGTCTGCACATCTGCAGCAGCTGGCGCAGTTCATGCAGCAGTATCAGCCGATTGAGCAGCAGCTTGGAAATCAGGCTCAGGCCGAAACCCAGCTCGGCGCAGACCAAAAACAGCTTGAAGATGTTATTCAGCAATTCGGCAGCATCGAGCAGCTGACTGCCCAGCTTGAACAAACGCGCCTGCAGCGTGAACAAAAATTCAGTCAATGCAATCAGCTCGAACTGATTCAGCAAAAACTGGCGCAGCTCTTTGAATGGCAAACTGAAACTCAAGCATTGCATGAAGCCATTGCGCAATCTGCTGTGCAAGTTCAGCACTTGGAAACGCAGACCCTAACCGCAGAACAAGCCTTTCAAACCGCTAAAGACGCCCGCCTGAACCTGCAGGACGTTCTGCAGCAGCAGCGCCTGCTGCATGCAGACAATACCGAGCATTTGCGCAATGAACTGAAAGAGGGCGAAGCTTGCCTGGTCTGCGGCAGCACATCCCATCCTTATAAAACGGAAGAATCGGCCGTTTCAAAAGCGCTGTTCGAATTGCAGCAGCAGCAGGAACAGCAGGCGCTGCACGCAGAACAGGACAGCTTTAATGCCTGGCAATTGATGCAGCAGAAGCAAACCAAGCTGACCGCGGTATTGGAACAGCAAAAAACCGCCCTTCAGGCCGCGGCAGATAAAACCGCTGCCGCAGAAATAGTCTTGCAGGAGCAGTTGCAAAAAAACCAGATTCAGCTCAATCTCAAGCACACTCAAACTGAAATTTCAGCGGGTGCAGCACAAATCACCCAGCAATACCAGACTGAACTTGCACAGCTTGAAGCGCGTACCCAGCAGCTGGATCAACGGATCAAAAACCAGCAGCAGCTTGCTCAAACCATTCAGCGCGCTGAATATTTGCTGCAAAGCGCCCGCCAGCTGCAGCAGCAGATCCAGCCGATTCAACACTGCTTATCAGCGGCTGAAAAAACAGCCTGGCAGCAGCACAGCATTCAGCACGCGCAGCACGTTTATGCCCTCTTGCAGCAGCGCATGCAGCACCTAGGCCAAGCCGAGCAGCATGCCAAACAATTCGATCTGCACAGTCAGCAGCTGCGCACATTGCAGCTGAATATCGAACATGCCGATACACAGCTGGCAGATACGGCGCAGAGCCTGAATGAGGTCAAGCTCAAAGGACAGCAAAATACCGAAACAGCCAATCAATTGATTGTGCAAATGACCGGTTTAAACGATGTGAAGGCCAATGAATGGCTGCAGCAGCATGATGCCAAGCGCCAGCAGGCGCAAAGCCAGTATCAGCAGCAAAAACAGAGTTTTGAGGCCCTGCGCAATCAATATGAACTGGAAAAAAGCGCTTTGGCGCAACTCAAGGCGCAACTTGAGCACAATCAGCGCGGCCTGCAGCAAGCGCTTGCCGATATTCAGCAATGGCTGGGGCAGCATGATAATTTTCAAGCGCAGGATTTAGACGCGCTGGCGCAGGTCAGCCCTGCGCAGGAACAGCACATCCGCCAGCAATTGCAAAACAGCGAGCGCCTGCTGAATGAAGCCAACGCCTCGCTGCAAACCATGCAGGAACAGCTGGCAGAACATCTGCAGCATCAGCCGGAAGTGGAATTGGTCCAGCTGCAGCAATTGGTTTTGCACAATGCTGAAGCGTTCAAGGTGCAGCTGGATCAGCGTGATCAGCTGAAATTAAAATTGGAACTGCATCAGCAGAATCTGGAAAAGCACAAGCAATTTGCCGATCAAATTGCCGAAGTGCAGCAGGAAGAACACCGCTGGGGCAAAATTTCAGGACTGATGGGCGATGCCACCGGCAAAAAATTCCGTGATTATGCGCAGCAGTATAATTTGGATATTTTGCTGGAACATGCCAATCAGCAGCTGGCCATGCTCTCTCAGCGCTACACCCTGAAACGCTTGGATCATTCCTTAAGCCTCGCCATTATTGACCATGATATGGATGGTGAAACCCGTTCTGTGGCATCACTGTCGGGCGGGGAGTCCTTCCTGACCGCACTCGCGCTGTCTTTGGCGATTGCCAATATGGCCTCAGGTTCCATGAAAATTGAATCCCTGTTTATTGATGAAGGCTTTGGCACGCTGGATGCTTCAAGCCTGCACATGGTGATGAATGCGCTGGATCAGCTGCAGAACCATGGCCGTAAAGTGGTGCTGATTTCGCATATTCAGGAAATGCATGAACGTATTCCAGTGCAGATACAGGTGAAGCCTTTGGGCGCCGGCGCCAGCACCATCGAAGTCGTATGCTGAGGCATTTGATTAAGCAGACTGCAGTTGCTGGACATGCCGCCTGCTTGTACGGAAAATAAAAAACTGAGCGGCATATCCGCCGCTCAGCTGCGCTTCATCTCTTTGCTGCCATAAGGGCTGATGAATTGAATGCCTCTATGCAGCAGCGGATAGCATCGGCCTTAATCTGCCGGGAACGCATTTGGCGCCGGCGCATATGGGCTTGAGGGCTTCACCGCACTGCGCGGTGCATTCAGCTCATACATTGCTGTGCCAATCACACCGGTATTGTAAATCGAGCCGCTGGCGGAATGCGCAGCATAAGCATCTTTGGGCTTGCTGAAGGTAAACGAAGCCACGGCATTATTGCTCTTCCGGAAGCCTTCAATATTCAAACTGCTGTAAGGCCGCAGCACATAACCGCTGTTATAGCGTGATGCGCGCTGTCCATTGATGACATCCAAACCATCAACACTGGCAACGATCTCAAAAGTTTGCGCACTGCTGTTGCTGTATTTCAGCACATAGCTCTGGCCTTCATGGGCCGATAAATAATACTGCTGCCCTTCCCGGTACAGCGCTAAATTGCGCCCACGCACATCGGTCACAGAAAAACTGACTTTGCCTGCTGCCAGTGAAATGCCGCTGATGCTGCGCCCAGAAAAAGTTTTTCCTGCATAGCTGATTTGCGTTTCAGCAATGGGAGATGAACTTAAGCGCTTTAAATTCACTTCGGTGACGGATGACGCTATTTCATCGCCCCATTGGGTGCCAAGGCGCTGTTCATTCAAAATACCGCTGCTGCTTAAATTGGCTGAAGTCCGGCTGGCGGCTGCGCTAGGAAAATCTGCACGGGTCATTTCACTGTCAGCCTGCATTTCTGATGACATTTCATCCGCAGACGGCTGAACCGCTGTCGAACTGCAGGCCGTTAAAATCAAGCTGAAAACACTGCCCAGCAGGCTCCAAATCAAAATGCGTATAACGTTCATTGCTCTGCCTTTTATTAGAATACTTATCCACCCAGTATAAAAAACAGCACGGCGCAAGAACGCTGCAAATTGTTCACTTATGCTAAGCACTGTAAAGACAGATGCCGCAGCATCTTCATCAGCGGCAAAAATGTCAAAAGCACCCTATTAACTCGATAGCTGAGAACGCTGCCGGCTTTCATGAGCCTGCATCCATGCAGCCCGCTTCTCACCATTACCGTTTCACTGCTGGTTTCAGCAAAACTGCATTTCAGTGATGAATTGAAGAACTTATCCAGGCATCATCACATTGCAAATCACTGCTTTCAGCAGCAAATGACCGGCATCAGCCGCCGTGTACAACCGGTTAATCTGCCAATTTCCGCAGCGTCAGAATTTGCTCACTGCGCCCAAAAGGGCCATGAAGATCGTGCAGCACAGAGCTGGTTAAGCCAATGCCGTCTTCACCATACTGCTGCGCGGTTTCCAGGCCCAGCCATTGTCCTGAAGGCATCCGGTGCAGATGAATCTGCAAATCCAGATTTGGGAAACCCCATTGAAAAGGCCAATCCTGCCGCGGCACAATGCCGTTTGCCGTATCTACCAGCCCCATTAAGCGCACAAAATCAGAACTCGGCTGGCCTTCAATCATTTCATGCTGCGTGCGCAGCCAGACAATGCCCTTGCCTGCACGCCGCCCTAGGCTTCGGGCTTCAATGGATTGAATAAAACCGCCCGGCCATTTGCGGATGCCCTCCCAAACCGGCGCAGCATCCGGGCCATCTACAGCTTGATCTTCCAGTCCCAGCATCTGCTGGCTGTTCTGCGTCATCATGCGCCACGTCCGCGCCGCGATGCAGGTCTTGCCCTGCGCGCTCATTTCAGACTCAATCAATTCAATCGTTTTGCCCGGACGGATCACTTTGGTGACAATTTTGAATTCGCCCGCTGGAATCAGTCCTAAAATATCCAGGCTGATGCGGCCAATACGCATGCTGTCGCGCGGATGGAACTGATCCAGTTCTGCGCAAATAATGCCCGTTGCCGGCGCCATATGCTGTTCATGTTCATTCCATGCACCTTGCGCCAATGGCGTTGATTGATAATGTGCCGTGACTGTGCCCTGCGCGTCGGTTTCACGCTGGATCAGCTGATAATATGCCGTCATGAACTTTCCTGTCTGTTCAATTTTATGTATTTACATGCTTTATTTTGCGATCAACACTATCGCAGCATCCTGCTTGTTTTGTACTCAACTTTAGTGGAAAGTTCAATTTTAAAGCGAAAAATAGAACCCAAAGGTTCAATTCATTGAGATTGCCCATCTAATGTGCTTGCTGCCTTTTCATATTGGAATGATGGGATGGATTGACTGTGGAATTTTCCCAGTCCATTGGCCGCTGGCCGCATCATTCTCAACTGCCGGTCTTTTTATTCTTTAGCCAGTCTTTTTATTAAAAGTTGGGCTGAATGGCTTGGATCTGTGTTAAAAAGCGGCGGTCAAAGGCCGCAGTGATTTGCAGATGCTCTGCCTCAGACCAAATCACCGCGGCATAGCCCAATGTTCGGCAAGGTTCTTTTCGCAGCGTGCCAAGCGGATGGATTAAGCTTGCGCTGAATAATCCCGCGCGCCAAACAGCGCTGTGCCGACTCGCACCATGGTTGAACCCGCAGCGATGGCTTCGGCCATATCGCCAGACATGCCCATGCTTAAGGTATCCCAATCCTCCGGATGCGCATGCCGGCTTCTGATCTGATCAAAAAGCTGACGCGCATCGCTGAAAGCTTGCAGGTTATTCGGCGCTGGAATTACCATCAAGCCGCGCAATTTCACGTTCGGCAGCCGGCTGATTTGAGCGGCCAGTTCCGCAGCTTCACTCGGCTGGCAGCCATCTTTAGAATCCTGGCCATCAATATTGACCTGCAGGCAAATATTCAGCGGCGCTTGCGACGATTCACGCTGGCTGGACAGGCGCTCCGCAATAATCAGGCGGTCGACCCCATGCACCCAGGCGAACTTTTCAGCCAAATGCTTGGTTTTATTGCGCTGCACATGGCCAATAAAATGCCATTCAATGTCTAAATCCTGCAGCGCGGCAATTTTATCCGAAGATTCCTGCAAATAATTTTCACCAAATGCGCGCTGGCCCGCAGCATGCATTTCCCGCAGCATTTCACTCGGATGCGTCTTTGAAACCGCCAGCAGCTGCACGCTTTCTGCAGCGCGCCCAGCCTGCGCGCATGCCTGCTGAATTTGGCGCAATACCTGTTCTCTTGCTTCTCGAAGTGTATTCATTGACGGGGTTCTCATTTCATTCATCTTTTTTTCCTTTGCCCTTTAACTAACAGTTGGTTAAGCTGGGGGAAAGCCTTATTATTCTATCAAAATAATTAAGATTTAGACGTTCTCGGGGATATTATGGATATTACAGAATTATTAGCGTTTTCTGCGAAAAATGGCGCGTCGGATTTGCACTTGTCTGCCGGCATGCCGCCTTTAATTCGTGTAGATGGTGAAGTTCGCCGCATCAATTTGCCTGCTTTGGAGCACAAAGAAGTGCACAAGCTGGTGTATGACATCATGAATGATAAGCAGCGCCGTGATTTTGAAGAAAAGCTGGAAACGGACTTTTCCTTTGAAGTGCCGGGCGTAGCGCGTTTCCGTGTGAACGCATTCAACCAAAACCGCGGCGCGGGCGCAGTATTCCGGACTATTCCATCCAAAGTGCTTTCGATGGAAGATTTAGGCATGGGGCAGATTTTCAAGGAAATCTGCGAATATCCACGCGGCATCGTGTTGGTGACGGGCCCGACAGGTTCGGGGAAATCCACCACGTTGGCGGCCATGATGGACTACATCAATGACAACCGCTATGACCACATTTTGACGGTCGAAGACCCGATCGAATTTGTGCATCAGTCTAAAAAATGCCTGATTAACCAGCGAGAAGTGCACCGCGATACCCATGGCTTTAATGAAGCGCTGCGTTCAGCGCTGCGTGAAGACCCGGATATTATCCTCGTCGGTGAGATGCGTGACCTTGAAACCATCCGTTTGGCGCTGACCGCGGCTGAAACCGGCCATTTGGTTTTCGGCACCCTGCATACCACTTCTGCAGCCAAAACCATTGACCGTGTGATTGACGTCTTCCCTGCCGAAGAAAAAGACATGGTCCGCGCCATGCTTTCAGAATCTCTGCAAGCGGTTATTTCGCAAACGCTGCTGAAGAAAAATGGCGGCGGCCGTGTTGCTGCGCATGAAATCATGATCGGCATTCCGGCCATCCGCAACTTGATCCGTGAAAACAAAGTGGCGCAAATGTATTCCGCCATTCAAACCGGCGCCAACTACGGCATGACCACACTGGATCAAAGCTTAAAAACATTGGTTTCCAAAGGCATTATCAGCCCGCAAACTGCACGTACTGCAGCGAAGCAGCCTGAATCATTCTTATAAGTAATTAAGCTGTTATTGGGGGATTATTTATGGATTTTAACGGCTTACTCGACTATATGGTTGAGAAAAAAGCGTCTGACTTATTTATTACAGCGGATGTAGAACCATCAATTAAAATTAACGGCACGATTATGCCGATTGGTTCAACCAAGCTGCCCGGCGCCACCGTCGGCCAGCTGCTGCATTCGATTATGTCTGAAAAGCAGCGCAAAGAATTCGCGGATACACGTGAATGCAACTTTGCAATCAGCAGCAAATCAGCGCGTTTCCGTGTCAGCGCATTTCAGCAGCGGGATCAGCCGGGAATGGTTCTGCGCCGTATTGAAACGGTCATTCCGAGCATGGATGATTTGAAACTGCCGCCAATTTTAAAAGAATTAGCCATGACCAAGCGCGGCATCATTATCTTTGTCGGCGCAACCGGTACCGGTAAATCGACCTCGCTGGCGTCTATTATCGGCTATCGAAATCAAAATTCACACGGCCATATCATTACCATTGAAGATCCGATCGAATTTATTCACGAGCATCAAGGCTGCATCATCACCCAGCGTGAAGTCGGCATTGATACCGATTCTTTTGAAGTTGCGCTGAAAAACACCCTGCGTCAGGCGCCGGATGTGATCCTGATCGGCGAGATCCGTTCACGCGAAACCATGGACTATGCAATCGCCTTTGCTGAAACCGGCCACTTGGTTTTTGCAACGCTGCATGCCAACAACGCCAACCAGGCGATTGACCGGATTATTCACTTCTTTGAAGCAGACCGTCACGGCCAATTGTTTATGGATCTGTCCTTAAACTTGAAAGCCATGGTCGCGCAGCAGCTGATTCCAACCATTGACGGCAATTCCCGCCGCGCAGCGATTGAAATCTTAATCAACTCGCCGCTGATTTCAGACTTAATCCGCAAAGGTGAAGTGCATGAAATTAAAGACTTGATGAAGCGCTCGCGTGAATTGGGCATGCAGACCTTTGACCAAGCCTTGTTTGACTTGTACAAAGCCAAGCAGATTTCCTATAAAGATGCGCTGAAACACGCCGATTCTCCAAACGACTTGCGTCTGCAAATCAAGTTGGCCGAAGAAGGCGGAGAGCGCCTGCTGCATGCCAGCGCCAACATCACTTTTGATGGCCAGTCTTAATCCTGCCGCCTGAGCGGTATTGTCTGGCCTGAGCAGACATCCACGTTCAGCGCATAAAAAACCGGCTTCAAATGAAGCCGGTTTTTTATTGACCGCATATCTGCAAAGCAGATTATTTTTTACGGTAAGCTTCCTGACACTCCGCCGCATCACAGTAGCCATAGAGGTTCAGTGAGTGGCCAGTCAGATGGAAGCCGAATTTTTTAGCCACTTCGTGCTGTTCGTGCTCAATCACGTCATTGGTAAATTCAACCACTTTATTGCAGTTTTGGCAGACGATATGGTCGTGATGATCTTCCTGCATAATCTCAAAAACAGAATGATTGTTTTCAAAATGATGGCGCTGAATAATACCGGCAGCTTCAAACTGTGTTAACACACGGTAAACAGTTGCTAAACCAACATCTTCGCCCTGTTCCAGTAAAGTCTTATAAATATCTTCCGCACTTAAGTGATGTTGTTTTGAATTTTCAAGTAATTCCAATATCTTAATTCGCGGAAGCGTAACTTTAAGTCCAGCTTTGCGTAAATCTTGGTTTGATATAGCCATGAAAAAAGGTCTCTCAACAAATTTAAAGTTGGAATATGCAACAAAGTTTAGATGCAGTATGATCTATCCGTGGATCAAATGCATCATAATTAATTTGGGATAGTGTAGCAAAATGCAAAAACTCATGCTGACGTTATTCGTCACTTCATTGCTCGTAGGCTGTTCAACCTTGGGCGTTTATAAAGTTGATATTCCTCAAGGAACGCCTCTTACACAAGCGCAAGCAACTAAAATCCAGCCTGGCATGAACTTCCAGCAGGTTCGCTTTTTGCTTGGCAGCCCAACCATTACCGATCCAATGAATCCGCTGCGCTGGGACTACATCTACAACTATACCCCAGGAACTTATGCAAAAAAAGCCAAGATCCCTGCAGCACAAGGTCAGCATTTAAAAGTCTTCTTTAATCAGCAAGGCATTGTCGAACGTGTCGAAGGTTTGGAAACCATTCCTGTATCACAGCCTGGCTTGCCGGGGTCTAAAGAAGCGATTCTAAACGCGCCTCCACTATAGACAGTTTAAGATAAAAAGAAACCCCTCCTTGAGGGGTTTTTCTTATGGCTTCAATTGTTTAAAGCGATTCCCTTTAATAAAGCGCCCAACAGGATGGTTAATCGCCCGTTTGCGCCGGGTATCTTTCGGATTAATGGTCAGCGCGCGGTAAATTTCAACGCGGTCGCCGGCAGACAAGGGCTGCTGGTGATCTTTCAATTTCACCCCAAAAATTCCCAATTGAAGCGGCTGTGGCAGCTCAGCCTGCTGCGCGATGCCGCTTTGCTCAATCGCATCTAAAGCGGTCATGCCCGCTTGAAAAGGAACAGCCAGATGAAATTGCTGATCCTCTGCGGCAAATGCCACCCAAACCTGGGCCTGCACTGCCATTAGAACAGCTTTCCAATCACGGCAATGATAGCTGCGATAATGCCGACAGGCAGCACAATGCGCACTGCAATGCGCCAGATATTGTAAAACGCCTCATTGCTGAAATTCATCGACTTGCGCAAGTGGCTGATTTTCATAATCCAGCCGGCGAATAAGGCATAAATCAGGCAAATCACTAAGCCCCACAGCATCAGCGCAATATTGAAAATAGCCGAGATTTGTGGAATCGCCCAAGCAAATACCGCCGCCAGCAAAATCCCCCATTGCACCGCCGCAGCCAATTGGCGCTGCTGCAGCTGCTCACGCGCCATATTCAAAATCAGGCCTGCGCCCATTACCGCGGCAAACGCAAATACGTAGGCTGGAATTGCTGATGAAACCGCAAAAAAGCCAAAAGCGGCAACCGCCAGCAGCTGTGCAAACCAGATCGGCAAGGCGGCTTTAGAGGCTGAATCCTGTGTCTGCACCGCAGGCAGGCTGCTTTGCCAATACAGGCCCAAACCTAGACCGCTCGCCACTAGAGCCAGCACCGTCGCACTGCCCCACTCGCTGAAATCCAATGACGTGATATGCCATGCAGGAAGCGATGTGCCCAGCGCATTGGCGGCAATTAATGACGCCAGCACGCCCACCGTAGTCAGCAAAACAGTCCATTGGCGCGGAATGAATGACACCGCAAAAGCTGCGATAGCCAAAACCGCAAATAGGATATTCGGCGCTATGCCGGACAATGCGGAAAGATTCAAAATCTGCGCAGAATTTGACAGAATGCCGCCCGCAAGGAAGGGAATGAAAACAGCGCCAAGCCAGCCGGCTAAACGCCATTTTTGCGATGCATCCGCATCACGGGTTAAATTAGACAACGCCTGCAATGCAGTGGTTTTTGAGCGTTTTGCTAAAGCAATCTCCAAATAGCAAACCGGCAATGCCAAAATGAGCATTGTAGTCAGCCACAGCAGCCAAAAATCCAGCTGACGGTCAATTTGAATGCCGGTCATCGGCGCCAAAGCAGCGATCACAATAAACGACAAACAAAATGCCATCAGCGGCGGTAGCCATTTTGACAAAGCATTATCCTGCATGATGCATTCCTTTATAAAATCTAGCGCTATTTTGCCCTGCTCAAAGCTGAAAATCAAAAACAAAAACAAAAAGCAAACCACCTTTCGATGATTTGCTGCGCCAAGTTATATTTAGAGTTAATTTTAATTATTGACCGTCGATTATTATAATTTTATGAGAAGAAACGCGCGAACCAGTTCTTGCCTTTTTTCTTTTCTTTCTCTTTGATAATGCCCATCATATTTTCTTTCACTGCGCCGACGTAGTCTGCATCATCGTGCTGAATATGGTTAATCAGCCATTTCGAAAGCACTTCGTGCAGCTCTGACTCAATCGAATGCCCCATTTCAAAACGGTCACGGTAGGATTCAATTTTTTTAATGAACAGATCATGCACACGCTTATGCGGCACGCGGTATTTATAACCCGCTTCTTCCTGCAGTGATTCTTCAAAGGTAAAATGCGACTGAGTATAATCAATAATATTTTCCAGAATTTGCTTTACACGGTCACGCTCAGCGTCTGCATCAATCCCATCGATCTCGTTGATATAATCCAAAATCCGTCTATGCTGATCGTCAATCACATCGATGCCAGTATTGTATTCTGGAACCCATTTCATTTTCATTACGACCACCTACGTCACATTTTCAATGATAAATCACAATAAAAATAATAATATAGATAAAATTAAAAAATAAAAATGAAGTGAATTACTCGGGTTTAAGCAATTTAAGGTGTTTTTTTAGCAAGCTATTGTTTTATAATGTTTTAATAAAAATACCCGACTATAAAGCTAAGATATTTTTTAACCAATTCAATGGTTTATAGTTTAATCATACTGAATATTCGAACTCAAAACCGTTAAGTTTTGAAACAGTTTTACAATTCTGCAGGCCTGGGAGCAAAAATGCCTCAATGCTGATCGGCTTTGCTCACGCGTTTCAATGATGGATCCAGCCGTTCCCGTTCTAAACGGGCAATATTGGTTTTACCATGGCGGACTGGCCGGCCATGCTGGAACAGAATCAGCTCTCCCGGTTCAAATGCGGTCCAAACTTCATTTTGAGTCAGCGGTTCCGTGGTGATCACTGCCACACGGTCTTCCGGCGTAGTCACTTCACTGAAATCCACTTCAACATCCAAATCGATCAGCTGAGCCGGCTGAAAAGGATATTCGCGCACCAGCCAATGCAGCTTGGTAATCGCATAGGCAAACAGCGCCTGGCCATTGGATAGGCAGAAATTAAAAGTTCCATGCTCAGCAATTTGCGGGGAAATCTCCAGGAGCACATCAAAGATTTGATCCAGCGATGGCTCCGTATAGCCAAAGCGCTTCACCAGCTGCTCCAGCAAATAGCAAAATGCGCGCTCGCTGTCGGTATTGCCGACTGGGGTAAAGCGCCCAGCCAATTCAGGATGAAAGTCATGCAGATCGCCATTATGCGCAAAAATCCACTGCCTTCCCCACAGTTCCCGGCTAAACGGATGGGCATTTTCCAAATTGATTTTGCCTTGCGTGGCTTTGCGGATGTGCGCAATCACGTTGCGTGACTTGATGGGATAATTGCGGATCAGCTCCGCAATCGGCGATTCGACAGCCGATTGATTGTCGGCAAACAAACGGCAGGCTTTATCTTCAAAGAAGGCAATGCCAAAACCGTCGCAATGATCTGAAGTAATTCCAGCGCGCTGCGAAAAACCGCGGAATGAGAAAGTAATATCCGTTGGTGTTGCACAATTCATCCCTAACAGCTGGCACATAACTCGTCATCTTCTGTCTGATCAACCACCATTCTATTCTGCATGAGTCCTTATGCCATTTCAAACAGGAAAACGCTCGTTCTTTATGAGTTTTGATGATTTAGCAGCGGCGGTGCACTCATTTTCTTTTGCAGCATAAATTCCTTCGCCAGCCGCGCCGCATCTAAATAGACAAAATAATCCAGGCAGTTAAAGGCTTCATCATGATAAGCCTGTGCAGACAGCTGCGCGCCCATCTTTAAATACACATCAAACAGTTTGGGAATCCGCTCATCCTGCGCCAGACTGTACTGCGGATACGGCGGCTCAAAAGCCTGCTGAGGCTCAATGCTGCAGCGTGAGGCGCTGGCCAGCGCCTGCATGCGCTGATGGGTATAGTAAGCCCGCGCTTCATTGCCCTGCATGCGGATGCTGACACAGCCAATAATGTGCTGGGCGCGCATCTCCCACAGCACTTTCGGCATTAAATTCAGCCATAGCGCTGACAGCGCTTTGCCCGAACGGCAGCGCGGATGCACGCAAGTCCGGCCGATTTCTACAATATTGGACAATGGCCCCAGCGCCGCGGCAATTTTAAACTCTTGCTGGCTGTAGCTTTGATCCAGCTCATGGCCTTGAAACAGCTTTAAACGTGTATAAGCAATGATTTCATTGCTCCACTGATCACGCAGCACCGCATGCCAGCAGCCAAAATCATACAGGTCCTGATCCAAGCCCGCGGCGAAGCGGATGCCGAATTGCGCGGAAAACTGCGCTGCCCGAAAACGCTGCGCTTCCTGCAGGCTCTGCAAATCGTCAATCCATTCAAATCTATAAGTATCGTTTTTTGCAGTTTTTTTCTGAAAAGGGAAATGGAAACTCTGGCGGTACTGACTTTTTAATTTATCCAACATCACAACAGGCCTTGGTGTTTTTTTCTACACTAGGCAAAGCCGATGACATTTTCATGACGCGCAATCCATCGCTCCCGAATAAAAATGCCGGCCAATATGAAAATTGACCGGCATGGATCGCGTTAAGCTCGCTAACTGTTAATCACACAGACGGCTTGATTCTGCATGTACATGGAGCTTCAGCTCCAGCTAGCCCTCCGCCTAAACAGTTATGCTTTTTTCGGATTGCTGCGGTTGGTAATCAGCGTGCCGACACCGTGGTCGGTGAAGATTTCCAGCAAGGTGGCATGCGGCACACGGCCATCCACAATATGCGCGCTGACCACGCCGCCTTTGACCGCATCGAGCGCACAGCCGACTTTCGGAATCATGCCGCCGTAGATCACGCCTGTTTCAATCAGGCGGTCCACTTCCTGCGTGCTGAGCCCAGTCAGCAAGTTTTTGTTTTCGTCCAATACACCGCTGATATTGGTCAGCAGAATCAATTTTTCTGCGCCCAGCGCTTCCGCCACCTTACCCGCCACCAAATCTGCATTGATGTTGTAGGTATTGCCTTCCTCATCCACACCCAAAGGCGCAATGACCGGAATAAAATCGCTTTGCGTGAACATTTCAAGTACGTCAGTTTTCACACCAACCACTTCGCCGACCAAGCCCAAGTCAATTTCTTGAACCGTACCGTCTTCAGCAGTCTTCTGCATCAGCAGCTTTTGCGCGCGCAGCAGGTTGCCGTCTTTACCGGTCAAGCCAATCGCGCGGCCGCCATGCTGATTAATCAGATTGACGATCGATTTATTCACGCTGCCGCCCAGAACCATTTCCACCACTTCCATGGTTGCAGGGTCTGTCACGCGCATGCCGTCAATACGGTCAGATTCACGGCCCAGCTGCTTTAAGAAAGAATCCACTTGCGGACCGCCGCCATGCACCACAATCGGGTTCAGGCCAACCGTTTTCAATAAAACGATGTCGCGGGCAAAAGAACTTTCCAGCTCAGGATCGGTCATGGCATTGCCGCCATATTTAACAACCAGCGTCTTGCCCGAAAATCTTTGAATATACGGCAAAGCTTCTGTCAAAATTTGCGCTTTGTCGATGCCAGTATGCTGATGCGGCATTCGCCTCTCCTTATTGAGCATCTAAGATGTCTTGAGCAATATGCGGATATTGCTCTAACAACATGGAACTGAACAGTGTGCGTATTTCATCTAAGCGTGCAGGATTATCCGCATCAAAGCGTACCGTGAAATACTCGCCTGTATTCGATGCTCGAATGATGCCAAATCCATCATCAAAATCAAGTCGTATGCCGTCAATTTTACTGATTTCGGCATCAATAAACTGAGATTGATGCTCAACCGCATTTAAAACAGTTTGCGGAATGGCATGATAGGTGCTGATATAAATGTCTTCTGTGCCGTTGCGTTCAGGATACGGCGCCAGCGCCTGCGACAGGCTGAGGCCTTTATTCTGCAGATATTCAATCACCCGCAAGGCCGCATACAGGCCATCATCGTAGCCGCCGCCGCGCCCGTCATTAAACACATAATGTCCAGCGTATTCGCCGCCAAACACCGCTTTGCCTTTGGACTGCGCCAAGTATTTGCGTAAAAATGAACTGCCGGTGCGGATCATGACCGGCTGGCCGCCGCCCCTCAAAACAGTGTCGCGCACCATGGTTGAACATTTCACATCATAGATGATTTCACTGTTTGGATGCTCAGCCAAGCACATATCTGCAAACAGGCACAGCAAGCGGTCAGCGGAAATAATTCCGCCCAATTCATCAATCAGCACCAAACGGTCGCCGTCACCATCCAAAGCGATGCCGATATCCGCTTTCTGCGCCAAAACCGCATGACGGATTTTCTGCAGATGAATTTCCTGTGATGGGTCCGGCGCATGATCCGGGAAATTGCCGTCCGCTTCGCAGCGGATGGCAGTCACATCACAGCCGAGTTTTTTTAGAACCAGTGCTGCACAGCGTCCTGCAGAACCATTTAAACCATCCAGCACCACTTTCAGCGGTTGCTTCAGCTGAATATCATCAAGCAGTGACTGCTGATACTGCAGGCAAAATTCAGGAAAAACCTGGTGTTCCAGCACAGCTGTACTGAGCGCAGCTTTGGGCACAAAGTGCTTTTTGGAATCCTGCCCCACCTGATGAATCATTTCAGGGCATGGCGGCTCCCCTTGAATCATCCATTTAATGCCGTTGTCTGTTTTTGGATTATGGCTGGCCGTCACCATAATGCCGTTTCCGCCAAATTGCTTGGCAATGTAATACAGCATGGGGCTGGAACAGCAGCCGATCATTACGGCTTCTATATGATGCTGCCGGCATATATTTTGAATAATTTGCGCATAGGCTGGGCTGGTTAAACGCGCATCATAGCCAATCGCCAGCTGGGTTTGGCCGGCACGAAGATACTGCTCGGCCAAACCGTGCGCAATTGCCTGCACCATTCCCGCATTCAGCACGGAGACTTTTCCGCGGATGTCATATGCGCGGAAAATATGAGTTGGGAAGTTATTATACAATGACCCCATAAGGTATTCTTCTAGTCATCTATGTTGCTAAAATTGATTCATTCTTTAATAAATCATAGAGTAAGCCTATTAATTAAACCCTGTTTCAATTAATACGTTTTACCGGCCTGATATGTGCATTTTTCTATATGATTTCAATTAAAGAATCAATTAAAAATTGCGCCCAAATAATACATCAAAACTTACCTCAAACAAAATTTACCGCTAAACGGTATTAATGCGTTAAAATTGTTTTTAATCTCGGTGACTTAGAATAAGATTTATTTAGCGTTGGTTTAAAATCAATAAAAAATACCGTGACTCAATCAGCATTAATTTAATCGAAAAGAAAAAATAAACACCTAATATTAAGGTAAATTTCACAAACATTTTTAGATTAATAAAAAAATATACTGCACTCAGCATAATCAGCGAAACAAAATAAAACAGAGCTTTATATTTTATTTACAATATTATTTTTATGCCGCTGCATCTTAAAAATATACAACAGGGCTATATAAATCCAAATAAATCATTATTTTATTTAAACTCAATACAATTCAACCTGAATCCAGGCTAAGCCATTAACTTGAAAAAAATAAGGGTTGAGCCATCCATTGAATTGCCGCAGCAATTTTCCCGCTCCAGGCCTGATGCTGGATTCAGCAAACAATTGCATGCAATCAATGATTGAGCGCTAAACCTTAAATTAAACCATTGAAAGCAGCATCATGCCGATCGTCTTCATTTCTACTTTATCTTCAGTCTAAGGATTAAAAGAAACCCATATAAAACTGTTCTTTCAATACCTTTAAAATCAGCTCAATCGCTTCATTTTTCTTGCTTTTACGGTAGCTGGCATACAGCCCAATCATCGGCAGCGGCTCAATGGTGCTTTTCACCACAATTTTATCGCCCAGCAGCGGAATCACATAAGATGGCACCAAGCTCCAGCCCACCCCCATGCCGACCAAATTGACATTCAGCAAGATGTTGGTTGAATGCTGCACCACGTTTACATCCAGCTTGGATTGCTTGAAAAAGTTTTGAATAATACGGTACAGCTCTGGCGAAGAGTGCTCATCGCTGACAATAAATTCCTGCTGATTAAAGCTCTTAATGCTGATATGACGCTGCGCCGCTTCCGAGCAGTCCTTCGGTATAATCAGCGCCAAAGGTTCAGTAAAAACTTGAATGGATTCGATATCGTCAGCCTCTTCCGCATAGCGGGTAAAGGCAATATCAATTTCACCTTTATACAGCGCTTTGAGCTGATCGGCGTCCGTCAAGCTATGGAAATGGATTTTCAGCTCAGGAAACTGCGCGCGGATATTGGGCATGATGTAAGGAAATACTTTCATTTCCGCAACTGGCACAAAACCGATATTCAGCTGCTCTTTGGTCAAGTGCGCCACTTGTCGCGCATCCAGCACCGCTTTTTCAGCATGCTCCAAACTCAGGCGCGCTTCTTTCAAAAAGGCCTTGCCTTCTTCCGTCAGCTCGACTTTACGGTTTGAGCGCTGCAGCAGCTGTACGCCGACTTCCTGCTCCAAATCTTTGATTTGCTGGCTCAAAGACGGCTGTACAGTGCACATACGCTGTGCTGCCTTCGTAAAATTCAGCTCTTCAGCAACGGCTACAAAATAACGCAAATGACGCAATTCCACACGGCACCTCTATTGGACGGACGTCTGCACAGGCTTCTTCAATGCCACGCAAGCCCTGTAAAGAAATAATGTTATGATCACCAAAACGGCACAGCTTAAATACGTAAACTGATAATCAAAAAATGCAATCAGCAGGCCCATCACCACAGAACCCAAAGCTAAGCCAATATCAAATAAAGCAAAAAAGGTCGAAATCGCATGCCCGAGGCGTTGCCGTGAAACCGTCTGAATGGCCATGGTCTGCATGCAGGGAAACAGCGAACCATAGCCCATGCCGATAAACACCGCAGACAGCCACAGCACCCATTGATTATCCATAAAGCTGACAATCACCAAGCCAATGGCGAAGGAAATAAAGGATGGATAAATCACTGAGCTTGGCCCTTTACGGTCATACCATTTTCCCACCCAAGGGCGTACTGCAATCATCGACACCGCAAACACAATAAAAAACAGGCTGGCGGCGCTGAGCAAATGCTGACTGTCGGCAAAGGCGGTAATAAAGCTGGTAATGCTGGAATAAGCAAAAGCCACCAGCAGCGCAATCATGCTGATCGGCAGGACGTTTACCTCAATAATATCTTGCCAGCCAATGCTGCGTTTCGGCGCATCGTCTGCAGTTGCAGATTGCGGATATTCCTTGACATTCAGTGTCAGGCAAAAGACGTAACCAATACAGGTCACAATACTGAGCAGCGCAAACAGCGTATTAAAGCTGGTAAATTGAATAACCGTAAGCGCAATCAGCGGCCCGAACACCATGCCTAAATTGGTTGACATGACAAAATAGCCCATGCCCTCGCCTTTACGCCGTTCAGGAATAAAATCATTCACCACTGGCACATTTACCGTGGTCAATATGCTGAACCAAAAACCATGCAGAAAACGCACAATCAGCAGCGACCATAGGCTATCAATCAGCAGATAGCTGAAAGCAAACAGGACAAACAGCAGGCCAGCGCCGCGCAGTGAACGTTTTTTGCCTAAACGCTCCACGATTAAGCCTGAAAATGGCCGGATCGCAATGGATGACAGCAAAAACAGCGTCAGCGCCAGACCCGCTTCTTTGACCGTACCGCCCAGATCCTGCAGGATATAAATCGGCAGCACGCTAAGCATGGCAAAATAGTAAATGAATAAAAACAGGTTATTGCATAAGCACAATAAAAAAGCGCGGTTCCACAGCGGCTGGGCCTTTTCAGCAGCGTTCAGATGTTCAGATTGTTGATTCACGTACGGCTGTCCTGCTGCGCTGCAATTAAAACCGGCTGCAGCGCCAATTGCACCAGCTGCTGGATATAGCGCTCATCCGGCACCCGATTGAAAAATATAATTTGATAGTGAATCGGCCCGTACAGCATATCCAGCATCAATTCAAAAGGATAATCTGCCCGAATTTCACCCCGTTCAATGGCGTGATTGATCAGCTTGCGGGTCTGCTCACGGCGCGGCAGCAGATACAGCTTAAAAAATTCACCCGCCGCCTCACGGTGTTCCGCCATCACCACCAGCAAAGCCCGCCCTACATGATGATTCAGCGCTTTCGACAGTTTCAGCAGCTGCTGATTCAAATTAAACGCCAGCGATTGCTCATAATCCAAATCAAAGACTGAAGCGGTATTTTCTTTAAACGCTTCAAACACCAAATCAGATTTGTGCTTCCACCAGCGGTAAATTGTGGACTTGCCGACGCCTGCGCGGGCTGCAATATCCTCAACGGTCAGCTTGCTGTAGTCGCATACCGCCAAAGCGTCATTGACTGCACGCAAAATGCATTGCCTGCGCCGGGAGCTCTTTTCAATGTCGTTTGTTCCAGACAAATCCGGAACGCTGTTCGCTGCACTCATGCTCAATCCACAGGAAAATATAAAACGATACGTATCGTTTTATATTACACCGAATGAATACTGTTCTCTATCCATTTTTGGCCATGCAGCATAAAACTTTAGTGGAATGCTCGGAATTAAAAGCTGAGTGTTTTAAATATCTTGTTTAATCAGCGTCATTATAATGATTAAAAAAATGCCGTAAAAATATAGGATTTAACAGCTTTAAGTACTAAGAAGGCATTTATAAAATAGCGCATGATGGCGCAATTGAAGGCATTTGCACGGACATGTCTAAGCAACTCATATTTCATATTCGGCTGTACGCCGAAAATTGCTATCACATAAAATTCAATGATGTTCTCGCATGCAGAATGTTTAATTGCAGAAGAAATCTTTAAACATTTAAGGCCGCCTCACGCATCAACAGCCGTGATCTTTCGTAGATTAGCCTACAATAAAAAACCGCCCAAAGGCGGTTTCTTGCTATGCATGGCGTCAATCAGCTATGCGAAGATTTTTTATAAATACTGCATGATGGATGATGATTTTCCTGCAGGCGCGCAATTTTACGCTGTTCAGCAGCTTCAAAGCGGCAGCGCTTCCAGTCATTATTCAAGTTCAATTCTGGAATCTGCTTCGGCTTGCCGTTTTCATCGACAGCAACCATAGTAAAATAGCAGCTGTTGGTGTGGCGCACCGTACGCTTTTGAATGTTTTGCGCTTCAACACGGATGCCAATTTCCATCGACGTGCGGCCTACATGATTAACGCTGGCCAGAAAAGTCACCAGCTCACCGACGTGGATCGGTTCTTTAAAATTCACTTTATCGACAGACAAGGTCACCACATAACTGCCTGAATAACGGCTTGCGCATGCATAAGCCACCTGATCCAGCAGCTTCAAAATTGTTCCGCCATGTACATTGCCTGAAAAATTCGCCATATCTGGAGTCATTAACACAGACATAGTTAACTCAGATTGATCTTCTAATATCGGAGCAATTTGATCTAATGGGGGCATCGTTTTTCTCTAGACTTTATGGATGGACTTTGATGAGTGTGATTATTATATCGTTTTTAGCAGAAATAACATGTTTGAATCGGCAAAAAAATCATCACCATTATTTATAGTGATTTAAACATCATTCAAAAAGATATATAGCAATCTTATTAACAGACTGAATATTAAACAAATTTAAATCATTTCATGATTTTAATGTAAATTGCAGATAATTTGAATTTTGCCAAAAGAGCAGATTAAAAATAAAACAGCATGCTGTCTGCGCGATTTATCATCACTTTTCACCATTAACTTAATATTGAAATTCACTGGTACAGCTTAGTGAATTTAAATTTTTGGCGGAAGTATTTTCAGCATTTCAAATGCAACATTGTCATAGCTGAGTTTTTGCTGATCTGCCAGCTTCGTCTCAACGGTAAAGGAGCCATCGATATTGACCGCTGTCACCACAAATACCTGTTGGCCCATCGCAGCCAAAGTGACTTGTTGGCCAATTTTCAATGTACGCATTATCGTCATTACTCATGCTTCAATTAATTGATTTCAGCTATAAAAAGCTGATGAAATTTTAGCGATTTTATACGCAAAGGTAAACTTAAATACATGAGATAAAAAGCTAAATAGAAATTTAGTATCAGATAAAAGCTTTCAAAGCTTATTTGAATTTATATTAAATATCATTAAGTTATAGATATACACCCATTCAGGACATACATTTCCACCGTTCAGCAGGCGTAATACCGCGATAAAGGCTAACGCAGCGCCCGACCATTTCCATAGCCGAATCATCCATATCGAAAATGTTTAAATACAATCAGAGAAACAGGCTGCTCATTGATGCAGAAGCCCTTATCTTGATAATTTTTGATATACCTTTAAACGCCAAACCGTTTAGCGCCGCACCTAAACACGGCCCCAAACGGTTTGCTGAAACAAAAATAAAGATGGTTTAAATGTTACTGCTGCACGCTGTACTGCTCAGCTTCAAGCTTAATCGGATGCTTATGATCAGCAAAAACCTTCACAATATCATGCAATTTTGATTCAGCTGCGGTGACTCCGGCCTGCATTGTGGCTTCGCGGCCACTCACATCAAAAATATGCGCTTTTTCGCGAATATCCGGCTGAATCACAATATCTGCGCGCTTTAATTCTTCTTTAGCCAAATAGTACTGCATAATATTGATATTTTGGTTAAACAGCCCCCAGACATTGCTGGTTTCGGTATGCATCGGCTGCGCCAAAATATCTACAGCAATAATAATATCCGCGCCTAAATCACGCGCGACATCCACGGGAACCGGACTGACCAAGCCGCCATCCACATATTCCTGATGATTAATCACCGCGGGAATAAACATGCTCGGAATGGATACCGATGCGCGAACCGCCTGTCCTGTATTTCCTGCATTAAACACCATTTTCCGGCCCTGCTGCAGTTCTGTGGCAACCACATACATAGGGGTTTTCAGCAATTCCAGCGGCGTATCATTCACTTGCTTATTGACATAATCCTCGACTTTTTTGCCGTCCAGCACGCCTTTTTTATCCAAACGGATTTCACGCACATCATTTGCCTTCATGCTCAGCGCAACTTCGCGCAGTTCATCCGCTTTCAGGCCTGACGCATACAAGCTGCCGACAATGCTGCCAGCACTCGTTCCGACAATAAAATCCGGCTTAATGCCATTGGCTTCCAAAACTTGAATGACGCCAATATGCGCATAGCCGCGCGCGCCGCCGCTGCCTAAAACTAAGGCCACGACTGGCCGCCGCTCCTGCTGTTTCAGCTTTTTAAAATCAATCCGGTCTTTACCTGCATAAGCTTCAACTTTGTTTAAAGCCGCAGCCGTGCTGTGCTGAACTGCAGGCGCTGCTTGATCGGCAGGCTTTGATGCTGCAGCTGGGCCGCCGGCAAACAGCGCGCAAGTCAAAATAGCAAAAGATAATGTCTTTTTCACCACAGAGATTCCAACGTTCATTGTGCATTTTCTTTGTGAAAGATAGTCTAAAGAGATCGAATCCCCCTCATTGTTATAATTCGTTAAACATGAAGGTCGTTCAAAATTTTGCATTAAACTGTCATATCATTAAATTATAATCTTAAACCCTTATTAAGCGGATTTTACGCCGTAAATTTCTTTTGCGGTTTCTTTTTTCTTTCAAAAAATTACAGCCCATGCAATCTATTTCTGTACTGCGCATTTTTTGGGTGTTCCTCAAGCTGGGCTGTACATCGTTTGGCGGCCCTGCTGCGCATTTAGTCTTTTTCCATCAATGCTTTGTCAAAAACAAGCAGTGGCTCAGCGATACTGAATATGCGCAGATTATGGCCTTGGCGCAGCTGTTGCCTGGGCCGACCAGCAGTCAGGCGGGCATTGGCATCGGCTATTTAAAAAAAGGCTATGCCGGCGCAGCTGCAGCCTGGCTGGGCTTTACACTGCCGTCAGCACTGCTGATGGGCGCAGCCGCCATCGCTGGACAGCATTATTTCAAGCTGATCAGCACACAGAGCTTTCATATTATTCAATTGCTGGTATTTGCCGTGGTCATTCACGCCTTTTGGCAAATGTTTAAAAGCTTCTGCGGCTCATTTTGGCACAAAATGATCATGCTCTCTGCTACGGCGCTTATCCTGTTACTGCCGTCCAGCAGCAGTCAAATCTGCGCTATTTTGGCCGCGGGCACCGCTGGACTCATTTATGCAAAACATCAATCCAACACCGCAGTTGCAAAGCCGGCAGCGGACAGCGCATCGGCAATGAACCGAATGCAGAAGCTGCGCGCCAGTTTCTGGCTGCTGCTGTTCTTTTTACCTTTCGCGCTTTTCCTCTTTTTGCATCAAACCGAACACTCGGTTTGGCGCAGCATTTATGATTTTTATCAAAGCGCCTCTTTGGTCTTTGGCGGCGGACATGTGGTTCTGCCGCTGATGTATGAGGACTTTGTCGCCACTCAGAAAATTTCAGCAGAAGCCTTTCATGCCGGCTATGCGTTGGCACAGCTCATGCCTGGCCCATTATTCAGTTTTGCCAGCTACTTAGGTGCATTGCTTCCTCTCACGCCATGGCCTGCATTGAATGCAATGATGGCTGTAGCTGCTATTTTCTTGCCATCTTTTTTTCTGATGTTTGCCGCGCTGCCCTGCTGGAACTGGCTGATGCAGCGCAAATTCATCCGCACTGCGGTTTTAAGCATTAATGCCGCAGCAGTGGGCCTATTGCTGGCAATGCTTATTCCGATGGGCAGTCAGACGATTTTACAAATTGCAGATGCCATCATCCTGATTGCGCTGGTGCTTTTGCTCCGCACCTCTTTGCCTATTTGGCTGATTCTGATGGGGGCTTTTGCAGTTTGCAGCGTGCTCTTCCGCCTTTTTTAAGGGCTTGCTTTAATTCAGCAGGCATAAAAAAAGCCTCTAAAAAGAGGCTTTTTTCATTATACAAAGAATTTAAGAATGACTTGAATCACCGTGGCATTAATCAAATCCACAAAGAATGCACCGCATAGAGGCACGATTAAGAAAGCTTTATGTGAGGGGCCATACATATTGGTGATGGCCTGCATATTGGCGACCGCTGTTGGCGTTGCGCCCATACCAAAGCCGCAATGGCCTGCCGCCAGCACAGCTGCATCATAATTTTTACCCATAACGCGGAAAGTCACAAATGCCGCATACAGCGCCATCGTCAACGTCTGCGCGCCGAGAATTACAACCAGCGGGCCAGCCAAATCCGCCAGCTGCCACAATTTTAAAGACAGCAGCGCCATCGCCAAATAAAGTGACAACGAAGCATTGCCGAACACATCAATCGCGCGGTCAAAAATTTGCACACGGAAAATGCCTTCCAGCACATTACGCAAAATCACACCGCCAGCCAGCGCCCAAACAAAGGTCGGCAATTCAAACATGGTGCCCTTGCTGAATGACGTCATAAAGTCGGCAAAAGCCAAACATCCAGCAAATAAGCCCAGCGTGGTAATGGCATTATCAGCGGTAATCAAGCGGACGCGGTGCGGATATTCGAACGGAACATATTCTGTCGAATTGATATCCGCCAATGGTGTATCATCGCTTTTTTTAATTTGCTCATTGGTGCGCGGCGCAGCAAGCGCATAACGGTTAATCAGCAGCTTCGCTAAAGGGCCGCCAATAATACCGCCAATAATCAAGCCAAAGGTCGCACTCGCCATGCCCAGCGCCAATGCGCCTTGAATGCCGTGCTCCACTTCTAGAATTTCACCCCAAGCGCCAGCTGTGCCATGTCCCCCGGTCAGCGTGATTGAACCGGCAATCAAGCCAATTAAAGGGTCAATGCCTAACATTGTTGCAAGGCTGATCCCAACTAAATCCTGCACAACAATGAATGAAGCGACTGCAATCAGGAAGATCACCAGTCCGATGCCGCCTTCTTTCAGCTTAGCAAAATTTGCACTCAAACCGATAGATGAAAAGAAAATCAGCATAAAGCTGGTTTGCAGTTCACTGCTGGTCGTAATGCTGTAACCCCATAGACTGTGCACAATCAAAGAAACAATAGCTGCAACCAAACCGCCAGCGACAGGTTCCGGAATATTGTAGCGCTTTAAAAAACTAATTTTATTGACCAAAAAACGCCCAAGCAGCAATACAATTACGGCGGCGATCAAGGTATAAAATGCGTTAAATGTAAATTCCATCATCATTATCCTTAAGGCATGCTGTGTTGTGGCATACATTAAAACTAGCCATTGCATTTACAGCCGCTCCAGCTCTGATAAAAAGCTGAGGCGCCTGTCTATTTTTAAGCATGCTTCACATCAAAACAGCATCACATGCCTTTTCAGTTCAAGTTCATCTGCCTCCGCTGCTTTGGCCGGCCCCCTGATAAAATTCAAGGTTAGTCAAAAGAATCAGCAGCATAGGCAAAAAATCTTGCTGATTAAAATATAAAATCCGTTTCACACTGAAGCAGCAGAATTGCTGCCGGAGACTCAATATGAATAAAAGTGCGACATTATGCCTATTTTTTTGTTAAATATTTTATTTTTTTTACAATAAACCATATCAATAACTGTAATCGTTTTTTTATATTTATTTCTGACGAAAATAATCCCTGATTTGCCAATACCCAATTGCAGAACAAAGCATGCTGCTGGAAACAAAAAACAGGAGCATCAAGCTCCTGTTTTTTAATAATTTAAAATTTTATCTTTTAAATTAGAAACTGTATTTAGCCATTAAGCCAACACGGTCATCTTTGAATGTTTTGCCTGTGAATGCTTCACGCTTACCATTCACATATTCAACGCCCAGCTCAACTGGCTTAACTGGTGAATAAATGATATTTAACCAAGCTTGCTGCACTTCTTTGTTTGCTGTTAGATCATTAGCATCTCGGACAGTTTTCGCATAGCCAGTATCATCATCAGCAAATAGCGCGCCATAGGCTAAAGTTGAACGAAGTTTTTCGTTAAACTTGTAAGTCGCGCCAATTTGTACCGCAGTAAATTTATTTTGCTCAATGTTGCCATTTGCATTCACAACATAAGCAGTATTCGCGCCATAAAGATAGTTGCTGTTGCCTTCAACATACGATACGTCGCCATTCAGTCTCAACTGATCAGTTACATCAAAAGTTGTACCTGCTGCCAAGCCCCAACCTGTTTTATCATCATTACCATCTTGAACTTTATGCTGTTCAACTAAGGCACGGCCAGAAGCAACACCTTTACCGTCTGCAAAGCCTTGAGTGACTTTTGCTGTTAATACAGGAAGACTGTATTTAACCGTTGAACCAGTTGCTTTACTATCGCCTTCTTCAGCTGCAACAAACAATTGGGTTTGCGGTGCAAGCTTAAAGTTATAACGAACTTGCGGTAAACGCTGAGTACCGCCGCCTACGTTAGTGCTGAAATCAATCATTTCTGGCGCATGGCTAGACAGGAAGTTCGAGGTTGTTTGACCGAATAACCAGTTATTATAGGTTAAATAAGCATGGCGAATACGGAAGCCTTCACCTTTTACGCTATCTGGATCAGCAAAGTCAGCTTCGATTTTACCGCCCACTTTATTATCAGCACCTACTGGCGCTGTGAAATCTAAGCCAATGCGTGTGGTTTTTGCAGTTGCGCGCAATTTGTCTTTTGTTGCGCCATTTGTTGAGTTCACGCTGCCGAAGTCACTATCTGCACCTTCGATGATGTAGTTTGCATCACCGCGTACGAAACCGTATAGATTTACATCTGCGCCTGCTTTAGATTTTAAGCTGGCAAACGGTGAAGCTGGAGCTGCAGCAACTGGAGCTGGACGCGCTTTGACTTGCTGAATATCAGCCTGCTGTTGGACTTGAACCTGCTGCTGTGCTTGAATCAGATTCTTAAGCTCTGCAACTTCTGCACGCAATTGCGCAAGTTCTTTTTGTTCAGCTGTGGCTGCATGCGCAGAACTCAGCATAATTGCTGAAACGGCAATGGCTAAGCTGTATTGAGCTGCAGGTTTTTTAAGTTGAGCGAAATTCATATATTCTCCAGATGAATTCTAGTTTCACACAATCATTTTCAATTCAGATGAAAATGTATTTTTGTGGCAATTTTTAACTTTTTCCTAATTGCATATTTATACAGGAAAAATTAGATATGACTTTGCTGATTTTACGCATTTGTAATTTATATAATGAATAAGCAATAAGCCCAGCCTTCCATGCTATAAATTTTCAAACCCCTAAACAGCACCATAATAACCATCTTTTAATGGCGGTTTTGTCTTGCAATTTTTGGTCCTGTTGAACCGCTCCTTTTACAAATCCATTTTTTGTACAGTGTATTTTTAAAATTGAGCTGTTCTTCCTGACACCTCGTGACGATTATTTGAACGGACAATTCTTCGAATGGCTATCTGTGCTTTAGTAGCATGAGACCATGGCCCAATACCGCCTAATTGCACAAAAGCCGCCTTCATAATTCCGATAAACGTCTTCAGCATAATAAGTTCTTGAACACAGTCATAGAATTGCATGCAGCACAGGTTCCGCTATTAGCCGAATATTCCAATATTATACCTAAAAGGTAAATACCCATACCCCATAAGTATGATAAGTTCGCCACCTTTTTCATGATTGCGACACAATCTGTTATTCACCAATTAAAATGTCTATGCGATAAACCATTTAAAATGTCCTGTTTTTAACCACAAGAGTCAAGCACAGGATTTAAGTTTCTTTGTTCAAC
>NZ_JAYRTF010000026.1:0-49351 GCF_041919735.1 Acinetobacter sp.
TCAATACTTTTTTCAATACTATATCTTTCATTTTCTAAATTTTTATCTTTATTTTTATAATTTAAAATATTATCTACCCATAAACTTTTATTTAAATCTAAGTATACACAAGAACCAACATCTGCTTCTTTAGGTACATTATTTGAAGCAATGCATAATAATCCCGCACTTTGAGCTTCTACAGCAACTAAACCTAGTCCTTCCCATAAAGAAGGAAACACAAAGATATCAAATACACTTAACATCAACAACGGTACATCTTTACGTAAGCCCAGAAATACAACTTTAGAGGAAAGCCCCAGAGCTGCCACTTTTTCCTCAATTTGAGTCCTCAGTACACCATCTCCTACCAGTACTAAATAGGCATTAGAATTTTGTTTATGAATTTCAAAAAAAACATCAATCAAAAAGCCATGATTTTTAGGCTCTTCAAAGCGTCCAACATGACCAACTACCAAAGCATCTTCAGGTAAACCGAAATCGTTGCGCATATTCGCATTTTTATATTTTGGATCATATCGACTAATATCTATTCCACAAGGAATGACCACACAATTTTTCTTAGTCTTCCAATTCATTCCGTATAGATTTTCTGCTGCCAGACTACTCACCGCGATTCTCGTTGTTGCAAAAACAGATATTAAAAATTTCATTAATAAAAAATATAACTTACGAATAAAAGAAATATTTTTTTCTTTAAATCTAGTATCGCTATGAGAATGACTAATTCTATTATTTATCCCACTTAAAAAGGCAATAAGTAATACTAAACCACTAAAAGCATGCACATGACTATGCACGACATCTGGCTTTGTTTTCTTAAAAATTCGATACAAATTTATTCCATATATAAATGGATTTGCAGAATACTGACAATAATGAATCTGACTACCTAAACTATAAATCTCATCATCATAAAATGCTTTTTCTTTGTGATGAACAATAAACTCATGATCAATCAACCCTTTATCAGTATTACGTAGCAAAGTCATCAACCATGCCTCTACACCACCAGCATTCATTGCACCTAAAACATGTACAACTTTCTTAGACATCTCGAGTCAATTCCTGAATTTTTGTATAAATAATAAATGAGCTAATTAGAAATTGGGAAACTGCAGACAATATTGTTGTATAGATAGCTCCAGTTAATCCATAAACTGGGATCAATAAATAGCTATATATCACTGTCAAACATACTAAAATTAAAAAAACAGGCATTTGTATTTTTAACAATTTTAGACTTGTAAGCAAATAACCATTTACTACTGAAAGATAGGTAAATATTCCAGCAATCATAATATAAGGTAATAAATAAGCATATGCCAGATAATCCTTACCATATATAGTTTTTATAATAAAATCATTCAAGAATAAAGATATAACTAAACCAGCCACACCAAGAGATAATGCTATAAAAAATGCATTTTTTATTATTCTCTTTAATTCCTCTATTCTTAAATCTCTATAAAATTCTGAAAAGTATGGACTCAAATATTGACATACTGAATTTATCACAATCCCACCGATTACAATAAAGTAGTACAAAATGGTGTAAACACCAACCAACTCTACACTTGAATAATGTTCTAAAAAATACCGAGGAATATTTGTCTGCAATGAAACCAACATCACTGCAATACCTAATGGCAACCCAGTCTGTACAATTTTCTTCAAATTTTTATTAAAAACATTAACTTCTTGTAAGTGTTCAATATTCTTTCTAATGTCTAAGAAAACTAGAATTAAAAGATAACCTATAAGCATAGCGATAAGCGCATATACTATGTTATGCATCATATAAAGAATACAGAATGAAGATACAGTAACTAAAATTGACTTGATCGTTAGCGACTTACTAATAAATTTTGTTTTCTTATTTGCATTATAGTAAGCATAAACAATATCTGATACAGCTTCACTCGACTTTATAAACACAACAATAAGCACAATACTTAATGCAAGATTGTTATTCCAGTCTATAAAAAACAAACTAACAATAATTGCGCAGAATGTTGTTAATAACCTTAATGATAAATACTCTGAAAAACTAAATTTCTTTTCTAAATTTAGATCAGCTACAACTAATGGTCTCAATTGCAAATTAAATAACATGAAAATAGGAGCTGTTATGGCTAAAGCATATGAGTAATAGCCCAATTGTGTCGGGCTACTAAAATGACTAAACATAATTAGCATCAGCCATTGTGAAAAAGCAAATAAGATATTGCCACTCAACAACCATTTTGCCTTATTTAACAGACTCCACATATTTTTTAGGCTAAGCTTTTTACATACCATGACATAGCAATACCAATTCCATCATCAATACGGAATTGTGGAGCATAGCCTAGCATTTTTTTTATTTTCTCTATACTTGCTTGCGAATGTCGAACATCCCCAGCACGAAAATCACGATATGCAGGCTCTTTGGTATAAGTCACGCCATTTTCATTTAACGCAGTTTTAATGGCATTAAACAAATCATTGAGTGTCGTACGATCTCCAACTGCTACATTATAAACCTGATTTTTAGCTTCATCAGATGCTGTTGCTGCCAAAATATTGGCTTGTACTGTGTTGTCGATAAAGCAGAAATCACGGCTGGTTTCACCATCACCATTGATAAACACATCATCACCCGCAATCATAGCTGCTGTCCATTTCGGAATCACCGCCGCATACGCCCCATTTGGATCTTGGCGTTGACCAAACACGTTGAAGTAACGTAGACCAATCGCTTTAAAACCATAAGTTTTTGCAAATACATCGGCGTATAGTTCATTGACATATTTGGTCACGGCATAAGGTGACAATGGCTTACCAATATTTTCTTCGACTTTTGGCAACGCAGGGTGATCACCATAAGTTGAACTGCTGGCTGCATAAGTAAAGCTTGAAACATCAGCATCACGCGCAGCAGTGAGCATATTCAAGAAGCCGCTGATATTGGTTTCATTAGTCGTAATCGGGTCAGCAATTGAACGAGGTACTGAACCTAAAGCGGCTTGATGCAAAACATAATCCACGCCTGCGCAAGCGTTTTGACAATCCTCGAATTTACGAATATCGCCTTCAATAAAACGGAAATTCATCCATTGCTCAGCAGAAACTAAACTTTGTACTTCATCCAAATTATATTGATGACCTGTGGCAAAATTATCTAATCCCACAACCTTTTGATCAAGTTTTAATAAAGTTTCTAATAGGTTTGAGCCAATAAAGCCAGCCACTCCCGTCACCAGCCATGTTTTCGGCTGACTCTTAAGTTGTTCACAAACATTTTTATATTGGCTCATCATTATTACTCTATATTACTCTATTACTTAAAGACGGATATCAGATTCAGATTGGTCAAGCACATATTTCAAGTCATAAAGTACATGTGCAGACTTGCCAAGTGCGCGAAGTGCATCTGCCCCCATAACTTTAAACTGCTCATGTGCTACAGCTAGAATCACGGCATCATATTGCCCATTTTTTAGACTAGAAACGGGTGTAATACCATATTCATGTTCAGCTTCTGCACTGTCCACCCAAGGATCATAAACATCTGCCTGTATATGATATTCTTGCAGCTCATGCACAATATCAATAATCTTTGTATTACGAATATCTGGGCAGTTTTCTTTAAAACTCAAGCCGAGCACCAGAACTTTTGCACCTTCAACTTGAATTTTCTTTTTAATCATACCCTTAACAAGCTGAGTTACTACATAAGCCCCCATACTGTCATTCAGACGGCGGCCTGCCAGAATAATTTCAGGATGGTAACCGATTGCTTGGGCTTTATGGGTTAAATAGTATGGATCAACACCGATACAATGACCGCCCACTAGACCCGGACGGAACGGCAAGAAGTTCCATTTGGTTCCTGCTGCTTGAAGTACAGCTTCGGTATCAATGTCCATTTTATTAAAGATCACGGCCAATTCATTGATCAAAGCAATATTGACATCACGCTGAGTGTTTTCAATCACTTTCGCCGCTTCTGCAACTTTAATGCTAGAAGCTTTATGTGTACCTGCTTCAATAATCAGATTATAAACTTGATCCACATAATCAGCCACTTCTGGGGTTGAACCTGAAGTAATTTTTAGAATATTAGTCACACGATGCAGTTTATCGCCTGGGTTAATACGTTCAGGGCTATAACCTGCAAAAAAATCCTGATTGAATTTCAAGCCAGAAACTTTTTCCAATACAGGAATACAGGTTTCTTCTGTTGCCCCTGGGTAAACCGTTGATTCATACACCACGACATCGCCTTTAGAAAGCACTTGACCAATACTAGTCGATGCTTTAACTAACGGGGTTAAATCAGGCTGTTTGTATTCATCAATTGGGGTCGGTACAGTCACAATAAAAAAGTTGCAGTCTTTAAGATCTTCTAAATTTGCCGAGTACTGCAAATATTTTGATTGTGATAATTCTTCTGGTGACACCTCTAAGGTATGATCTTGACCGCTTTTTAATTCATCAATTCGTTTTTGATGAATATCAAAACCAACCACAGGTACTTTCTTACCAAATTCAACGGCTAGAGGTAACCCCACATAACCAAGTCCAATAACTGCAATTTTCAGATCCGAGAGCTGTAACATTCCACTTAAGCCTTTTATGTTATCTTATATGTCTATATTAAGAACAAATTTAAAACGCGCTTAATATAACAGAAAATTATTAATTTTATATTGCCAAATATATTTTTTCGTAAACAAAGTATTAACTCATTTTAAAGCACTAGAAAACGGTTGCATAATTAAACACAGTTTATTTATATGAAAAATATTCCACACTCCAAACAAAAACCAAAAAACTGCTTAAAAAAATACCCATGTTTAAAAAATATTTATTTAATATCAAAATATTAACAAGTTTAAACAGTTTTATGCGTGAAATGCTAGGCTGATAACATTTCTTGGTATAAAATACCGTCGCTTTTATATTAAATTTTAGGCATGATTCGACCTAATTAAGCATTAATTATTTCTATAAAACAGGATTCAGAGTGAGTTACTACCGTTATAGCATTATGTTAGCATTCAGTTTAGGAATAACGGGCTGCGCCATTACTTCAGGCTTGCAAACCTATGATTTGCCCGATGAAGGTGTTTATCAGACTGATTTGGGGACACAAGTCAATGTAGTTAAGCTCACTCAAGAAACGCTCGCTGCCGTGCAGCCCGCGCAAATCAATCAGCAAAGCTACGCCGGTTTATTTCAGGCTGGCCATAAAAATTACCGCTTAAGTGCAGGCGATATCCTCTCCATTTATTTATGGGCTTATCCTGAAATCACCCCGCCGACCAATACCATCAGCAATGAAGAAGCCATTAAATCCAATGGCTATCAGATTGACCAGCAAGGTTATATTCAGTTCCCAGTGATTGGCCGTTATAAAGCTGCTGGAAAAACATTGAATCAAGTCAATCAAGAGTTACGCAACCAGCTGGCGCGCTACTTAAAAACGCCTGACGTTGTGGCGCGTGTGCTTTCTTACCAAGGACAGCGTTTTTCTGTACAAGGCAACGTCATGAAGGGCGGACAGTTCTCATTGAGTGATCAGCCGATCAGCATTTATAGCGCTTTAGGCATGGCGGGCGGCGTCAATACCCAATATGGCGACAACACGTCCATTACTTTAGTGCGCCAAGGGCAGACTTATAATCTGAACAGCATTGAGCTGGAAAAGGCAGGATATTCTTTACATAACTTACTGATCCAGCCCAATGACACGATTTATGTCAACTCCCGCGAAAATCAGAAAATTTATGTGATGGGCGAGTCTGGAAAAAACCAGTCCTTGCCTATGCGTGATCAAGGTATGACTTTGAGCGATGCTTTGGGTGAAAGTTTAGGCCTCAATCCGCTGTCTGCCAGCCGCGGTAAAATTTATGTGGTGCGCAGCAGCCCAAGCAACCCGATGACCGAAATTTATCACCTGAATTTAACCAGTATTGGTGATTTTGGCCTCGCCAACCAATTTAAACTACGTAGCAATGACATTATTTATGTCGATGCTTCAGGCTTGGCGCGCTGGCAGCGTATCGTCAACCAAGTTATTCCATTCTCCAACATGATTTATAATGTAGATCGTTTGGGGCAATAATGCAGATTCAGAATATATTAGTGGTTTGCATCGGCAATATTTGCCGAAGCCCGATGGCGGAATATCTTTTAAAACAGGAATATCCGCATTTAAAAATTCATTCTGCCGGCATTTCCGGACTGATTGGCCATGCAGCTGATGATAAAGCGCAGCGCTGCATGCAACGCTTAGGCATTGACATGTCTGGACATGTTGCGCGCAAGCTGAATGCAGACTTAATTAAGCAGGCCGATTTAATTTTAGTCATGAGCCAAAACCAGCAAAAGCATATTGAACAGACTTGGCCTTTTGCCAAAGGCAAAACTTTCCGCCTTGGACATTGGCAAGGCAAAAATGTCGCCGACCCGTACCGCCATGATCAATCTGTCTTTGATGAGACCTGTCAGCTGATTCAGCAGTATGCTGCAGACTGGAAAAAACATATTTAACTGAATTTGAAAGACAATTATGAGCCAAAATACCAATACTGAAGATACCATTGATTTAAAAGAACTGTTCTTTTCTTTAATTGCACAATGGAAGCTGATTGCGCTTTGCGTCATTTTAAGTTTAGTTTGCGCACTGCTGTATTTGCGGGCAACCCCTGACACCTATTCAGTAAATGCCATGGTGCAAGTCGAAGAAAGCAAAGGTGCATCAGCAGCTTTATTGGGTGATCTATCCAATATGATCGACCAAAAACAGCCGGCGCAAGCAGAAATTGAAATTCTAAAATCACGCTTGGTTCTTGGCAGCGTCATTCAAAATCTGAATCTGGATTTAAAAATTTCCGGCACTCAAAATTCATTTTCAGACCGTTTATTTGCGCCGCATGATTACACTACTGAATACCGGGCTAAGTCGGTTTTATTTAAAGATGACGAAAAATCTTTTGATATCCGCAAATTCATCGTTCCCGCTGCCTATCGCAACAAAACACTGGAATTGCGCTTTCAAGGCAGCAAAATCAGCTTAACGGATCCTAAAACAGAACAAACTGTATTCAGCGGCAGCATCAACGCAGACAATCAGCTGCAGAGCCATGATGGCCTGTGGCAGGTTTCGATTTTCAGCCAGGATCAATTCAAAGACACCTATCTGATTAAAAAACAATCCCTGCCTGCGGCTGTCGACAGTATTTTAGTCAACTATTCAGTCGCTGAAAAAGGCAAAATGACGGGTGTACTGGGCCTGAATTATCAAGGCCAAGATAAAGAACACATCACTCAAGTTTTGAACGCGATTCTCGTGGCGTACAGCCATCAAAATATCGAGCGCCGTTCGGCTGAAAGCGCGCAAACCTTGAAATTCCTGGATGAACAGCTGCCAGATCTCAAAAAACAGCTGGATGTTGCAGAACGTGAATTCAACAAATTCCGTCAGCAGTATAATACCGTTGATGTGACCAAAGAATCTGAACTGTATTTAACTCAAAGCGTAACGCTGGAAACCCAAAAAGCGGAACTGGAACAAAAAGTCGCTGAAGCTGGCGCCAAATATACCAGCGAACATCCTGTGATGCAGCAAATGAATGCCCAGCTCAGTGCGCTGAATAAAAAACTTGCAGAGCTGGAAGGTACTTTAAAGCAGCTCCCAGATTTGCAGCGCCGCTATCTGCAGCTGTACCGCGAAGTTGAAGTAAAAACCCAGCTCTATACTGCCCTGCTGAACTCTTATCAGCAGTTGCGCATTGCCAAAGCTGGTGAAATCGGCAATGTCCGTGTAGTCGATACAGCTGTTGAACCGATTGAACCTATTGCGCCTAAAAAACTGCAAATTCTGATTTTGTCGATCTTCTTAGGCGGCTTCTTAGGCACCTTGCTGGCCCTGCTGCGCAATATGATGCGTTCCGGCATCAAAGATTCTACACAAATTGAAAATGAACTGGATTTGCCTGTTTATGCGACCGTGCCGCGTTCTTCTATTCAGGAAAGCCGCATTAAGCTGCTGAAAAAGAAAAAGCATATTCCTGTTCTTGCAGTTAAAAACGGCGATGATATTGCCATTGAAAGCCTGCGCAGCATGCGCACCGCTATTCACTTTGCGATGTCTGCAGCCAAAAATAATGTCATCATGATTTCAGGGCCTGCGCCGGAAGTCGGCAAGTCCTTTATTTCAACCAACTTGGCTGCCATTTTGGCGCAAAGCGATAAACGCGTGCTGATTATCGATGCCGATATGCGCCGCGGTTATCTGCATAAATATTTCAACAGCGACAACCAGCCGGGCCTTGCGGACTATCTGAATGGTTTCCAAGAATTAAACGCGATTATCAAGCCGACTGAGATTTCCGGCCTGAGCGTGATTACCCGCGGTAAAAACCCTACAAATCCATCCGAATTGCTCAGCTCTGCTAAATTCGCCGCGCTGCTGGAACAGCTTTCACCGATGTACGACCACATCATTATTGATACGCCGCCTGTGCTGGCTGTGACTGACGGCATCATCATTTCACAATATACCGGTGTGAACTTAGTGATTGCCCGCTATGCGAAAACGCAAATGAAAGAGCTTGAACTGACGGTCAACCGTTTCGAGCAAGTCGGCGTTAAAGTCAATGGCATTATTCTGAACGATATTCAGCGCGCCTCTGGCGGTTATGGCTACGGTTATGGCTATAATTATTCTTATGGCTATAAAGCGGCCAAAGAACAGGATTAAGCTCGATTGCCTAAAAAAAGCCAGTGTTTACACTGGCTTTTTTCATGTTTAAGGGATAAATTCAATAAACGCTTCCGGCCTCTTATTGTATAAAAAATGTTTTATATTTTCAGTGTTTTATAGAATAATAGCCGAAAGATGACTATGATAATTTCAAAGCGGCAGCAACTTTAGAAAACTGCGGCGGAGAAAGTCTGCTAAAATTTTGGCAACTTTTTAGATATACAATAATTTTGGGAAAATTTATGAGTAAGGCCCTACCCATTGCTGTCGCTGTTCTTCTCGGCGGTGCTGCACTTGTTCCAGTTTACTATGCAACTCAAAAGCCTGCAGTACAGGTAGCAACCTCAACACAGCCTGCAGCCAATGCTTCTGCTGTAGAGAAAATCAGTTATGCTTTGGGCTATGAAGTGGCGCACCAAACGCCGCCTGAACTCAATATCGACAGTTTTGTGACGGGTGTGCGTGCCGGCCATGCCCGTGCTAAGCCTGCCTATACGGAAGAAGAGCTGCAAAAAGCCTATATGCAGTTCCAGCAGGAAATGCAGCAAAAACAGCAGGATCAGTCTAAACAGGAAAAATCTAACAGCGATTCGTTCCTTGCAGAAAATGCGAAAAAACCAGGCGTGAAAACTACGGCTTCTGGCCTGCAGTATAAAATCACGCAAGAAGGCACAGGCAAGCAGCCAACGGCCAATTCTATCGTGACCGTGCACTACAAAGGCGAGCTGGTTGACGGCAAAGTGTTTGACAGTTCGATTGACCGCGGCGAGCCGATTGAATTCCCGCTGAATCAAGTGATTCCGGGCTGGACCGAAGGCCTGCAATTGATGAAGGAAGGCGGCAAAGCGACGCTGTATATCCCGTCCAATCTGGGCTATGGAGAGCAAGGCGTGCCGGGCACGATTCCACCGAACAGCACTTTAATTTTTGATGTTGAACTGATCAAAGTCAAATAACAAAAATGAAAAGGAGAGCAACGCAGCTCTCCTTTTCTTTATTTTTTTGAGATTCTTATGAAAATTCAAATGACCATGCTCTGCCTTGCCCTTTGCGCCGGCAGCGCGTCCGCCAAAGAAATCAACAATAAAAGCAGCGTCGCAGAACAAGTCGGCTACAGCTTTGGCTATCTGATGGGCCGCAGCAATGCTGATGCAATGAAGGATATGGATGTCGATGCATTCATTGACGGTTTAAAAGCCGCATCTCAGGGCAAAGATTCCGCGCTCACAGATGAAGAAATGACCCGCGTGCTGACCCAGTATAAAAAACAGGCCGAAGCCAAGCAGCTGATTGAACTGAAGCAGGCAGCCGAAGCAAATGCCAAAATCGGTGCAGCATTTTTAGCGGACAATGCCAAGAAAGATGGCGTAAAAGTCAATAAATCCGGCCTGCAGTATCTGGTGCTGAAAGAAGGCAAAGGTAAATCGCCGAAAGCCAATTCAACAGTAAAAGTGGATTATGAAGGGCGCTTGCTGGACGGCACTGTCTTTGACAGCTCTATTGCGCGCAACCAGCCGGCCAGCTTCCAGCTCAGCCAAGTGATTCAAGGCTGGACCGAAGGCCTGCAGCTGATGAAAGAAGGCGCTAAATACCGCTTTTTCATTCCCGCCAATTTAGCATATGGGCAAATCGGTTCCGGTGATGCTATTGCTCCAAACAGCACGTTAATTTTTGATATTGAACTGCTGGAAGTCGCATCCAAATAAATCATTACATTTTTTTCAGCGGCAGCGCGGCAATGCGCTGTATGCTGGAGCATAATCCAATCTGTCCTTTGTTATTTTAAATTTTAGACTGCTGAATTTACACAGATTATTTTTTATCATTATTAAAATTATCCGATTATGCTTTAATCATGTACTCCATTGAATAGGGACAGATACATGGCACTGAAAATTAAAACCCGTGAAATTGAATATACTGCGGCTGATGGCGTCCAGCTGACCGGCTATTTTGCTGCGCCGGAAACCGATGCTGCTGTGCCGGGTGTTATTGTCGCGCCAGAATGGTGGGGCCGCAATGAATATACCGAACAGCGCGCGCGTGAATTGGCAGAGCATGGCTATGCGGCTTTAGCCATTGATATGTATGGCGGCAAAAAAGTCACGGCCGATGCCAAACAAGCTTCTGCATGGATGATGCAAACCTTTGAAGACCCGGAAACCATTGTCAATCGGGCATCTGCAGGCTTGAGCGCATTAGCGCAGCAAAGCGAAGTCAAAGCCGATCAGCTGGCGGCCATCGGCTTTTGCTATGGCGGCAAAGTGGTTCTGGATTTAGCGCGCTCAGGCGCAGACTTGCAGGCTGTCGCCACTTTCCATGCCATTTTAACGCCCAAAGCGCCGGCGCAGGAAGGCGCAGTGAAAGCGGAAATTTTAGTCATGCACGGCGAACTGGACAGCATGGTCAGCTTTGATGATGTCGCCGCATTCCGTCAGGAAATGCATGCCGCCAAGGTCGAGCATGAAGTGATTATCTTTGAAGATGCCAAACACGGCTTCAGCAACCCTTTAGCTGACGAGCGCGCCAAAGCCAACGGTGTTGATTTAGGCTATAACGCTGCAGCTGAAAAAGCCAGCCTGGAAGCCATGTATGAACTGCTGGACCGCCGGCTGAAATGATCAGCATCCTTGCTGCATGAACCTAATTTGAATAATGATCTGGAGGATTGAACAATGACTGACAAAAACTGCCCTTACTGCAATTATGATGAATATGATGTCATTGCACAGAACGAATTTGGCGTCATCTTGCCTGAACCTCACAGCCTGTCAAAAGGGCATAGCGTCATTATTCCCTTGCGCCATGTCAGCTCTTTTTTTGAAATTACCGATAAAGAGCGTAAAAGCATGATGTCTTTGCTGGAGCAGGCCAGAAATGAATTGACGCTGCGCCATCATCCGACCGGCTTCCATATCGGCTTCAATGACGGCACCGTATTTGGCGAAAACAGCGAACATCTGCATATCCATATTATCCCGCGCTATGAAAATCAGACTTTGGCGCTGGATGAACGCTGGGGCTTCAGCAACTGATTTCCAGCCATGAAAAAAGGATCTTCGGATCCTTTTTCGTCTCTGCGCCGGCATCCTGCAATATTCCGCTTTTGCTGGAATCTGGGTAAATATTTCCATGTATACTGAGGCAGTTTTTCTGTTCGCTGTTCAATTCTATGTTTGTATTTTCAGATGCCCTGCTGTCTTGGTTTGATGTGCATGGACGCCATGATCTGCCTTGGCAGGTTGCCGATGATCCTTATAAAGTCTGGGTATCTGAAATTATGCTGCAGCAGACGCAAGTCAAAACGGTGCTGCAGTATTTTGAGCGCTTTATTCAGCGCTTCCCGACGGTGCAGGATCTTGGGCAAGCGCAGTGGGATGATGTGGCGCCCTACTGGGCAGGCTTAGGCTACTACGCCCGCGCGCGCAACCTGCATAAAGCTGCCGGCATAGTTGCGCGGCAAGGCCATTTCCCAGACACGCTCGAACAGTGGATTGAACTGCCCGGCATCGGCCCTTCTACCGCTGGCGCGCTGATGTCGCTGGGACTGCGCCAATACGGCGTAATTATGGACGGCAATGTCAAGCGCGTGCTGGCGCGTTTTTTTGCCATTGAAGATGATCTGTCCAAACCGCAGCATGAACGTGAAATGTGGGCCTTGGCGGAACAGCTCTGCCCAGAACAGCGCAATCATGACTATACTCAAGCCATTATGGATTTAGGCGCGACCGTCTGCACCCCGAAAAAACCGCTGTGCCTGTATTGCCCGATGCAGCAGCAGTGCAAAGCGCATCAGCAAGGCATTGAAACTGAATTGCCCGTTAAAAAACCCAAGAAAGCCGTTCCCATTAAGCAGGCGGACGTCATGCTGATCCGCTGCGACAATGAATGGCTCTGGCTCCAGCGCCCCAGCAGCGGCCTGTGGGGCGGGCTCTGGTGCCTGCCGATTTTTGATCAGCCGCAGGAATTGCTGCAGCAAGCGCAGAGTTTGGGCTTAAAGCCGGTCCATGCCCGCACTCAGATTTCACATAGTTTTACCCACTTTACCTGGCTGCTGGATGCGGCCGTGTTTGAACTGCCTGCCGAGCAAAAAGAGCATGCCGCTATTGAGCTGAATGGGCAATGGCTCAGCCCGGATCAAGCCATTGCGCTGGGCATTCCGACCGCCATGAAAAAATTGATCTCGGCCGTCAATCTGTGACATAGTCTGGGCAAGCCTCAACGGCGATCCCCCACACAATAATGAATGAAGGAAAATGACGTGCTCCGCCAGATTGCTCTCGCCTTTCTTGGATTTCAAATCATCCTGCTGGCTGCCTGCACCACTGCGCCGAAACGCCCGCCCTCTTCCGCCTTGCCGGCAGATCAGGTGCTGAGGCTGAAAAACATGCGCCTCTCTGACAGCCTGCCTGTTCCTGTCGACGGTGTTCAGCGCAAAAAGCTGACCGATACTTGGGGCGCATCGCGCAGTCAGGGCCGCGCGCATGAAGGCATTGATATTATGGCTCCACGTGGAACAAAAGTGTACAGCGCAACCGATGGCCTGATTGCTGACTTACGCAATAACAATTTGGGTGGTAAAGTGATCTGGGTGATGGGGCCCGGCGGATCATGGCATTACTATGCGCATTTAGACAGCCATAAACGCGGCCTGAATGTCGGAGACAGCGTGAAAAAAGGCCAGTTCATCGGCTATGTCGGCAATACAGGCAATGCGCGCCGCACTGCGCCGCATCTGCATTACGGCATTTACCTGAATGGCAAAGGCCGAGGCGCAGTCAACCCATACCCCTATTTACGCTAATTATCAGGAAATATTCATGTCAGAAGCATTGATCAACCGTCTAGTCGAATTTGCGGAATCAGGCAATCAGCAAAAAATTGTCTTAGCTGGGCAAAGCTATCAAGGCTGGATTATGGAAATTACCGAAGAGGCCCTGCTGATCAGCACGGGCTATGCCGACAAAGCCGGCAAGGATGTCTGGATTCAATTCACTGATTTGCCGCAGGCGGAACTGTCGTATTGGGATAACCAAGCCGATCAATGGACAGCATTCCAGCTTTAAGCCCTTTTTACAGGAGCATGAGACATGACGATTCAACGCTGCGGCTGGTGCTCCGATGACCCGCTCTATATCGCATATCATGATCAGGAATGGGGACGCCCTGAACGCAGTGAAGCGCATGTATTCGAAATGCTGTGCTTGGAAGGCCAGCAGGCGGGGCTGTCCTGGATTACCGTTTTAAAAAAGCGCGAAGCCTACCGGCAGCACTTTTTCCGGCACAGCATCAGCGCCATTGCCCAGCTCAGTGACGAAGCCTTGGCGGAGATTGTGCAGGATGCAGGCATCATCCGGCATATCGGCAAGCTCAAGGCTATCCGCAGCAATGCGATAGCGTGGCTGCAGCTGAAGCAGGACGGCATCGATCCTGTTGAATTCCTCTGGTCCTTTACCCAGCAGCAGATTTTGGACAATGATGTGCCGGATTACCGCATGGCGGCGGCGCAAACCGCCGAAAGCCTGCACATGTCTAAAACGCTGAAAAAGAAAGGCTTCAAATTTGTTGGCCCAACCATCTGCTATGCATTTATGCAGGCCGTGGGCATGGTCAATGATCATGAAAATCATTGTGCATTTAAGCACCCGAGCACCGTATAAAAGGAATTCTGAAATGAGTGACAATACCATTCGTGCCTATGCCGCCATGCAGGCGGGTGAAGCTTTGCAAGCCTATCAGTTTGATGCCGGAGAATTGCTTCCGCACCAGATTGAAGTCCAAGTCGAATACTGCGGCCTCTGCCATTCAGACCTGTCCGTGATCAATAATGACTGGAACTCATCAGTTTATCCTGTGGTTGCCGGCCATGAAATTATCGGCACAATTTCACAGCTCGGGTCTGAAGCCAAAGGCTTAAAATTAGGACAGCGCGTCGGCATCGGCTGGACGGCCGAAAGCTGCCAGCATTGCGATCCCTGCGTATCGGGCCGCCAAGTCCAATGCACCGGTGGTAAAACCGCCACCATCGTTGGCCATGCAGGCGGCTTTGCCGATAAAGTCCGCGCCGGCTGGCAATGGGCCATTCCGCTGCCGGATGATTTAGATCCTGAATCTGCCGGGCCTTTGCTCTGCGGCGGCATTACGGTGTTTGACCCGATTTTAAAGCACGAGATTCAGGCCATTCACCATGTGGGCGTGATCGGCATTGGCGGGCTCGGCCATATGGCCATTAAGCTGCTGAAAGCATGGGGCTGTGAAATTACCGCCTTTACCTCCAGCTTGGATAAAACCGATGAACTGAAAGCCATGGGAGCAGATCATGTGGTCAACAGCCGGGATGCTGATGCACTGAAAGCGCAAAGCGGCAAGTTTGACCTGCTGCTCAGCACAGTGAATGTCACGCTGAACTGGCAGGCTTACCTGTCCGCCCTGGCGCCGAACGGCACCATTCATATGCTGGGCATAGCGCTGGAACCGATGCAAATCCCTGCAGGCGCGCTGATCAGCGGCGCTAAATCAGTCACGGGTTCACCGACAGGCTCGCCTGCAGCGCTGCGCCAGCTGCTGAAATTTGCAGCCCGCAAAAATATCGCGCCGCAGATTGAACTGTTCCCGATGTCGCAGATTAATGAGGCCATTGAGCGGCTGCATGCCGGCCATGTCCGCTACCGTGTGGTGCTGAAAGCCGATTTTTAAGCGGCTGCACTCGAATCAGAAAAAGCCTGCTGCTCAAGCAGGCTTTTTTCGGCCTGCGTATTCAGGCCTTATCCACCCCAAGCCATAAACGGCGCTTTATGCGGCGGCTGAAAGCGCATTCTTAACCCAATGCGCCAGCTGCACGATCGCCTGCTGAACATCTGCGGACAATTCATGTCCGGCATTCAAGCGGATGCAGTTGTTATAGCGGCTACCTTCTCCAAACAGCAGTCCGGGCACAATATTGATGCCTTGCTGCAGCGCATGCTGGTACAGCGCCAGACCATCCAGATGCGCAGGAAACTGCAGCCATAACGCATAGCTGCCTTGAGGATGGCTGATTCTCAAAGCCGTGCCGGCAAAAGCCTGAGCGATAAATTGCCGGTACTGCTCTACCTGCTTCATTAATTTGGGGCGCAGCTGGCCCAAATGCTGGCGGTATGCCCGGCTGTAAATCAGATCCGCCAACCCCAGCTGCAGCGGCGTATTGACTGAAACATTCTGAATAATCAGTTTGGCATGCAAATACTTCAGCCGTGGCGGCAGGCAGAACCAGCCTAAACGGTAAGAAGGCGATAACGATTTGGACACCGAACCACAGTAAACTACATAACCCTGCTGATCCCAGTATTGAATCGGCAGCGGCCGCTGTGCGCTGAAACTGCACTCGGCATAAATATCATCTTCAATGATATAGCATTGATATTTAGCTGCCAGCTGTGCAATCTTTTGCTTGGCGGCATTGCTGAGGCAAAAGCCCAGCGGATTTTGGAAATTCGCGGTAAGCAGGCAGACTTTCGCGCCCGAATGCCGCATCGCCTGTTCTAGCCGCTCCAAATCAAAGCCTTCAGTATCTGCAGGAATTTCAATAATTTTACGTTTCAGTAAAGCCAACAGCTGCAGCTGGCCATTATAATTTGGCGTCGGGACAATAATGCTGTCCCCTTCTGCGCTCAAGCTCTGAATCATAACTGACAGCGCAGGCATACAGCCATTGCTGATATAAATCTGCTCAGGGGCAAGATGAAAGCCATCTTCAGACCAATGGGCAGACAGCGCTTCGCGCAGCCGCAGATGCCCCTGCCGGTTGCTGTATAAAAAATCTTCGGGCCTGCAGCATTTCAGCGCACGCTGTATCGAACGGCTCAGCGCCTTGGCAGGAACCAGATTGGGAGAAAGCTGAATCGAACCCAAATGAATCAGCTTGCTGTTAATGGCTGCTTCCTGAATCTGGATTTGCAGTTCCAAATTTGAAATTTCACGCATTTTCGGCGGAAAGTCCGAATGCTCAGGCACTGCGATTTCACGGCCAGAGGTTTGACTCTGCACAAAGTAGCCTGACTTCGCTTTGACATAAATCAAGCCGTTGGCTTCCAGCAATTCATAGCAGCTCTTTGCTGTATTCAAACTGATCCGCTGCTGCTCTGCAAACTGGCGCAAGGAACTGAGGCGCTGATCTGCACTGAGCTCCCCGGCATATATTTTCTGTGTGATCTGCTGCGCCAGCTGCTGGTACTGAAAAGCCATACTGTACCCATTTTTTAATATTTACTGTATCTGTACCCAAAATATTAACAGTTCTAAGCTTGCTGTACAGTTTTTCAATCAGATACAGGAGAGATTTATGAAAACAATAACAATGACTTTCACGCTATGCTTAAGCCTTGGCCTTCTAGCCTGCCAGCCTCAAAAGCCGAATGCCATAGCACAGCAGCAGAATTTTATCTGCAGCGCCCTCATTGATGGATTTTTAAAATCTCAAAAACTGACACATTATCAGTTGTGGAAAGTTCAGCCCACGCTCTACAGTGCATCAAGCCAGCGTTTATATATCTATAGAGCGCAAAGCTCAAACAATATGAATTTACTGCCGTATCAGCAGAAACTGCACTTTGCCTGTGAACAACTGTCCGCGCGCCAGTTTCAGCTGAAATTATCTGATCCTCAGCAGGGAAATACTGTCGCGCAGTTAAGCATTGAACTGCCTGAACCTCTGCAGCTGAAAACCATCACCGCTTTCAGCCTACCGGATCAACAAAAGACTCAGCCTAAACAAGATTGAACCGCGTGCATGCGGGCTATTTCAAAATGGCCGGCAGTTCAGCAGGCCCTTGCGGTTTTGCCAGTTCCGCTTTCATTTTCTGCAGCATCTGATAAGGTTGCTGCTGCACAAACATATTCACCACCGGCAGCGGAATCGAGCCTTCAGGATTGGCATAGCCATAGGTGGATACTTTGACCTTCTGCGGGCCGAGCTTTTGAAAAACCCAATCGCCCTCATACTGTGTCAAACGCACATAATTGCTGTTCTGCGCATAGCCCTTTTTGAGCGCCTTATTTTGAATGCTGATGACGCCTTGCGCATCTTTGAACATTTTGCCCTGCACCACCAAATCGCGGTCTTTCAGCGGAAATGGAAAATCCAGCACCATATACAGCAGGAATTCGCCTTTTTTATCGTCACGGGACAGCATTTTCATCTGCCCTAAAAACGGCACCCAGTCCACTGCATGCTCGACATTCAAAACCAGCGCGACAGCCTGCTCAATCGGTACATTCAGCGTGGTTTCAGCCTTATACATCATTACGGGATTCTGACTGTCCTGATAAGTCCAGACTTTAATATTATTTTTGCTGATCGTTAATTTTGCATTCTCTGCAGGCGCAGCATGCGCTGCCAATGCCGCAGCGCATGCCGTCAAGATGACTTTTTTCATTCCACTGATACGTCTTTTTTTAGTTTTAGATTCTTGTTATAGCGGATTTTTAATGAGATTTATACTTGAATATCATTAAATCCAAGCACATCCTTCATATCATATTTACGCGCATCACGGCCCACCACCCATGCTGCAGCACGTACCGCGCCTGATGCAAAGTTCATGCGGTTGGTGGCTTTATGGGTAATTTCCACACGTTCGCCATCGGCAATAAACATCGCGGTATGTTCGCCGACAATATCGCCGCCGCGGATGGTCTGGAAACCGATAGTTTTGCGCTCACGCGGACCTGTATGGCCTTCACGGCAATACACCGCATCTTCTTTCAGGTCACGGCCTAAAGTATCAGCAATCGCCTCGCCCCACATGAGCGCTGTACCTGACGGCGCATCGACTTTGTGGCGGTGATGCGCTTCCACAATTTCAATATCCACTGTGTCGCCAAACACTTTCGATGCCAACTCAAGCAATTTGATTGACACGTTGACACCGACAGAATAGTTGGCTGCATACACGACAGGTGTTTCAGTTGCAGTTTCTTCTAAATAAGCTTTCTGCTCATCACTCATGCCTGTTGTGCCGATCACAATCGCGACACCCGCTTTGCGGCACAATTCCAGATGATGCGCCGTCGCTACCGGCGCGGTAAAGTCAATCACCACATCACAATCGTTGATTACAGCCTCTAAACCGCCCGCCACTTTGACGCCAATCGCGCCAATGCCTGCCAGCTCGCCGGCATCTGCGCCAATCAGGCTGCTTTCCGGGCGTTCAACCGCCGCGGCCAATTGATAGCCGGCCTGCTGTACCGCTTGAATTAAGATGCGCCCCATACGGCCGCCTGCTCCCAAGACCCCAATGCGCGGATGTGCTGACATAACATTTTCCTGATGCTGATTCGAAATTGCTCTTACTATAGCAAAACTCCTGAACTTGGCTAAGTTCCATGCAGAAAAAACCTGAAATTTCTGCCCGCGGATCATGCGCTTTCCGCGCGGCCTGCCAATGCTTCAGGCGGACGGCACGGCGTTTTTTAAATCAGGCGCGTTTCGATGTATCATATGCAGGTTTTTTCCACGATGATCAGGCATGAGAAATTTCCTGTTTGCGCTCGCTGCAATTTTTATGTTTATTGCATGGCTGCATCCGATTCATTACCGCCCTTGGGCCACGTATCTGGGTGAGCTGTACACGTTTTTTGCGCTGTTTGCCTTAGCCGCAGCCTGCTGGAAACAGCCGATTCGGCTGCCGAAAATCACCCTGCCGATCTTCGGGCTGGCGCTGATCCCGCTGCTGCAATTCGCCTTCGGCCATGTCTATTATTTCAGCATCGCGCTGCTGAGCTTTATTTATGTCTTTTCATTCTGGATCGCCATCGCCATCGGCTACAGCCTCTGCAGCGATCAGGCCAGCCGTGAAAAAACCTTTCAGTATTTAAGCTATACCTTTCTGGCCGGCGGGGTTGCTACTGGCCTGGTCGCCATCTGCCAATGGCTGAATTTTGATGCGTCGCTGGGCTGGATCATGATGAACATCAGCGGCAGCACCCGTCCGTTTGCCAATTTTGCCCAGCCCAACAATATGGGCACGTTCCTGCTGATGGCGCTGCTGGCCTGCCTGTATCTGTATGAAAAGAAAGCGGCAGCGACAAAATGGCTGGTGCTGGCCGCACTGCCGATGCTCATTGGGGTCGCACTGAGCCAGTCACGCACCTCATGGGTCGCCTGCATCGCCATCATGCTGTATCTGTCTTATCAGCAGTACCGCCATATCATCCGCCTGCCGTGGCGCTATAACCTGCTTTGGCTGTTCGGTTTTATTGGATTGATTTTCTGCCTGCCGGAAATCAGCCAATGGCTGGCTCAAACCTCTGGCATGCAGCTGATTGAAAGCCGTGATGTGGCGCAGCGCGCCGGCGGCGATATGTCGCGTCTGGCGATCTGGCAGCAGATGACGCATGCTGCAGCCGCGCAGCCGTGGTTTGGCTATGGCTGGTATCAAACCAGCACCGCCTTCGTATTCATTTCGGATACCTTCCCAGGCCCGGTGTGGGTGCGCAGCGCGCATAATTTCATTTTAGATTTCCTGCTGTGGAATGGCGTGCTGATCGGACTGCCATTTTTGGCCTATTTCGGCTATTTGGGCCTGCAGCTGCATCAACGCGTGCAATCGGCTTCATCCGTGATTGGCGTGCTGATGGTTGGCGTTTTTGTGATTCATGCGCTGCTGGAATTTCCACAAAACTACGCGTATTTCCTGCTGCCGATGGGCTTTGTGATCGGCACCATCCTGGCGCAAAAAACCGATGCCGCCGCCATCACCCTGCCGCCTATTTTTATGCGCGCCGCCTTGATCTGCGGGCTGATTCTCCTGGCGGTGATTTACCGCGATTATGATGTAGCGGTGCCGAAGATGGATCAGTCAGCGCGTTTTGAAAAAACGCCGGAGAAAATCACCCGCAATGACCGCATTTACCTGCTCAGTGAGTTTGATCACCGGATTAACTTTATCCGCATGAACCCGTATCAGGCCATGAGCAAAGCGCAATTGGATGATGTTGAAAAACTGGTGCGCAGCTATCCAACCAATTATAACCTGACCAAGTATGCCAAAATGCTGGCGTACAACGGTTATGAAGCGGAAGCGAAACATCAGCTGCTGCGCATCAAGATCATTCAAAAGAAAGATTTAAGCTACGAAGACTTAATCAAAGCAATGCCATCCAAATAAACGGCGCAGTTTGAAATCCGCGCGGGCAGCGGCCATCAGCCTGATGGCCGCTGCCCGTAAAAAAAGAGCCTGCATGATGCAGGCTCTTTTTTTATGGGCAGCGGTTTAAGCGGATTAATCAAATAAGCGGTCGAAGAATGATTTTTTCTTCGGCGATGATTTGCTGCCTTCGCCATCCATGGTGTCCTGCAGCTCTTTCAGCAATTCACGCTGACGCGCAGTCAAATGCACAGGCGTTTCCACCACAATGCGGCAGAGCAAATCACCCTGCATGCTGGTGCGCACAGGCTTCACGCCTTTGCCGCGCAAGCGGAACAGTTTGCCGGTTTGCGTACCTTCAGGAATTTTCAGGCTGACACGGCCGTCCAAAGTCGGGATCTGAATTTCTTTGCCTAATGCCGCATCAGCAATGCTGATCGGCACGTCCATATACAGGTCGGCGCCGTCACGCTGGAAGATTTCGTGCTCACGCACCACCACTTCTACATACAGATCACCAGACTGGCCGTCACGGATCGCTTCGCCTTTGCCGCTTAAGCGTACGCGGTCGCCATTGTCCACACCCGCTGGAATAGTGACTTCCAAAGTTTGCTGACGGTCAGACACCCCAGAACCATGACATTTGCCGCATGGGTTCTTGATGATTTTGCCTTGGCCGCGGCAGGTGCTGCAGGTTTGCTGCACCGAGAAGAAGCCTTGCTGCATGCGCACTTGACCCGCGCCATGACAGGTTTTACAGGTTTCAACATCATTTGGATTTTTTGAACCTTTGCCGTCACAGGCATCGCAAGGCGCTGGCGCTGTGAAAGTAATGGTTTTTTTCACGCCCTTCACCGCTTCTTCAAGGGTGAGTTCCATGACATAGCGCAAGTCCGAACCGCGGCGCGCGCGCTGCTGGCCTCGGCCGCCGCCGCCAAATGCGCCGCCAAAAATGTCGCCGAACTGGCTGAAAATATCTTCTGCGCTGAAGCCGCCAAAACCGCCGCCTGCACCGCCCATGCCGCCTTCAAAAGCTTGATGGCCCATGCGGTCGTACATGCTGCGTTTTTCGCCATCAGACAGCACTTCATAGGCTTCTGCAGCTTCTTTAAACTTTTCTTCAGCTTCCGGGTTGTCTGGGTTGCGGTCTGGATGGAACTTCATCGCCAACTTACGGTAGGCTTTTTTAATTTCATCATCACTAGCGGTTTTAGCGACACCCAAAACCTCATAATAATCACGTTTAGCCATGTCTGGCGATGCTCCTCACGGAATTCAATTAATACTCAACTGCGGTATAAATTGGGGTCATACCGTCTTTTACAAGGGGGATAGCTTGAAAAATTTCTGCAGGATTAGAAAACCGCTTTATTTTTGAAAAATTTAGTGACGCCTTTAATCCAGGCATTCAGTAAATACAAGAAGGCGATGCCGGAAAATACCACGCCGGCCACAGTGCAGCCCGTCACCCATAAATAGGTGTCCCAGTAATAGAAGAACAGCGGGATAAACCACAGCGCTGCAAAAATGGCCATGATGATATAAATCAGCACCGTCCGCATGATCCAGAGCGCCTGCGCCTGCATCCAGACTTCAGCTGAATCCAGCTGCGCCACTTTGCGGGCAAACCAATAGGCAAACAGGCTGCTGATTACGGTAAACAGCGCCAAAAACATGAAGACATAAGAAATCGCGAGATAGCGGCGATACTTGATGATATTGTCTGTCGTCATGTCTGATTCAACCTCATACTGCCCCCAAAATCCTTGCATGCGCGCAGTGAATTATTTATTAAAATTATCTATAAAGATTAAGTGCTACTATATTGAAAAAAACAATATTTCGCACCCACTTTTATGGATTGTGCTGAATTTTTTTTACCTTAAACCACTGCGCATACAATGCAGGCAGGAAAAATAAGGTCAGCAGTGTCGCCACGATTAATCCGCCCATAATTGCAACCGCCATCGGACCGAAGAAAATACTGCGTGACAGCGGTATCATCGCCAGTACAGCGGCCAATGCAGTCAGTACAATTGGCCGGCAACGGCGCACGGTGGCATTGATAATCGCATCCCACGCCGACTCCCCTGATCGAATATCCTGTTCAATCTGATCAATCAAAATCAGCGAGTTGCGCATAATCATGCCCGACAGCGCAATCGTGCCGAGCATCGCCACAAAACCAAAAGGTTTATTGAACAATAACAGGAATAAGACCACACCAATAATGCCGAGCGGCGCAGTTAAAAATACAATCACTGCACGCGACATGCTGCGCAGCTGAATCATTAATAAGGTCATCACCACGGCTAAAAATAAGGGCATACCGGCATTGACTGACGTCTGACCGCGCGCTGATTCTTCCACCGTACCGCCCACTTGCAATAAATAGCCATTCGGCATTTCGGCACGCAGCTGATCAAACGGCGCTTGCAGCTCGCCCACCACCGTCGCCGGCTGTAAATGACTGCGAATATCTGCGCGCACGGTAATGGTCGGCAAACGGTTGCGATGCCAAATCAGGCCCTCTTCAAATCGATATTCAATTTTTGCAATTTGCGCCAAAGGCACCGAGCCGCCTTTTGCAGTTGGCACGGCTAAACTGCTGAGTGAGCCGACATCCAAACGTTCGGCTTGATCGCCCCGCATGCGGATTTCAATCAGCTCACGTTTTTCGCGGTACTGGTTAATCACCGCGCCACTGATGGAGCTGTTGAGGAAATTGGCCAGATCCAAACTGCTGACCCCCATTTGACGCGCACGGTCTTGGTCAATATCCAATTGGATGACTTTGCTCGGCTCACCCCAATCCAAATGCACATTGGTGCTGTTTGGGTTTTCACTGACTGTGGCTGCGACTTTCTGCGCCCATTCGCGTACCAGCGTCAGGTCTTCACCTGAGACCCGGAACTGCAATGGATAACCGACAGGTGGGCCATTTTCAAGCAGCGATACACGAGTCCGCACTTCAGGCAGCAGTTTGCGGATTTCTTCTGACAAAGCCTGACGGATTTCATTACGGTCATCTAAAGACGATGCCAATACCACAAACTGAGCAAAACTGGCTTGCGGCAATTGCTGATCGAGCGGTAGATAAAAACGTGGCGAACCGGTACCCACATAAGCCACAAAGTTATCAATGCCCTCTTTTTTCGATAAAAAGGCTTCGACTTTTTTCACCGCCGCTTCGGTGGCTTTTAGCGATGCCCCTTCTTCCAGCTTCAAATCCACCAAAATTTCGGCGCGGTTCGACGGCGGGAAAAACTGCTGCGGCACGGTTTTAAACATCAAAATGGACAGGATAAAAATACCGACCGTGGTGGCAATTACAGTTTTGCGATAGGTCACACAGGTATTTACCCAACCACGGAAGCGTTGATAAAACCGGGTTTGATAAGGATCGTGATGCTCACCGGCATGATCCACGATCGGCTGCGGCGCTGGCTGTTTGCGTAGTCGCGCCCACAAGCGTTGATACCACGGCGCTTTTTGAATCAGCTCTTGATTGAAATCCGGCAGTAATTTGTCACCCAAATACGGGACAAACAGCACGGCGGCAAACCACGAGACAATTAAGGCAATGGTCACCACTTGGAAAATCGAACGGGTATATTCACCGGTACTGGACGCCGCAGTCGCAATCGGCAAGAAACCGGCTGCAGTAATCAGCGTTCCGGTCAGCATTGGAAATGCCGTGGTCCGCCAAGTATGTCCGGCGGCTTGCAATCGGCTATAGCCCTGCTCCATTTTAATCGCCATCATTTCGACGGCAATAATGGCGTCATCGACCAATAAGCCCAGTGCCAGAATCAGCGCACCGAGGGAAATTTTATGCAGGCCGACATCAAACAGCTGCATGCCGGCAAAGGTCATCGCCAGCACCAAGGGAATGGAAAAAGCCACCACGAGGCCAGTCCGGAAACCAAGGGAGAAAAAGCTGACCAGCAGGACGATAATCACCGCTTCGGCCAAAACTTTCATAAACTCATTAACGCTGCGCTTCACGGCAACCGGCTGATCGGACACTTTTTTCAGTTCCATCCCGAGCGGCAAAGTTTTTTGCAATCGGGCAAATTCGGTTTCCAAGTTTTTACCGAGCGCGAGAATGTCCCCGCCTTTACGCATAGACACGGCAATGCCGAGACCATTTTCCCCCATAAAGCGCATACGCGGCTGTGGTGGATCACTAAAGCCACGATACACCTCCGCCACATCACCGAGTTGAATGGTGCGGTCATTGACCAGCAATGGCATTTGGCGCAGTTCATCAATATTGTGCAGATTGCCGCTGACTCGAACCTGAATACGGTCGGAGTTGGTTTCAAAGAAACCTGCGCTCGCCACGGTATTTTGCTGTTGCAGAGCCTGCTGAATCGCTGTGACCGGAATGCCCATTTGTGTGGCTTTGGTGTTGGAAATTTCAATCCAGATTTTTTGATCTTGCAGCCCAATCAAATCAACTTTGGCCACATCTTTGACCCGCTGCAATTGTAGCTGCAAACGGTCGGCATATTCCTTCAGGGTGGCATAGTCAAAGTCTTTGCCGGTCAGCACATAAATGTTGCCGAAGGTATCGCCAAATTCATCATTAAAAAATGGCCCCTGCACCCCAGACGGTAGCTGATGTTTGATGTCATTGATCTTTTTACGCACCGTGTACCAAACATCTGGAATTTGCTGCGAACGCAGGCTGTCCTTGGCGACAAAAGTCACCATCGATTCACCTGGCCGTGAATAGGCCATGATGCGTTCATACTGCCCCGTGGTCATCAATTCTTTTTCAATGCGGTCGGTGACCTGCATCGACACTTCTTTGGCTGTTGCACCCGGCCAATAGGTTTGAATCACCATGACCTTAAAGGTAAATGGCGGGTCTTCACTTTGGGACAATTTGGAATAGGACACGATCCCAATAATGCCCAGCAGAATCATAAAATAAAGAATCAGGCCCTTATTTTTCAGCGCCCACTCTGACAGGTTGAAATTCATTCTTTCGCTCCTGCCTGAATATGAACAGCGCGGTTATCACGGTCAATCGGATGAATTTTTTGCTTTTCCCGCAGCAAATGTACGCCACCAACCACGACATAATCCTGAGCGTTGAGACCGCTGAGCACTGGCACACTGTCACGGCCATATTCGCCCAAAGTCACTGGCACTTTACGCACGCTGTTGTCCGCATTGACCACCATCACATAGGCCTGCTGACCCTGGGCAGATACGCTCGATAGCGGAACATGAATCACATTGTGCTGTGCTTGGGTTAAAAATACCCGTGCACTCTGTCCAAGCTGAATCGTACTGTTCCCTTCACGCAGGGCCACTTTGACGCTATAGGTGCGTGACTGATCCGCGGCTGGACTGATTTCGCGTACAAAGCCAGCAAATTTTTCTTCGGGTTTTGACCACAAAGTGACCCATGCATCCTGTCCAATTTTGATCTCGTCAATGGCTTGTTCAGGAATACCGATCACCACATCGCGCTCACCGGCAACCGCCAATTGATATGCAGCCTGCCCTGCTGCCACCACTTGACCCACTTCAATATTGCGTTCAGTAATCACGCCCTTTTTATTGGCAATCAACTGGTTATATCCGGTTTGATTGCTGCTCACCTCATAATTCGATTGCGCTTGCTTGAGATTCGACAATGCAGCTTTGTACTGATTTTCCACCGCATCGTACTGTGAACGGCTGACGGCATTCAGCGGCAGTAATTGTTTAAAGCGTTTGAGTTCATCTTCGGCAATTTGTGCCGCAGAACGCGCACTGTCTAACTGCGCTTGTGCGGCATTCAGTTGCAGCTGCGCATCTTTCACATCCAGTTTGGCTAAGACCTGCCCAACACGGACTTGGTCGCCGACATCGACATAGCGTTCGGTAATTTGCCCCCCAACGCGAAAGGCCAAAGCCGTTTGCTGACGCGCCTGCACATCGCCGGCATAACTTTTTTGCTCAAAATGGGCTGCGCTCGGCTGTGTCACCATCACAAAAGGAACTTCCTGTTCGCTTTGCGCCTGTTCCTTGCTGCATCCCCATAAGGTCACACTGCAAACAATGATCATGCTGACAACGGTGCTCTGAATCGTACTCATGAAGTTCGCTCTTAATTAAACGTTTTTTTTAGGGCAGAATAGTCTTGCATTAGTTTGGTTATTTTTTAATTAATAAACCATGCGGTACATTAATTAGATTATTTATCCAAAATCAATGACCTTTTCAATTTTTTTGGAATATTTTCAGCAAATGAACGTCGGCCGCCCCAAAGACCTAGAAAAACGACAACGCATTTTAGAATCAGCAAAACAATTATTTTTAGAATTGGGCTATCACGGTTCCAGTATGAACCAGATTGCGCAAAATGCCGGTGTCACCAAACTGACGGTCTATAACCATTTTCAAGACAAAGCCACGTTGTTCACCTGCGCAATTGAACAGACTTGCGAGCACATCCTCAGTACCCGTCCGCGTCATTTGCATGCCGAAAGTCATTTCCCCCATGCCTTGCAGGAAGTGTGTGAATTGACGATGGATATCATCAATTTGCCAGAAGCCATTAAACTGGATTTGCTGCTGCTCGAATTGGCGGCTGAACATAGCCCCTTAGTCGATCAGTTTTATCGCGCCTCACATTTAAAATTACGTCAGGTGTGGGAAAAATTATTTCGTGATGCCGCAGCATTTCAGTTTATTCAAGCGGCTGATCCTGCCGTTCAAACTGAACTGATTGTATCGCTGCTGGCCGGTCTGCGGCATCAAGAGGTCTTGCTCGGCATGCGTGAAATTCCCAACGCACAGGAACAACAGCACCTCATTGCCTTTGCCATCGAAGTCTTTATGCTGAAATATGGCCAACCGGAGGCAGCACCTGATTTACGGTAATAATTTCAGATTAATCTATCTCTAAAGGCACAGTACGTGCTAATTTTCAAGCAAAAGTCATCCGACTTTTGTCTGTACCCTCTTTTGCCATAGTGCTTTCGAGGTATAGTCGGGACAGGAACAAGCGGAGAAAGAACAACATGATTCAACAAATTGATGCTCCATTACGTGAAGATGTGCGCTTACTGGGCAATTTATTGGGTGAAACCCTAAAGCAGCATGCAGGACAAGATTTGTTTAATCAGGTAGAACAAATTCGTGCCTTATCGAAGGGTGCACGCGATGGACAAGTTGAAGCGGAAAAACAGCTCGAACAATTATTTTTAAACTTAAAAGATGAAGAAATTCTGCCGCTAACCCGTGCATTTACCCACTTTTTGAACTTTGCCAATATTGCCGAACAATACAACGTGGTTCGCAGTCGCCGTAAAAGTGAATTTGATGAAAACGCACCGTCTCCAAACGTGCTGGATCATCTGTTTGAAAAATTTAAAACCCAAAATATTGATGCGGAACAATTGTTCCAACAAATTTGTGAACTGAAAATTGAATTGGTACTGACTGCGCATCCGACTGAAGTCAGCCGCCGTACCCTGATTCAAAAATATGACGATATTAATGATTGTCTGTTTAAAATGGATCAGCAAAAACTCACGCCGCGCGAACGCAAAACGGTTTTGGATGACCTGAAACAATTAATTTGTTCAGCTTGGCAAACCGATGAAATTCGTCAGCACCGTCCAACCCCAGTTGATGAAGCGAAATGGGGCTTCACCACGATTGAGCAAACTTTGTGGAATGCAGTACCGAAATTCATGCGCGAACTTGACGGCATGGTACAGGATCATTGCGGCAAAGCCTTGCCGTTGACAGTTGCACCAGTTCGTTTTGCTTCGTGGATGGGTGGTGACCGTGACGGCAACCCGAATGTGACCCATAACATTACCCAAGAAGTGTTGTGGTTATCGCGCTGGAAAGCTGCGGATTTATATTTGCGTGATATGGAAGACCTGCGTTGGGAACTGTCTATTCAGCAATGCAGCAAAGAACTGAGTGATGCACTGGGACAATTCCACCCAGAACCGTACCGTGAATATTTACGTGATACCCGCGAACGCCTTAAAGCGACACGTAACTGGCTGGCGCTGAAACTGCGCGGAGATGATGGTGATGACAGCCAAGTAATCAAAAGCCGTCATGAACTGCTTGAACCGCTGATGGTTTGCTACCGTTCATTGATCGACAGCGGTCTGCCGGAAATTGCCAACGGCAAATTGCTCGACTTTATTCACCGCGTGAATTGCTTCGGTATTGAATTGCTGAAACTGGATATCCGCCAAGAATCGACTCGCCACCGCCAAGCAATTTCTGCAATTACTGAATATTTAGGTCTAGGCAATTTCGAAACTTGGACGGAACAGGCGCGCCAGAATTTCTTGATTCAGGAACTGCAAAGCAAACGTCCATTGCTGCCAAAACATTGGAATGAACCGAAACAGAGTTTAATTGAACATCCGGATGTGCAAGAAGTCTTTGCGACGATGCGCACTTTGGCAGCGCAGCCGCCTGAAAGCTTAGGCGCCTATATTATTTCCATGGCGGAACATCCAAGTGATGTTTTGGCTGTTCTTTTGCTGCAAAAAGAAGCTGGTATTCAGCATCCTTTACGTGTCGTTCCGCTGTTTGAAACCTTAAAGGATTTGGATGGCGCAGCACGCACCATGAATACCCTGTTCAATATGCATTGGTACAAACAGCATATTCAAGGCAAACATGAAGTAATGATTGGCTATTCCGACTCTGCCAAAGATGCCGGCTTTATGTCTGCCAACTGGGCGCAGTACCGCGCGCAAGAAGAATTAACCGCGGTGGCGAAACAGCATGGCGTACAACTGACCTTGTTCCATGGCCGTGGCGGCTCAATCAGCCGTGGCGGTGCGCCGACCCAGCAAGCCCTGTTCTCTCAGCCGCCGGGGTCAATTTCCGGTGCAATCCGTGTCACTGAACAAGGGGAAATGATCCGCTTTAAATTTGGTTTGGAAGGCATCGCCCTGCAAAACTTGGAAATTTATACCGCAGCAACGTTAGAGGCAACGCTTTTACCGCCGCCTGAACCGAAACCAGAATGGCGTCAGCTCATGCACAGCATGACCGACCTCTCGGTACAGGTGTATCGAAAAACCGTCCGTGAAAATCCACATTTCGTGAAATATTTACGTACCGTGACACCTGAACTGGAACTGCAAATGCTACCGCTGGGTTCACGTCCGGCCAAACGTAAAGTCAGTGGCGGGATTGAATCGTTACGTGCTATTCCTTGGGTCTTCGCTTGGACGCAAATTCGTTTGATGCTCCCAGCGTGGCTCGGCACAGGCGCAGCCATCAACCACGTGCTTGATCAAGGTCAAAAACAGATTTTGGATGAAATGCTGCAGCAATGGCCATATTTCCAAACCCTGATTGATATGCTGGAAATGGTGCTGTCGAAGGCCGACGGCCATGTTGCCCTGTATTATGAATCACACCTCACTGATGATGAGGACCTGAAACTGCTGGGCGAAGAATTGCGTCAACGTCTGCGTGATGCAGTGCAAACTTTGCTCGCGCTCAAAGGCGAATCACAACTGCTCAGCAGCAATGATGTACTGGACCAATCGATGAAAGTGCGGAAACCGTATTTACTGCCGCTGCATTTACTCCAAGCCGAGTTAATGAAGCGCCGCCGCGCTTATTTGGCTGAACGTCAGGCAGAAAATACTCCGGTCGACCATGCCTTAATGGTCAGTATCGCGGGGATTGCCGCAGGCTTGCGTAATACCGGCTAAATGTCCAACTGATGAAAAGCACACCTTTAGGTGTGCTTTTTTTGCCTGCTGCTTTCTCATTTTAATTTTTTGGAATATATAAAATAAGAAAAACTTATGTGGTTTTTAGCGCATGAGCATCCAGATTAATTACATGATTTAACAATCATTTTTATGATTAAAAATTTTACCAATTGGTAAAAATATATGTAAATTCATGCAATTAATTTAACCTAAATATTTTTTAAAGCGATTAAATCTTCTAAAAAGAAGCGTATGATGTGCACAATTTATCTTTTGAGTGCTCATTTTATGTCCAACTGGTTTCCCCAATGGCGCCCGTATGAAGGCAATATTGATGCACGTCCTGTCGGTACCAATGAATACCTTCCTCCCGTGCAAAGCGTGGTATTGGGGATACAGCATGCCTTTGCGATGTTTGGTGCCACTGTTTTAGCGCCTTTCCTCATGGGTTTTGATGCCAATCTGGCCATCCTCATGTCCGGGATCTGTACCATCCTATTTTTCTTGATGACAGGCGGCCGCGTACCGAGTTATTTAGGTTCAAGTTTTGCCTTTATTGGGGTGGTGATTGCCGCAACCGGTTATGCTGCATCAGGTACTGGCGCGCCAAATGCCAATATTGCTATGGCCGCCGGTGGGATTATGGCCTGCGGTATTTTATATGCCATTTTCGGTTTTATTGTGATGGCAACGGGCACGCGCTGGATTGAAAAACTGATGCCTCCTGTCGTCACGGGCGCTGTGGTGATGATTATTGGTCTAAACCTTGCACCAGTTACCATTAAAGGTGTTGCGGGCAATAACTTTAATATGTGGATGGCCTTGGTCACTGTACTGTGCATGGGATCGATTGCAGTATTCACCAAAGGATTGTTGCAGCGCTTACTACTGTTAATCGGCCTATTAATGGCTTATTTAGTCTATTACATCGTATCGAATGTAATGGGACATGGCACACCAATTAACTTTGTCCCAGTACAACAAGCCGCTTGGTTCGGTATTCCACAGTTCCACTCTCCTGTTTTTGACTTTAATGCCATCCTCATCATTGCACCGATTGCCTTGATTTTGGTTGCGGAAAACCTAGGCCACATTAAAGCCGTGGGCGCGATGACTGGTGAAAATCTAGATCCGCACATTGGTAAAGCCTTTGTAGCCGATGGCGTTGCAACCACGCTTTCCGGCGGTGTTGGCGGTCCGGGGATGACTACTTATGGTGAAAACATTGGCGTGATGGCCGTGACTCGCGTGTACTCAACCATCGTGTTCGTCTTTGCTGGGGTCTTTGCAATTTTCCTCGGTCTTTCACCGAAGTTTGGTGCGATTATTCACACCATTCCGCAAGCCATTTTAACTGGTGCATCAATTGTGGTCTTTGGTTTGATTACCATTGCCGGTGCGAAAATCTGGATTGAAAACAAAGTCGATTTCTCGAAAAATAAAAACCTGATGGTGGCTGCGGTCACGATTATTTTAGGGACAGGTGACTTTGCGCTTCAATTTGGCAACTTCAACCTCGGCGGTATTGGTACTGCAACCTTCGCAGCATTGATTCTAAACTGGTTCTTCAGCTTCGGCGATAAATCAGAATAATTTGAATTCACAAATGTCTTTGAACTTTTAAGCAGCCTTAAGGCTGCTTTTTTTTATTCACCAGAATTCGGTAAGATAAGGCATGATTTAAGGAAATTGTAGAATGCGTCTGGATTTATTTGACCTCCAACTGATGCTGTATATCGTAGAAACGGGTAGCTTGACCAAAGGCGCGGCACGTTCGGCGATTTCCTTACAAGCCGCCAGCGAGCGGATTAAAAAACTTGAACAGCACTACCGCACACGCCTGTTTACCCGCCAAGCCACCGGGGTCAAGCTGACATTGGCCGGTCAAACTTTTGTTGAACATGCGCAAAATATGCTCAAGCAGGGAAAGCAGCTTGAATATGCCATGCAGCCCTTTGCCGAAGGCTTAAGTTCCAGCATGACGTTGTGGTGCAATTCCTCTGCGCAAAGTGAATATCTGCCCTTCTTACTGCCACAATATTTAGTTGAAAATCCCAATACGCAAATTGAACTGTTTGAAGCTGAGTCGAAAGATATTGTCGCGGCCATCGAGCAAGGCGCTGCGCAATTGGGCTTAATTTCAGGTTTTTTCAAATCCGCACATTTACAGACCTTAGATTTTGCTGATGATCCTTTGGTGCTGATCTGCCCTGCTACGCATCCACTGGCCCAGCAGATGGCCGTACAGCCCGCTGATATTTTGAATTATCCCTTTGTCGGCCTGATGCAATACCATTCATTGCAGCAGTCCATTGAAACTCAAGCCAAAAATTTTGGCTGTGACATTCAGTATCGGCTGCGGCTGCCCAACTTTGCTGCAATTGCCCAAGTGGTGGCAAATGGCGTCGGCATCGCGATTATGCCGAAACGTGCGGCACAGCGATTTAAAGCGCTGTATGCCTTCGCTCAAGTTGAACTGTTGGGCGAATGGGCCAATCGTAAATTGCTGCTCACGGCGCGAAATTTTGATGATTTACCGACGAGTTATCAGCATTTGAGTCAATTTTTGATGTCACAAAAATCGGCCTTGCTGGATGTTCATCCAGATTAAAGCAAATGAAATTGATGCAGCATCATATAGCTGCCTAAAGCGATCAGTCCGACAAAAAATACTTGACGGAATTTTTGTTCAGGAATGCGGTAACGGATTTTTTTCCCTGCCCACATGCCGATCAATGCAGGAATGAGCGCCATTGCCGACATGGCATAATCGATTGGGGTATCTTCTACAGGATTTTGCTGGAGGAATACCGCGAGGCAAAGCGTCGAAATGGTAAATGCCAATCCGAGTGACTGCACCAGATCATCACGTTTTAGCTGTAAACCCTGCAAATAGGGCACAACGGGAATGACTACTACGCCTGTTGCCACGGTGAGCGCCCCGCCGAGATAGCCGATAATCGGCGATAGCCATTTTTCATGCGGCGCAAAATTTGGCAGGCTTTTGGCGAATAATCCATACAGGCCATACAGCGCCAGCATGCCGCCAAGCAAGGCTTCACTGTTAAATTCACTTTGCCCTAAAGTGGGGAAAATACTCCAAACTGAACCCACAATAATACCCAGCAACAAAGGCCAAAAGCGTTTGATTAAACGCAGCACTTGCCCTTCGGCAAACAGCTGCCAAAAATTGGTCACCATAGACGGAATGATCAATAAGGTTGCCGCTTGAAATGGGCTAATTACCATCGTCAGCAGGCCCATAGATACCGCAGGCAAACCCAGTCCAATAGTGCCTTTAATTAAACCAGCAAGCGCAAAGACGCTAATCACAAACCCAATCATGGTGTATCTCGTGGAAGAACTGGCCCTATGCTATTGAATTAAGCTGTTTTGACAAATCACTGTTTTTGGAATGGGGTCTCAATGAAAGGTTGAGGCTTTAGAGAAAGAAAATAAATTTTCATAAATCTGTATAAAATTATGGAAAATTAATCCAAGAATTAGCGTTTAGTATGCAAATTTATTTAAAAGCTGTTCCAATGCGCTAAACACTGGAACAGATTTAATTAAGATTTTGATACTGAGTTGAAAATTTGATAATTTCTTATAAGTTATATTCTGTCAATTATGGGTTTCAATGGCCATTTCATAAGAATTCTGGAATTGGTACTTATCAGTTTCATCTTTAGTAGAACGAATAAAATTTTCCATTTTTTGTTTATATTCATCATGGCCAGATTTATACATAAATAATAAATAACCCCATTCACCATAAATATATTGAGGGTCATTTTTGGGAGTAGTCTTTAATTTTTTTTGTACAATCGCAGCTAATTCGGTATAACACGCTTCAATTTCTTGCTTTGGTATTTGAGCGTAATAGCTTAATTCACACTTTGTCACTAAACGTGCTGTACTAAAAGACTCTTTCAATAATTTTTCATTTAAATCATAAGCTTCTTTATACATTCCTGTAGCTGTATAAATTTGCATTTGTAACTTTTCACGTGTTTTTTTGTCCTTTATTTTCAAAACTTCGGGTAGGAATTCTTTTTGTTTAATCACAAAATCTTCTTGAACAAGAGTTCTGAAACTTTTTTGAAGCTGCTCATATTTTTCAATGATTTTCTTATCATAAGCAGATAATTCTACACTTGAAGCCTCTTTTAAATTCTGTTGATCTTTTTCCTTTGCAGGAATTTCATTTTGAGAACATGCGACACTAGAAAAAGTGATTATGCTTACTAGAATAACTGATCTAATCATTTGACCTCTCGTGCCGCTGAATTCAATGTAAATGTATGGCTTGTAAAACTAGGTATTGAGCCCCCCACCGTCAAACTCTAATGAATAACCGAGATTTAATTTAACCTTCAATAAAGACAAATCAGGTTTAGGCAACGTAATACTGCAAAAGCCGACTGGCTCTTTTCCTCGTTCTGTATCCCATACACCACCATCAGTTTTTAATCTTTGTTTGCTTAATAACTCAAACTGATTATTATTTTCTTTATATAGGTGTAAATCAGCAAAAGGAAAAATTTTATTGGCATCCTTTGCTGCAACTGGAGGAATATATGAAACGGTTATAAAAAGATTTCTATCTTTTAAAATATAGTGGACGATAAAATCACATCCTCCTGAAACCACTTGTATTACTACTCCAATTAAACTTTTTTATCATCATCATATGGAGGTAAACCAGTTTTAAATTTAAGGCCGAATTTCTTTCAATTCACGCTGAATAAAATGCTGAATCATATCGCGGTATAAGCGCTCCACAATATCCGCATTAACCCCATGTTCGTCTGCTTGTTGACGAATTTTACCAATCACCGCTTCAACCCGCTCCGGAGACTGGACATCTTGTACGGAACGCTTAAAGCGCACAGCTTGATCGACATAAAATTGACGCGCTGCAATCAATTCAATAATACCCTGATCAATCAAATCAATTTGGGCACGAGCTTGTTCTAAGGATTCAACTTTTTCTTTCTTCATCTTCTCTGGATTCACTTTCAGCAGTATTTTCACTTTTATACTTCTCTTCTAACACATTACTGAAAATACTTTCAATCATCCAAACGCGGTACAGGCTGTTAAATACATAGCTTTGACCCTCTATACGCAGCTCCAGCACAGGAAAATCCGGCTGAGATTTCATCTCGCAGTGCATATCATTTTCTTTCAGCAGCGTTTCAACATCATCTTCGGTCAGCGCTTCAATGTTCAGTTCCTGCTGCAACTGCTGAAAATGCGCTTTAAACGACAGATCTTTGCCCTGCGTCCACACCGCCTGCAAAATTTGATGCATGGCTTCTATGCGTTGCTCTTCCGGCACGCTGTAATACAGCTGCGCCATCCGTTTAGTCGCCGCCTCAGTCGGACGGCAAAACGGGGTAAATTTAACTTCAGTACGCTTGGATAAGCGTGTTGCCAAACTCCAGTCAAACCAGTCGCGGCCATGATAGCTGAGCGGATAGACATTCAGCTGAATGTTGTAATAGTCCGCCAGTTCCTCACGGATATAGGCCAGCAGCATCCATGAAATCGGATCTTCCAGCGCAATATACAAATCCAGCTCAGGGTCCAGAGCCTGAATCTCATTCAGCTCTTCTGCATCGCTGATTAAATGCTCGCGCCATTCAATATGATTAATCAAGAAAATCGGATTATCGGTCAGCAGTTTTTGCTGTTTGAGGCGGCGGGTTAGACGCAGCAGATCATCCACCGCATGATATTTGCGTTCACCAAGTTCAAAATAGCTGGCCAGCACGGGGGTTTCATTAAAAATCCGTTCCGGAAAATCTTGCGCTTTATGATGGCGGCTGGCCATGGCATACAGCGTGCGCAATTTCCCATACTGCTTTTGCCACAACATGTGGAAGACATCTTCCAGCAAATATAAAAAGTCCTGGCCGCGCAGCGGCGTATTGCGCAGAATAATTTCCGCCTGATGCAGCGCTTCGGCCGTCGGCTGCTCCGGCGTGTCATGGAAACTGAAACGGTGCTGTTTGGAGAGAATTTTCGCATCGTTGAGGCAATACTGCTGCCATTCTGCAGCAGACATATGATTGGGCGGTTCACCGCTCTGATTGGAAATATAGACTTTGAGGGGTTTCAGTTCATCACTGAGGATTTCTTCCAGCTGAGGCAGCTGCTGGGCGGTTAAGTAACTGTAAACATCATCTAAACGCAGGTAAATGCTTAAACCTTGTTCCGTGGGTAACACCGCTTGACGAGACGGTTTCTGATAAAACCAGCTCGATCGGATTGGATCAAACCAACGGCGCAACAGTGACATGAGATTTGCCTCGAAAAAATAAACCCTTGCGGGACTACAAGGGGTTATAGCAATTTGTTGGGGAATGATCAATTATACATCTAAATTTAGATCGGTAACTGCTCCTTTCTCAGCCCCTGAAGTCAATTTCGCGAACTTAGCCAAGGCGCCATGTGTATAATTCGGCTTTGGCTTGACCCAAACTGCACGGCGCGCGGCAATTTCTTCTTCCGATACATGCCAGGTCATTTCCCGGGTTTCAGCATTAATGGAAATTTTATCGCCATCTTTCACTAAACCAATCGGCCCGCCCTCATAGGCTTCCGGCGTCACGTGACCGATCACAAAGCCATGGCTGCCGCCTGAAAAACGCCCATCGGTCAACAGCGCCACAGACTGGCCCAAACCTTTACCGATAATCGCAGAAGTCGGTTTCAGCATTTCCGGCATGCCCGGCCCGCCTTTCGGCCCTACCCCGCGGATCACCACCACTTCGCCTTCTTGCACTTCGCCATCAAGAATACCGCGCATCGCGCCCTGCTCGCCTTCAAACACCCGTGCTAGCCCTTCAAAGTACAGTCCTTCTTTACCGGTAATTTTCGCAACTGCTCCTGTCGGTGACAGGTTGCCTTTGAGGACTACCAAATGTGAATCTTTTTTGATCGGTGCATCGAACGGCAGAATAATCTGCTGACCTTCTGGATAATCTTCAACATCGGCCAAGTTTTCCGCCAAAGTTTTACCAGTCACCGTCAGGCAAGAACCATCCAACATGCCGGCATTCAGCATGCGCTTCATCAACGGCTGAATCCCGCCAATCGCAATCAGTTCCGACATTAAATATTTACCCGATGGGCGTACATCTGCCACCACAGGAATGTCTTTGCCAATACGGACAAAATCATCCAAAGACAGTTCCACCCCTGCGGTATGCGCCATCGCAATCAGGTGCAGCACGCCATTGGTCGAACCGCCTAAAGCAATCAACACTTTAATTGAGTTTTCAAAAGCCGCTTTGGTCATAATATCCCGTGGCTTAATGTCCAGACGCAGCAGATTCATCACCGCTTCGCCCGCGCGCTGACAGTCGGCAATTTTATCTTCCGAAACAGCTTCCTGCGCAGAAGAACCCGGCAAGCTCATGCCCAGTGCTTCAATCGCTGAAGCCATCGAGTTCGCGGTATACATGCCGCCGCAAGAACCCGGCCCCGGCAGCGAGACTTCTTCGATTTGCTTGACTTGAATTTCGTTGATTTCACCTTTGGCATACTGGCCCACGGCTTCAAATACTGAAATCATGTCGGTATGCCCTGCACCCGGTTTGATGGTGCCGCCATAAATAAACAGCCCCGGACGGTTTAATCGCGCCAAGCCCATAATGCAGCCCGGCATGTTTTTGTCGCAGCCGCCAATGGCAATCACGCCATCATAGGCCTGACAGCCGACCACGGTTTCAATCGAGTCGGCAATGATTTCACGCGACAGCAGTGAATATTTCATGCCTTCGGTGCCGTTGGAAATCCCATCAGAAATCGTAATGGTATTGAAAATAATCCCTTTACCGCCTGCTGCATTGACGCCATTTTCTGCTTCACGCGCTAAGCCATCAATATGCATATTGCATGGTGTGACATTGGCCCAAGTCGAGGCAATGCCAATAAATGGACGGGTAAAATCTTCATCTTGAAAGCCCGTCGCGCGCATCATGGAACGTGCGGGTGCATTTTCAATCCCTTCATAAACAGGTGCTGAATGTTCTCTTAAATTATCTTTGCTCATTGTTTTTCCTTGGCGGTGGCTGATTTTAAGCTTCAGCTTTTAGCGGATTCTTTTCATTTGATTGTATAGAAAGCGCTCGGTATGTAAAAGAAATTACATCCTAACAAAAGAGATTTTAGTGTATTCAACACTTTTCGATCACATGACAAAGCGACATGGATGTCGCTGTTTTCCTGTATGGCAGGGATGCCATATCAGGAGAACAAAAGATTTTTGTTACTTTTGATCTTTCAAAAGTAAGGAATTGCCTACACAAAGGCATATAAATTATAGCTACTATTCGAGGCTGTATTTTTTTAGAATTTTAATGACATCAACGAATTATTAAATTTTATTTAGTTGCTTCAAGAAACATTATTTTTAATCAGATGAAGAATTCTATAACTTAGAATTATTGTCCCATTATTTCATTTAAAAGCTGATTACAACGGAGTCTTACCTCTATAAAAGCTAATTTTCGGAGCTCGTATGTTACTTTTGTTTTGGCAAAATGAGATGCGAAGCTTCGCAAGGAAACCATCTTGCGGTGCAATGCACCTCACCGACAAAACTCGGCAACTGTTTTCAACTAGAAGAATAATCGCAGAAACATTCACTTTTAAATTACTGGTTGCCTCAAACAGTTGCGGATGACGTTTCCACGTATCAAATGCAATTTATGTAGATGTAAATTAAAAAAGCACCCTATTTAGAGTGCTTTTTATTTAAAAATCTAAAGTTTAGATTTCACGTACCGCACCTTTCGCCGCACTGGTCGTATGCATCGCATAAGCTTTCAGCGCTTTCGAAATCTTACGTGGACGCTCTTCCACTGGGTGCCAGCCTTTGGCTTCCTGTGCTGCACGGCGCGCTGCCATCGTCGCTTCATCAACAGCCAAGTTGATAGTACGGTTAGGAATATCGATTTCGATTAAATCGCCATCCTCCACCAAACCAATCGCACCGCCTTCCGCTGCTTCTGGAGACACGTGACCGATTGAAAGACCTGATGAACCGCCAGAGAAACGGCCATCAGTCAACAAGGCACACTCCTTGCCTAAACCTTTCGATTTAAGGTAGCTGGTTGGATACAGCATTTCTTGCATGCCCGGACCGCCGCGTGGGCCTTCGTAGCGAATTACCACCACGTCACCGGCTTTGATTTCGTTGCCTAAAATCGAATCTACCGCAGAATCTTGGCTTTCAAAAACGCGTGCAGTCCCGTTAAATTTCAGGATGGAATCATCCACACCTGCTGTTTTAACAATACAGCCATCCAATGCTATGTTGCCGTAAAGCACCGCCAAACCGCCGTCTTTCGAGAAGGCATGTTCAGCATTGCGGATCACGCCATTTTCACGGTCACCGTCTAAACGTGAATAATAACGGTCTTGTGAGAATGCGGTTTGCGTCGGCACACCGCCCGGTGCTGAACGGAAGAATTGATAGACCTCTTCACTTTCAGTGCGGATGATGTCCCATTTGTCTAAGGCATCTTTTAAAGTGGTTTCATGTACAGTGCCGACTGAGGTATCGAGCAAGCCTGCACGATCAAGTTCACCCAAAATTGACATGATGCCACCGGCACGATGTACGTCTTCCATATGTACGTCATTTTTCGCAGGTGCAACTTTACACAGCACAGGCACTTTACGAGACAAACGGTCGATATCATCCATAGTGAAATCAACGCCTGCTTCATTGGCAGAAGCTAATAAATGCAATACTGTATTGGTTGAACCGCCCATCGCGATGTCCAAAGTCATGGCATTTTCATACGATGCTTTGGTCACCATTGAGCGCGGCAATACGCTGTAATCATCTTGTTCGTAGTGACGCTTGGTAATCTCTACGATCAATTGACCTGCTTTTTCAAATAATTTTTTACGGTTGGCATGGGTTGCCAAGGTTGAACCATTGCCCGGCAGTGACAGCCCTAAAGCTTCGGTTAAACAGTTCATGGAGTTGGCTGTGAACATGCCTGAACATGAACCACAAGTTGGACAAGCCGAGCGTTCGTATTCTGCCACTTCTTCATCGGTAAAATTGTCATCTGCCGCAACAATCATCGCATCAATTAAGTCGATGGCTTTGTCGTTGCCGCGGATTTTGACTTTACCTGCTTCCATCGGGCCGCCAGATACAAACACCACTGGAATGTTCAAGCGCATTGCCGCCATCAGCATTCCCGGGGTGATTTTGTCACAGTTGGAAATACACACCATCGCATCAGCGCAGTGCGCATTCACCATGTATTCCACCGAGTCCGCAATCAAGTCACGTGATGGCAATGAATACAGCATGCCGTCATGCCCCATCGCAATCCCGTCATCGACCGCAATGGTATTGAATTCTTTGGCTACACCGCCTGCTTGTTCAATTTGACGCGCCACCAGTTGACCTAAGTCTTTGAGATGTACGTGACCCGGGACAAATTGGGTAAAAGAGTTCACAACCGCAATAATCGGCTTGCCGAAGTCTTCATCTTTCATCCCGGTTGCACGCCATAAGCCGCGCGCACCCGCCATATTTCTTCCGTGTGTCGATGTTTTTGAACGATAGTCAGGCATTTTTTATTTCCAACAAAGTTTGAGCTTGAAATGAATCCTGAAGATTCACTCTGGCTAAATCATACTGACCATGTCAGTGAAATCAGTCGAATTTTCAACCTTATCATACACCAAGCCATTGTTTTTAAAGCTGGCTTTTTGCTCTTTGCAGTGGACTGATCAGGCGATAGATTAAATGCGACGATTTGACGACAAGAATCTTTGAACTGAAGCTACTATACCGCCATCGCCAAGCGGACAATACAAAACTTTCATGAATAATTTTTAAATTTTATATAAATATAATTTATTTAAAATTTAAAAATTTACAAAATTGGGTTATGAAATAGTGCTGTTTATGCTATTTATTCAGAGGAAAGATCCATTTTTAAAATCAATTCTCCAATGCCTCAAATTCCTTTTTCATCCTTTGTTATAATGCTCACAGAATTGAACCAAACGGGCGTTACGAATTGAAAATCATCTTTGCCGGTACACCAGAATTTGCCGCAACAGCACTCGCTGCCTTGCTGAACACTCAACATGACATCGTTGCGGTATATACTCAACCTGACCGCAAAGCTGGACGTGGACAAAAACTCACTGCCTCTGCTGTAAAGCAATTGGCCTTAGAACACGGCATTCCGGTGTATCAGCCGCTGCATTTCAAATCTTCAACTGAAGAAGGTTTGGCGGCGCAAGCTGAACTGGCAGCATTCAATGCCGATGTAATGGTGGTTGCAGCCTATGGTTTAATCTTGCCGCAAGCCGTGCTCGACACCCCGAAATATGGCTGTCTGAATATTCATGGTTCATTGCTGCCGCGCTGGCGTGGTGCAGCGCCGATTCAACGCGCGATTGCTAGCGGTGATGCCGAGACTGGTGTCACCATCATGAAAATGGCGGCCGGTTTGGATACAGGCGACATGATGTATAAAACCATCTGCCCGATTGAAGCCACAGATACCTCAGCAAGCTTGCATGACAAACTGGCTGTACAAGGTGCAGAAGCGACCGTCAAAGTGCTCGAATCTGAAGACAGCCTAAAACACTATTTAGACGGCCGTGAAGTTCAAGACGAAGCCTTCACCGTGTATGCGCATAAATTGTCCAAAGCGGAAGCAAAAATTGACTGGACTTTGGATGCGGCACAGATTGACCGCAATATTCGTGCATTTAATCCATGGCCGGTGGCATTTATTGCCCTCGATGAACAAAATAATTTGCGCGTTTGGAATTCACAGCTTTCCGAACAAGATGCCTTTGGCAAAGCCGCCGGCACGATTTTGCTGCTGGATAAGCACGGCGTGCATGTCGCTTGCGGCGATGAAAAAGCCATCTGCCTGACCAGCTTGCAATGGCCAGGCGGCAAAGCCCTCAACCCCGTTCAAGTTAACCAAACTCAAAAATTAGCAGCAGGAAATACATTCGCATGAGTCAAATTCAATCATCATCAAAAAATTTGAATTTGCGCGCGCAAGTCGTCAAAACATTATTGGCGGTGCAAAATGGCCAATCTCTGGCCTCGGTTTTAAACCAGCATATCAACATCGTTTCCGAGCGGGACCGCGCTTTATATCATGAGCTGACATTGGGCTGCCTGCGCCAGTGGTATTCATTAAAAGCCATTACATTGCCGCTGCTGACCAAGCCTTTGAACAATGAGGCGCTGGAAAGCTGCCTGTATTTGGGCTTGTATCAGCTGTTATGCACGCGCATCCCGGCCCACGCGGCCATTTCTGAAACAGTGAATGCGGTGAAGCAAATGGGCTTTGAGCCGATGAGCGGATTGGTCAATGCGATCCTGCGCCGTGTTTCACGTGAAACTGAAGAATTTCAAGCGGCATTAAACGCCAGCCATGGCCTGCCAAGCTGGCTGTTCAAGCGCCTGAAAAAAGATTGGCCGGAACAGCTGGCGGAGCTTTGCCAAAATCTGAAGCAGACCGCTCCGCTGACGCTGCGTGTCAACGAACGCCAAATCAGCCGCGATGAATATCTTGAAATTTTAGATGAAGAACAGATTGATGCCCGCCCATGCGATCTTTCTGCGGCTGGCATCGTGCTGGAACAGACCGCCAATATTACCCAGCTGCCAGGTTTTGAAGAAGGCGGTTTTTCGGTTCAGGATGAACATGCGCAGCTCTGCGCCCTGCTGCTGCCGAATTTAAACGGCAAAGTCGTGCTGGATGCTTGCGCGGCGCCGGGCGGTAAGACTGCGCATATTCTAGAGCGCTTTGATCCTAAAAAGCTGATTGCGCTGGATCATGACGCAAAACGTTTGCTGCGGGTGTCGGAAAATTTAGAGCGGCTTGAACTCAATGCGCATGCAGATGTAGAAATCATTACTGCAGACGCCACGTCATGGACTGCCAATGAGCCTGTAGACTGCATCGTGCTGGATGCGCCTTGTTCAGCGATTGGCGTGATGCGCCGCCATCCGGATATCCGACTGCTGCGCCAGTCTTCCGACATTCAGCAAACCGTCGAACTGCAAAAACAGATTCTGGACAACATGTGGCAGCAGCTTAAAGTGGGCGGCACGCTGCTGTATATCACCTGCTCGATTCTGAAAGCGGAAAATGAGCAGCAAATGATGCAATTCTTTGCGGATCATACCGATGCGAAAGAAATTAACATTGAAGAAAAATGGGGCCTGAAACAAGTTCATGGCCGCCAGCTGTTGCCTGAAACGCATTTTGGCGATGGCTTCTATTACTGCCGTATTGAAAAAACGGCTTAAAACATTGTTTATTTTTAGTCAGTGATTCTTTAAAGAATCACGCATAAAAAAGGAACCGATAAGGTTCCTTTTTTATTTCATTTTTGATGATTAATCTTCTTCCTCATCCGGGTGTTTCGCCAAATGCAGCATGGCTAAAATCAGGCCGCCCCAGAGCAGAATAATCGAAATCGCCATCATAATCATTGCGGAAGTGTTCATCTTAGTTGTCCTCCCCAGTGCTGCTGTCTTTTAAACAGCTAAATACAATTGCGCCCAAAATAAACAGCGCCACCGTACTGCCGCCCACGATCCATAAAATTTGCGCAGCGTAACCGCCGTAGCCTTCTGCAATAATCGATTTGATGGTTAAACCCAGAGCAATCGATAAAGATAAAGGCGTAATCACCGTGAGCAGGAAGTTCCAGCCCTTGCCTAATTTCAAGCTTGAATATTGATTCACATGCGCTTGCAGCTGCTTCATCAGCGGACGGCGGAACCAAGACACCAAAATAATCGACAGCAAGCCGCCGCCGACAATCCCAATATTATTAGCAAAGTAATCAATAATATCGACAAAGGTAATCGCGCTATGAGTTGAGAAAATAAGAGTCGAAACCACTGCTGAACTGCCTGCAATCAGCGTCACGGCTTTCTTGCGCGACCAGTTCAATTTATCTTGGAACGCGGCGATCGGCACCTGCAGGATGCTCACCATTGAGGTGATCCCGGCAACAGTTAATGACGCAAAGAATAAGAAGCCAAAAAGATCACCGCCCGTTCCCATACTGGAAATAATTTTAGGGAAAGCAATAAAGGCCAAGCCAATCCCGCCTGAAACCACCTCTTGTACTGAAGAACCTGAGCTGTAAGCCATAAAGCCAAGCGCAGCAAACACCCCGATCCCCGCCAAGATTTCAAAAGATGAGTTGGCCAATGCCACCACCAAGCCTGAACCGGTTAAATTGGTTTTTTTCTTCAAATAAGAAGCGTAGGTCAACATAATCCCGAAGCCCACCGACAGTGAGAAGAAAATATGTCCAAAGGCCGCTAACCACACTTTATAGTTGGTCATCGCTTCCCAGTTTGGGGTAAAGAAGGCATTCAAGCCGGCTGATGCGCCAGGCAAACGCAAGGCCTGAATCACCAAAATGGTAAACAGCACCACCAGCAATGGCATAAAGATTTTATTGGCCAGTTCAACACCGCGGCGTACGCCGCCATATAAAATGAACATCACCACGGCCCAGACGATCACCAATCCAAAAAATAAGGTTGGAACAAAACCAAGCGCTAAGCCTTCACCATTTTGCAAATAGGTGGAAAAAAAGAAGCTTTGCGTATCTGTGCCCCATTGCTGGCCAATCGAGTAGAACATGTAGCTGCCAGCCCAGGACAAGACGCTGGCATAATAGATCCCGATGACCAAGGTCACCATCACTTGCCACCAGCCTAAGGCTTCAGAGTTCATGAGCCGTTTATAGGCCGTAGGCGGCGCCTTACGGAACTTATGGCCCACAGCATAATCTAAATACAGCAATGGTAAACCGGCAGCAAAAATAGCGATTAAATACGGCACTAAAAATGCGCCGCCGCCATTTTCATAGGCAACATAGGGGAAACGCCAAATGTTTCCGAGACCTACAGCTGAACCAACAGCTGCAATAATAAATCCTGATCGCGCCGACCAGCTTTCACGATTATCTGACATAGAACACCTAGATATAGGCATCTTTAGATGCTGCTTTTTATTGGGTTATCTCGCAGTCAAAAAAAGTACCCTTAAAAATAATTCTGAATGTCTGGAACGAGCACACTGCCTTTTGAGCAATATCGGCCAATTGCAAACAGGAAAATTCTGCTAATTCTTGCTTAAAGTTTTAGCCAGATATTCGCCCTTATATGAGTTCAACAATACCGTTTTTTAATTCATTTTTCTGTAATTTATGGCTGAAATATTCACGATTCATAATATATTTCTATTCAATTGCACAAATTATCAGCTTATTTTTTATACATTATTTTTTATAAATTAACAAACTTTTAGGAATGTTTTTAAACTGCCAATCCCTTGGGTTTTATCAATCAAAATGCTGAGCGCTGGCCGTCCAAAGATCAATCCAGCCGCTGCCCCACTGATGGCACTTCATTTACGCTGGACATGGCGATAGCAGTCTTGCCTGAAACAGCTGCGGACATCGATAGGCCAATGCTTATCCTCTTTTGATTTGATTTTTTGAACGATGATCAAGCGGTTTAAAACCGTCTGAAATATCCGCCTATTCCCTCAGTCAAAAACGTTTTGCATCAGCTCACTTTCAAGCTATCATGCGCGCGATGCTGCTGATATTTTAAGCAAGCTGAAGAAGTTTTATGCAAAAAAAATGCTATCGATGGAACGAAAAAATGAAAAAAATCACGCTGATTGGGGCTGTTTTAGGTTTAGCGGCTTTGAATCAAGGACATGCAGATGTCATTGCTTTAAAAGCAAATATTGATTATTGGCAATACAATGCGGATATGAACCATCCTCAGCAGATTCCAACAAATTCAGAATTAGATGATGATCACAGTTTGGCCTTTTCAGCCGCCTTCGAGCATCCTATTCCATTTTTACCCAACGCTAAAATCAAGCACACGAACCTGAAAGCAGACAGTCAGGAAAGCAGTGATGGTATACACAGAAATCAGCTTGATCTGGATTACACTGACTTTATTTTGTATTACGAAATTTTGGACAATCTTGTCAATTTGGATGCCGGATTTGGACTTAAGCGCCTGGATGGCAATATCCGTAGAAACTATATGGCCGTGCAGGATTTAAGCGGAAATCTGCCAATGTTCTATGCGCAAGGCGGAGTAAAATTGCCATTTACGGGCTTAAGCGCCAATGCTGAAGTCAGTGTAGCTGCCTTATCTGATGATCGAATCACAGATGCGCAAATCGATTTAAAATACAATTTTGTAGAGACGGCACTGGTGGATATTGGCGCAAAAGCCGGTTACCGCATTTTAGAGATGCAAATTGATAGAGATGCAGATACCGAAACCAAATTTAAATTTAAAGGGCCCTACCTCGGCATTGATGCGCATTTTTAATCTGCCGGTTCCTTTGTACGCTTAAACTTACAGAGTCTGACGGAAATCAGTGCTATTCAGCAGGATAAGATCAAACTATAGTTAAACCATACAGAGACAGGATGTTTCTAAAGAGCAAAATTAAAAGAATAAAATTAAAGAAAGCAGGACGCTTAGACCGGATCGGAATCCAGTCGAAAACTGATACGAAAAAGCCCTTAACAGGATGTTAGGGGCTTTTTTCTATGCGCCTCATTCATCAAAATAGCATTGAGTCCATAAGAGCAGCCAAGGCATTTCTGCTTAGAAAATAAAAAAGGCCCATACAGGATGAGCCTTTTAAAACATACGCTGAAAATCAGCTGTAGGAACGCTGCGCTTTTAACGCTTTCTCAGCAGGCGCTGCTTCCTGCACTTCAGCTTCACTCTTGCGGATAAAGAAAACCGCAATGGCTGCAATAATGACCGGAATGCCCACTGCCATAAAGTTGATTTGATGCGGCAATTCTTTCGCCAACAGCATGCCGATTAAAATAGGCCCCACAATCGCGCCAGTACGGCCAACCGCAGACGCCCAGCCAATGCCTGTCGAGCGCACAGAAAGCGGATAGTACTGCGCTACATAGCTATACAGCAAAATTTGCGAACCAATGGCAGAGGCGCCGGCCACGGCAACCAGGAAGTATATTACCGGCTGCGGTGACTTAAAGCCCAGCAATGACAGCGCAACTGCGCCCGCTAAACATAAAATAATGATCACCGGCTTCAAATGGAACTTATCCGCCAAAATGCCGCCGCCCACTGTGCCGATCACAGCGCCGATATTCATTGCCATCAAGAACATCAAGCTGCTGCCCATAGAATAGCCTGCCGCCATCATCAATTTTGGCAGCCAGCTGCCCAAAGCGTACAGCGTTAATAAGCACATGAAAAAACATAGCCAAAATAATGCAGTCCCTACACCGCGTCCCTGCTGATACAGCGCTTTGACTGTTGTGCCGCCTGGCACCGCAATCTCAGACAACTCCAGTTGAGTATGATCAGAGATGGATTGTTCTGGAGATATTTTTTTCAGCATTTGACGCGCTTCATCATCACGCTTCACTTTAACCAAGAACGTCAAAGATTCAGGCAAGAATTTCCAAACAAATGGCAGCAGCAGCAGCGGAACCCCTGCAATAAAAAACATGATCTGCCAGCCGAAACTTGGGGTAAACCAAGCGCCGAACAGCGCCGCCATAATGCCGCCCATGGCATAGCCGCTGAACATCGTTGTCACCAGCGTGCTGCGCAGCTTTTTAGGCGCATATTCCGAGGTTAAAGCCACAAGATTGGGCAATACGCCGCCAATGCCAAGACCGGCCAAAAAGCGCAATGCGCCAAACTCTGTCGGATTGGATGCAAATCCGCCAGCAAAGGTAAAGCCGCTAAATAAAAATACACAGATCATAATGACTTTTTTACGTCCAATTTTATCCGCCAAAGTACCAAACAGCATGGCGCCGAACATCATGCCCGCCAATGCCGTACTGGCCAGCATTCCCGCCTGAACGGTGGTCAGTCCCCAATCCTTCATCAGCAAAGGCAAAGCCACCCCGTTAATCGCCAAATCATAGCCATCGAATAAAATTAAAATCAGGCACCACAGCATGATGCTTAAGTGTGATTTTGAAAATTTTGCATGGTCAACGACATCATTCACATTCATTGTGTTTGCCGGCATTAGAACTCACCTCCAATTGTGAGATTAATTTTGGATTACAATGCGGTTTGGGATGGTTTTTGTCCAAAATTTCAAAGGTATCAACCTATACCTTTGAAATATCAGAATATTAATTGGTAATAAAATGTCAGAAAAAGCTATAGAAAAGAGAAATATTTGCTTAATAATTAAATGATGAACCTGCGGTCCAGTTTTATTTTATATACATATCAATGGATTAAAAATCAGCCATGAGCAATCAGACAATAGATGATTTGATATAAAGATTGTCAGCTTTCACCATCCTTTTAGCGCAAAATTTGAAATGCATCCAATTTCCGTCTAAAAAATCAGCACTCGCAGCAATTCTATTCGACTAAAACCCTATGCTTTCCGGCACAATTCCAGCATTTCCTGCTTTTAAAACTGCTGATTCACGGTATTCCGCTGTTTTTTCAGCACAGCGCACGGCCTGAATCTTCTTTTTTATTTTTTTCTTTTCTATCGCGCATAAAAAAATCCCCCTGCTCTTTTGAGTCAGGGGGATTTGAATAATGAGCTGGCGATGACTTACTCTCACATGGGTAACCCCACACTACCATCAGCGCTAAGAGGTTTCACTTCTGAGTTCGGGAAGGGATCAGGTGGTTCACTCTTGCTATTGTC
>NZ_JAYRTF010000027.1:0-48991 GCF_041919735.1 Acinetobacter sp.
TTCGTTCGTTCCGGCTATCTCGTCGGTATGGGGTGCATTCTAGACCATTTCTGAATCATTGCAACCCCCAATTCACTAGATTCTTAACGCATGTATCTTTTTTCTACGAATTTGGTAAAAAAAATGCTTTTTTACTTATTTTTTGATCATTTTAAGTAATAAAAGTTCATTTTATTAAAATAATTTTTATCAATAGGTCATGCGATGCAAAAATATTTCCAACTAAAAACAGCACAAAGGCGCTTCAAATCCTCTATATTTTGGCTGTTTGCTGCAGTTCCGCAAAATCATGCCGTGCATGCAAGGCGCGGCTGGCGCCAAAAACTTCCGCAGAGCACCGTTATTTGGTGCATCTCGGCAGCTGAAGTCAACTAAGATGAAAAGCTGGTATAGGGCGCACGCCTCTAAATACGTTAACAGCCTTTTTATTTCACAGTATTTTTCACCCTTATTCTGTAACAAAAGCTGGCTTTCAGATCCATAGATAAATGCCGCTGATGATCATTCACAGTAAAACTGCCAGTTTTAGGCTTTTGCATATAAAAATGCATTTTTATTCAAGCTGCACTGCTGTTTATTTTCCAATTTTGCCCATCTTATAGCTAGGCAATGTTTTCTCGCCTGATTCCGCTGATTTCCAGTTCAGCTTTTATGACTTTTAGTCCAGCGCTATCTATTCATTCCCATTCAGGCGCTTCACCGATTTTCTGCCCCCTCACAGCTTAAGCTCACTCTATGTGATGCGCTCACTTTGAACAGGAAGCCTCGAAGCGCCGATGGCCGGAATTGAACATTATTCCATTTACAGCAGCCAGCCCCAGTTCTATATAAGTAAAAAATTCTGCACGCACGCCAGCCTCAGCTTTTAAACAGCTTTAAAAAAGCGCATTCAATTAATATTCAGATAATTCGGGCAATAAAAAGGAAGATATCTCTCCCAAAATATCTTCCTCGGAGTTGAATCTATAGTCGATCCATCGCTGTTGTTATAGTTATTCTATTAAATTTCAAAAAATAGCCTCTTGGGGAAGAGACTAAAAACTTGTGGAGTTTTGTTATTTACCCTCTGGTTCTGCTTTGACACAAAATTTCTGGATGGATAAATCCTATACATAACCAAAACAAAATGCAAGCCATTTGGAAAAATTTAACTCTTGTTTTTATAGGGGTTTTTTTGAATTTCATTATTTAATTTATTAATATAATAATTCCAATAAAAAAGCAGGCCGAAGCCTGCTTTTTTATCAATAACTTAACTAATTTTAAGGCCGGATTAATCCACAAAAATGACTTTTGCAATGGCTTTTTTGCTCGCCTGAACAATCAAAGTCACGTTTTCTTTGACGCTGAATGACGCATCAACTGGCTTCCAGTCCACTTTCACCGCGCCGCGGCCAAGAGCATCTTTGGCTTGTGCAGAGTTTTTAGTCAGGCCCGCTTCACGCAAAATAGACGCAATCGCAATTTCACCGCCATATTGACCGCGTGACAACGTCACTTCCGGCGTACCTTCCGGAAGTTCACCTTCGGTAATCAAATTGCCGGCGCCTTTATGCGCATTGGCCGCAGCCTCTGCACCGTGGAAACGTTCAACCAGTTCCAGCGCTAAAATCTTTTTCACTTCTTGCGGATTGCGGCCTTCAGCAATTTCTTTCAGCAGCTGCGCAATTTCATCCAGAGATTTGAAGCTCAATAAGTCAAAATAGCGTTCAATTAAAGCATCCGGCATCGACAGCACTTTTTGATACATCGCGCCTGGCGCATCAAATACGCCAATATAGTTGCCTAAAGATTTAGACATCTTGTTCACGCCATCCAAACCCTCAAGAATCGGCACGGTAATGCAGACTTGCGCTTCCTGATCATAGCGGCCTTGCAGTGTGCGGCCCATCAGCAGGTTAAAGGTTTGGTCGGTACCGCCCAATTCAACGTCGGCTTCCAGCGCAATTGAGTCATAGCCTTGCACCAATGGATACAAAAATTCATGAATCGCAATCGGCTGATGATTGCTGTAGCGCTTCGTGAAATCATCACGTTCAAGCATGCGGGCAACAGTTTGCTGAGACGCCAGCTGGATGAGATCCGCCGCAGTCTTGGTCGCAAACCATTCCGAGTTAAAACGCACTTTGGTTTTATTCGGATCAAGAATTTTAAATACTTGTTCCTGATAAGTTTTCGCGTTTTCAAGCACTTGCTCACGTGACAATGGCGGACGCGTTGCGCTCTTGCCTGTCGGGTCACCGATCATCGCAGTGTAATCACCGATCAGGAATGTCACTTCATGGCCTAAATCTTGAAAAACCTTCAATTTATTGATCAGCACCGTATGCCCCAAGTGCAAATCTGGCGCGGTAGGATCAAAGCCCGCTTTAATTTTAAGGGGACGGTTTTCTTTCAGTTTTTTAAGAAGATCTTCCTCAGAAATAATTTCATGAGTGCCTCGTTGGATGAGGGCAAGTTGTTCTTCAGCCGGCAGGAAATTTGACATCACAAAACCCAAACACATCAGTTATTCAATTTGTGCGATATACTAACACTTTTTCAGCACATTGCAGGCTTAAGAATAATCATGACCGCGATCTATATTGGCGTGATGACCGGCACCAGCATGGATGGTGTCGATATTGCCGCTGCGTCGTTCGGCCCTTTGCAGCTTCACGCAACCCTCACGCTCGAATTTGATCCCGATCTTCGCGATGAACTGATGGCGCTGACTTTGCCCAGCGACAATGAAATTGACCGCATGGGCCAAGCCGATGTGTCATTGGCCAAAATGATCGGTCACGGCATTAACCGCCTGATTGAAGAAAATCATTTAGACCGCAACCAGATTAAAGCCATCGGCTCGCACGGGCAAACTATCCGCCACCGTCCGGAACACGGCTTTACCCTGCAAATCGGTGATCCGAATATTATTACCGAAATCACGCAAATTCCGGTGATTTCCGATTTCCGCCGCCGCGACATGGCAGCGGGCGGTCAAGGCGCGCCTTTGGTGCCGGCTTTTCATCAAGCTTTATTTCAGCACCCCAGCATTCACCGGGTGATTTTAAACCTAGGCGGCATCGCCAATGTCAGCCTATTGCCAGCCGGCAATCCTGAAGGCGTTTACGGTTTTGATACCGGACCGGCCAATATTCTGATGGATGCCTGGTGCCACCGCTATACCGGCCAGCCTTATGATGAAAACGGCAACTGGGCGGCTTATGGCACCCCGATCCGCAGCCTGCTGGACCGCCTGCAAGCGCATGCCTTTTTCTCGAAAGAGCCGCCAAAAAGCACGGGCCGTGAAGATTTCAACCTGGAATGGCTGGATGAGCAGATTCTCGATTGGCGCGGCGACTTGGAATATGACGAACTGGAAGATACGCCGGAAAATATCCAAGCTACGCTGATGAAGCTGACCACCCGCGCTATTAAAAAAGCCATTTACCGTTCCGATATGGATACCGGTGAAGTCTATGTCTGCGGCGGCGGCGCCTATAATTCACACTTGCTGGAACAGCTGCGCTGGCGCCTGCGCAAGCATCAATGGACGGTACAAAGTACTGCGGACTTAGGTTTAAGCCCAACATGGGTGGAAGCCACCGCCTTTGCCTGGCTGGCTATGCGCTTTATGAATCAGCTGGCGGGCAACCTGCCCGCGGTGACGGGTGCTGAAGGCTACCGCATATTAGGCAGCATCACCTCCGTTTAAGCGCTGCTGCCAGTGAACCACTGGCATATGAAAAAAGCCTGCCGAACAGCAGGCTTTTTTTGCAAATGACTTTTAACTTCAATCTTTTCTTCAGCGCATCATGCTTTTGGCATTTTCACTGCGGATCACGCGTAAAATCTGCTGCCCGGCACGGCCTGTGGGACTCAAACCGAACTTAATCTGCTCCTGACGGATGGCTTGGCGGGTTTTATCACCAATCAGGCCATCCACTGCGCCAATATCATAGCCTTTATTCAGCAGATACTGCTGGATTTCACGGCGCTCGGCGCGCGAGGTGCCGGCATCATCGGTCGGCCACGGCGCAGCAAAACCGCCCTTGCCCTGCAAACGGTCCGATAAATGCGCAATCGCCAAGGCATAGCTTTCAGCAGCGTTATAACTATATATAGCATCAAAGTTTTTAAAGACTAAAAATAGCGGGCCATTGGCGCCAGCAGGCGACATCAATCCGGCAGGCGAATTTTCCGATAAGGCGCCCTGAATCAACGGCGTGCCGTCTGCACGGCTGACCCCTTGGCTGGCCCAATATGATAACGGTTTTTTATTGCGGCGGCTTTCACCGCTCAGCGGCATGCTCGCAGGCGCCTTCACCTCAAAACCCCACGGCTGTCCCGTTTGCCAGCCGCGTTTTTGCAGGAAGTTTGCTGTAGAAGCCAAAGCATCTGAAGTGCTGGAAACCAAATCACGGCGCCCATCGCCATCAAAGTCAACAGCCAGTTCTTCATAAGTAGACGGCATGAATTGGGTATGGCCAAACGCGCCTGCCCATGAGCCTTTCAACTGCTGTTCCGTTAAATCACCGCGCTGCAAAATCCGCATGGCTGCAAAAAACTCACCGCGGAAATAGCTTTGACGGCGCCCTTCACAGCTCAGTGTGCCGAGAGACTGCAATAAAGGATAAGAACCGGAAATATCGCCAAAATTGCTCTCGACACCCCAGACTGCTACCACTGTTTCAGGCGGCACGCCATAAGCGGCTGCAACGCGGTTCAGCACATCGCGGTGCTGCGCCAATTTCTGCTGCCCCAGCTGCACGCGCTCATCATCCACCAGCCCAGACAGATAATCCCAAATCGGCGTTGAAAACTCTGGCTGATAATTCAGCTTTTCAATGACTGAATAATCCGGCGTCAGATTTTGCGTATAACGGTCATAGCTGCTGGCAGAAACACCTGAATTTATAGCCTGACTGCGCAAATTGGCTAGACAGCCCTGAAAATTATTCTGTGAGGTGTACACCGGCATGCCGGACACCGCAACAGGCTGGCCATTAATAATCAATTCAGCCTGAGCTTGAGAAGCGGCAAGCAATACTGAACCCAAAAGCAATGCTGACTGGCGCATATCGTCCTTTTCTTTTTTTAACTTCAAATACGCCTACACCATAACATTCCTGCATTTAAATGACAGATAGCAATCTGTAAATTTGAATTCATTTTTCTCCACAATAAATTCATAATTCATTTTTAAATTCAAAACTTACCCACAATTACCACTTTAAATTCATTCTTTTTTGTTTTTAAATTTAAATTCATATTTGAGTTTTGAATTTAAAACACTTATCCACAACAAAGAATAAAAACAAGACAAACCTTTTGAATTTAAAAGCCCATTTTTAAATTTATTTACCCCGTACAGCTGACGATTCAGCTTTAAATTCATTTTAAATTTAAAAAATTTGCTCATTTCTGCAGTTTTTAAATTCAAAGAACCGGTTTAAATTCATAAAACCTCTTATGAATTTAAATTCAAAATCTGATATGAGTCTGTTCTGTCTGCCAGACGGTGGATTTTTTTCAGCTTTGCTGCTGGCAAAACAGGCTGTATTTTTTTAATTCATCGCAAAAAGCATAAAATTTCAGTATTTCTTCTGCTTTTTATAGAGGATAACAGTGTATTTAATCGGCAATTATTTTGCATAAAGATCCGATCAATGACTGTTTTTTTCAAAGAGGCGCAATCATGCCTGAACCGCAGGTATAAAAAAAGCGGCCATCGACATGACCGCTTTTTTAACATTCAAACGCAGGTTTAAATGCTCATATCTTCACTCAATGCCAATGGATTTGGCAGAATTTTCGCCAGTTGACGGCACAATACGGTTAATTGCGCGCTGTCATTCGGCATCAGCGTGATATGGCCAATCTTGCGGCCTTCACGTTCGGACTTGTTGTACAAATGCAAATGCGCGCCTTCCAAAGCCAGCACATCTTCAGATTTGGGATGCTGGCCGATGATATTGACCATCACTGTTGGACGCACCACAGCCGTTGAACCTAAAGGCAAGCCAGCGACTGCGCGGATATGGTTTTCAAACTGCGAGCAAATCGCGCCCTCAATTGACCAATGGCCTGAGTTATGCACACGCGGCGCCATTTCATTGGCATATAAGCCTTGGTCTGTGACAAACAGCTCAAGGGTCAGTACGCCGACATAATTCAAATGATTGAGCAGGCGGGTAATGTAGTCTTGCGCCACCGGCTGCAAATCTGCGCTGTTTGGCGCAGGCACAATCGAATGCGACAAGATGCCGTTGTGGTGATGATTTTCCGCCAATGGCCAGGTTTTTACATCGCCATTTTGACCGCGCACCGCAATGATCGACACTTCACGCGAAAAAGTCACAAAGCTTTCAGCAATCAATTCGCCTGCCGGGCCGAGTTCAGCCCACGCTTGATCCATCTGATCGGCTGAGCGCAGCACAAATTGGCCTTTGCCGTCATAACCGCCGCGCGATGTTTTTAAAACAATAGGCAGGCCCAATTCAGCCACAGCAGCTTGCAGGCTTTCCAGTGAAGTCACCGCTTTATACGGCGCCACAGGAATTGAAAGCTCATCAAACAGGGCTTTTTCAGACAGGCGGTGCTGAGCAATCGCCAAAGCTTGGCGCGGCGGATGCAGGTCTTTGTTTTTGGTCAAGACATCCACATCTGCCAGCGGCGTGTTTTCAAATTCCAAGCTGAATACATCTGCGCTGTCGATAAACTGCTGCAGGCCATCAATTGCCTTGGTAGAGAAAACCGGGCCTAAAGCGGCTGAAGGGCAGTCTGTATTGGCTTCAAAGAAAGTGCATTGAATATTCAGCGGCAGCGCTGCCTGCGCCATCATGCGGCCGAGCTGGCCGCCGCCAAAAATACCGATGGTTTTATCCATGATCTGTGTCCCGTTTTAAGCTTGGCCCGGAATATTATTGCCTGCCACTTTTTCAGTTTGCGCAGCGCGGAAATCTGCCACATTTTTAGCAATGTCTGGACGCGTTAAGCCCAAAATCTGCGCCGCCATAATCGCTGCATTGGTTGCGCCCGCAGGGCCAATCGCCAAAGTGCCTACGGCGATGCCTGCAGGCATTTGCACAATCGACAGCAGTGAATCAACACCGTTTAAAATAGAAGATTTGACTGGAACGCCCAACACCGGCAGATCAGTTTTAGCCGCGCACATGCCCGGCAAATGCGCTGCGCCGCCAGCACCGGCAATAATCACTTGAATGCCGCGATCACGCGCCGTTTCGGCATATTCAAATAAACGGTCTGGAGTACGGTGCGCTGACACAACCTCCGCTTCAAATGGCACGCCCAGCTGTTTCAGCATATTGGCAGTGTTTTCTAAAGTGGCCCAATCAGATTGAGAACCCATGATAATTCCAACGAGAGGAGTGTCTTGTGAAGCGGCCGCATTCATTGCAATGTTTCCAGAGATAATTAAGTGAGATAAATCTCGACGAAAGCCAAGCTTTAATAAGAGCCCCATATTATAGACTGATTTTTCATCTCGCCAAAAGTTCACAGCGGAATGAAGCGCGTATTTTTATGCTTTTTTTCCAACAATGCAGCCAAAATTCAGACCATTCACCTGACCGGATGCCATTCACCGCAATACGGCGCCCTGAATAGGCAAGGGCCGCAGCAGCTTATTGGCTTCTAAACACAAAATACACGCAGCCCAGCAGGCATAAGCCCGCCCAGAGATAATCCAGCTTAAAAGGCTGTTTAAACAAAAAAATCATAAAAGGTACAAACACCAGCAGGGTGACCACTTCCTGGGTAATTTTCATTTGCCCCATCGACCAGCCATGCGCCGCCAGCATGCGGGTGGCTGGAATCATAAAACTGTATTCCAGCAGGGCAATCAGCCAGCCGAAAAGAACCGCTTGCCACAGCGGCGCGCCATGCAAAAATTTGAGATGCCCATACCATGCCAGAGTCATAAAACAGTTGGAAATAATCAGCAGAAGCAAGGGCAGGGACATAGCGGGCAGTTCCAGAACAGACGGCGGTATTTTACCCGTTTCAGGATAAATTGCATGCGCTTTGCCTGCAGGAAAAAGCGCAGGCTCAACAGCGCAGATTCCGCTTTGAAACAAGTGTTTTAAAAGCATTGAATAGATACAAGAAAAACTATCTTTTCCCCAAAACCCTTGCTATCGTTGCTTTCAAATCGAATCACCTTTTAAGTCAAATTTATAATGACAACACCACAATAATGAAGTGATGTGTCTAAAAAGCAGTGGAGTTAAAACACATGCATCTGCATATTTTGGGTATTTGCGGCACCTTTATGGGCTCACTGGCGCTGCTGGCGCGGGACTTAGGCCATAAGGTGACAGGTTCAGACCAGAATGTTTACCCGCCAATGTCAACCCAGCTTAAAAATGCAGGCATTACTTTAATGCAGGGCTATGACCGTAGCCATTTGCAGCCGCATCCGGATTTGGTCATTGTCGGCAATGCCATGAAACGCGGGATTGATGCGGTCGAATATATGCTCAATGAAGGCTTGCCGTATATTTCCGGCCCGCAGTTTTTGGCAGATCACGTGCTGCAGGGCAAGCACGTATTGGGTGTGGCCGGCACGCACGGCAAAACCACCACCACCACCATGCTGGCCTGGGTGCTGGATCAGGCAGGCCTGAATCCAGGCTTCCTGATTGGCGGCGTGCCATTGGGCTTCAGTGAAAGCGCGCGCTTGGGCGGCGGCAAATACTTCTGCGTCGAAGCGGATGAATATGATTCTGCCTTCTTTGATAAGCGTTCAAAGTTTGTACATTACCACCCTAAAACTGCGATTTTAAATAATCTAGAATTTGACCATGCCGATATCTTTGATGATTTGGCCGCGATTCAAAAGCAGTTCCATCACTTAGTCCGCACCATTCCAAGTGAAGGCCGCATCATTGCGCCAATCACGGAAACCAACATTGATGAAGTGCTGGAAATGGGCTGCTGGACGCCAGTAGTGCGCACATCTTTAGATGCCAATGAACAATCTGAACTTTATGCAGAACAGCTGTCTGCCGATGGCTCTCATTTCAAAGTGCTGCAGCACGGCGCAGTTAAAGGTGAAGTGAAATGGAACATGACAGGGCAGCACAGCGTAGCCAATGCCTTAGCCACCATCGCTGCCGCTGAGCATGTCGGCGTATCGATTGAAACCGCCTGTGAAGCGCTGTCCAACTTTGGCGGCGTAAAGCGCCGGATGGAGCTTTTGGATACCGTGAAGGGCATTGAAGTCTATGATGACTTTGCCCATCACCCAACCGCGATTGACACCACGCTGGAAGGCGCGCGCAAGCGTTTAGGCGCACGCAAGCTCTGGGCCATCATTGAACCGCGTTCCAATACCATGCGCATGGGCAGCCACAAAGACGGTTTGGCGCATTCAGCGCGCTTGGCGGATGAAGTGATCTGGTATCAGCCGGAAGGCCTGGACTGGGATCTGCAGCCCGTGATTGACGCTGCGCCAAACAAAGCCATTGTGGCGCGGTCACTGGATGACATCATCCGCACAGTCACTGCAGAAGCCGGTGAGGGCGATGCGGTGGTGATTATGTCCAATGGCGGCTTTGGCGGCCTGCATCAGAAATTGCTTGCAGCGCTGAAAGCATAAAACCGTCACCTGATCATGAAAAAGCCCGCAGATTGCGGGCTTTTTCATGATCAGAAGCTGTAAATTTTTAAGCCGCCAAATCACTCAGGCTTTGATCACGCTTAAACATCGCCTCTACATACGAGCAGCTTGGAATAATTTTTAAATTCTGTTCACGGGCAAAATTCACCAGGACATCCAAAAGCTGGCGCGCCGTGCCTTGGCCGCGCAGGGAATCGTCCACCCAAGTGTGGTTTGCATCAATCGTCTTTTCACCGCACCAGATATAGCTGATTTCCGCGATGCGCTGGCCGGTTTCATTGCTGATAAAAAATTCGCCTTGCTGGCCGTTATCGCTGTGCTGTATTTGCGTCATTCTGTGCAACCTCAAGATTTTAAAAATTTGAAATATTAGACATTTTCCCGGATTAAAGCTTAAAAATACCCAATTTCAGGGATATGAAACCGAAGTGCTCCGCCTTAAAGTAGAGTTATAAAATTATGATTTATTGTTAACTTTTTCAAGGGGTGCGTCATATATGGACATGTATCTGATTGCTGTCCTGTTTTTATTGCTGGTTGCCTTGCTGCTGGGAGTCTCCATATACAAATCCCGCTTCTAGCGCCGGCACCGCATGATGCCGGCCACAGCTGCGCGGCATTCAACAGTTTTCAAAAAACCTTCAATCCGCCCCCTGTACGAATTGGAGGTTTTTTGAAATTTAGACCAAGACATCCCGTATAGATACATCTTTATCAAAAACAGATTTAGCGAAAGGGCAGAGCGGAATGATTTTAATCTGGCGCTCGCGGGCAAACTGCACCGCCGCATCCAACAGATGCCGCCCTACGCCTTGGCCGCGCAAAGCATCACTGACATCGGTATGCTCAATAATCAATTTATCTTCACCTGCCCAGACATAGACCATTTCGGCTAAGCGCTGCTGATTCTGCGCAATAAAAAAAGCGCCTTTTTTCCCGTCATCTTCGTGCTGCACAATCATGTTCCACTGATCCTTTTTTGTTCTGGTTTCCTCATGGTTGTATTCAATCCTGCGCTGCAATTCAATAGCGCTTAACAATTCAGAACCATCTCTTTAAAATAAAAGCCTATTCTTTTTAAACTGTATGGCTCATGTCCGTTGCCGCATCTCCCGCTATCGCTCCCAATGAATTCCGTCAATGGGTGAGCGTCATTACGCTTGCCTTGGCCGCATTTATCTTCAACACCACCGAATTCATCCCTGTAGCTTTGCTCAGTGACATAGGCCGCAGCTTCAATCTGCCAGCTACGGATACAGGCATCATGATTACCCTGTATGCGTGGATTGTTGCGCCGATTTCCCTGCCGATGATGCTGCTGACCAAAAATATTGAACGGCGTTTCCTGCTGATCAGCCTGTTTGCGGTGTTTATTGCCAGCCATCTGCTGTCCTATGCCGCCTGGAACTTCAAGGTTTTGATGATCAGCCGGATCGGCATCGCATTTTCACATGCGCTGTTCTGGTCGATTACCGCGTCTTTGGCGGTCCGTGTCGCGCCCAAGGGCAAAGAGCTTCAGGCGCTGGGCTGGCTGGCGACCGGCACGGCGCTGGCCATGGTGCTGGGCATTCCCTTTGGCCGCATGATTGGCGAGAGCTACGGCTGGCGCAACACGTTCGCTTTAATTGCCTTGTGCGCGCTTGTAGTGTGCCTGACTTTGGCCAAAACCTTGCCTAAACTGCCCAGCCAAAACTCCGGTTCGCTCAGCAGCTTAAAAACGCTCATCCGGCGCCCCAGCTTAATGATGGTCTTCGCCTTAACCGTCATTGTGATCACCGCGCAATTTACCGCTTACAGCTACATTGAGCCTTTTGCGCTGCATATCGCCGGCTTTTCTTCTGCTTCCACAACGGCGCTGCTGCTGATTTACGGCGCTGCCGGCTTTATCGGCTCCTATTTATTCGGCAAATTTGGCGCCCGATTCCCTAAATTGGCCATTCCGTTATTTTGCGGCCTGCTCGCCATTTCAATGCTGCTGATGCTGCCGCTGGCGCACAGTTTTGGCAGTTTCAGCCTGCTGTGCCTCTTGTGGGGCATCGGTATCATTGGCTTCAGCCTGGCGCTGCAAGCCAAAACCCTGAATCTTGCTTCTGATGCCACCGATGTCGCCATGGCCATCTATTCAGGCCTGTACAATGTCGGCATTGGCGCTGGCGCGCTGCTGGGCGGTCTGGTGTCCAGCCATGCAGATTTATCCCATATCGGCCTGACCGGCGGCCTCATTGCCGTATGCGGCACGCTGCTGGCCACCGTGCTGGTGCAGCGCCGTGATTTTATCAATCAGCCGCCATCTGTCCGCTAGTGCAGCAAATATTTGCCTATTGCTTAAAAATCTGCCATGCTTAGCCGCACATATTTGGGCATCGCCCAAAACAGAATTTAGCTGAACAAGGGGAGTAGCCTCCTCCAAGCGCAGACTTTGCATGCTTTCCTGCAAAGTCTGCGTGTCAGAATATCGTCATTACACTTTGCAAAAAGTCGGTATCTGAGCATTGACCCGCTTCCAGCGGGCAATGTAGGCAAGACCTTGATCATGCTGTTACAGATGTTTTTATTCATCTGGCAGCAGGTCAAGGTTTTTTTATGGCCGATTGTCAGATGTGGAGGATTCACATGGAAACGATTGGCTCATTGTGGCTGTATCTGGCATTTTTCGGCTTAGTGGCCGTGATGCTTATCATCGACTTTTTAGGCTTTAAACACAATCAAGGCCAAGAAGTCAAAATTAAAACCGCGGCCTACTGGAGCATTGCTTGGGTGTCTGCGGCAGCGCTGTTCGGCGGCGGGCTTTGGCTGTATCTGCAGCAAACTGCAGGCGTTGCGGTCGCGAATACCAAAGTCATGGAATATTTCGCCGGCTATCTCTTAGAAAAATCCCTTGCTGTCGATAACGTCTTTGTCTGGCTGATGATTTTTGCCGCTTTTGCCATTCCGCCGGCTTTGCAGCGCAAGCTGCTGCTGTACGGCGTGCTTGGCGCGATTGTTTTGCGCACCATCTTTATTTTTATCGGCGCATGGTTTGTTCAGGAATTTTCCTGGGTGCTGTACATCTTCGGCGCATTCCTCGTCTATACCGGCTTTAAATTCCTGAAAGGCCAAGATGACGATGAAGACAAAAATATTGAAGATATGGCGGTGCTGAAATGGCTGCGCAAGCATATGCGCATCACTCCGCAAATGCATGGCGACCGCTTTTTTGTGCGCCAAAATGGCCTGCTGTGGGCGACGCCGCTGTTTTTGGTGCTGATTTTAGTGGAAGCGTCGGATGTGATTTTTGCCGTCGATTCGATTCCAGCGATCTTCGCCGTCACTTCAGATCCCTTTATTGTGCTGACCGCAAACCTGATGGCGATTTTAGGCCTGCGCGCCATGTTCTTCCTGCTGTCGGGCGCAGCGGCTAAAATGCATTATTTGCCCTATGGCCTCGGGATTATCCTGCTGTTCATCGGCTTCAAGATGCTGATGCTGGACGTGTTCCATATGCCGATTTGGATTTCATTGAGCTTTATCATTCTGGTGCTGGGCATTACCGCCTGGCTGTCAATCCGCCACAGCAAAAAGCACCATGAACCGACCATCTAAGCCTTAGCCGCTGCTGAAGCATCGGCTGAGAACCCATCAAGCACAGCCCTCCGCACGGAGGGCTGTGCTCATTCAGGCTTGAACAGTGATGAGCTGCAATTGAGGCCATTGGCTTAAAAAAGCTTTGGCTTCGAGCCGGCGCTGAAACACCGCGTAGCTGACCAGCGCTGGATTCCAGCGCAATTTCAGCTCAAATAAATCCTGCAGCCCCAATGGTGCTTCAATCCGGCATTGCCCCTCAGCATCCAGCCGCACCGCAACGGCGGTGGCGGTTTCCGGCCACATCGCCAAGGCCTGCGCTAAAGAAGCATACGGCGCGATGCAGCCGCCGTTATCCAAGCGGTACCAATGATGCACCCGCGCCTGATTGGCGACATCCCACACACAGTCAGGAAAACGCGCCTCTAATTGTTCACGGATCTGCTGTTCGCGTGCGCCGTCGTCCTGCGGATCAAAATACACCACGTCAATGTCCGTCTGATGCAGCGGATAGGCCTGTCCATGCAGCTGCGCCCAAATGCTGTTGCGGATCACCCCAGCGGCGAGATAGGCCTGGGGTTCAATTGCACGCAAAGCGGCCAGCATCTGCATGAGTTCAGGATGCGCGGCAATAAAGGCCATGAGCTGCGACGTATAGCGATGAGGAACAGACTGCGGCATCATTTGAATCAGGTACTCGGCAGAGAAGGGAAAGGCGATAGCGGCGAAGCCCGGATCATTTTACGGTATAATCAACCGAAAAAATTCAAAACGCAGGTTATCAATGTCTTCTGTAATTGCAACGACGGCGGTTCGCGGCCGCTTCCTCGACATTCAGAATACGGTTGCCCAAGCGCGTGAAATTCACGACCAAGTGCGATATGTAGAAGATGGTTTACTTCTCAGTGAAAATGGCATCATCCAATGGTTTGGCCCTTGGGATGAAGGGCGGCATTTGATCCCAAAGCAGGTTCAGGTGCAGCATTATCCCGATCAGCTGATCATTCCCGGCTTGATCGACACCCATATTCATTTTCCGCAAACCGAAATGATGGGCGCATACGGCGAACAGCTGCTGGAATGGCTGGAGACCTATACTTTTCCCACCGAACTGCAATTTTCCGATCCTGACTATGCAGAGCGCATTGCGCAGCTCTTTGTGCATGAACTGCTGAAAAACGGCACCACCACAGCGCTGGTCTTCTGCACCGTGCATCCGCAGTCGGTCGATGCTTTATTTGCAGCGGCCGAGCAGCATCAGATGCGCTTAATTGCCGGCAAAGTCCTGATGGACCGCCATGCGCCTGAAGAGCTGTGCGACAGCGCAGACAGCGCTTATCGCGACTCTAAGCAGCTGATTAAAAAATGGCATGGCAAAGGGCGCAATCTGTACGCCATCACGCCGCGCTTTGCGCCGACCTCGACACCCGAGCAATTGGCGCGGGCAGGGCAGCTGAAAGCGGAATATCCGGATGTGTATGTGCATACCCATCTGAGTGAAAATAAAAATGAAATTGCTTGGGTTAAAGAACTGTACCCGGAACAGAACGGCTATTTAGATGTTTACCATCACTACGGCTTAACAGGGCCTAAGTCGGTGTTTGCCCATTGCGTGCATCTGGAAGAGCACGAATGGGACTGCATGCGTAGCACCGGCTCCGCCATCGCCTTTTGCCCCACTTCAAACCTGTTCTTGGGCAGCGGCCTCTTTCCCTTGAAGAAAACCTGGGAAAAGCAGGTCAAGGTTGGCTTAGGCACGGATATCGGCGCAGGAACGTCTTTCAGCCAGCTGCAGACCATCAATGAAGCCTATAAAGTGCAGCAGCTGCAGGGCGACAAGCTTTCCGCCTTTGAAGCGCTGTATCATGCCACACTGGGCGGCGCAAAAGCGCTGGACTTGGCGGATCAGCTCGGCAATTTCAATTTAGGCAAAGAAGCCGATTTTGTGGTGCTGGACCTGCAGCCGACAGCCTTGCAGCAGCTGCGCCAATCCCGTGCCAAAGGGCTGGAAGACAGCCTGTTCGCTTTAATGATGATGGGCGATGACCGCAATATTCACAGCACCTATGTGTATGGACAGCGCGCTTATGTCAAAACAGGCGCTGCCTGAACAGCAGGCAGGGAACGGCTCAGCAGCCTGATCGCGCTGCTGGGCTGCATGCGGATTCTGCGCCGTGACCGCGCTTCCGGACCGGGACGGTTACATTTTCAGCGGAAAAGATAATGCAAGGCTGCTGAAGTTGTATTAAAATTGGGGCATATTTTGAGGTGTTGCTAGTCAACGCCTTTTTTATTTTGAAGTTTTGATTTTTGTTTTTAGGTATCTACCCATGACTGTTCAAATGAGCGTATTGATTTCGACCGAAGAAATTCAAGCTAAAGTCAAAGAGCTTGGCGCCATCATTGACGCACACTATGCCAACAGCAGTAAAGAACTGGTCTTAATCGGCCTGCTGCGCGGCTCTGTTATTTTCATGGCGGACTTATGCCGCGCCATCACTAAAACGCACGAACTTGATTTTATGACGGTTTCAAGCTACGGCGGCGGCACCGTGTCAAGCCGCGACGTTAAAATTCTAAAGGATTTAGACGGCGATATCCGCGACAAAGACGTGCTGGTGGTTGAAGACATTATTGATTCAGGCAACACCCTGAGCAAAGTGCTGGAAATCTTAAAAACCCGCGGCCCAAACTCGATTGAGCTGTGCACGCTGGTCAGCAAGCCGTCGCGCCGTGAAATTGATCTGGATGTCCGTTTCTTAGGTTTTGAAGTCGAAGATAAGTTTATTGTCGGCTACGGCTTGGACTATGATCAAAAATACCGCCATATTCCTTTTATTGGTGAAATTGGCCTCTAAGCGCCAGCGGATAATAAAAAAGCGGCCTTGCGCCGCTTTTTTTATTGCCGCGGAGCCATTCCGAACAAAAAAGCAACAGTTCTTAGCTGAACTGCGCTTTTTCTTAGCTCCTGTCTAGACCAAGATAAAACCATCAACATGATGTAAAAACAAAGACATGATAAAAAAAGGAGAACACTCATGTGGTCACTTATTGTTGCCATCGTGGTCGGTTTCATTGCAGGCTTAATCGCCCGTGCAATCCATCCTGGAGATGATAAAGCAGGATTCATCGTGACAGCCTTATTGGGTATTGCCGGTTCGCTGCTTGCCACCTATGGCGGCCGGCTGCTCGGCCTGTACGGTGAAAATTCAGCAGCCGGCTTTATTGCCTCGGTCATTGGCGCGCTGATTATTCTATTTATTTACAATATGGTTGCTAAAAAAACCTCTGCCTAGCAAGTCGATTCTCCCATAAAAAATCCCCGCAGATGGCGGGGATTTTTTTGTTTCAGACTGAACTGCAGCCGCTTATAAGCCCAATTCCTGCCAAATTTTTTCAATTTCAGCCGCAGGGTAGGCGCCCATTAATTTGGTGCCGTTGGAGAAAATAATCGCCGGCGTGCCGCTGACCGCTAATTTTTGGGCCAGCTGCAGATTGCGTTCCACAGGGTTGGCGCAGCTTTTCTTGCTGCCCGGCTGAATTCCCTTAGACATCAGATTGCTCCACGCAAGCGCAGGATCCGTTTCACAGAACAGCTGCTTGGACGGCGCAACCGATTGCGGCTTTAACGCCAGCACAAAAGTATAAATCGTAACATCCGTCAGCTTGTTTAATTCTACTTCAAGCTGTTTGCAATACGGGCAATTTGGGTCAGAAAAGATCGCCAGCTGGCGCTTGCCATTCCCCCGCACGCTTTTGATTGCATCTTTGAAAGGCAGTTTTTTCCAATCGACCTGATTTTGCGTCATCATCAGCGCATTGGTCAGATTCTTCTGATCTTTCAAGCGGATCATTGACCCCGCTAAAATGTATTCAGCATCTTCACCGGTATAAACAATCTGATTGCCGACCGATCCGCTGTAGATGCCCGGCATTTCAGTCGCTTGAATATTTTCAATCTTCAATGCAGGATATTTCTTGTTCAGCTGATTTTGAACAGAAACCGCATCCGCCATAGCCCATTGTGAGACGGCTGCCGCCAAAAGCATTGCGCCCATTTTTTTCATTATCACATGTACCCTGCAAAATTTTTATGCCGCAGAGTGTACTTGGATTAGCCGCTATCAGGCATCTTTTTTTTCAAAGGCTTACTCAAATGCAACATGCTTGCGCGCTGTTTCACGTGGAACGGACTGGGTTCATGCCGGCGCATTGATTTCTACCGAAACATGCACTAGCCCCTCATGAACGGCCAAGGCGCTGCGCACGTGATCTGCAGTCAAAACATCCGCAGTTTCCAGTGCTAAAATGCATGAAAATTTGCCTTTACCCACTTTCCAGACATGCAAATCGCTTATTGTTGCCAAGACTGGCAAGCCTGCAATCACTTCACGGATTTCTTCTACCACGGGATGATCCATTTCGGCATCCAGCAATGTTTTGCCAGTGTCTTTAATTAACCCCCATGCCCAGCGTGCCACCAGAATTGAACCAACAATCCCCAAAACGGCATCCAAAAAACTCCAGCCCAAGTACTTGCCTGCAATGAGCGCAATGATTGCTAAGACCGAAGTTACAGCATCTGCCACCACATGCAAAAATGCAGCTTTCTGATTTAAATCATGATGATGGTGATGTCCTACCTCATGATCATGTTCGTTATGATGATGACTGTGGCTATGACTATGACTGTGCCTATGATGATGGTGATGCGCAGGATCATCATGCAGCAGCCATGCGCACAGCAAATTTACCAGCAGACCTAAAATTGCAATTGGAATCGCTTCGTTATAATGAATCTGGACAGGAGAGAGCAGCCGTTCAATGGAGTGAAAAGCCATAAAAATAGCCACCACAGACAGTAAAATTGCACTGCTATAACCTGCCAACACTTCAATCTTCCATGTCCCAAAGCTGAAGCGCCTATCCTGTGCAAAATGGCGAGCCGCGCGGTAAGCCATATAAGCCAATCCCAGTGCCAACATATGAGAGCTCATATGCCAGCCGTCCGCCAACAGTGCCATCGAGTTAAAAATCCAGCCACCAATCACTTCTAACAGCATCATAACTGCAGTTAAAATGGTGGCCAGTAAAATACGTTTCTGAGCCAGTGGATTGCCTTCATCAAATTGATGGCTATGGGTACGGATAGAAGGAGTGTTTTGCATTATCTTAAGTTTTAAATATACTCCCCTATAGTATATTTATTTTTGGAGCATTGTGTGAGCCATTTGCATCAAGATAAAAAAATTTTAAACCGTGTTAAGCGCCTGCAAGGTCAGCTGAATGCAGTAGAACAGTCGCTATTGCAGCCCGATGCTGAATGCATTGCCGTGCTGCAGCAGGCAGCAGCGATTAAAGGTGCAGTCAATGGTTTAATGAATGAGCTGATCGAAGCGCATTTACGCCACCATGTCATCGGCGCAGATCATCCAGTAAATGAAGCTGAACTGGCGGAGTTTATGAAGCTGTTAAAACGCTATGCCTAAGCTCGGCTTAAAACATTTACACGGGATAAATTGACCCTGGAAGCGCATCACGTTTACACTGCTCAAATCCCCCTTACATTCTCATTTCTTGCCTTTTAATCAGGAATTTGAGTCTCTTTTTGTGATCTGAATCATGACAAATTCTCAATCTTGGCGTCCATTTATCATGGTCAGCCTTGCTCTGATTATGGGAACCATCGGCACCGCTCTGGCCAGTCCGCTGTATCCGATTTATCAAGAACTGTGGAAGCTGCTGCCCAGCCAAATTACCTACATTTTTGTCGCTTATATGTTTGGCTGTCTGGCGACTTTGCTGTTTTTTGGCCGCGCCAGCAACAGTTTCGGCTTTTTGAAAACCCTGCAGGCCGGCATGCTGTTTGTGATTATTGGCCTTGCACTGTCTGCCGTCTCGCAAAATGCGCTGATGCTGTCTATAGCCCGCTTTTTAATCGGCATCGCATCCGGGCTGATCAGCACTTCCGCCATGCTGGGCTTGATTTACACCATCCCAGACAGCCACAAGCAGAATGCGCCTCAGCTCAGCTCGATCATTACCGTCGTCGGCTTTGGCTTGGGGCCATTGACTGGCGGCATCATTGCGCAGTTTTCCAGCCAGCCGCTGTTTACGCCGTATTTGCCCATTATTGCCGGCGCGCTTCTCTGCCTGCTGGGCTTAGGCATGCTCAAAGCTGAACCGGTGCAAAAACAGCCGTTTTCCGCCGCGCCGCATCTGCAGCTGCCCGAACCGAAATATCACGGCCTGTTTCATATTGCCGGCTGGACCGCATTCGGCGCGTTCTCCGCCTTCAGCCTGTTCGCTTCACTGGCGCCCTCATTCATTAAAGACATTATCCCTTGGCATGGCCCGCTGGTCAGCGGCATCACCATTTCCAGCATTTTAATGGTCTCGGCTATCGTGCAATTCAGCGCCAAAAAAGTCAGCCCGCGCAAAGCGCTGAACGCGGGGCTTATCAGCTTAACCCTCAGCTGCATCCTGCTGGCGATCTGCATTGCCGCGCATTGGAGCCTGCTGTTTTTTATCAGTGTGGTTGCCGCCGGCATGGGGCACGGCTTAGGCCTGATGGGCGCATTCGGCATGATTCACGGCATGACCAATTTGGACAACCGCGCCGCAGTGATGTCCACTTACCTGTTTATTGGCTATTTGGGCACCATTTTTCCTATTATCGGTGTTGGGATTCTCTCTGATCATTACGGTTTTTCAGCGGGGATTCTCGGCTTTTGCCTGGCCATCGGCCTGCTCAGCTGTGTCCTGCTGCTGTGCCAGCGCAACATGCGGACCGCCTTGCAGCATTAAGCCCAGCATCCGGCGTAGGCCTAAAATAAAGCCATTAAAAAAGCCCTCAATCGAGGGCTTTTTTAATCATGCAACAGCGGTTATTTCCCGATGCAGAATGATCCAAAGATCTTGCCCAGCAAATCATCGGCGCTGAAATCACCGGTAATTTCACCTAGAGCATTTTGCGCCAGGCGCAGCGATTCCGCGACCAATTCACCCGCATGATAGACTGTCAGCTGCTCATGCGCTTCAGCCAGATAGCGCTGAGTGCGCTTCATTGCGTCTAAATGGCGTGTACGCGCAATAAAGGTGTCTTCTTCCGGCTGGAAGCCTGCATGCGCTGTAACGGCATCTATGAGCGCCTGAACGCCAGTTTCCTGCTTTGCAGACACAGTGATATGCCGGAAGCCCTGATAATCACTCAGCGCCGTCGGCGTTCCGGTTAAATCACATTTATTGCCGATCAGCATCAGGCGTTTCCGTTCAAGATGATCGGCAAAATAGCTTTGCGCCAGCTGCAGCGGGTCTTCGCCCTGACTCAAGTCATACACCAGCAGCAGCAGGTCCGCCTGTTCAATTTCTTTAATTGCCCGGCGGATGCCTTCTTTTTCCACCACATCGCCGGTTTCGCGCAGGCCGGCGGTATCGGTCAGGGTAATCGGCAAGCCGTTCAGGCTGATTTTTTCATGCAGCACATCACGGGTAGTGCCGGCAATATCCGTCACAATGGCGCGCTCAACCCCGGCCAGCGCATTCAGCAAAGATGATTTTCCGGCATTCGGCTTGCCGGCAATCACCACCTGCAGGCCTTCACGCAGCAATTGCCCCTGACGCGCAGACTGCTGCACATCGGATACCGCTTTTTGCACGCCCTGCAGCAAGTTCAATATTTTGCCGTCAGCCAAAAAGTCAATTTCTTCTTCCGGAAAATCAATGGCTGCTTCCACATGCAAGCGCAAGTGAATCAGCTGTTCCAGCACAGTATTGACCTTGCCGGAAAAAGCGCCCTGCAATGAACGCACCGCTGAACGGGCCGCCGCCTGTGAGGTCGCATCAATCAAGTCGGCAATCGCTTCCGCCTGCACCAAATCCATCTTGCCGTTTTCAAATGCACGCATGGAGAATTCGCCGGCTTTGGCCGCCACGGCGCCTAACTCCAGCAGGCGCGCCAGCAAGGCATTCTGGATGACTGGACCGCCATGCCCCTGCAGCTCAACCACATCTTCACCGGTAAACGAATGCGGATTCGGGAAGCAAATCGTCAGCCCCTCATCCATGACGTCACCCTGCGCATCCAAAAATGTGCGGAAACCGGCATAACGCGCTTTGGGCAGCGCCGTTTGGCTCAGCGCTTCAGCAATTGCATAAGACTTTGGCCCGGACAGGCGAATCACACCGACGCCGCCGCGGCCCGGCGGAGTCGCAATGGCAGCGATCGTGGTTCGGTTTTGCATTGTATTCACCTCAATATTTACCTCAAAATCGTCAATTGCTGGCAAAGAAAAATCCGCCTAAGATTACCATCTTAAGCGGATTTATTCAGCTCATCAGCAGCACTTAGTTTGCTGGGTTCGCACCGTCACGCTTTTCACGGTCTTTCGCCACACTTTTGTTGATCAGTGTTTGCTGCAAAATCGTGATGCTGTTGTTGCAGATCCAGTACAGCACCAGACCGGCAGGGAAGAACAGCATAAATACAGTGAAGATCACCGGCATGACTTTGAACACTTTCGCCTGCATTGGATCTGCCGGCTGCGGGTTCAAGCTTTGCTGAATGAACATGGTTGCGCCCATCAGCAGCGGCAGGATGAACCATGGATCCATCGCTGATAAGTCTTGAATCCAGCCCAGCCACGGCGCATGGCGCAGCTCAACAGACTCCATCAATACCCAGTACAGCGCCAGGAAGATCGGCATTTGCAGCAGCAGCGGCAAGCAGCCCGACAGCGGGTTCACTTGTTCACGCTTGTACAGCGCCATCATTTCCTGCGAAAAGCGCATGCGGTCTTCACCGAACTCTTCTTTCATGCGCTGCATTTCAGGCGCAATCACGCGCATTTTCGCCATCGAGCGGTAGCTCTTAGACGACAGCGGCCAAAGAATCAGTTTCACCAGAATCGTCAATAGAATGATTGACCAGCCCCAGTTGCCGATTAAACCGTGGAAGAATTGCAAGCCCAAGAACAGCAGCTTGGCAATTGGCCACAACCAGCCATAATCCACTGTTTGGTTCAGGCCGACAGCCAAATCTTTCAATTCAGACTGAATTTTTGGACCTGAATAGAAAGTGGCATCCACTTCCGCCGCTGTGCCTGCCGGAACATTGAATGAAGGCGAAGTAAACTGGATGATATTCATATCATCTGAAGATTTGCGCGACTCCAATTTGGCTGCAAATGGCTGGCCTTCCGCTTGAGTCAGCTTCAGCTCGCCTGGAATCCATGCACTGACGAAGTAGTGCTGCACCATGGCAACCCAGCCGCCTTTCGCTTCAACATTCAGCTTTTCATCATTAAAGTTGGCGAATTTCAGCTTGTTATAGTGCTCATCAGGTGAACCCCATGCGCCGCCCAAGAAGGTGCCCAAAGTGAAAATACCTTGGTCAGACTTGCCCGGATCTTCCGAATTATCACGTTTCAGCTGGCCAAACATCTGGCCTTGCCAGTTTTGGCTGCTGCGGTTCGCGATCTTATAGCTCACCACAACCGGATATTCGCCTTGGGTAAAGCGGAACGTTTTAATAATTTCAACGCCGTCAGCTGTTTTCAGCACCATCGGCACTGCTAAAACTTTTTCCGCCTTGCCGTCTTTATTCTGAACAGACTGCGCATCCGCCAGGCTGTAAGAAGCTTTTTCAACTTCATACGTTGGACGGCCATTGCGGCTGCTGTCCGGGCCATTCAAGCCAATTAAGCCTGATTGAGCCACATAAGTGCGCTTGGCATCGCTTTCCAGCATGACAAAAGGTTCATCGCTGTCTTTATTTTTGTCATGATTGAGTAATTCAACACGAACAATATCACCGCCTTTCGGATTGATCCAAAGGTGGTAAAGGTCAGTTTTCACTGAAACAAGCTGTTGACTTACAGGTGCAGTGGCGTCTGCTGTCTGCTGCGCTGCAATATTCGCCTGCGGCACATCGGATGATGCGGCTGCAGCCTGGCTGTTCGGCAAATCGGCAGATACTTCATGAGACACGACGGCAGCATTATTTTGCTGCGGTTTGCTGTCCGCATGGCCGTAATCTTTTTGCCAAGCCAAAATGAGCAAATATGCGACAACAAACATGGCCCCGAGAATAGCAATCCTGGCCCATTGTTGCATTTCTATTACCCCAAATGGTTAGAGTGATTTTTGGTTCAATAAACGATCACGAAAGGGTACAGCAACGTGAAGCGTTTGAGAATCTATTTGCTGAAACGAAATAAAACGAAATGCTTTGCGCGGGACAGGATCATAGCCTGAACCTCCCCAAGGATGGCAGCGGCAAATGCGCTTCACAGACAGCCAGGTTCCGCGTGCAGCGCCATGCAAATGCACTGCTTCCAATGAATATTGAGAACATGTGGGAATATAGCGGCAGCGGGGTCCAAGAAGCGGACTGATTGCTATCTGATAAAAACGGATTAACCAATGCAGTAAATGTACCATTGGCCATCTCTACTTTTGCTGTGAGGAAGCTGTTTTGGAATGCTTTTTGGCTTGGCGGTTCAGCTTTTGCCATGCAAATTGTAATTGCTGATGCAATTCGGCATTAGGTATTGCATCAATGCCGGCTTTCGGCATAACAACAATGTCTAATTCATCCAATTGCTGCTGATGCAGGCGAAAACTTTCGCGGGCAAGACGTTTTATTCTATTTCGTTCATGTGCGCGGCGCACTTTCTTTTTTGCAACGACGATACCCAAACGGCTATGACGCAGTTCGGAATGCTTTGCAAGAAATAAGAAATGGGGCTGATGCACTTTAAAAAGCGCACCATCGAAGACACTTTTATAATCGGCAGCACAGTGTATGCGTACATCTGTGCTGAAGCCATAAAGTGCTGTCATAACGCCCAAGTCGTTATAGCGCTAACTGATTAAATTAAACAGTTAAGCTATGACGGCCTTTAGCACGGCGGCGAGCCAATACTTGACGGCCAGCTTTAGTCGCCATGCGGGCACGGAAACCGTGAACACGTTTACGTTTCAGTTCAGAAGGCTGGAAAGTACGTTTCATGTCGAAACTCCAAAAATGATCTTTCTATAAAGGTTCGCGATTTTAGTGCTCATTGCTTGAGCTGTCAATCAAAAACAAGCTTTCTTTCAAAATTGAAGCTGTATTTCAGCTGCTTTGCTTTTATCCGCTGTTTTGCTTTAAAAAGCAAAAAAAAGTTACACACAAGCTAAGATGCTGTTTATAATGAACTAATAAATTATCACCAAGTTTACCAACAAGGTTATCCACAATATCAAAGGTTATTTGAATTTCATTCCTGATTTAAATTTGAATTTAAACCTGATGTGAAGTTATCCCCAAAATCATCGAACGTTATTATTAAATTCAAATTTTAAAATTTAAATTTATTACTATAAGGGTCGCATTTTCTTGTGGAAATCGTATATTTTGTTTTAATTAACATGTAGATATGTTGTGAATAACTCTGTTTTTATAATTTTGATAGTTTGTGGATAACTTTGTGCTATATTTTATCCACAGCCTATTGGTGAGGTTATCCACACTAGGTTTTAAATTTAAATTTAGACTGAATTGCGATTTTTTAGCCAAAAAATGCCGAATTAACCATGACAGATGTGGATAACTTGGTTAGAATGGCGGCCCGCTTAGGCGGGCAAATCATATTTTTTTATGCACAATGGATTGAAATAGGGGTTTCACATGCTTTGGACAGATTGCTTAACTCGTTTGCGCCAAGAGTTATCCGGCAATGTCTTCACAATGTGGATCCGCCCTTTAGTCGCGGAAGAAGCTGAGGATACATTGCGCCTGTTTGCGCCAAATCCTTATTGGACCCGCTATATTCAAGAGCACCATTTAGAGCTGATTACTATTTTGGCTGAACAGCTGTCGGAAGGCCGCGTCCGGCATGTTGAAATTTTAGTCGATTCGCGTCCTGGCGCAATTTTATCCGCCAGTGAACAGCCCGCGACCACGACTGCCGCGCTGGAGTCTGCGCCTGTTCCTGCAGTGAAGCCGAGAAAAGAAAAAGAAGAATCTGCATCGAAAAACAGCCGCAAGCGCCAGCTGAACCCTCTATTTACTTTTTCTTTATTTGTTGAAGGCCGTTCAAACCAAATGGCGGCGGAGACCTGCCGTAAAGTGCTGACCCAGCTGGGGGCTTCACAGCATAACCCGCTGTTTTTATACGGCCCAACGGGTTTGGGTAAAACGCATTTAATGCAGGCGGTCGGCAATGCGCTGCTTCAGGCGAAGCCGAATGCCCGTGTCATGTATATGACGGCAGAAAGTTTTGTGCAGGACTTCGTGAGTTCTTTGCAGCAAGGCAAAGTGGAAGAATTTAAGAAAAATTGCCGTTCTTTGGATCTGCTTTTGGTGGATGATATTCACTTGCTGGCCGGTAAAGAAGCCAGCTTGGTTGAATTTTTCTACACCTTTAACGCGCTTTTGGATGAATCCAAGCAGATTATCCTGACTTCTGACCGTTATCCGAAAGAATTGACGGAACTGGATCCGCGTTTGGTTTCACGCTTCTCTTGGGGCCTGTCTGTGGGGGTGGAACCGCCGGATATTGAAACCCGAATCGAGATTTTGCTGAAAAAAGCTGAAAGCAATAATGTTGAGCTGCCGCGCAACTGCGCGCTGTTTATTGCGCAGCAAGTGGTGGCCAACGTGCGTGAATTGGAAGGCGCGCTGAATAAAGTGGTGGCTATTTCCCGCTTTAAGGGCACGCCGATTGATTTGGAAGTGGTGCGTGAGTCTTTAAAAGACGTTTTAGCGATCCGCGCGCGCACCATCAGCACAGAAAATATTCAGCGTGTGGTCAGTGAGTACTTCCGCATTCCATTGAAAGAATTGATTGGCCCGAAACGCACCCGTATTTATGCCCGCCCGCGCCAGCTGGCGATGGGCTTGGCGCGTGAGCTGACAGGGGACAGTTTTCCTGAAATCGGCATGGCCTTTGGCGGCCGTGATCACAGCACAGTGATGCATGCTTGCGAAAAAGTGCAGAGCCTGCGCGAGGAAGATCCAATCTTTAACGAAGACTATAAAAACTTGCTCCGTTTACTGCAAAGCTAAGCGTTTTTTTGCCTAAATTCTGTTCTTGCAATGCGGCATATTCTGCCGCATAGTACACTGCTAAAAAATTAATTTTATCCATCTGCATCTTCAATTTAGAGGAAAGTATCGTGCGTTTAAAAATCGCGAAAGAAAGCTTACTGAATGTTCTATCACATGTCGTAGGAGCGGTTGAACGTCGCCATACCTTAAATATTTTGTCTAATGTGAAGGTTCAGGTGACTGAACAGGCGCTGACGATCACGGGTTCTGACTTGGAAGTGGAATTGGTGGCCAGCACTCAGCTTGCAGAAGGCGCATGCCTGCAAGCAGGCGACACGACAGTGCCTGCGCGTAAGCTGATGGATATCTGCAAATCGCTGCCTTCTGCTGCCCTCATTGATCTGCAGATTACTGAAGATCAGCGCTGTATTTTAAAATCCGGCAACAGCCGTTTTGTGCTGGGGACTTTGCCGGCAGAAGATTATCCGCTGCTGAATACTGAAAATACCCAAGGCACGCAAGTGACGGTGGCACAGCGTGAATTAAAACGTTTATTTGAAAAAACAGCCTTTGCCATGGCGGTGCAGGATGTGCGTTTTTATTTGACCGGCACTTTGCTTGAAATTGATCAGAATCAATTGCGTGCAGTAACAACCGATGGTCACCGTTTAGCCCTGTGTGAAACGGCGGCTTCATCCAATGCATCGCAATTGGTGCAGGCGATTGCGCCGCGTAAAGCAGTGGGCGAATTGCAGCGTTTGCTGAGCGTAGAAGATGAGCAGTTGTCTTTGCTGATTGGCCGTGAACTGCTGAATGTGACCATCAGTATTCCAAGCCGCGACAAAGAGCAGGGCGATATTACCGTCCGTTTCACCACAAAACTGATTGACGGCAAGTTCCCGGATTACCGCCGGGTGATTCCGCGCGGCGGCGACAAAAATGTGGTGATTGCGCATGATGTGTTTAAGCAGTCTTTGCAGCGCGTGGCGATTTTAAGCAATGAGAAATTGCGCGGCGTCTTTCTGAATTTTGATGCAGATACCTTGCAGCTGCGCGCCAATAACCCGGAACAGGATGAGGCGATTGAAGACTTGGCGATCCAGTATGCGGATACGCCAATGGAAATGTCATTCAATGCGCAATATCTGCTGGATGTGCTGAGCGTACTGGATGGCGATGATGTGTCGATGACCATGACGGAAGCCAATCAGTCTGTGTTGGTGCAGGATCCGACCCAGCAGGATCAAACCTATGTTGTCATGCCGATGCGTGTTTAATTTTCCCTGAAATATTATGCACATTACGCGTTTACATGTAGAACGTGTTCGTAATTTAAAAACGGTTGCACTCTCTGAGCTGCAGCCGTTTAACGTCTTTTACGGGCAAAATGGTTCAGGCAAGACTTCCATTCTTGAAGCGGTGCATTTGCTGGCGACAGGCCGCTCGTTCCGCACGCATATTCCCAAACACTACATTCAAAATGAAGCGGCAGATGCCATTGTCTTTGCCCAGTCTGCAACGGACAAAATCGGCATGCAGAAAATGCAGTCCGGCGAACAGCTGATTAAGGTCAATGGCGACCTGGTGGCGACCCAGGGGCAATTGGCGAAAATCTTGCCGCTGCAGCTGATTGATCCGCAAAGCACCGACATTATCGATCACGGCGCTAAGCCTCGGCGGCAGATGCTGGACTGGATGATGTTTCACGTGGAACCTGAGTTTTATCATGCCTGGCAGTATTACTCGCGGGCGCTGAAACAGCGCAACAGCCTGCTGAAAAGCCAGCACCGGCTGAGCCTGTCCGACTTGGAGCCGTGGAACCAGATGCTCAGCGATTATGGTGAAATGCTGCATGTGCAGCGCGCCAGCGCCGTTGAGCAATGGAAGGTGTTTTTTGCGCAGGATCTCAAGCATCTGCTGCCGGATTTGGACATTGAATTGGAATACAGCCCCGGCTTCCACAGTGAAACAGGCCTGCTGAATGATCTGACCAACAGCCATTACAAAGATCTGGAGCGGCGCTATACCGAATATGGCCCGCACCGCGCCGATCTGCGCTTAAAGACCGCAATGGGCGACGCGGATGCCGTGCTCTCGCGCGGCCAGAAAAAGCTGCTGATCATGGCGCTAAAACTGTCGCAGATTGCAATGCTGCATGCGTGCAATAGGGAAACTGTGGTATTATTAGATGATCTGACAGCAGAATTAGATTTAACCGCACAACAACGTTTAATTGATCGTTTGAGCCAGCTTGGCAGCCAGGTTTTTATAACCACTTTAGACCATGAGTCTGTACAAAATCATCTACATGATCTGTCTATTTCCTATCAATTATTCAAAGTTGAAAACGGTTGCGTTCAAGCTGTCGCACAATGATTTTAGATTTTACCCGTCTTGGGATAGACCTATTTTCCACTAGGGAGAAACCATGAGTTCAGAAGATCAACAAGCTGCTTCTCAAACAGAACAAACCACAGAAAAGGCTTATGATTCCTCTAGCATCAAAGTATTGCGTGGTTTGGACGCGGTCCGCAAACGTCCAGGCATGTATATCGGCGATACGGATGATGGTTCAGGCTTGCACCATATGGTGTTTGAAGTGGTGGATAACGCCATTGATGAGGCGCTTGCAGGGCACTGTGACGAAATTGTAGTGACCATTCACGAAGATGAATCGGTCAGCGTATCTGACAATGGCCGCGGCATTCCAACAGATATTCACCCGGAAGAAGGTGTTTCAGCAGCGGAAGTGATTTTGACCATTCTGCATGCCGGCGGCAAGTTCGATGACAACAGCTATAAAGTGTCCGGCGGGTTGCATGGTGTAGGTGTATCGGTGGTGAATGCGCTTTCCAGCAAGCTGGAATTGACCATTAAGCGCGCTGGCCACATCCATCAGCAGGAATACAAGCATGGCGATGCGGTTTATCCGCTGAAAGTGATTGGCGATACCGAAGAAACCGGCACAACAGTGCGGTTCTGGCCAAGCGCTGAAACCTTCAGCCAAACCATTTTCAATGTGGATATTTTGGCGCGCCGTTTGCGTGAACTGTCTTTCCTGAATGCAGGCGTGCGCATTGTGCTGCGTGATGAACGCATCAATGCGGAACATGTTTTTGATTATGAAGGCGGCTTGTCTGAGTTCGTTAAATATATCAATCAGGGCAAAACGCACTTAAATGACATCTTCCATTTTACAGTGCAAGCTGATAACGGCATTGGCGTAGAAGTGGCATTGCAGTGGAATGATACTTATCAGGAAAACGTCCGCTGCTTTACCAATAATATTCCGCAAAAAGATGGCGGTACGCATTTGGCCGGTTTCCGCGCTGCGCTGACCCGCGGCTTGAACAGCTACATGGAAAACGAAAACTTGCTCAAAAAAGAGAAAGTAGCGGTTTCTGGTGATGATGCGCGTGAAGGCTTGACCGCAATTGTGTCGGTGAAAGTGCCGGATCCGAAATTCTCTTCGCAAACCAAAGAAAAACTGGTCTCCAGTGAAGTGAAGTCTGCGGTTGAACAGGCGATGAATAAATCATTCTCTGAATATTTGCTGGAAAATCCGACAGCAGCCAAAGCGATTGCCGGAAAAATTATTGACGCCGCGCGCGCCCGTGATGCAGCGCGTAAAGCGCGTGAAATGACGCGCCGTAAAAGCGCACTGGATATTGCAGGCTTGCCGGGTAAATTGGCGGATTGCCAGGAAAAAGACCCTGCGCTGTCTGAATTATACTTAGTCGAAGGTGACTCTGCTGGCGGATCTGCCAAACAGGGCCGCAACCGCAAGATGCAGGCGATTTTGCCGCTGAAAGGCAAGATTCTGAACGTAGAGCGCGCGCGTTTTGACAAGATGATTTCTTCACAGGAGGTCGGCACCTTAATTACGGCGCTGGGCTGCGGTATTGGCCGCGAAGAATATAATCCGGATAAACTGCGCTACCACAAAATCATCATCATGACCGATGCCGACGTGGATGGATCGCATATCCGTACGCTGCTGCTGACGTTCTTCTTCCGTCAAATGCCGGAACTGGTTGAACGCGGCTATATTTACATCGCGCAGCCGCCGCTGTACAAGCTGAAAAAAGGCAAGCAGGAACAGTACATCAAAGACAATGATGCATTGGAAACCTTCCTGATTTCCAACGCGATTGATGAGCTGGAACTGCATATCAGCGCTGAAGCGCCAGCAATCCGCGGTGAAGCCTTAGCGAAAGTGATTGCTGATTATCAAACCTCGCAGAAGAGCCTGCACCGTTTGACCGTGCGTTACCCTGCCAGCCTGCTGGATGCGCTGATTGCGGTTGACGGCTTTAAGCTGGATCAAATGGCGGATCAGGCTTATGTGCAGCAATGGGGTGAACAGGTTTGCGCAGCAATTGCGAAAACGCAGCCGAGCCTGCGTCCGGAATTGTCTTTGGAAATTTTGGACAAAGACACCGCGGAAGGTCAGAAAATTCAGACTTACCTGCCGCGCATTACCATCTATGTGCATAACCTGCCGCACAGCTATCTGCTGGATGCCGGCCTGTTAGGTTCAGGTGAATATGCGCGCTTGCTGAAAAACTCAAAAAGCTGGTTCAGCCTGCTGGAAGAAGGCGCTTATCTGCAAAAAGGCGATCGTAAAATTCCAGTCAGCACTTTCCATCAGGTCTGGCAGCAGATTCTGCAGGATTCACGCCGCGGCATGATGATTCAGCGCTATAAAGGTCTGGGGGAGATGAATGCAGAGCAGCTGTGGGAAACCACTATGGATCCTGAAAACCGCAATATGCTGCAAGTGACTGTGCAGGATGCCATTGAAGCGGACCGCATGTTTGCCTGCTTGATGGGCGATGATGTCGAGCCGCGCCGCGCATTTATTGAAGAAAATGCTTTAAACGCGGATATTGACGCTTAATCTGCTTACAGATTCACCAAAGAAAAACGCCCTGCGGGGCGTTTTTTTTGTGCTATGGTAAATAAATAGATTAAATTATAATCAGCTGGATTGTTATGAAACTGACTTATACGCGTGTCATGATGCTGAAAACGGCTATTTTTTGATGCGGTAAAGGCGAGGTCATTATGATGGATAATCAATTGGAAAAAGTTCGGGATATTTGGGTGAATGCTTTTTTTACCGGCAATTATGAAGTGCTGGCGCAGTATGAGGATGAGCATTTTAAAGCTGTCTATGAGCAGGATGGCCGTGTAGAAAGCACCTATACCCGTTATGACCGGATCGCGCATGCGGTGAAAAATGGCGTATGGAAGCCTAAAAAGCCCGATGTGGAGTATGAGGAATATGAGTTCAATCATGATCAGACTGAATGCCATGTGCTGATCGGCTTGGAGGAAAATCAGCAGCAAATCAGAGAAATTTGGGTCTTTGACGGCACGTGGAAAATCAGGGAACTGCGGTTTTTAAAGGCCAAAAGGGCGGCGGCGCATTAATTTGTCCACAGCCGCGCATTGCTGAAAGAATGAATTTAAAACTCAGCGCGGCTTTTGAATTTAAAAACAATAAGACAATTTAAATTCATCTGTATCAATTTTTTTTGAATTTAAATAACCATGCATTGCTATGCGCTGGGGCTTTATTGCGCTTTCAGGAAGATTGAATGTTTTTTGCGGCCTTTTTTCGTGAGAGGACTGCTGTTTGGTGCCTGCTGCAATCCCAGTTTGCAGGTTTGAATATAAATAACATGAAAATTCATCCTTTTAAGAAATTCTTAATAATGTGGGTATTTGCTTTTGAAGAAAAACTTAATAATTTATTGTTTTGTTTTAATATATTGATTTAAAACATAATTTTTATATTTTTTAGTGCATGGAATTTTGCCCTGCATCATGCTGGCTGTTATCTTGCTGTTATTAAAAGATTTTTTTTGTTTTTTTATGCATTTTGACGCTGAGAAGAAGCTGAAGCGGTGTGATCTATTTTTGATTGATTCATTCCATCAAAAAAAGCCCTGCAGAGCAGGGCTTTTCCATTGTCCAAGAGAGTTTCAGACAGGCTTATTCGCCAAAAGATGATTCAAGCTCTTCGAGCTCCATCATTAACTCCAGCATCTGTTCTTCAAATTGCTCCAGTTTACCTTTCAATGCGGTTTGCTCATTCATCAGCTTCAGCAGATCATCTTTGCGCTCAGCATCGTAAATTGCGCTATCGCCCAGCAAATGCTCGATTTCAGCCAAACGCGGCTGCAGTTTTTCGATTTGCTGTTCACATTTTTCAATGTTTTTACGAATAGGCCGGCTGAGTTCCCGGCGGCGTGCTGTTTCTTTGCGCTGCGCTTCTTTGTCCAGTTTAGAAATCACGGGCTGAGCAGTGACTTGCGACTGCACCGGCTGCGGCGCAGCTTGGCCATTTTTCATCAGCTCGATCCGGGCTTGGCGCAGCCAGTCGGCATAAGCGCTTAAATCGCCGTCAAATTCACGGCTGCGGCCGCCATGCACTAAAATCAATTCATCACAGACGCTGGCAATCAGCTGGCGTTCATGCGAAACCAGCACCACAGCGCCCTCAAAATCCTGCAAGGCCATAGTGAGCGCATGGCGCATGTCTAAATCCAGATGGTTGGTCGGTTCATCCAGAATCAATACGTTTGGACGCAGCCAGACAATCAGCGCCAAGGCCAGGCGCGCGCGTTCGCCGCCGGAAAAGCTTTCGCTAGGCGTATCCATGCGTTCGCCGCTGAAGCCAAAACTGCCCAAGAATGAGCGCAGCGTCGCCTCACTGATTTTTTTATCGGCAATCCGCGCCAGCTGCAGCATCGGGCTGGCATTGCCGTCTAATGCATCCATCTGATGCTGGGCAAAATAGCCGATATTCAGCAGTTCAGAGGCTTTTCGCGTGCCTTTCAACAGGGCTAAATCGCCAACCAAAGATTTGATCAGGGTAGATTTGCCGGCGCCATTCATGCCCAGCAAGCCGATGCGGCTGGTTGGGGTAATCTGCAGATTCACGTTGGTGACAATCAATTTATCGCCATAGCCGATATCTGCATGTTCCAGCTGCAGCAGGGGCGAGCTCATTTTGCTCGGTTCGCGGAAACTGAAGGTGAACGGCGTATCGACATGCGCTGCAGACAGTTCCTGCATGCGTTCCAGCTGCTTGATGCGGCTTTGCGCCTGTTTGGCTTTGGTGGCTTTGGCTTTAAAGCGGTCAATAAACTTTTGCAGATGCGCACGGGTTTCCAATTGCTTTTCATAAGCTTGCTGCTGCTGCGCCAAGCGTTCACTGCGGGTGCGCTCAAAGGCTGAATAATTGCCGGTGTACAGCGTCAGTTCTTGGTTTTCGATATGCAGGATATGATCGGTAATGGCATCTAGGAAATCACGGTCATGTGAAATCAGCACCAGCGTGCCTTCATAGGCTTTCAGCCAGTCTTCCAGCCATAAAATTGCATCCAAGTCTAAATGGTTGGTCGGTTCATCCAGCAGCAGCAGGTCAGAACGGCTCATCAGCGTGCGCGCCAAATTCAGACGCATGCGCCATCCGCCGGAAAAACTGGCGACGTCCAGCTGTGACTGATGTTCAAAGAAACCCAAGCCAGCCATCAATTGCGAAGCTTTAGAGGGCGCTGAATAGCCGTTGATTTCATCAAAGCGGCCATAGAGATGAGCCAGCTCTTCGTTGTCCAGCTGTTCAGGATGTTCCAGCTTATGCTGAATCTCCCAGTATTCTTCATCGCCGGATAGGACAAAATCAATCGCCTTCATATTCAAGGCTTTAATTTCCTGCGCCATATGCGCCACAGTCCATACGGCAGGCCGGGTGAGCGATCCGCTGTCGGACTCCATGCCGCCCAGCAGGGCTGCAAATAATGTCGATTTGCCTGCGCCATTCACCCCAGTTAGGCCAATTTTCCATCCTGGATGCAGCTGCATAGAGGCTTTTTGAAATAAAACGCGTCCGCCGCGACGTATAGAAAGCTGATCTAACTGAATCATGAAACTGTCAAAACACACCAAAAAGATGCGCCTATTCTAAAGGAAGCTTGGCGAAAAATGAAAAAACCGCAGGCTTTATTTTGCATCGGGCGGAAAAACGTAAATTGGGTGAAATATCATGTATTCTGCATTGGTCGGAAATTTTGAAATGGATCTAGGATTTCTTAAAAAAAGTGCATATATTCAATAACTAAAATAAGTAAAACCACGGATGGATCAGAAAATGAAAAAGAAAATTTTAATCTTATCTGCACTGGGAATTGGGGCCGTTTCTATGCCAATTCAGGCCAAAGTGAATGTTTGCGTCTTTGATCTGCTGGGAAAAGCCGGTGAATCCTTCAAAATGCTGGAAGAATGGTCGCTGATGAGCAAGACCTGGGGCGCTGAAGTGAATTTGCTGCCTTATCAGGATGAAGCCAAAGTCGAAAAAGACTTTAAGGACGGTGTCTGCGACGGTTTTTACATGACTTCGATGCGCGCCAGAGCCTATAACAAATTTGCCGGTTCGATTGATGCACTGGGCGGCGTGCCGAGCAATCAAATTGCGCAGAAAGCCATTGCCTATGTGCTCGACAACCGCAACAACAAGCGCCTGATGACGAAAGCGGGTGATGAAACCTATGAGGTGGCGGGAATTGGCCAAATTGGTTCAGCCTATATTTTTGTCAAAGACCGCAGTGTAAACACGGTTGAAAAAACCAAAGGCAAGAAATTCGCCATATTGCATTATGACCGCGCGCAAAAGCAGATGGTCGAGCGGATTGGCGCCATTCCTGTGATGTCCGATATTTCCAATTTTATTTATAAATTTAATAACGGCGAAGTGGATATCGTTGCAGCGCCGGCTTACGCTTTTCGGCCTTTAGAGATTTATAAAGGCTTGGGCAGCAAAGGCGGCATGATTGATTTTCCTGTCGTCAACGTTACTGCCGATTTAATTGTGCGCAAAAATCAATTTCCAGAGGGCTACGCGCAAAAGTCCCGCGCATGGTTTGTCAAGCAGCTGCCGAAAAGCTTTGCCATGGTGAAGCGCATGGAAGCGGAAATTCCCGCGAAATATAAAATTGCGCTGACCAAAGATGAAAAAACGGAATATCAGAAGTTATTGCGTGAAGGCCGCATGGATTTAACCAGTCAGGGCATTTATGACCCAGCCATGATGACGGTGCTGAAAAAAGCGCGCTGCACTGTCGAAAGAACCAATTTTGAGTGCTCTTTAAGCAGTGAATAGTCGGCATTCTTTATAACTTTGTAAAAACTGCAGCCATGTGCAGTTTTTATGCATAAGTTTTAAAAAATGATAACTATTTAATAAATATATAAAATTTAAAAAATATCATTTCCGGCCTGAAATGAAGAGCGGAAATAGGCTGAAATGACATAAAAAAATGGAGCAAATGCTCTATTTTTTTAAAAATAACTTGCTTAATATCTGCAGTGTGTAGGGATACCCTCTGAACAAAAAGATTCCAAAAGGATAAATACAATGAAAAAAACACTCCTCTCATTGGCAGCGCTTTCAGCAATTGGACTTGCAGGCACTGTACAAGCGGCAAAAGTCGATGTCTGCGTATTTGATTTGCTGGGCAAGTCAGGCGAATCGTTCCAGATGGCGCAAGAATGGGCCTTGGCAGCAAAAAGCTGGGGTGCGGAAGTGAATCTGATTCCGCGTCAGGATGAAGCTGTAGCGGATAACGATTTCAAAGCCGGCAAATGCGACGGCGTATTCATGACAGCCATGCGCGCCCGCCAATACAACAAATTTGCAGGTTCAATTGACGCGCTGGGCGGCGCGCCAAGCAATGAAATTGCCAAACGCGCAATTACTTTTGCACTCGACAAGCGCAATGAAAGCAAAATGGTCAGCAACTTGAGCGGCAAAAAATATGAAGTAGCGGGTATCGCGCCTTTAGGTTCAGCATTTATTTTTGTCCGCGATAAGAACATTGACTCCATCGAAAAAGCGGCCGGCAAAAAATTCGCAGTGTTAGGCTATGACGAAGCGCAAAAAATCATGGTGCAGCGTGTAGGCGCGCAAGCGGTGATTTCAGATGTTTCTAACTTTGTCGCGAAATTCAACAATGGCCAGGTGGACATGGTCGGCGCTCCAGCATATGCGTATAAGCCGCTGGAAATTTATAAAGGCTTAGGCAGCAACGGCGCCATGTTCAACTTCCCGGTATTGCAGGTGACTGCTGACTTTATTGTGCGTCCTGATCAGTTCCCTGCCGGTTTTGGTCAAAAATCCCGTGACTGGTTTGTGAAGAATCTGCCGAAGAGCTTTGCGATGATCAACCGTTTAGAAGCTGGCATTCCAGCGAAATATAAGCTGAATTTGACTGCGGAAGAAAAAACCAAATATCAAAAACTTTTGCGTGAAGGCCGCATGGATATGACCAAGCGCGGCATTTATGATCCGGGCATGATGTCTGTGCTGAAAAAAGCGCGCTGCTCTGTCGATAAAGCGAACTTTGAATGTTCGCTTGGCGGTGAATAATTTCATTTATCAGGAAAAAGCCTAGCATGATCTAGGCTTTTTCACATGATCATTTGCCAGTTCCGCGATGAAGCAGAAAGCGCATACTCTCTGTGCGGAAAAAGCTGCTTCAGCTTGAGCGCAATCGGCAGAGAGGATGAATAAGGATGCATGCATCCTTGAACATCCGCATGATTCTTAAAAATAATTCTAAAGAAGAAAAGCAAAAATAACCGGATATCAAAGGAAGAAAAATATGGCGAAGCAATGGATCAAAGCATGCGCCTTAGGCGCAGGCCTGATGGCGGCGGCTGGAGCAGCACAGGCAAAACAAGTCGTATGCGTATTCGACTTGGTAGGTAAAAATGGCGATGTCTTTACCTTGATGAAGGATTATCAGCTGGCGGCTAAAAACTGGGGCGCAGATATCGAATTGCGCGTGGGCCAGAATGAGGCGGTGATCGCAGAAGATTTTAAAGCCGGCAAATGTGACGGCATCAGCGTAACCGGCATGCGCGGCCGCCAATTTAATTCTTTTACCGGCTCTTTAGACGCGATTGGCGCAATTCCGGATCTCAAGCTGGCGGTGAAAGTGATGCAGGGGCTGGCCAATCCGGCCTTTGCCAAAAATATGGTCCATGGCAAATATGAAGTCGCTGGCGTGATTCCTGTCGGCGATGCCTATTTGCTGGTCAATGACCGCAGCATCAATACCGTCGCCAAAGCGGCAGGTAAAAAAATTGCGGTGCTGGATTATGATGAAGCGCAAAAAATCATGGTGCAGCAGGTGGGCGCGCAGGCGGTCAGCGCGGATGTCACCAATTTTGGCGCAAAATTCAACAATGGCCAGGTGGATATTATCGGCGCGCCGGCAGCCGTGTTCAAGCCGCTGGAATTGCATAAAGGGCTGGGCGCAAAGGGCGCCATTGTGAATTATCCGATTCTGCAGGTGACCGGCAATATTATTATCCGTCCGGACAAATTTCCTGAAGGCTATGGCCAAAAGTCGCGTGAGTGGGTGAAAGGCCAGCTGCCGCGCGCATTCAATATCTTGGGCAAAATGAAGGCGGATATTCCAGGCAAATACTGGATGGATGTGCCGCCGGCAGACAAGCCGGGCTATCAGAAAATGATGCGTGAAGCGCGGATTGATTTAACCAAGCGCGCCGTATATGACAAGCGCATGATGAAGCTGCTGTGGCAGTTCCGCTGCAAGCAGGACCCGAAAAACTTTGAATGCGCATTGCAGGATGAGAACTATAAACAATCTTGATAAAATTACTCTGATTTGACTTTTAATCTGCCAGATTGACCCTATATCGAGTATGCTATACTTGAAAAACAGTCTTTTTGTAAGATGTGAACCGAACAGAGGAACCGATCATGAATGCCCAAGCACTTGTGCTGACTGAAAATGCTGCCAATAAAGTACGTCAACTGCGTGACAGTGAAGGTAATCAAGAGTTGATGCTGCGTGTATATGTGACAGGCGGCGGCTGTTCCGGGTTCTCTTACGGCTTTAACTTTGCAGAAAGCCAAAATGAAGACGATGCAGAATACAGCAACGGCGATGTCAAAATGCTGGTGGATTCTTTAAGCTATCAGTATTTAGTGGGTTCAACGGTCGATTATGTTGAAGGCCTGGATGGCTCAAGATTTATCGTGCAAAACCCGAATGCAACCACTACCTGCGGATGCGGCTCGTCTTTTTCTATCTAAGGCTGAGCAACGGTTCATCAAAAAAGCCCTGATCAATTCAGGGCTTTTTTATATCTTAATGTTTTATGCTGCCGCGTTAAAGCGCTGGCCGCGGCATCAGGCATCAGGCTTCAGGATCGAATTTGACCGCTTCGAGCAGATCAAACACAATGGTGGTCACATCCTGGCTGAGGCTGCGGTTATTGAAAATTTCATAGGCGCTGATGGTGACGTCCGTATCGCTCGGCAGCAGCTTCTGCTCTTCTTCAATCAGATCATTGATCGGCAGCAGGGTCTGCTTGACCTGCAAATGCAGCACGTCTTTAAAGTCCAGATTTTCGTCTTCCAGCTCAATCAGCTGTTCATTGAAAAAAGGGAGCAGAATTGAATGGAGGTACGGCTGAATTTCAATAATATCAAATATTTCGATATCACGCGTTTGTTCAATTGTGCTGATGTGGTCATTCGCTTCAATTAAGATATGGTAGTAACTCACATTGCTCTCCATTCAAATGATTTTGGATTGGGTCTGGCTGTTCACAATAGCACGAATTCAGTTTTTTAAGGTTAAATACCGAATAAAGACATAAATAAAATAAGGCTTTATGCAGCGATTTGTTATTTGCGCGCATAGAGCAGGCTTTGATCTGCGGGCTGCAGCTTAAAATCCGCCATATTCTGTTCTCCTAAAATAGGATACATCAACGCCGAAGGATCTGCATGATGGCCTAAACCCAGTGCATGGCCCAATTCATGCGCCAGCGTCAGGCGCAAGTCATCTTCAGCATCAAATTGATAAATCTGAATCTGGTCGCCCATAAACACGCCTTTATGAAATTCGCGCGGCGGAAAGCGCTTTTGGGCCTGCATGATATTCCAGTTGTAGCGGTCAAGGCTGCTGTTGTGCTGGCTGACTTGCTGATTGTACTGCGCATTCATCTGGCTGAAATAGGCAATGTTGCTTTCCATGCGCCGCGCCCGGTCTTTCAGCGCTTGATACTGCGCTTCTATGCGCTGGCGGTTTTCGCCTTGCTCATCTTCAAGACGGCTCCAGTTCATGCGCTGCTGGCTGAGGTGATTGAATTCAGCCTGCAGCTGGACCTGCTCCTGCTGCAGGCTGCGCTGCATGTGTTCCAGGCTGCTTTTCGAGACATCCAAATTGCTCGAGATACGCTGATTGGTGCTGCTTTCATGCTCCAGCGCCTGCTGGGTCTTTTTAAAGGCATTGTAGTCTTCCTGCCGCGCATCATAGATCAGGTGAATTTGCAGTTTGGCCTGCTCATCATAGGCAAACAGGGATTGATGCATGCCGTCATGCCAAATTTGAATGGCTTCTTTGCTGAGCTGGATGACTTGCTCTTTGCTCATGCCGAAGCGCGGATCCACATCGGCAATGCGGTAGCGCAGGCGCGTGTCCAGCGGATGCATGAGCCGGTCTGACCAGGCGTTATAGCGCAGCTGCGGATGGTTTTGGGTCTGTACAAAGAAAAAAAGCGCCAGCAGCGGAATCAGAGCAATAAGAACAATGCGCATAAGTTATTATAAATTTTAGTATTTAAATTAATTTAACTGAAAATCAGCGGTTTTCAAATATCTCTGGGCATAAAAAAACCGCGCTTTCGCGCGGTCTTTTTCAGTTAAGCTGACAAATTATTTTTTGTCATCTTTCACTTCAGTGAATTCAGCATCTACAACGCCATCGTCTGCTTTTTGCTGTTGGCCTTCACCGCCTTGGAAAGCGTTCGGGTCGAAACCTTCAGCGCCGCCTTGGCCTTGTGCAGCTTCATATGCCTTTTGAGTAATTGGCATGATGATGTTTTGAAGCGCTTCAGTTTTCGCTTTGATGTCTTCTACGTCGTTTTCTTTTGTAGCCGCTTCTAATTCAGCTACAGCAGTTTCAACCGCAGTTTTTTCGTCAGCAGATACTTGTTCGCCAAGATCTTTCACCGCTTTTTGTGAAGATGAAACTAAAGCATCCGCTTCGTTACGCGCTTTTGCAAGCTCTTCAAATTTACGGTCTTCTTCAGCATTCGCTTCAGCATCTTTGATCATCGCTTCAATTTCAGCATCGCTCAAACCAGAGTTTGCTTTAATTTGAATTGATTGCTCTTTGCCGGTGCTCTTGTCTTTTGCAGATACTTTCAAGATACCGTCGGCGTTGATGTCGAACGATACTTCAATTTGCGGCACACCGCGTGGAGCAGGCGGGATATCGCCCAATTGGAAGTTGCCCAGCAATTTGTTTTGCTGCGCCATTTTACGTTCACCTTGGAACACAGAAATGTCTACAGCCGGCTGGTTGTCCGCAGCAGTTGAGAACACTTGAGATTTCTTCGCAGGAATCGTGGTGTTTTTCTCGATGATTGCTGTCAGCACGCCGCCCATGGTTTCAATACCAAGAGTAAGCGGAGTTACGTCAAGAAGAAGCACGTCAGTTTTGTCGCCTGAAAGCACTGCGCCTTGAATTGCTGCGCCAATTGCAACGGCTTCGTCAGGGTTCACGTCTTTACGCGGCTCTTTGCCGAAGAAGTCTTGAACTTGCTGCTGAACCATTGGCATACGTGATTGACCGCCAACCAAAATTACGTCAGAGATGTCAGAAGTCGAAAGACCAGCATCTTTAAGCGCAATACGGCAAGGTTCAATGGTACGGGCCACTAAGTCAGCAACCAGGCCTTCTAATTTTGCACGAGTTACGTTGATCACTAAGTGTTTAGGACCAGTCGCATCAGCAGTGATGTATGGCAGGTTGATTTCAGTTGCGTTAGAAGAAGAAAGCTCAATTTTCGCTTTTTCAGCCGCTTCTTTTAAACGCTGCAGTGCAAGCGGATCTTGTTTCAAGTTTACGCTTTGCTCTTTCTTGAATTCTTCAACCAAGAATTCAATTAACGCGTTATCAAAGTCTTCACCGCCCAGGAATGTATCACCGTTTGTCGATAACACTTCGATTTGCTGGTCGCCGTCAAGGTCAGCGATTTCAATGATGGATACGTCGAAAGTACCGCCGCCAAGGTCATAAACCGCGATTTTACGGTCGCCTTCTTTTTTGTCCATACCGAACGCAAGGGCAGCAGCCGTTGGTTCGTTGATGATGCGTTTAACTTCTAAGCCCGCAATTTTACCGGCATCTTTAGTTGCTTGACGCTGCGCATCGTTGAAGTAAGCAGGAACAGTAATTACTGCTTCAGTGACTGTTTCGCCCAGGTAGTCTTCAGCTGTTTTTTTCATCTTTTTCAAGATTTCAGCAGAGATTTGCTGCGGCGCAAGCTGCTTGTCGTTCACTTCAACCCAAGCATCGCCATTGCCCGCTTGAATGATTTTGTACGGAACCAGGCCGATATCTTTTTGCACGGCTTGGTCTTGGTATTTACGGCCGATCAAACGCTTGATCGCGAATAATGTGTTTTTCGGGTTAGTCACTGCTTGACGTTTCGCAGATTGACCGACCAGAATTTCGCCATCTTTATACGCAATAATAGATGGAGTTGTGCGAGCGCCTTCAGCGTTCTCGATTACTTTAACTTTGTCGCCTTCAAGTACTGCTACGCAAGAGTTTGTAGTACCTAAGTCAATACCAATGATTTTAGCCATTAGATGATTTCCTCAAAAATTTTTATGCAATGTTTTCGCTTGTTATCGAATATGAGAGCCGTTCCAAATTTTTCAAGTTCTTTTGATGAAAATTTTTCACAAACTCCCGAATTTAAAGGCTTATGCGCCGACCATCACCATGGCAGGACGAAGCAGGCGGCCATTTAAGATATAGCCTTTTTGCAATACGGTGCCGATTTGGTTGGCTTGCGCATTCGGATCAATGCCGACAGCTTGATGCAGGTCTGCATTAAAGCCATTAGAGGTGTCGGCCTCAACGATGCCGAATTTTTCCAGTGTAGACAGCAGGGATTTCAGCGTCAGCTTGACGCCTTCAAGGACTGGCGTTTCTTCTTCGCCGCCTGCAGCGATTGCGCGCTCCAGATTGTCGACAGATTCCAGCAATTGTTTTGCAAATTTTTCCAGCACGGTATCTTTATGCTTTTCAGCTTCACGCTGGATGCGCTCTACGCTTTTTTGCGCTTCATAAACCGCATTGGCTGTACGCGCTTTTTCCAGCTTCAAGCTGTCTTCTAAGCTGGTGATTTTCGCTTGTAAATCTTCAACTGAAACTTCAGTTTGCTCATTTACCGCTTGAGCTTCTTGTTCTGCTGCCTGCTCTTGCCCGAGATCTTGAGCGTCTTGGTTTTGCTCAGTCGCCATTGATTTACTCCGTTTAAAAGGGTTCTTAAACATGTACAGTCCTTTTGGCGTCAGCTCTAACTGCGTTAATTCTGAACTGCCATGATTTACCAAATGTCATGATTAATAAAGAAATCGGGGCTGGCTGTAAAAATTCAAGCGAAGCAGCCGATTAAATTTATCAGAATTTACTTCTTTTCATCAAAATTGAGCTGCTCAATGACATACGCAATGAATTTTTGGATTTTGGCGGGAAGGTGCAGGCGCGATGGATACACCACGCAAAGCGTCAGGCTGGGCGCGCTATAGCCGTTCAGCACGGTCTGAAGATTGCCCTGCGCCAGATCTTTTTCGACCAGGGCAGCCGGCAGCATGGCGATGCCTAAACCCTGCAGGCACATTTCATAGAGGGCATGCGCATCATTGCTGCACACTGCTGTGCGCAGCGGATAATTCTGCGGCTGCTGATTTTGAGCGGTCAAGGTCCAAGCCTGCTGCATGCTTTGATGCACCAGACAGGGGTGCTGCGCCAGCTGTTCAGGATGATCAAGATCCGGTGCCTGCTGTAAATAATCCTGATGCGCGCAAAGAACCGAATCGACAGCTAAAACGGGGCGCGCAATCAGCCCATCGGCGACTTTGGCGGTGATTCTAAAGGCCAGATCAATTTGAGAATCGATTAAATCCAGCGTGTCTTCGGTGATCAGAATATCAAACTGCACTTGCGGATAATCCTGCTGGAACTGCCGAATGCACCGCGCCAAGCCATTTTGCAGAATAAACAGGCCGCAGGTCAGGCGGATGCATCCGCTGAATTGCGCATCTGCACTGAGTTCCTGCAAAAATTGCTGCTGCTGTAAAATATTTCGGCAATGCTGCAGCGCTTTCTCACCCGCCGCGCTCAGTGAAATTTTCCGCGTGTTGCGGTGAAATAGGCGCGCTGCAAAGTGCTTTTCCAAATGTTCCAAATAGCGGGAGACCATGGCGCGCGAATAGCCCAGCTGATCTGCCGCTTTGGTCAGGCTGCCTTGTTCAGCAATGCAGACAAAGACTTGGATGGCTTTTAAGGTGTCCATAGCGTGTGTTCGATTTTATTATTGTTGCAATATATGCAATAGTTTATATCGAAATATGCGGTTTATTCATCCATTATTGAAACTTAAAGTATCTCTCATCAGACCAGAGATTTTTTAAAATGCAATATTTCAAAACAGCAGTGCTCTGCATGACTGCCCTGGCTTTGGGCATGCAGAGCGTGATGGCGCAAGAACTGACGCTTAAAAACTATTATGCAGCCCCGGAACATTTTGGCGTCACCTCAACATTGATTGAAGGGGATCAAGACGCCGTATTGGTCAATGCGCAATTTTCAAAATCTGAAGCTTTAAAAATTGCCGCGGATATTTTGGATTCGGGCAAAACCCTGAAAACAATTTTCATCAGCTATGGCGATCCCGATTATTATTTTGCTTTGGATGTGTTTAAAACTTATTTTCCAGATGCAAAAGTGATTGCGACGCCGCAAACCGTGCGGCATATCCAAAGCACTTATCAGCATAAGATAGATTATTGGGCGCCAAAAATGGGGGCCAATGCGCCGTCTAAAATATATGTGCCGGAGGCGTATGCAGCCAAAAGCCTGAAATTGGAAAATGCGGATATCCAAATTCAAGGGCAGGATGAGCTGACCTATTTATGGCTGCCGCAAATGAAAGCGGTGGTTGGCGGCATTCCTGTCACTTCAGGCACGCATATGTGGATGGCGGATACCCCTAAAATGCAGGACCGTCAGAAAGTTGCTGCTGTATTGAATGACATCAAAAAGCTGAATCCAGCAATTGTGGTGCCAGCGCATACGTCCATTGATGCGCCGCAAAATTTGGCCGCAGTGAATTTTTCCTTAGATTATTACCGCCAATATGAGCAAGCGGTGAAAAAAAGCCAAAATGCAGCGCAGCTGATCCAGATGATGAAGCAGCACTATCCGGCTTTAGCCGGCGATTCGAGTCTTGAGCTGGGCGCCAAAGTAGTGAAAGGGGAAATGCAGTGGCCTTAAATCAGGCATAAAAAATGCGGAAGATCATAGAGGCGGAGGGCATGGTTTTTATCATGCAGTCTATATTTAGACTTAAAAACGATTAATGTGATTGGAATTATGTATTTCACAGCGTGCCTTGGTGTGGCTATTATTTAACCCATATATTCTATCGCTGTAGATTCTTCTCTTTTTTTTAAATGTGTTTTTCATGGCCTATTCATCATCTGAATAGGCTTTTTTTTTTTGCCTGAATTTAGACGCCTCAGAAGAAACGTCTGAGCATATGAATTTCAGGTCATGCATGCAGCTGCTATGCTGCCTTGCAGCAGGGGGATCTTCAAGAGGAGCTGAGCCATGTCCGCAGCCGCCGGAACAAGACTGGATTCATGCAATCATGTTCATGTGCATTGATTACTTTTTTGAATGCATATTGTTTTTTACATCAACTTTACTGAATTAATAAAACGCAGCATTCCCTGTACCTGCACGCCCTAAAACTCCTACTGATGATGTGCGCAGTTCACATAAATTTTGACCATCATGGGTCCGCAAACATCGGTTTTGCTTTTTATTTAAAAAATACAGGAAAGAGTGATTATGAAAAAAACAGGTTTATTGCTTTTAGCGTTGGCTGGGTTTGCTGTGGCTGCTGTCGGATGTACCTCAAGTGAAACAGCACAGGCGCCGGAGACTGCTCAAGTCACTGAGGGTGCAGAAACAACAGCGCCGCCGGCGGATCAAACTGGTGCCGTGGCGCAGCCGGATGCATCAGCTCAAGGCTCAGCCGATATTCAATCTGCACCGGCAGAGGAACAGCCTGCGGTACAGCAATAAGAGCTTCCTTCATGCTGAGCCGCTTTTGCCGCTGCAATGAAAGATGGAAGCCGGTATAGGGATGCCCTCTGATACAGCATCAATATAAACTGCAGTTGCTTCGGCACATGCTGCTGCCTGTTTGAAACCGCGGGCCGCCATATTTAAAACGCTGATGGAAGGGATGCTTTTGTTTTTTATAGCGGGTCATCGCAAGCAGGTTTCAGCAGGCATTGTATTGTTATGAATGTATGAATGTATGAATGCTTTGGATCAAAAATTGAAGCGGCTGCATCCGCTGCGGTCAGCAAAACTGACATTGTGCATGCAGCAAGATCATATTCAGCTTCTATGCAAGATAAAAAGCCCTGCATCATGCAGGGCTTTTTATTGGCTGAACTTTGGTTGCAACGGTTCAGCCGGTGTGCGGAAATACCGGTAGGGGAATCACCGCAGTTGCCTGATTAATCTTGGCCGCGCCGTGCATCATTCCAGCGTTTATCCTGTTCCTGATGGCGGTTATCCCACTGTTTCCGCTGTTCAGCATGACGGTTGGCCTGTTCGCGCTTTTTCCGGTCATTTTGCGCTTTTTGACGCTGCTGCTCTAAACGCTGGCGTTCAGCATCATTTCTCCGGTGTTCCCAATCGTGCTGATTTTTGCGGTTTTGTTCCCAGTTGCGCCGTTCAATTTCCTGCCTGCGCCGTTCCTGTTCCAATCGGTTGCGGTGCTGCTGATATTCCCAGCGCTGGCGCTCGCGGTCTCGTTCGTAGCGGCTATCGTAGCCGCGGTCATAGCCATAATCCCGGCCATGGTCATAACGGCCGTCATAGTAGTCGTCATCTGGAAAAGCGACGCAGCCAACAGCCATAAATGCCGTCGCTATCGACAGCAAAATTATTTTTTTAGCCATGGCCTGAATCCTCTGTGAAAAGGAGCAGCATAAAACTCCAAAAATTGAATGAAAATTGTCAATGACATGCTTATGAAAGAAGCTTAGCTTATGCTGTATTACGCTATGTATTTGCTTGTTTAGACTTGTATAAGAATATGGTCACATAAAAGCTGATCATGTAGAAATTATGAAGAATGGATAAAAGGATGTGTGCAATGACTGCGTTTAATCAAAAAATGCAAAGTTTATTGGAAAAAGGCCAAGGCGCGGCGGTGCGGGCATTGGATAAGCTGCCAAGCTTTGCGCAAGAGCGCTTGGCTAAAGCGTTAGGTTATCCCTATGTATTTCCAGAACTGGATCCGCTGATTAAATGCATGATGGCGGCGCAGCTGAAGCAGGGAAAAACAGGCTTTATTGGCGAAGACGTGCAGCGTTCCCGCAAAGCTTTTGATTTGCAGATGCAGTCCATCCTGTCGAAACCGACCGCTGTGAAGCAGGTTGAAGATCTGCGCCTGCCGCTGCAAAGCGGCACTGTCTTTGCACGCCACTATCATCCTGCACCGAATAAAAAACTGCCGATGATTGTGTTCTATCATGGCGGCGGTTTTGTGGTGGGTAATTTAGAGACGCATGACGAAGCGTGCCGCTTGCTGGCGGTACACGCCAAAGCGCAGGTGCTCAGCATTGATTATCCGCTCGCGCCGGAAGCTAGCCCGAAACAGTTAATTCAGTGCTGTGAAGATGCGCTGGCATGGGTGTTTCAAAACAGCCGTCAATTGAGAATTTTAAAAGGACGCATTGCGGTAGCCGGCGACAGCGCAGGCGGCAATATTGCCACGGTGGTTGCGCAGCGCACGGCTCAGAAAGCGTATGCGCCGCATGCGCAATTGCTGCTGTACCCTGTGGTGGATTTCAAAAGCCGTCATCCGTCATTTTATGCATATAAAGATGGCTTGGTGCTGACCGGCCGCGATGTGGATCATGTCACTGATTATTATGCATCACAGCATCAGGTTGCACTGGATGATCCGCTGATTTCACCAACCTATGGCAAGCTGGACAAACTGGCGCCTGCTTATGTGATTACAGCCGGATTTGATATTCTGCATGACGAAGCGGAAATTTATTCGCACAAACTGCGCCAGCAGGGCGTCACGGTGCATTATCAGGAATATTCAGATCAAACCCATGGATTTATCAATTTAACACCTGTGTCGGTTCAGGCTAAAAAATATGTGATAGAGATCAGCAAAAACTTCCGGAAATTTTGGGATAAGAAAGGCAAATAAATCTCAACGGCGTTCCACGTGGAACGCCGTTGGTGTTTGAGTTGCAATTTTTTTTTAATAAAATGTATTTAAAATCAATGATATGATTTATTTTTAGTATTTTCTTCTGATAGAACAGGGGGAATTCTGAATGTTTTGCCAAGCTGTTCTTCTAATTTGAGCGGATTTGCCTTGAAATTGCAAAGCAAACTGAAAATGCGGTTTTGCTCACCTTGCCTTATATCGTCAATAAAGAGGCAGGTGCAGCGCAGCTGTTGACAGAAACGGGATATTTTTCGTTTGCACAGGCGGACGTGCAGGCGCTGATGCTGGATTGGAAGTATGTATGCATTCCATTTCATGCTTCTATTCGTTCCACTTCAATTTGGCTGGCGCTTTAGACAGTCTCCAGAAGGGCTTGAGCTATTCCATTAATAGCGGGAAGGGGTAAAGCTGGAACAATGACAGCAATAATCAATCTTTTATAGAGAGGCATTTCTATAGTGTGCGCATAGCGGAGATGGAAACAGGCTCAAACTGGGATTCATTACGTTCTTATGAGACTGCAGCTAAAAGATGCTTTATTTCTGCTATAAGATTAAAATATAGTCAGTATCAAATACCACTTTTTATTTAATAGGTTAAACATGTTAAAAAGCGCGCTTCTTGCGGCTGCAGCAGCAGTTATGAGTTTAAATGTATGGGCAGGCAACACGATTGTTGAAATGAAAACCAATCAGGGGCTCATTGAAATTGAGCTGTTTAATGATAAAGCGCCCATTTCAGCGAAAAACTTTGAAGATTATGTCAAAGCTGACTTCTATAGAGGAACGGTTTTCCACCGTGTCATTCCTGGCTTTATGATTCAAGGCGGCGGGATGGATGCGCAGATGGCAGAAAAAACCACCCGTGCGCCGATTAAGAACGAATCCTACAACGGCTTGAAGAATTCACGCGGCACATTAGCCATGGCGCGTACCAATGATCCAAACTCAGCAACCAGCCAATTCTTTATCAATACGGTCAATAATGACTTTCTCGATAAAAGTGCAATGAATGCAGGTTACGCCGTATTCGGTAAAGTCATTAAAGGCATGGATGTGGTCGATAAAATTGAAAAAGTGCCGACTTCCAATCGCGGCATGCATCAGAATGTACCGCAAAGCCCTGTATTGATTCAGAGTGTGAAGATAAAAACACCGGCAGTGTAAAAATAATGAAAAATAACGCAAATAATAAATTAATAAAATTTATTGTTTGAAAACATTGTTTTAAGTGTTTTTTGTCGCTTTTATGCGCTATTTTGGCGCATAAAAAAGAAACACACGGTAAAACAGGTTGTTGAAAGCGCTTGCAATGATTCAGAAATGGTCTAGAATGCACCCCATACCGACGAGATAGCCGGAACGAACGAA
>NZ_JAYRTF010000028.1:0-42778 GCF_041919735.1 Acinetobacter sp.
TTACGCAGAATAATTCGGTACTATTGAACATTAGGACTAGAGTTGTGAGTTTTGTGTGGTAACTCAACTGATGGCTCTAGTCCTCTTATTTTCAAGTTTATTTCTTATCCGCGATTCGGGTTACTTATTTTGTAGGGAAAGAAGGTATTTGGGTTCATGACTGTAATGACTATTTACAATGCTTAAGTAACGTATAAATAGTAAAAAAGAACCTGTTTAACATCATAGAGCTTAAATTAAAGAAAAAAGGCTAGCCTATATTTTAACTTTTAAATTAAAAGATAAAAAATCAATAGAATATTGTTGTATTAGGTGTGGAATTACATTTAGAAAACTACATTTTTAAATGCAAAATCGGATAGGGGTTGCCTTGACCATCTAATTCAGATCGATCTATGACTTTAAATCCTAATTTTTTATAAAATCCAACGGCTTGATCGTTTTGCTCATTAACATCTACTTTCTCAATTTTTAATTCTGTAATGGCAAAATGAGTTAAAACACGTCCTATTCCTTTAGCCCTAAACTCTGGATCAATAAACAGCATTTCGATATTGTCACTGCTTGTGCCAATAAAACCGACTATTTGATCATCTTGAACATATTTATGAAGCAATACATGATGAAAATATTCATTAAGAATTAATGGTTTTAAGTTCTGAATTTCTTCTTCAGGCAAGAAATGATGCGTAGCTCTTACGGACCTTTCCCAAATATCAATAAGAATAGAAAAATCGGTCTCAGACGCTTTCTGCAGCATGGGCAATCCTCAAAAATATTAAGGATAGCATATATGGTAAAACGACCTTATCTAGCATCATAGCAATTGCTTAAATTCGCTTTGAAAGAACCCAGTACAAAAGTCCAAGTGAGTTAAGCGTTTTTATTCATTTTTTGCTGGGGTGTTTATCCATTTACATGGAATGAACAGCTGTTGCTTTGAGTATTCTCAATTTTTGAGAAATCGCTACATAAAATAGAGCAATTTCACGTATTGCTATCATATAGATTTGCTAAAATGGCGCATTACTTTTGCACTGGATCAAATTGTGCTGCCATTTAAGCTTTGGGTAGATGCCGACGCGCTGCCTAAAATTTTGCGTGAAGTGATTATTCGCGCGTCAGACCGCTATCAGCTTGAAGTGACTTTTGTCGCCAATCAAAACGTCGGCATTACGCCTTCGGTGCGCATCAATTCAATTCAGGTCATGAGCGGCGCAGATGCGGCGGATAAAGAAATTATTGAGCGCATGAAAGAAAACGATATTGTCATGACGCAGGATATTCCTTTGGCGGCGCAGGTTATTGAAAAAGGCGGCATTGCGATTCATCCGCGCGGTGAAGTCTATACCGCCGCCAATGTCAAAGCGCGCCTGCATTTGCGCGACTTTATGGACAGTTTGCGCGGCGCAGGGGTGCAGACCGGCGGCCCGCCGCCGATTTCAGAGCGCGATAAGCGTGAATTTTCCAGCAGCCTGGATCAGACCATTCAAAAGCAGAAACGCAAAACAGCACCCAAATAAGGCCGGCAAACATGCCCTCTAAAATGAATTTGATGCTGACCTACAGCATGCTGATTTTTATCTGGTCAACCACGCCGCTGGCGATTGTCTGGAGTGTGCAAGATCTGCACAGCCTGTGGGCGCTGGCGCTGCGGTTTTTTCTTGCGCTGCCGCTGTCGCTGGTTCTGCTGCTGATCGCCCGCGCAAAATTGCCGATGAATCTGCAATGCATCCACAGTTATGCCGCAGGAGCCTGCAGCTTTATTGGATCGCAATTTTTTACCTATTTGGCAACCGCCTATCTCAGCTCCGGCATTATTGCCCTGATGTTTGGCCTTGCGCCGATTATTACCGGCCTGATCGGCTTTTTTGCCTTTAATATCCGGCTGCGCCGCATGCAATGGCTGGGCATGCTGACGGCTGTAGGCGGGTTGGTGATTATCTGCCTTGGTGGCAGCACCCAGCATATTCAGCCTATCGGTATCGGCCTGATGCTGCTGAGCGTCTTCATTTACTGCGCTTCAATTTTCTGGGTGAAAAAGATCAATGCGCCGCTGGAACCGATGGCGCAGGCGAGCGGTTCAATTATTGTTTCGACGCTATTTGCGCTGTGCATGCTGCCTTTTATTTGGAGCTATGCGCCGACCGAAATGCCGGGCGCTAAGTCGCTGTTTGGATTGGGCTATGCCGTGGTGATGGCATCTGTGGTTGCAATGTTCTGTTATTTTAAATTGGTGCAGAATGTGCGGCCAGTGACCTTGTCTTTAACCACCGTGCTGACCCCCATGCTGGCGATGCTGGCAGGAGCCGTGCTGAATAATGAAAAAGTCAGCATGATGGTCTTTGCAGGGGCTGCCGTCATGCTTTCCGGTTTATTTATCTATTTTTATCAAGATTTGAAGGCAAGCCGGGCGCTTGCGCAGAAACTTAAGGCTGATTAAAGCTTCAGTCCTTATTCTGAGTTAAGGAAATGCATTCAGCCAGTTTTACGCGGTCTTGCGCGTGCAAAGTGATAAAATACGCGCCTGTACGGTATTTGCCGTTATCTTCCTGACGGCTGTAAACCACTTGCGCTGTGGCTGCGATATGGAAAAAATTTTCAGGATGGCTGAGGGTTACGTGCACATAAGTGCCTTCCTGAATAGGGCGGTCGCTGAAAAAGCTCAGTCCCGTTTCAGAAAAATTGACATGCTCTGGAATAGGTAACATGCTTTGTACAATTGCGTCGTACAAAGACCCCGTAATCAGGTTTAACTTTTGATTAAATAAGGATAAGATTCGAGCAATTTGTTGATCTTTCTCAGCTAATTGTTCTAATTCGTAGTTTAGCGCGTGATCAAATTGATCTAATTCTGCAAGTAGTAGAAAATAGCGCGGCAAGACAAAATTAGGATCGTAAGGATCATTCAGCGCAACATCATCAGAAATAATCTGATAATTGATTCGCAAGGCAGCATCGATGCGCGACATGACGCGGCGTTCCGTATTACCGCTTTGATGCTGTAAATTTTCCATAATTATTACCTCGGACTAAATGGTTATGTTTAAACCAATCTCGCTGTATATAGGGTTGAGATATACTCGCGCACGGCGCAGTAACCACTTTATTTCTTTTATTGCTCTGGTTTCTATGATCGGCTTGACCCTAGGTGTCGCCGTTCTCATCACCGTTTTATCTGTGATGAATGGATTTGACCGAGAATTGAAAAACCGCGTCTTGGGAATGATACCTCAAGCCACTGTTTCTTCAACACAAATTTTAACAAATTGGCCGGAACTTGCAAAGAAAATTGAACACCATAAACACGTGCAAGGCGTAGCGCCATTTACGCAGCTTCAGGGCATGCTGACAGCGCAGGGCCAGGTCTCAGGGGTAATGGTCACGGGCATTGAGCCGCAGTATGAGAAAAAGGTTTCAATTATTCAAGACCATATGGTTGAAGGCAGTATTGATAACCTGAAAAAAGGCGAGTTCGGCATTGTGCTGGGCAAACAGCTGACAGATGCTTTGGGCTTAGGCTTGAACGACAATATTACTTTGGTTCTGCCTGAAGCAACGCCGTCACCGGCAGGCGTGGTGCCGCGCTTTAAGCGCTTTAAGATTGTCGGCATATTCAGTATCGGCGCTGAAGTTGACTCAATGATGGGCTACATTGCCTTGAATGATGCATCCACCTTATTAAGACTTCCCGATGGCGCGCAGGGTATCCGCATGAAGCTGGATGACATTTTTGCAGCGCCGCAAGTCTCTCAAGAAATTGTGCGCGATTTGCCGGCCAACTTCTATGCATCAGATTGGACTTATACGCACGGCAACCTGTTCAGCGCAATTCAGATGGAAAAGGCCATGGTCAGCCTGCTGCTGTTTTTAATTGTCTTGGTGGCGGCGTTTAATATCGTTTCATCCTTGGTCATGGTGGTGACCGATAAAAAATCGGATATCGCCATTTTGCGTACACTGGGGGCTTCTCCGGGCACCATTACCCGCATCTTTATGGTTCAGGGCACGGTCATTGGGGTGATTGGCACGGTATCTGGGGCAATTTTGGGCATTATTGCCGCGTCAAGCATCAGCGGCTTAGTCGGCTGGCTCAATACCAGCTTAGGCCTGAATATGTTTGATGCTTACTTTATCAACTATTTGCCTTCTTATTTGCGCTGGCAGGATGTGGTGATTATTGTCTCTTTATCATTGGGTTTAAGCTTTATCGCAACCATTTATCCTGCTTTCCGCGCAGCGAAAATTCAGCCAGCGGAGGCATTGCGCTATGAGTAATTTAATTTTAGATGCGCAAAACATCACCAAGTCTTTTACCGATGGCAAATCTTCTGTTGATGTAATCCGCGGTTTGTCGCTGCAAGTGAAGGCGGGTGAGTTTGTCTCCATTGTCGGTTCCAGCGGTTCAGGCAAAAGCACCTTGCTGCATGTGCTGGGCGGTTTAGACCGTCCGACCTCCGGTCAGGTGATGATCAATGGCCAGCGCTTTGATACCTTGGGCGAAGCGGAGCGCGGCTATATCCGCAATGAGCATTTGGGTTTTGTCTATCAATTCCACCATTTGCTGCCGGAGTTTACTGCGCTGGAAAATGTGGCAATGCCATTGATGCTGCGCAAAAACACCAACTACAAAGAGGTGAAGCAGCAGGCGGAATACCTGCTGGAACGTGTTGGACTGTCGCACCGTTTAACGCATAAGCCGGGAGAATTGTCCGGCGGTGAGCGCCAGCGTGTGGCTCTGGCGCGCGCGCTGGTGACCAAGCCTAAACTGATGATGGCGGATGAGCCGACAGGCAACCTAGACCGCAAGACGGCCGTGAAAATTTTTGAACTGCTGTCTGAGCTGCGCAAAGAATTCAATATGGCGATGCTGATTGTGACCCATGATGAATATTTGGCGCAGTCGGCGGATTGCATTTTGCATATGCAGGATGGGGTGTGGGTCGAAAAGGCCTAATTCATTTGAATATTCTGCTATAGATTGAAGCCCGCCTCGGCGGGCTTTATTATTGCGCGCAATAAAGATAAATACAGAATAAGAATAATGCTGCAATGGTTTTGTCTCGGCTGGATTGCCGGGATTTCATTGATTGGGAAGACATGGGCTGATTTGCAGTTCAGCCTATGGAGCGTTGGCTGTATCGCTGCAGTTTGGCTGGTGCTGCAGCGCATGATGCAGCCGCTGCTGAAAGATCAGCATCTTGCGCTGAAAATATTCAATATCTGCATGAGCATCTGTTTGGCGGGCTATCTGGGATTTGGCTATGCCAATCACGCATTAGAGCAGCGGCTTTCGCATGTTGAGCATCAGCCTGAAGACCGGGATGTGATTGTTTATGTTGAGCAATTAAGCGAACTGACTGAACAGGGCATGCAGCAAAAAGTCACGGTGCTTAATCAGCCAAATACGGCCAGTTCGGATGATCAATTGCAGTATCTGGCTTATATTCCTTACGCCAATTTGCGCTCCCAGCAGCAGGAACTGCAGCTGGGGCAATATTACCGTTTGCAGGGCGAGCTGAGGCCGGCGCATTCTTATGCGATTGGCGGCGCCTTTGATCAGGAAAAATGGTATCTGCAGCAGCGCATTGCCTCAGGCTTTCGGGTCAAGCACATGGAGGCGCTGACCGAACAGCACATGTCAGCGCTCGGCTATGCCAAGGTCATCGAACGGCATCGGCGCTGGATACATCAAGTTCCGCTGTGGATTGAAAAACAGCGGCTAAACTTCAGAATTTTTCTGCAGCATCAGCCCTTGCCGAATAAAGGGCTGCTGCTGGCTTTGCTGACAGGAGATGAAAGCCTGCTGAGCAAAGACACCAAAATGCAGTTCCAGCGGTTTGGCATGAGCCATCTGCTGGCCATCTCCGGCCCGCATGTGGTGATTTTCGCCCTGATGGTCAGCTGGCTGCTGCAGCGGCTGATTGCGCGCTTTTGGCCGCAGCTGTATCTCATGATTCCGAAACAATATGCCCTGATGGCGCCTTTTCTCAGCTGTGTATTTCTATATTGCCTGTTTGCTGGTTTTGAAATTCCTGCTGTCAGAACCTTGCTGATGTGCAGCTTAGGTTGTGTAATTTTATTGATGCAGCAAAAGCTCCAGCCGATGAAGCTGCTCTTGCTGAGCGCTGCAATTTTGCTGCTGATCGATCCATTCAGCATTTTATCGGCAGCGTTTTGGCTGTCATATGGCGCATGTTTTATTTTATTGCGGATTTATCAAACGCTGCAAAAACAGCAGCTTCAACTGCAGCAGGAAATGCATTGGAAAAAGAAGCTGGCGCTGTCCGTGCAGTTGCTGCTGGAGTCGCAGTGGAAAATTTTTGCAGCGCTCTGTCCCTTGATGATTTTATTCTTTAAGCAGCTTGCATGGATTACGCCGATCAGCAATATTATCGCGATACCGTGGCTGGGCATGCTGGTGGTGCCGCTGGATATTTTAGCGGCCATGAGCTACAGCATTTCAGAACCGTTGGCCGCTGTATTATTCCTGTTGAATGACCGGCTATTGGCGCTGCTGCTGGCCTGTTTAGACGGCTTGGACTTTCTGTTTAAGCCGGAGCTGTCTGCCATTGCGATGAATCAGCCCATGCTGGCGCTTTTGGCGCTGAGCCTGCTGATTGCATTTTTGCCGAGGGGGGTACTGCCTAAGGGCTGGGTAGTCATTGGGCTGCTGGCACTGTGCTTAAAGGGTTTTATACCGCATCCCTTTGAGCTGACGGTACTCGATGTCGGACAGGGGCAGGCGATTTTTATCCGTGATGCAAAGCGCAGCATGATGGTGGACATGGGCGGCAATTATGATGAAAGCAAGTTCAGTGTCGGTAAGCAGATTATTTTGCCATTTTTAGCTGTGAATGCGGTTAGTGAGCTGGATCAGCTGGTATTGACGCATTTGGATCAAGACCACAGCGGCGGCTATTTTGCCATTCAAAATCAGCTCGTCATTCATCAGCTGATCTCCAGTGAACGGCCGGAGAGTCTGCCTGTGCAGACGCAATTTGATTATTGTACACAAGGGCAGCGCTGGCAGTGGGAGGATCAAGTCAGCATAGAAGTGCTCTCTCCATCGCGTGAACCGCTGCAGAGGCAAAGCCAAAGTAAAAATGAAAACTCATGCGTTATGTATGTGCAGATCAAGCAGGCAGCGCCCTATCAAAGTTTCCTGCTGATGGGGGATGCAGGCTGGGAAACGGAGTTTCAGCTGCTGCAGCATTATCCGAATTTGCATGCGGATGTTTTGGTGCTGGGACATCATGGCAGTCAGCACAGTTCCGCTTATAGCTTTCTAAAAGCGCTGCAGCCCAAATTAGCGATTGCATCTGCCGGGAGGTTCAACCGCTATGGGCATCCCAGCAAGCTGACGCAAGCGCGTTTAAAACAGCTGAATATTCCTTTATTGACCACAAGCCGGCAAGGCAGCATCCAATTTTTACAGCAGGATGGCAAAATCCGGATCAACTTTGCCCGTGATGAATGGAAGTGGCTGCAGAAGATTAAGGCGAAGGAACCGTGGCCGGAACTTCGGTAGATGCAGGCGCGGTTGCTTGTGTTCCAGCCTGCGTTTCTGCACGGATTTTTTGCGCCAATGCGACTGCTTCCGCTATGGACAGGTGATAAATGGAATCTGTGGCTGGGCTGGCTTTAAAGCGTTTGTAGCTCCAGTGATAATGCTCTGGATATTTGCGGATTAAATCTTCCAATGCTTCAAAAATAACCCGTGAACCGTCATTTGCGCTGCCTTGATAAATTGCTTCATCCATCGGTTCGATATGCATGTCAAAGCCATCATTTTCATTGCGCATCGCATATAAAAACAGGGCTTTTGCTTTGGTTTTCTGAATCAGTTTGGCGCTTAAATTGCTGGTGGCGAGCGGCAGGCCAAAATAAGGGACCATTTCACCGCCAATATTCGGCGTATGATCCGGCAGAATTACGGTCGTGCCTCCTTGTTTTAGCGCTTTAAAAATCTGGCGCACGCCAGACTCATCGGTCGGAACCAGATTGGCTCGCTCGCGGCTGCGCGCATCGCGGACAAAAGCATCGGCCGTTGGGTTTTTAACCGGCTTATACATGATGGTCATTGGCGTATATTGCGCAAACCATGCATTCATGATTTCCCAAGTGCCAAAGTGCGGCACAATTAAAATCAAGCCCTTATTCTCAGCCAAAGCATCATGAAAGTGCTGTTCGCCATATATTTTGTGAATGTGGGACAGGTTTTTTTCGTTGCTGGAGCCCCAGATGCTGAAAAACTCAAAATAAGACATCAATTCATTGCGGATGGCTTGCGCTGTGATTTGTTCACGCTTTTCATCACTGAGTTCGGGCAGTGCGAGTTTTAAATTCAGGCGGATAGTTTCTGAGGTTTTGGAGATTTTGAGTGTGTTGACAAGGCCAGCAAGCATTTTTGCAATGAAGCGGGAGAGTTGAATCGGTTGACGGCTGATAAACTTCAAGAGACGGTATGTTGTATTTTGAGAATTCTGTTCAGTCATTGGCTGCAGTCAACAAAGCAAAAAGAAAATGATGAATTAATTATAGGATAAAATACTATGTTTAGACAGTTCCCGTACTTTCAGTGTATATAATGGGGTACTTCTTAACTGTTTTATTGGATTTTTTATGTCCGATTGGCCACCAAAACCTGAAAACGAAACACAAAATACGCATCAAAATATACAGCAGCCCTTAAATCATCAGCAGCCCACCGGCAATGAGTGGAAGCTGCTTGAGAAAGTGGTTTTAGCGTCAGTGGTAGAACAGCGCCGCGCGCGCCGTTGGGGAATTTTCTTTAAATTTTTAACCTTTGCATATATTTTATTTATTTTGGTTGCATTGGGTAAAAGCTGCAGCACAGCATCGACAGATGATGTCGGTTCAATAGGCTCGCATATTGCTGTTGTTGATATTGTCGGAACGATTGCGGCAGATAAGCAAAGCGTCAACAGCACCAATACCATCCGTTCTTTGAAAAAAGCCTTTGAAAATAAGCAAAGCAAAGCGGTCGTGCTGAATATCAACTCACCGGGCGGCTCGCCGGTTCAGTCTGATGAGATTTGGCAGGAAATCCAGTATCTGAAAAAACAGCATGCGGATAAAAAACTGTATGCTGTGATTGGCGATACTGGCGCATCAGGAGCCTATTATATTGCGTCTGCGGCGGATGAAATCATTGTCAATCCATCCAGCCTAGTCGGGTCTATCGGCGTGATCATGCCGAACTATGGCGTGAATGGCTTGATGCAGAAGCTGGGTGTTGAAGACCGCACCATGACCTCGGGCGAAAACAAAGCCATTTTATCCATGACTCAGCCGATTGATCCTGCGCAGAAAGCGCATGTGCAAGGTGTGCTGGATAATGTGCATGAGCATTTTATCAACGCTGTGAAACAAGGCCGCGGCAAAAAACTGAAATCTACCGACCCTGCAATTTTCTCAGGCTTATTCTGGACGGGTGAGCAGGCGGTCAAATTGGGCATCGCAGACCGTGTGGGCAGTTTGAATACCTTAAAGCGTGAACTGAATACGGATAAAGCCGTGAACTACACCATTGAATACAGCCCGTTTGATTCAGTTTTAGGCCGGCTTGGTTCTTCAATGGGGCAAGGTTTTGCTGCGGCGCTGTCACAGCAAATTCAGTCAGAGAATGATGCTAAACTGCAATGAAACCATTAATCCATTTTGCGCACGCCAATGGCGTGCCGTCCAAGGTCTATCAGAAACTGTTTGATCTTCTGCAGGACGAATACGATGTCATCTATGTGCCGTTATTGGGGCCAGACAAGCGCTATCCTATTGATAATCATTGGGCCAGCCTAACGCAGCAGGTCATTGACAGCATTGTCCGTCAGGCCAATGGCCGTAAAGTGATCGGCTTGGGGCATTCGCTGGGCGCTGTATTAACCTTTCAGGCGGCCATAGAGCGCCCTGAACTGTTTGAGCAGGTCATTATGCTTGATCCGCCATTGATCATGGGCAAAGAGTCGCTGGTTTTGCATCTTGCAAAAACATTGAAACTGAAAGCGGTCGATACCATGTCGCCCGCGTCTTTATCTTTGCGGCGCAGGGATCATTGGGACAGCCGTGAACAGGCGGCAGAGCTGCTGCGTCCGAAGGGCTTTTATCAGCACTTTGATGCGGCTTGTTTCCAAGCCTATATCGACCATGCCTTGATGGATGATGTGCAGCGCGGCGGCGTAGAGCTGACCATTGCAAAAATGGATGAAGTGAATATCTTCAGAACCAATCCTTCCTTGTGGTGGCTGCCTCAGCCGCAGCTGAAAGTGCCTGCGCATTATATTGCTGCGGAACATGGGCCGTTTATTGGCCATGGTTTCCCGCAAATGGTGAAAAAGAAATTCGGCATACCGTACACCGTTGCCAAAGGCAGCCATATGTTCCCATTGGAGCAGCCAGAACAGACAGTAAAAACAATAAAGGAATTGATTTTAAATCAGAAAATTTAAGGATATTTTCTGCGGAAATATCTGAAGATTGATAATAAAATGGAGGTTAAGCAATTTGACCGCCATTTTATTGCCTATGCAAAAAATATTAAAACTGAAAAAACTTAGAACAGCGGCAAGGAATAATGGTTTATGAGTAAAATTTTTTTTATTTTCATTATGTTATTGAGTATAAATAGCAGTATTAATGCACAGCAAGTAAACTATAAAAATGTACAGCTGGATTTTAGCGATCATTGGGATATTCAGCGGGGGCAAAATGATGAATTAATTGCGCTGCAGCAGAAAGAGAAAAAAGCTTTCATTCTCTCTATTTACTACCCTCAGGGAATTGAAGAGGGAATGCAGTATTTGGTGTCTGCGCTTGAAGTGCCAAAGCAAAACTTGATGCAAACGGAAGGTGTTAAACTTGTTCGGGAAAATGTGGAAGTCAAAGCCAAAGACGGGGTGATTTTTCAGGCAAATGCGTTTACGGTAAATTCAGGGAAGCGATTTTTAATCATAGCATCTTTGGGGAGTAATGCAGGTGTTTTATTAACTTCTTATGAGGGGCAAGGGCATAATATTTCGAAAGCGTTGGCAGAATTTAAAGTAATTGCAGAATCTCTTTCTTTAAGCCCACCAGATCAGGGTTTTTTATTTTCATCAGATGAATTGAATCCTTAAACTTATGTCTGAATGATAAAAAACGCCCCCGTGGAGGCGTTTTTAAATTTAATTTCGATTGATGCACAGAGCTTTAAAGCTTATAGAATTGTACAGGCTCCAGCATTGGCTGATTTTGGTACAGGACACCGTGTTCAGTATGCTGAATTTTGCCGCTGCAAATCCATTCCGCAACTTGCGGATAAATGAGATGCTCCAGTACATGCACGCGATTTGCCAAAGTTTCAGCATCATCATGCGTGTTCACTTTCAGTACGCCTTGCGCTAAAGCTTGCCCTGCATCCAGTTCTGCTGTGACATAGTGCACCGTGCAGCCATGCAGGGTATCGCCGGTATTGAGCACACGCTGATGCGTATGCATGCCTTTGTAATTCGGCAGCAAGGAAGGGTGAATGTTAATCATTTTCCCTTCCCAAGCGTTGACAAACTTTGCGCTGAGTATGCGCATAAAGCCAGCCAAAATAACCAAATCTACATCCCAGTCCAGCAATTGCTGATGCATGACATCATCAAAAGCTTCGCGGTTTGGATATTGCTTATGCTCAATCACTGCAGTTGCAATACCAGCGTTTTTCGCTCGTTCCAAAGCATACGCTTCAGGCTTATTGGAAATCACGCCTGCAATTTTCCCCGACAGATTGGCATCAATCAGGGCTTGCAGGTTGCTTCCGCTGCCTGAAACGAGGACAGCAATTTTAATCATCAGTGCGGCTTATGCGAAAACAACACGGATTTTTTCGTCAGCGCCTGCAACGGATTCAGCATTGTCAGCGATATTGCCCATAACGAACGCTTTTTCGCCAAGGTTGTTCAGCAATTCAACCGTTTTGTCAGCGTCGCTTGCATCTACAACAAGTACCATGCCTACGCCGCAGTTAAATGTGCGGTACATTTCAAATTGTTCAACGCCGCCTTCTTTTTGAAGAAGCTTGAACAGTTCAGGCCATTCCCAAGAAGATTCATTCACAACAGCTTGCGCGCCATTTGGAAGAACACGTGGCAGGTTGCCTGGCAAACCGCCGCCAGTGATGTGCGCCATCGCGTGGACATCAACCTGTTTCAGCAATTCAAGAATCGGTTTAACATAAATGCGGGTCGGTTCCATCGCTGCATCAGCAAGCGGGCGGCCATCGACAATTTGCGTTAAATCAACGTTTTTTACGTCTAGAATTTTACGAAGCAGAGAATAGCCGTTTGAGTGAGCGCCAGAAGAGGCTACACCGACCAGAACGTCACCCGCTTTCACTTTAGAGCCGTCAATGATTTTGCTTTGTTCGACAACGCCTACGCAGAAGCCTGCAAGGTCATAATCTTCGCCTTCATACATGCCCGGCATTTCAGCAGTTTCACCGCCAACCAATGCGCAGCCTGCAAGTTCACAGCCAGCGCCAATGCCAGTCACAACATTTGCCGCAACATCTACGTTTAAGTGGCCAGTCGCATAATAGTCAAGGAAGAATAACGGTTCTGCACCGCACACAAGAAGGTCGTTTACGCACATTGCAACCAAGTCTTGACCAATTGTGTCATGACGGTTTAAGTTAAGTGCCAAACGTAATTTTGTACCTACACCATCTGTGCCAGATACGAGAACAGGTTCTTCATAACCTTTAGGAATTTTACAAAGTGCGCCGAAGCCGCCTAGTCCGCCCATTACTTCAGGACGTGCAGTACGTTTCGCGACAGATTTGATACGATCGACTAACGCGTCGCCCGCTTCAATATCGACACCTGCATCTTTATAGCTTAAACCAGTGTTTGGGGTAGAGGTTGAGTTGCTCATAATGAAGTCTCCGCATTCGCGGGGCGATTATACCTGAATATACGAAACACTTATGTTATTTATGCGCTAAAATGCTATCTTTACTTAAATATTTTCCTTTCTAAAACGATTAAATGGACAAAAGGGCGAACTTTTATGGTTGATAAGACCTTGCGCCGCATTTTTATTCTTGCAGGCATCGCATTAATCTTTTGGGTCTTGTACCTTTTAAAACCTGTCGTGCTGCCTTTTATAGGTGCATTTTTAATCGCATATTTATTCAGTCCGCTGGTCAATAAGCTGCATGGCATCGGTCTGCCGCGCTGGCTGTCCATCAGTGTTGTATTTATCGGCATTGGCGTGGTGCTGACCTGGGCCATCTGGTATGTGGTGCCGCTGGTCTGGAAGCAGCTGATGTATGCTAAAACCAGCATTCCAGCCGGCATTCATTGGGTGAATTACACCTTTTTGCCGTGGCTGTCCCATACTTTCAATTTAGTGCCAATGGAAATCGATACCGAACAGATTTCTAAGGCGATCATGGATTATATCCAAACCAATTACAGTGCAGACAGCATACAGGCTGTAGTGTTAAAAGTGGCGCAGTCTGGCCTGAACTTCATCCAGATCGGCGGCACCGTGGTGCTGATACCGATTATTGCTTTCTATTTTCTGCTGGATTGGGAGCGCATGCTTGAGAGCTTCCGCCGCCTGATTCCGCGTCCGTATGAACAAAGCGCGCTGAAAATTGCAGGGGAATGCCACAGCGTGTTGGGCGCTTTTGTTAAAGGCCAGTTTTTAGTGATGTTCCTGCTTGGTGTTGTATATGCTGTAGGCTTGCAGGTGATTGGGCTGGAAGTTGGGCTGATCATCGGCATGGTCGCTGGATTGGCCAGCATTATTCCGTATTTAGGATTTGCAGTCGGTATCATTGCCGCAGTGATTGCAACATTGTTCCAATTTGGCTTGGACTGGATGCAGCTGTTTTTCGTGCTGGTGGTCTTCATGATCGGCCAGGCGGTCGAAGGCTATATTCTGCAGCCTTTCCTTTTGGGCGATAAAATTGGCCTGTCGCCGGTAGCGGTTGTTTTTGCTGTTTTAGCCGGCGCACAGCTGGCGGGTTTTCTCGGCATGCTGATTGCTTTGCCGGTGGCTGCCGTGATTGTTGTGCTGCTTCGCCATGTGCGTGAATATTATGAGCAGAGCCATTTGTATGGGGCTCCTTTAGATTTGCAGGGCGCGACATCCATCTCAATTGAAACGGCTCAGGCCGATATTGATATTGAGCTGAAGGATACTGCAGTAAAAATTCAGCAAGATCCTGAAAAATCGAGTAAGATCGATGAATCAGAACCAAAAGATTGATAAGGCCTTTATAGATATATGCGTCAATTGCAGTTAGACATAGAACCTCAGCTCGATGCCCGAATCAGTGATTTTTCAGGGCCAGGATGGGGGCATGTAATTGACGGCGTGCGTCAATTGCATGCAGGGCTAATGAACCGTTTTTATGTTTATGGCGGAGCCGGAACAGGCAAAAGCCACCTGCTTTCTGCAATCTGTGACTCTTATTTAGAAATTGGCAAGCTGGCGATTAAAGTATCCTTACTGGAATTGCTGGATGCGCCGACAGAAGCCATTACCTCGCTGGATCAGTATGACTTGGTTGCCTTGGACGATATTGAGGCGATCAGCGGCGTGCCGCATTGGCAAAAAGCGGTTTTTCATCTGATTAACTACAATAATGAAGGCGGCGGGCAGCTGGTTTTTTCTTCCCGATTTGCGCCGATAGAATTAAAGCTTGAATTGCCGGACTTGCAGTCACGCTTAACCCAGGCAGTCAGTGTTAAAGTACCGAACGGCAGCCTGTATGCAGACCGTCAGGCGCTGGTGCTTTCCGTGCTGTCCCGCAGAGGCATTCATATTGACCAGCAGATTATTGATTATTTGCTGCTGCATGGGCCGCATCAGGCGTCTATTTTGCTGCAGACTTTAGAACAGCTGATTCAGCTTTTAAAAGGGGAAAAAACCAAACTGAGCAATGCCGCTTTGCGTCAAATTTACGCATTGATTGATGAATATAGATAAGCTATAAAAAATCTTGAGTAATTACTCAAGCTATGACAAAGTACACGAAATAATTCGATGCTGCAGGGAATGTGCGGCTAAAGAATAGAAAAAGAAATAAAAAGATACAAGGAGAAAGGTTATGCTCAAACGGAGCATAGGCATAGGCGTGCTGTGTTTTGCAGGGCATGCTTATAGTGCTGAAATTAATATCACCACAACAGAAGACATCGTTAAGGACGACAAGGAATGTTCACTGCGCGAAGCGGTTGAATATCTGAATACGCCTGAAAAAGACCGTTCCGAAGACGGCTATATGGGCTGCGGCGGTAAAGATTCTTCAGCCATTATTGCGCTCGAAAAAAGCAAAGTTTACAAACTGGATAAGTCCTTAGACCTCAAAGCTGCGATGGATATTCGAACCGTTTACGATACTACTGTGTCAGAGACGGCTATCGCAGGTAAAAACAATGCCACGATTGAAATGACCGGCCAAAACCGGATCTTTACGATTGATAATTCAGAAGATGCTTCTTTTGTTGTGAATCTTAAAGAAATTACCCTGCAGGGATGCAAAAAAGACGTTTGCGCAGATCTGGGCGGGATTATTTATAATAATAAGGCGTTAATTTTAGACAGCGTCATTTTGCAAGGCGGTTATGCACGCTTAGGCGGCGCGATATATAATGTGGGCTTGGCGGCAAGTGAAACTGCTGCAGCCAGCAGTTTCGCTATGCGAAATACACTTATTGCAGAGAATACGTCAGTCGATGGCGGCGCGATTTATTCTTTAGCGCCAAGCTTTCGCATTTATAATTCTGTGTTTAAAAATAATACCAGCACCTCTGGAAGCGCAATAGTCTTTACCTTGGATGAAAGTGCAAATGCAGATAAACTGACTTTTCCTCCCAGCAATTATTACATTAAAAACAGCACCTTTTATAAAAATAAAGGCTTTGCTATCAATCTCAAAGACGGCATAGGCTTAAATAATTTAACGATTGTCAAAAATACTGGCGGCATCAGCTTTGATTCGGCGCTAGGCCAGGGCTATCTTGCGAATAGTATTTTAATCGGCAATGGCGCTAATGGCGCCGTTCAAGATTGCAAAATTGAAGACTCGGCGGCAGATAAAAGCGTGCTGTTCAATAATTTGGTTTCGCAAACAGGTTGCCCGATTGGCGATGCAGCTGATTTAAATACGCTATTAACGGATCCTGCCTTAATTGCAGGTAACGATGAAGGTGTTTGTAGAAATCTGCTGGAAGATAAGGTATCACTATTATGCCCATATACGGCGCCAAGCAATGCATTTCTAGGCTATTTGCGTCCGCGCATGCTGCTAAGTTATGTCAATATGTTTTCAAGCCCAATTTTGAATAAAGGCCAAACTACTGCAAATGGCAATGCCAATTTTGTTGCTTGTGAATTGACAGATCAGCGCGGAACGTCACGATTGACTGATAATGCTTGGTGTGACCGCGGAGCAATCGAAGTTACAGTGCCTGCAAGCATTTCTAAACTTGGTCAAGACATTACTTATGGCCAAATTGCGAAGTTTAATATTCTGGAATCATTGGGTGACAGCGATTTATTGCCAAAAGAACAATGCGATGCTGAAGTGGGGCCAAATCCAGCTGGAATACCTTGGCAGGATGGCTGTTTAGTCATTGAGCAGAAGTGGGGTGCGTCTAAAGGTAAAACAGTGCTGAATTTAAATGGTGATTTAACATATACACCAAATGGAAATTGGCATGGTACAGATGATTTTAATATCAAAATAATTACATCATCTACACGCTTTAATGAACAGGTAGAAGCAAAATACATCAATGCTCTGGTGACGATAAAACAAGATACAACTGGAACTATGGAAAGCAAAACAGTCGAAACTTCTGGCGGCGCTTTAGGTTTCTATAGCTTATTCGTATTATTCGGTTTAATTGGGTTGCGGAAATTCAAAAAATAATTAAGGACAAGCCATGAAACAGTATAAAAAAGGACTGCTGTGCATAATGGTTTTATCAGCAATGTCATTGATGGCGGCTAATGATAATACCATTTATGTCAATACATTTGATGATGAAAATGGGGAGAACCTCAGTAATTGTTCATTGCGTGAAGCAATCATAACGGCCAAGAAAAATGCATCATTTGGCGGCTGCAGTGCAGGCAATACGTATGCAAGCCAGACAGATGCCATTCAGCTCAAAGAAGGTACATACGAGCTGACGAAAGGTGAACTTAAGCCCGAGTCATCTATTATTATTTGGGGGAAAAGCCGAAGCAACTTTAATCTTAAAAGTTCACTGAATAATCAATTTCCTGAACTTGAGGATATAAAAACTGTTATTGCAGCAAAAGATGCTAAATCACGTCTTTTTAATACTTCTGAAACGCGTGCAGATGTGCGGTTAGATGGTGTGGCACTCAAAAATGGCTATGCCAAAGATTATGGCGGCGCGGTATATGCAGGCGGTAATTTTACCATCAGTAATGGTGCGATTCTAAACGCAAAGGCTGATAAAGCCGGCGGTGCAATTTACATGCTTGCGCTTGATGCTGAAAAAGAAGTTAATCTGAATAGCATGCGTATTGAAAATAATAATGCACCAAAAGGCAGTGTGCTGGCGATGAGCTGCCTAGGCAATCTGAAGGACAATAAACCTGTCGTCAGTATTTCGCAAAGCAGTATTGTCAATAATGGTAATGCATCAAGTTTGAGCGCAATAGATTTATGCGGCAGTAATACGGTGACCTTTGAAGCGAATACCATTGCAAAAAATACTGCAAATGCTTCAGATGGCAGTATTATCCGTGCAATTTCTGATGGTTTGGACCGTTTAAGCCCTTACTCGGTGATATCCTTCAGCAGCAACACCATCATAGAAAATAATGCTTTTAGCACTTTGTATTATGATGATAATGCTTCTAAATATTTTTCTTATAATATTTTAGCATTTAACGGTAATGGCAAGTCTTGCCGTTATTTGAATAGCCAAACGCCAGACGAAGCGCTGCAGTTTGGCTTCCGCAACAATGCTGCTGAATTATCCAATGCGAATTGTGTGATTCCAGCCAAGGCGCTGATTGCGGATTCGGATACGGCTAAAAATATTGATGTCAGTGGTACTGCCCGTTCTGAATTGCTGACTGATTATCAGCAGGCATCTGTTTATAATAGGTTTTTACCTTTATATTATCCTTTGAAAAGTACGGCGGCTGTAAGCTTGCTGGATAGCGGATTTATAGGGTGTTCAAAATATGATCAACGTGGAATTGCACGGGATGCTGATACTTCATTGATGCTGAATCCAAGCATAGTGAATACTTGCGATATTGGCTCTGTTGAAAAATTAAATTTTGCGGCAGCTGATATTGATGAAATTGTAAATGTCTCACAGAAAGCAATGCTTGCACACTTGCAGGCGGATATTGATGATCTTAAAGCGGCCATTGCGAATCCAGCATTAGCAGAATATAAATATGCCAATGAATATGATTTAAAAGAGGCAGAAGCGTATTTGCCTCAGCTCAAAAATAATTTGATTTATCGTGCTATATATCAGGATCCTTTTGCTCTCGCTCTTCCGCAAGAAGTGGATGTCGGCAATACTCAGGAACGTAAATTACTGCCGCTGGATGCAGATCATTATGATGTCATAGCAACACGAATAGGCATTGGTACAGATTTATCTGTAGACAGCACTGGCAAACCTGTAATCAAGGGTGATCCTTCGGATTTAGTTTGCCGATGGGATGCCAGCCTTAAAAAAATTATGATCTACCGCACAGGCGGCAGTACCACATCGGGTCAATTCGCCTATTGCCAATATACATTAAAAGAAAAAACGGGAAGCAAGCTGGAATCGTCCGGCATGTTGACAGCGTCTTTTGTCAATATTGCGCCAATTGCGGTAAATGATGAATATCTAATGTCGACGGACAACAACCTAACAGTTCGCGTCAATCCGTTGGAAAATGATTCGGATGAAGGGGACGGGCCGCTTTCCACATTGCCTGCGGGTAAAACGGTTTGGCATAAAAATGCTGCAGGGCATGATGCGCCGATTTATTTTGAGAGCATTCCGGCTGGTTTAAAGTTTAATGCAGAATACGAAGGGCCATGTCCGGATCAACAGAAAAACACCTGTTATGGCGGTACGATTGAATTTTCATCCAAAAATGCATTCAATCAGTTCTCATTTAGTGTGCCTTATCATATTTATGATTCTGAAGGCGCTCAATCTGCTACGGCTTTCATTAATTTAAAAAACCCAGCGAAAAACACCAATGAAAGCGCGAGCGGCGGGGGCGGATCGTCCAGCATATTCGGTTTTATGGTTTTAGCAGGCTTGGCATTATTCAGAATGCGGAAATTAAAGGCGTAAATCACCATAAAAAAAGACCTCTATGCATAGAGGTCTTTTTTATTTCATGATTTATAAGGATAGCTTGATGAGGCAATGAAGAAACGGAATAGGGTTTAATTCCCAAGCATCTTAAGTTAATTCAGTGATGAATCACTTCAGGTGTAAGATATTTATCCATATATTCCTCGCGAATGGCTGTGCGTTCTTCTGGCGAGGCTTTTTGCAGGCGCTGGCCAAGGTCACGCCGTTCTTGAGTGCTCATTTTCTGCCAGGTTTCACGCATTTTTTGCTTTTCGGCTTCGGGCAGCTGATTGAACCAATCCATGCGCTGCTGCAGGCTGACGCTCTGTTCTGCAGGGATTTCTTTAAGGGATTGATAGCGCTTGATAAGCGCAGCCTGTTCTGAATCAGAAAGTGAATCCCATGTTTCAACATGGCTATCGGCATTTTTAGAAAAAATCCAAAAACGTTCGAAACCCGCAAAGCTGGTTTGCAGAAAACTGAATGCGCAAAAAGCAATTGCCAACTTTTTAGCTGCCATGAGACGCTTTGTCCTCACCTAAAACCATTAACATTTCTAAATCTTCAACCATTTGCGGTGAAAGTTTAGGTGCTGAAACAACTTGATTTTGCGGTTTTTCATTCAGTGTTGTAACCGAGTTCGGCAGCACAACAAAGCCTGCAATCGCAGCAGCTAATGCAAAGCCTGACATTTTCAATAAGCCGTAGCGTGATGTTTCACGTTCATGAATATTTTCGAGAACATTGTTCATCACAGCAGGCTTTTGAGCATGGTGCTGTGCGAGTCCATCAAGTTTGGAAGTTACTTGCTTTAAGAAATCATCTTGTTTCATTCGGATGACCCTCCCAGATGTGGATTCAAATGTGCTAAAGCAGTGCGCAAGCCTTGTATAGCACGGTGATAATGTGTTTTTACACTGCCTTCAGTGCAATTCATAATCTGCGCTGTGGTGTGCGTATCAAAACCTTCCCAAGCCCGCAGCATGAATGCCTGCTGCTGCCGGACAGGCAGTTGGGCAATCGCTTGCTGAATTTCTTCCGCAGTCACTTCACGGTCGATAAATTCGAAAGGATTGGGCGTGGATTCATCGACAACATCGTTCAGCTCTAAATCATCGTCATCTAAACTGACTTTTCTGAAAAATGATAAAGGCTGAGCGCGCCGAGCTTCTTTACGGCGCCAATCCTGCAGCTTGTTGTTTAAGATGGTGTAGAACAGGGGATACCATTCTTCAGTGGATTTGTCGGCATAAGATTTATGCAGGGAGATAAAAGCTTCCTGAACCAAATCCATGGCAATGCCATGCTGGTTTTGGGTGGCGCTTTCCATCATCACTAAAGCACGTCCAGTTACTTCATGCATGAAGTTTTTCAGGCGCGACTCAGCCGTGCTCTTAAGAACACTCGGGTCTGCCGTGTTTGACTGTTTTGGCGCTAAATCCATAGAGATGGAAAATCCCGTCATTGGATACCCACCATCGTTTCCAAGTTCATATACATATAACGTTTAACGTTGAAAACAATGGTTTGGTTGACAAATAAATTGTTATTTTTCTAGTCTAATCTATTTTTTGAATTGGGCGGACCCAATTCAAATAAAATAATGTATTAAAGACGTTGGCGGACCATTTCAAAGAAACAGACTGAACCGGCAATGGCGACATTTAATGATTCCTGGCCGCCAGGCTGAGGAATCACCACTGCTTCTGCATTTTCCAGCGCATATTCGCTTACGCCTTGGCCTTCATTGCCTAAAATCCATACGCAGGCTTTGCTTAAGTCTTTGGAGTACAGGCTGGTTGAGCGGTGTGAGCTGGTCACATACACCGGAATTTCGAAACGCGGCAAGATGTCTTCTAAAACGATGTTTTCGAAGGTGTGCAGTGAAAAATGCGCCCCCATGCCGGCACGCAGCACACGCGGAGACCACAGCGATGCAGAACCCTTGCTGCAGACCACTTGCTTGATGCCGGCAGCGGCAGCTGAACGCAGTAAAGTGCCGACATTGCCCGGATCTTGGACATTTTCCAGAATTAAGGTATCCGCATTGAATTTCAGCGCTTGGCTGGAGCTTGGCAGATCAATAATCGCTAAGCAGGCAAGAGTCGTGCCTAACGTGCTTAAATCTTTATACAGCGATTCGCCAATGACAAAAATATGTCCGGTGTAGCTGCGTAGAATTTCATCAAAGTCTGGATGTTCTAAGGCATGTTCGGTGGTGAAAATAGAATTGATTTTTCTATTTTCCTGCAGCCATGCAAGGCATAGGTGTGTGCCTTCCAGTACGGTTTGACCTTGCTTTTTGCGGTATGCGTTTTGATCGATCAGCCCGCGCAAATGCTTGATTTTCGGGTTGTCTTTAGACTCAAGAAAAATTGTAGCCATGGGAGATAAGTCCACGGTGATCAGGCAGGCCAATCACCGCTTGAGAGATGGGTTTAATGTATTAGTTATGGTAGCCGGTTACAAGATCGACTTCATTTTTTGAACCGATGATTACAGGCACGCGCTGATGCAATTCAGTCGGCTGAATATCCAGAATACGCACGCGGCCAGTTGTTGATGCGCCGCCAGCTTGTTCCATCAGCATGCTCATCGGGTTTGCTTCATACATTAAACGCAGGCGGCCCGCTTTTTTCGGATCTTTAAAATCGTATGGATACATGAAGATCCCGCTGCGGCACAGAATGCGGTGAATATCGCCGACCATGCAGGCAACCCAGCGCATATTGAAGTCTTTTTCACGCGGGCCAGTTTTGCCTGCAAGCAACTCATCGATATAGCGTTTTACCGGTTCTTCCCAGTGGCGCTGGTTCGATGCATTGATGGCATATTCTTTGGTATCCGCTGCAACTGTAATGGCATCTTTAGTCAGCAGAAATTCTTTAGTTTCAGGATCAAAAGTGAAGAACACTACACCTGCACCGACAGTCAAAGCCATCATGGTCGATGGGCCATACAGCACATAGCCTGCTGCAGCTTGGTTTACGCCCGGCTGCATGAAATCTTCAGCTTGCGTTACGGCATTTTTGGCAGGCAGAATGGAGAAAATTGTACCGACACACATGTTGATATCGATGTTGCTCGAGCCGTCTAGTGGATCAAAAAGAACCAGATAGTCGCCATTTTCTTGCGCAGGCGTGAATTCATCCAGCTCCTCAGAAGCCAAACCGCCGACATGCGGATGAACTTTAAGCGCATCAATCAGATAGTCATTTGAGATGACATCTAATTTCTTTTGTTCTTCACCTTGCACATTTTCGTGCTGCGCGCTGCCCAGTACGCCGGCCAAAGCGCCTTTTTGCAGCAGCAAATCGATGTCTTTGCAAGTATTGCCAATTGTTTCAATCACTTGAGCTAGAGCAGGGGTTAAATTTCCGCTTTGTTGTTGTAGAAATTGGGATAAGCTTAAACGTGACATAACCGGGATGCTCCAAAATAAAAGCGGTCAAAAATGATCGGAATAGAATTGCACAACATTTTAGATGAGAATGAGGCAAAAGAACAATTAAACTGTGTTATTTGCCGTGATTTTACCCTTGCAAGTCTTGCAGAACATGCTATGTTGAAAGCAGGAAACAGATGGATGACCAAGGAGCACAACAATGACCATTAAAAAATTTGATGCGACTCCAACACCGAGTGAAGGATTGAATTTAGATGACATTTCCAAGGATAAAGTGAAAGAAGCTTGGAGCGGCTATGAATCTAAAGCCGAGTACAAAAAATTCAATAAACACGATTTAATTGAATCCATGCAAAATTCTGAAGAAAGCGCAGAAAAGAAATCCGAACAGGCTTAAGCGGCCGCAATAAAAAAGCACTCATTGGAGTGCTTTTTTATTGCGGATGAAATATCTGCAATCAAGATGGCGGAAACCTGCAGCTTGCCGATGTCCGCCATTCATCTTTATAGCGGCAGATTATTTCAAAAGCGGCGGAACAGCTTCGTAGTTGATTTCTACACGGCGGTTTTCTTTCCAAGCGTTTTCATCATGGCCCGCATTGATCGGCATTTCTTTGCCATAGCTCACAGCTTCCAGCTGATTGGCGCTTACACCGCTGGTGATGAGGAAGCTCTCAACAGCTTTTGCACGGCGTTCGCCGAGCGCCATGTTGTATTCACGTGTGCCGCGCTCATCGGTATGGCCGGTTAACGCTACACGGGAGCTGGCATTGGCAACAAGGAATTGCGCATGCGCTTGCAGGGTTTGCAGGTCTTCATTGCTCAATTCTGTGCTGTCATAGTCAAAGTGCACAACGCGTTTGGCTAAAAATGCTTTATTTGCAGCCGTAACGCCTTTTGATGATGCGCCAGCAAGATTTTGCGCATTCAGCGCAGCATCTTCGCTTAAACCTTCAGTGTTGACGGTTGATGCGCTTGATGGATTTTGAGTCGCGTCAACATTGGCCGCAGGTTTGCGGTTTGCGCAGCCTGTCATAATCATGGCAGTCGCTAAAACAGGAAGAACAAATAATTTTACAGCGTTCATGATTCTCTCCATGATATTTCATTATGATTTAAAAGTTATTTTGGGGCCCAAGCCGGTTCACGCACTTCGCCTTGCTCACTTGGCAAGTTCACGCGGAAGCGGCCGTCTAAAGACATAATGGACAGCAAGCCGCGATTGCCTTCGCGTGTCGCATACACCACCATTTGCCCATTCGGCGAGAAGCTTGGCGATTCATCCAAACTGGTTGGCGTCAGGATGTTGGTTACGCCAGAATCAAGGCTCTGCACAGCGACTTTATAGTTGCTGCCGCTTGGGCGGTGAACCAGCGCAAGCTTTTTACCGTCTGCGCTTAATGTGCCGCGCGCGTTAAATGCGCCGCGGAACGTCAGGCGTTTGCTGCTGCCATCGGCAAAGCTGTAACGGTAAATTTGCGGTGAGCCGCCGCGGTCAGAGGTATAAATGAAAGATTTACCGTCTGGAGCATAGCGCGCTTCGGTATCAATCGCGCTGTCATTGGTCAGGCGCTGCAATTGGCGATTGTCCAAATTCATTTGGTAGATTTCAGGGTTGCCATGCATAGAGGCTGTAAACAGCATGCTTTTGCCGTCTGGCGAGAAGCTTGGCGCGCCATTCAAGCCGCGGAAGCTGGCCAATTTTTCACGGCCGCCCGTTGCTAAATCCTGCACATAGATGGCAGGGCGCTTGGTTTCAAAAGATACATAGGCAATCTTTTTTGCATCCGGTGTCCATGCTGGAGACAAAATCGGATCGCGGGAGGTCAAAATGGTGCGCGGCTGTTCGCCGTCGGTATCGGCAATTTGCAGCGTATAGCGCTGATCCGGTGTTGCAGGGTTGCGCAACACATAGGCAATGCGGCCGCTGAAATCACCTTGAATGCCTGTCAGCGCTTCATAAATTGCGTCGCTGATCATATGCGCTGCTTGGCGGATGCGTGAACCGGGCACAGTCAGCAATTCATTCAGCAGATACGTTTTTTTCTGCACATCATACAGCTGATAATGCACTTCGAATGATCCATCAGCGGCAGGCTTCATTGAGCCAGTGACCACATAGGGCACACCAGCCGCTTGCCATGCTTCTGCATTGGGCGCATTCATTGCCGCTGTAGCGGGCAGATTTTTAGATGAACTGGTGAATTTTCCAGAACGGTTCAAATCATTTTCAACAATCGGGTAAAGATTCTGGTCATTGCTGAAAGGCATAATCGCAATTTTAGGCGCTTCTTCTGGCGCTTTGGTAATTTCCAAATGCAGCTGCGCATGTAATTGTGTGATTAAAACCGGACTTAATGCTGTTAGAACGGCTAAGCAGAGCAGATGTTTTCGCGTCATTTCCATCATTCGCTGAATACTCTAAATCTAGAATTTCTTGTTACTGTGAATGTGTCACATAATGGCATGTTTTTTAAATATTGAAAGTACAACATTATGATTAATCTGTTATTCGTCTGTGAATTCGTGTCTAAATAACTGCAGTTTATGATGACGCTTTCTTTAAAAATACAATGTTCCGCTTAACGGATGTTCTTATTTAAATTGAAAGGACATATAAATGAACCGAGATTCACGTTGGGCATCCGGATTTTCAGGCAATTCAAAAGGCGCAGCACAGTGAATGGCTTTTTCAATACTGTCTTTAAAAGCCTGATTTGGTGCGTCGCTAATGACGATAGACTGAATCGAACCTGATGGCGTTAAAATAATTCTTGCATGGGCTTTCTGCTCACTTGAATCCGCTGGTACTTCCCAATGGCTAAAGATTAAATGCTTAATTTCGGCTTTGGCCTCAGATGCAAGCCTCTTGGCTTCTGATTTACGAGAAGCCTCAGCGGTTGCTGCGCGTTTAGCTGTTGCTGTTTTTTGTTCAAGTTCACGTTTATATTGCTCAGAATATGCCTTTGCTGCAGCCATGGGTGCATTCGCGGAACTCGCCGCTATTTTTTCGGGCTGATTCTGAGCAGCTGATTGAAAACTGGTAGGGTTTGCAAAGCAGAATGATGAGCAGCCTGCCATTACAGAAAATAGAAGCAAAAAATTCAAGAGATGCATTATTTGAGCTGAATCCTATTCATCGTTCAATGAGTGAGAGTATTTTAGTTATTTAGACCAAAAGCTTGATGTGAAGCTTTTCACTTGTTTGCGCGCTTCAGGGTTGGAGGGCATCGGGAAGGGTGCAGCAGCTCGGATTGCGGTTGCAATACTGTTTTTCATATCCAGATCATTAGACTCTATATGAATAGAACGGACGGAACCGTTGTCAGCGAGTGTGATGTGAGCAGTTGCAGATTTACCCGCAGAACCAAGAGGAACATGCCAAGCGCGTCTAATTTTATTTGCAAAATCTTTTTTTGCAGAAAGCGCAATTTCTTTTGATTCAGCTTTTCTCTTTGCGGCCTCTTCATCTAATAATTTAGATGGAGCGTGTGAAATGGCTTTAGGCGGCATTTGTATGTTTTGAACAGGTGTGCCAAGAGTGCTTTGAGGCTCATTTTCTTTTAACAGGGCATTGAATTGATTGGCGGAAACATGATCGGGCAGCGCCGAAGAAGGGAGGTAAATCGAACGGTTTTCAGCAAATGTTTGGGTGCCTAGCAGCACTAGCGTCGAAAATAAAAAGAATGTTTTCATGTCATATGATTCGGCCAAGTAAATGAAAAAATCCCCGCAACGCATGCAGGGATTTACAAAACTTAATTTGAAGATTTGAAGGTTGAAGTAAAGCTTCGCGCTTCAGCTCTAGCATCAGGGTCACTTGGCATCGGGTAAGGCGCGGCAGCACGGACGGCCGCTTCAATACTGGCTTTCATATCTGGATCGCTGGAATTTACAATCACCGAACGAACTGAACCACTGTCAGATAGAGTGACACGAGCTGTCGCTGTTTTACCAGCAGAGTCAGAAGGTGTATCCCAAGCGCGCTTGATCTTGTTTTCAAAATCTTTTTTAGCTGTTGATGCAATCTTCTTGGCTTCAGCTTTTTTCTGTGCTGCTTCTTCAGCCGCTTTGCGTGCAGATGATGCTTTGGCTTCTTCAGCTGCACGTTCACGCGCTTCGGCATCGGCTTTCGCTTTAGCATCAGCCTTGGCTTGTGCATCGGCTTTCGCCTTGGCATCCGCATTAGCTTTAGCTTGTGCATCTGCTTTCGCTTTAGCGTCTGCTTTTGCCTTGGCATCCGCATTGGCTTTGGCTTGTGCATCTGCTTTCGCTTTAGCGTCTGCTTTCGCCTTGGCATCCGCATTGGCTTTGGCTTGTGCATCTGCTTTCGCTTTAGCGTCTGCTTTCGCCTTGGCATCCGCATTGGCCTTCGCTTGTGCATCAGCCTTCGCTTTAGCATCCGCTTTCGCCTTGGCTTGCGCATCTGCTTTCGCTGTGGCTGCAGCTTTGGCTTTATCGGCTTCGGCTTTTCTTATCGCATCGGCACGAATTTTTTCCGCTTTGGCTTGGGCATCTGCATCGGCTTTACGTTTTGCTGCGTCTGCATTGGCTTTAGCCGCTGCCGCAGTTTTGGCCTTTGCCGCGTCTTCTGCGCGCTGACGGGCGGCTTCAGCTTTGGCTTCTTGCTGTGCTTTCAGTTTTGCCGCTTCGGCTGCTTTTTGATCTTGAACGCGCTTGGCCTGATCCGCGGCTTTTTGTTCAGCCAGCTGCTGCGCTTTGGCTGCGGCAAGCGCTTGCTGCGCGGCGAGCTGCGGATCTGCTTTCGGCGCTTCGGCAGGCTTAGGCGGCGCAGCCGTTGGAATTTCTGGTGCAGGTTCTACACTGGGTTCCGCGGTTTGAGTGATGTGCTCAGCGACATTTTCATGCGCTGTTTCATCAAACTCAGTTTCTTCGCGCGTTATCGGTTTTAAATCTTCCGGCTTAACTAAAACTGTGGTGATTTTTTTCGGCGGCTCAGGCGGTTTACTCATGCCCAAATAAAGCAAGCCAACCACTGCAATGACATGCACGCCAAGCGTGAAGCCAATCGCAACGGCTTTTTGTTTAAAAGGCGGCTTTTTAAAATTGTTCATAAATTACTTTAATGGCTCAGTCAGTAAACCTACTTGTGTTAATCCTGCATCCTGAAGGGCTGACATGAGTTTCATGACTTCGCCATAAGGACGGGTTTCACTGCCGTTGATAAGCACACTCATTTGTTTCTTTTGTTCGGCGGCCTGATTTTGCGATTCAGTCAAAACCGCTTTCAGCTCATCGAGTGTGAGGATGTCATTTTTATGGGTTTTATCTTCAAGTTTAATTGTGCCGTCGGCTTCAAGGGTCACAATAGCCGGGCGGTCTTCGGCCTGCATCGGCGTGCCGTTGGCTTGCGGCAAGTCAACTTTAACACCCGTGGTAATCATTGGGGCAGTCACCATGAAGATGACCAAAAGCACGAGCATGACGTCAATATAAGGCACGACGTTCATGTCACTTTTTAAAGGTTTTTTGATGCGCTCAAAGCGTCCAGAACGTTGAATAGCCATCAGTGCTGTTCCTGATCAGAACCCAATGACTGGCGCTGCAGCAAAGCCACCATTTCTTCAGCAAATAGCGCGCGGTCGGAATAGACCGCTTCACCCTTGGCAGTGTAGTGGTTGAAGGCCAAAACAGCAGGAATGGCGGCAAATAAGCCGATTGCTGTGGCAATCAAGGCTTCGGCAATGCCGGGCGCAACCGTGGCTAAAGTAACTTGGTCAACATCAGCGAGACCAATAAAGGCATTCATAATGCCCCAAACGGTGCCAAACAGGCCGACATAAGGTGCAACAGAACCAATGCTGGCCAGTGCGCCTAAGCCTTGCTCTAGAGCGCCTTGGTCGCGGCTTAAGCCAACACGCAAAATGCGTTCAGTACCTTCAATGCTTTGCACAGCAGGGGCATTGCGTTTTTTCAACTTTAGAAATTCGCCCAAGCCCTGATAGAAAATATCTTCCAGCCCCACACGTTTAGAGTTGAGCTGAGCATTGTTGTACAGGGTATTCAGTTCGGCGCCAGACCAGAAGATTTTTTGAAAATGTTCATCATCGGCCTGCGCCTTTTTATAACTCATATGCAACTTGGCAATCAGATACCAGCTGTACAGCGAGGCCAATAAGAGCAGAAGCATTACCAGCTGTACAACGGGGCTTGCTTGTAAAATTAAATCTGATACGTGAAGGGTAGATTCGAGTTGAGTTGCCATAGTTACATTAAGCCAATTAATTTTTTTAATCTTGTTCCAATTCTTTCAGAATCAGTTTACGGATTTCCTCAGGAAGCCGTGTTGGACGCATGCCGTCTACGCTGATGCAGGCCAATTCCACTTCGCCGGAAGCAAGCATGATTTCACCACGATAAATATTTTGTTGCAATACAAATGACGTTGATTTACATGAAACCACACTTGCTGTAACAGTAATCAAGTCATCCATTAATATAGGGCGTGAATATTTAACATTTATTTTATGCACGACAAAATTATAGTCTTTTTGATGCCAATAGTGATCAACGCCTGATGCGCGAAGCCATTCTGTACGTGTACGTTCCATGAAGCGGATGTGGTTGGCATGATAAACGATACCGCCTGCATCTGTATCTTCAATGTAGACACGAATGTTGAATTCGAATTTATTCGCCATGAGAGTGTTCCGTCTGTTTTTAAATCTGATGAGTTTTGACTGCACTGAGAATACGAAATCTGTATGTTGAAAACATGACTTCAAATGTTTAAATCGTCAAGTGCATCAATGACGGGCAGTTTAGCACTCTGAAAATTCACTCCAATGGCACAAGATTTCAAATCCAAGGCACATGTGTGCTTTATGTTTCATGAAAATCTGCTGTGCATTATAGGGCTTCATACTGTTGTGCTGAAGATTGCAGATGAACAAGCAGTCACAGCAATAAAAAAAGTGAGCTGTATCGGCTCACTTTTTTGATGGCGGTCTATTTGCTCAGCAAAGCCTTATTTTTGATTCCATGCATTTTGAACTTGGGCCGCTGCTTTGGGATATTCCATGACAAATTTCATGTGGCTTTTAACGCCTGTTTTTAAGGTTGCATCATCGACGATAAACATCGGATTATGATTGGGCGCGGCTTTTGCCATATCTTGATCCGCAGGTGTTGCGCCAATAAATATGAATAGGGAAGGCATCAGCTGGCCATAATACGCAAAATCTTCACTGGCGCTGGCGTTATTGTCCAGTACATGCAGTTTTTCTTGACCATTGATTTTCGCTAATGCCGGCTGCATGAGTTTGGTTAAGGTTTTGTCATTAACCGTCACAGGCGCATATGGCGCGATTTCTACTTTTGCTGTTGCATCATTGGCCTGAGCATTGTGTTCTATCAATTTAGGCAATTCATTTAATATGCCTTTACGCACGTCTTCATTGTTGGAGCGGATGGTGCCGACCATATTGACTTGTTCAGGAATAACATTGCCTGTTGTACCGCCTTGAATGCTGCCAATGCTGATTACCCCCATGCCTTTGGTTAAATCCGCTCTGCGGCTCACTAAGCTTTGCATGTTGCTGATCATTTGCGAAGAGGCATAAATAGGGTCACGCCCCAGCCAAGGCATGGAACCATGCACCTGTTTGCCGTTAACTTGAATGCGTAAATGGTCTGCGCTGTTTAAGATGGCGCCATCTTTATAGAAAATATGGCCGCTGGGCATGCCAGCCATGACGTGCATGCCGAAAATGACTTCTGGCTTTGGATTGTTCAATGCACCATCAGCAATCATTTTGCGTGAACCGATTTGACTGCCTTGTGTAAAATTATCAACATCGGCGCCGCCTTCTTCAGCAGGCTGGAAAACAAATACAACGGTGCCGGCGATTTTATCTTTATTGGCTGCCAGCGCTTTGGCTGCGCCTAAAAGCATTGCCGTATGCGCATCATGACCACAGCCATGCATGACAGATGTTTCCTTGCCCTGATAAACAGCTTTCGCTTTACTGGCAAAAGATAGTCCAGTTTTTTCTTCAATGGGCAGGGCATCCATATCTGCGCGGAGGGCCATAACAGGCCCAGCTTGCCCGCCCTTTAAAATGCCGATCACTCCAGTTTTGGCATAGCCTTTGCGGACTTCAATGCCATAAGATTTTAATTCCTTTTGTACAAGTTCAGAAGTTTTAAACTCCATATTGCCTAATTCTGGGTGTTGATGAATATGCTGACGCAACTTAATAGTATAGCTTTCGACATTTTGGGCTGAGTCATCAATCCAGTCTGCAAGGCTCAGCTGGCTGCATAGGAAGAGGGGAAGGCTTAGGCAAATTTTTTTGTACATATCCATATCTTTGAAAAATCCTTAAATGTTTGAATCAATTAAAAGGATGTTCTAGGATGGCACAATGCATGAATTTAGAACAAAACCCTTTAAGTATTTTAAAATGCATATGAAATATAGAATGCTTTAGTGATTGGAATATAAAGATTTTATTAGATTGATTTTTGCGGCCTGAGATAACAGCCCTGTTAAATATTTGAGTTTAAAATGAGCGGTTTTTTGAAATATATCCTGATCTTTGCTCTAGGCTTTGGCCTATGGTCATATTGGCTGAAAGATGACGGCGGCATTTCAGATGCGTCCGATTATAAATCTGCCGCAGGCATCCATCAGTTTCAGGGTTATAGCATGACCAATTTGGAACCTTATAGCGGTGAGTTCCGGGTTTTATCTAGGGAAAATTATAATTTTGGCCGTGAATCCGAGATTAGCCCGGTGGATTTTGCTCTGGGATGGGGAGCAATGGCTAATCCTGAGGTTTATAAGCAGCTGTCGATCACTCAGAGCAACCGCTGGTATTACTGGCGTTATGAAAATTCACCGCCTATTCCAGTCAATGAAATTTCAACGCACAGCGCCAATACGCATTTAATTCCTGCGACCAATCAGATTGCAAAGCAGCTGAAAGCTATTGATCAAGATGATTTGATTTATTTGAAAGGGCAATTGGTGGAAGTCAAGGCACAAGATGGATGGACTTGGCGGAGTTCGTTAAGCCGTGAAGATACGGGAAATGGTGCATGTGAGTTGATGTTGGTGGAAGATGTGAGGGTGATTTCTAAGTCTTAGATCTTTTATTTGTTGAATTAAGCAAGAATATGATTTTGTGGAGAGGGTGAGCTAATTGAACTTGGTTCCAGACACTTTTTTTAATGTTGTATGTGATTAATTTTTTATATGGTTTGGTCTATTTGCTTTTGATGGGACAAAAGTAACAAAATCCCTCTGTTGGATTGAGGGTATGTCCTGAGCAAGCTTTAAGCATTGCTTTAAAGCGTAGCGCAAGTCAATCCAACGGGCGACATCCATGTCGCCTGTCATGTGATTTTTTGAAGTGATAATTCTCAATAATAAAAATATAAGTTTATGATTTAGATTAAAATGTTTTCAGATAATATTTTGATTTTTAAGGGATAGGAATTGGCGAACCAACTAGAAAATTCAGATTTAATAATTCAACTACCATGGACAGTGCCACAGCAACCGAACGTACAAACGGTAGTCGTTCAGCAGCCTGCTAAAACTCATATGGACCTTAATGCTTCTACGGATAAAACTGCAATTTCATCTTTTGCACTTTCAGTAGTGATTGCACTGATTTTGGGAGGTTTGGCAACATGGTTGGCATATTGGTATGGACAGAAGAGTTTTAAATTGACCGAAATGTCTTTTAAAACAGTAAGTGAGGATATTAAACAGGCTGCAGAAACACAGAGGAATACCACGGAAAAGTTGATCAAAAGTCAAGAGAACTTAAAAAGAATGGATATCATGACGGAAAGATGTAATGCAATTCGTTTGCTTGCTGCTGAATTTATTTCATTATGTGAGTATCTAATGTATGAAGCTAAAAATTTACAAAACAATTTAGAGGGGGATATACCTAGCGACTATTTAAAAGAGTTAACCGATAAAAGAGACTTAATGGAAATAAATGGAACAAGATTGGAGCTGTATTTAGAAAGATCTCAATTACGCGCTAATATTCTTTTCTTTAAAAGAGGGTTAATTCGCGATATTACTCCTGGCTTAAGAAGGCGAAAACATACAGTTGAGTTAGAGGATTGGAAAGAAAAAATTATAATATTTAAACAAGAGTTGGCTAATTACTTCGAAGAAGAATTAATAAAAGTAACAAATAAGGGAGAATAGTCTCCCTTTTAATTATTTCTCTTTTGGTTCAGGCGGCGTCAGGCCAAACTGCAAATAGGCCATATTGGTGGCAATGCGGCCGCGCGCAGTACGCATCACATAGCCTTGTTGAATCAAATACGGTTCAATCACATCTTCAAGCGTGCCTGAGTCTTCTGCCATCGCTGCTGCCAACGCTTCTACACCGGCAGGGCCACCGTCAAAACGTTCCAATAGCATTGAAAGATAACGGCGGTCTAAAGTATCTAAACCGTCTTTATCCACATTCAGCATATCCAGTGCGCGCTGCGCCATGTCTTGAGTGACTTCACCTGTGCCTTTGACTTGCGCATAATCGCGCACGCGGCGCAGCAGGCGGTTGGCAATACGCGGTGTGCCGCGCGCCCGGCGGGCGACTTCTTGCGCGCCGTCTTTGGTAATCGGTACATCCATTAAATTGGCAGAGCGGGTCACAATATGCGTGAGATCCGCCACGCTGTAGAACTCTAAGCGCTGCACAATCCCAAAACGGTCACGCAGCGGAGAAGTCAGCAGGCCTGCGCGTGTGGTCGCCGCAACTAAGGTAAAAGGCGGCAAATCCAGTTTAATTGAACGGGCAGCAGGGCCTTCACCAATCATGATGTCCAGCTGGTAATCTTCCATGGCGGGATACAGGATTTCTTCAATGACCGGAGACAGACGGTGGATCTCATCAATAAACAGCACATCGCCTTCTTCTAGGTTGGTCAGCATCGCAGCCAAATCGCCTGCGCGCTCCAGCACTGGGCCTGAGGTCGATTTGAGGTTGCCGCCCATCTCACGGGCAATGATATTGGCCAGTGTGGTTTTGCCTAAACCCGGCGGGCCGAAAATCAGGGTGTGATCCAGCGCCTCTTCACGGCCGCGTGCTGCACCGATAAAGATTTCCATTTGTTCACGGACCACAGGCTGCCCGATGTAGTCTTCGAGGGAGGTTGGGCGGATGGCGCGATCAAAGTGATCTTCTGGTTTTTCGGAACCACTGATGAGACGGTCTTGCATAAGTTTGGCTTCAATTAATGCGATTTAAAAAAACAACAAACATGCGTTAGGCATGGCGGGGTCTTTTCAATACTATTTTTACTTCGGGAATAACCTGCGGTTCGCCTTACTTTTGTTTAGGCAAAAGTAAGCAAAACCATTGTCATTCGCAAAACTCGTCGAATGTTGATTTGAATCAACTATAGCGCAGAAATATTATCCTGCAAATGTTTCCTGCCTCGAACAGTTGCGAATGATATTTTCGCGTATCACTCTGTCATTGTGATTAAGTGTATAAAGTTTTACTTATTCATTGATTTAAGTGCCGCACGGATAATGTCGCTGGCTTCGGTAAAGTCACCTTTGGCGGCATTGACCAGTTTTTGCGCTTCGGCAGGTTTATAGCCTAAGGACTGCAGGGCGGCTTCGGCTTCTGCAACAGCAGAGTTGCCAGTGAATTGAATTTGTTCAGCAGTCGAGTTGCTCGGCGCTGTACCGGAAGACATGGCTTTAAAGCGGTCGCGCAGTTCAATCATTAAGCGTTCAGCGGTTTTTTTACCGACACCTGGGACTTTAACCAGAGTATTCAGATCTTCATTTTCTACAGTGTGAATCAGCATCTCGACACTTAATGTAGACAGGATTGCCAATGCCATTTTAGGACCGACACCGTTCACTTTCAGCAGGGTGCGGAAAATGGTTTTTTCCTGCGCATTGGCAAAGCCGAACAGAAGCTGTGCATCTTCGCGCACCACCAAATGCGTCCATAACGTCACTTTCTGACCTTTCTGCAATTGGCAGAATGTAGACAGCGGTGTATCTACTTCATAACCTACGCCATTTACATTCAACAGCACTGTTGAAATTTCCAGTGCAAGCACTTCACCAATGAGACATCCGATCATTTCATTTTTCGCTTTATATCAGTTCATAAATGGGCATTCACCCAGATTTTCAATGTGTTGTGAGATTAGCGTGAAGCCCAGTGAAATACCAGCCTTCATGCGGTTTTAAGTTCTAAAAAAAACCAACCTTGTTGCCTTGCAATTCCTGCGCAAGGTTATAGGCCTGATGGTCTGAAAACTTAGAAATAATATCTAAAACCAGCATGATGTTGTCATAGTGGTCATCACTGAAATGCGCTCCAGAACGCTGTAAAATAGACATCAGGCGCTGTTCTTTAAAGCTCAAGGTTTTGTGCGGCGTGGTCAATGGAATAAAGGCATCCAAAATATTCTGCAGGCTTTGATGCGCAATGATTTCCAATCCTGCTTTGTGCGGATGTTCAAAAATTTTATCCCGCGCCAAGTTTTTCGCAAGGTTGATGCCTCGCGCAATATCTTCCGAACAGTAATCCAGCAGGCTGCCTTGCAGCTGTCCCGATAGGATTTCAAAACGATGCTTGGCAAATGCCGAGGTCACTTCATCGACCAGACGTTTCATGACACGCCCGCGCAGCGCGGCAATTTTTTGCTGCCAAGTGGTGTTCATGGTCAGTTCGGCAGGCACGCCGTAATCGGCGATTAAATTCAGGAAAACCGGCTCAACTTCTTCATAGCTCAGCATATTGAGGATAATGCCATCTTCCAGATCAATCAGCGCATAGCACATGTCATCCGCGGCTTCGAGCAAGTAGGTCAGCGGATGGCGGCAATAGTGATAATCGCCCAATTGAATCAAGCCCAATTGCTCTGCAATTTGCTGCAAAATGTCTTTTTCAGCCTGATAGCAGCCGAATTTCGCACGCTTGCTGGCAGGCGTATTGCCTTGCGATGCAATGGTTTTAGAAAGCCATGGGTACTTTAAGTAAGCCCCTAATGTTGCGTAAGTTAGGCGCATGCCGCCGTCATTCGGATGATAATCAATTTTGGTCAGCAGGCGCAGGCCTTGCGCATTGCCTTCAAATTGGCGCACATCAGCTTCTTGTTCGGGGCTGAGGTCTTTGAGAAAATCGGTATGCGAGGCATCATCAAACCATTCACGAATCGCATATTCACCGGCATGACCAAAGGGGGGATTTCCAATATCATGCGCTAAGCAGGCGGCCTGAATAATCGCACCGACATCTGCGGGTGAAATCCACACCGGCAATTCATCTTTGATTTTTTCTGCAGCCAGCATGCCTAGTGAGCGGCCGATGCAGGACACTTCCAATGAATGGGTCAAGCGGGTGTGAATGCCGTCATGCTGTGTCAGCGGATGCACTTGGGTTTTGCGGTTCAGCTGGCGGAAGCTTTGCGAAAAAATAATGCGGTCATAATCTTTATGAAAAGGGCTGCGCGCCTGTTCAGAACTTTGTTTTTTACTGCCTATGCGAACTGTCGAAAGCAGTTCGAGCCAACGCATTTGAGTCATTTATCATTATTCAGTCATATCCTTTAAGCATCATGCCAAATTTGCAGGAAAAGCACTAGAGTCCGGCGTCATATCCTGTCACTTTAAGCCAGAAAACCGGCATTGCTTTGGCTGCCGAAAGATTGGCGGATGGATATTGGAAGCATCAAGGATTGGCTACACTTACTTAAATTATCTAGTGGAGCTGACTGTAGCCGTTTAAACTCTTCAAATTGATCAGAAAATATAAATTTAGGTGCGTGTATGAAGTTTATCGGCAGTGCGGTTTTAATGTTGGCGCTTTCCTCAGCGGTATATCTGTCTGGGTGTGCGTCAAATCCAAGCGCACCAGCTGTACAGCAGGCATCTGCGCCGCCTTTGCTTTTAGACAGCAGTAAAATGATGACGCATTTGCAGGCGCTGCAGGGTATTGCGCAGCAGCATGGCGGCAACCGTGCAGTAGGAACCCCAGGCGGTTTAGCCACTGCGCAGTATATTTTGGATGAGGCGAAAAAATCTGGGTTGCAGGCGCAGATGATTCCGTTTGAAAACCGCAGCAAAACTGTTGGCCAAAATATTATTATTGAAATACCAGGCAAATCCAAAGACAGCGCGGTGATTGCCGGCGCGCATTATGATTCAGTGAAAATGGGGCCGGGCATCAACGATAACGGTTCAGGCGTAGCGCTGCTGCTGGAGCTGATGCACACATTGGCTGCACAAAAAGAGAAACCGAAACATACCGTGTATTTGGCTTTTTGGGACTCAGAAGAAGAAGGCATTGCCGGCTCGCAAGCGTTTGCAGAAAAACTGACGCCAGAGCAGCTCAAAGGCATCAAAGCCTATATTAATGTCGATATGGTGGGCACGAAAAATCCAGATATTTTAATTGCAGATGCCGATCATTCTTCCGTTCTGGAGATGGAAAAAATGCTGAAAGAGCGCGGCATGGCAGAAGCGGATTACCGTCCATTGCTGGATGCGCTGCGCAGCATTCCGCATCATGCGGATGATCTGCAGCTGGAAAATATTTTGAAAGCTTATTTTCAAAGCAAAGGCCTTAAAATCAGAGAAGATGTTTCGACATTGACTGCAAGCGATACAGCGCCATTTTTAGGCAAAGTGCCTGTGGCATCGATTATTTTATTCAATGAGCAAATGAAAGGAGATGAGCTGGAGTTTGCGCCGTGCTATCACAAAGCATGTGACACTTTGGATGGCGTTGATCCGAAATCATTGCAAATTGCCGCTGATGCTGTGACGCATCTGCTGGGCGTTCTTGAAACGAAATAAGCCGGCAGTTTCACTGTTTGAATTATTTAGATACATGCCCATTCAATATAATATTCAAGAAATATTCAATTTTTTTATCTGAAAATAAAGAAATTCTGGGTATTTCTTGCAGGATTATCGCGGAGAAACCTGCTTTGGCATCTAGCTGATTTTGCCAATACACAGTAGAATATGCGCTCTCTTCAAGTCACATTGCGGCATGGTCCAAAAGATCAGCCCGTGGAGCCAAAATCAGCATGTTTATCGTGGCCGGTGCATCAGCACACTCTTCTTTTAAGAAAACGCAACTATTAACACGTCTATCTTCTATTAGTTCTGTTCAAGAAATTGAAAGCCAATGGGTTTATTTATTTGACCAAGCGCTGAATGAGCAACAGCAGCAATCTGCTTTACAGCTTTTAAACGATGGTCAATCTTTTGAACTGCGCCAAGCTGCAAGTGATGAAGTCCAGATTTTAGTGACGCCGCGTGTCGGCACGATCTCTCCGTGGTCGTCAAAAGCAACAGATATTTTCGCCAACTGCAATACACCGGTTCACCGTCTTGAACGCGGTGTTTTGTTCACTTTGAAGGGTGTAAATGCTGTTTCAGATGGAGTGAAACTTGCACTGCATGACCGGATGACTGAAAGCGTATTCAATCAAATTGAAGAAGCTGCAGCATTATTCTCTGAAACGGAACCAAAGCCTTTAAACTCAATTGATATTTTGGGTCAAGGCAAAGAAGCATTAGTAAAAGCCAACTCTGAATTCGGTTTTGCGCTTTCTGATGAAGAAATTGACTATTTAACTGACGCTTTCACAAAAATGGGCCGCAACCCGCATGACATCGAATTGATGATGTTTGCGCAAGCGAACTCTGAGCATTGCCGTCATAAAATCTTCGGTTCTGAATGGACAATTGATGGCGAAGTTCAGCCATTGTCATTGTTCCAAATGATTAAAAATACTTATAAAGAATCTCCAACAGATGTGTTGTCTGCTTATAAAGATAACGCCTCTGTCATCGTGGGCTTTGATACACAGCGTTTCTATCCGAAACAGGACGAAGAAACCGGCCACCACGTTTATAAATACAAGAGCCAAGCCGCTCACATCCTGATGAAAGTGGAAACCCACAACCATCCAACAGCGATTGCGCCATTTGCCGGTGCAGCGACAGGTTCGGGCGGTGAAATCCGTGATGAAGGCGCAACAGGCCGCGGCGGTAAACCAAAAGCAGGCTTAACGGGCTTCACGGTTTCTAACTTGAATATTCCGGGCTTTGAACAGCCTTGGGAAGAAAACTACGGCAAGCCATCACGTATGGCATCGCCGCTTCAAATCATGATTGAGGGCCCATTGGGCGGCGCTGCATTCAACAACGAATTTGGACGTCCTGCGCTAAATGGTTATTTCCGTACTTTTGAACAAAATGTTAATGGTGATGTAAAAGGCTTCCATAAGCCAATTATGATTGCCGGCGGTTACGGCAACATCCGTCCAGACCACGTGGAAAAAGATGCGATTCAGCCGGGTGATTTACTCATCGTGCTTGGCGGTCCTGCAATGCTGATCGGTCTTGGCGGCGGTGCAGCATCTTCTGTAGACAGCGGTAAATTGGGTGAAAACCTAGACTTCGCTTCTGTACAGCGTGAAAACCCAGAAATGGAACGCCGCTGTCAAGAAGTGATCGATGCCTGCTGGCGCATGGAAGATTTCAACCCGATCGTGTCTGTACATGACGTGGGCGCGGGCGGTATTTCCAATGCAATGCCTGAATTGGTGAATGACCATGAATTAGGCGCAATCCTTGATCTTCGTAAAATTCCATCTTTAGAGCCAGGCATGTCTCCAATGGAGATCTGGTCAAACGAAGCGCAAGAACGTTATGTCTTGGCGATCCGTCCATCATCTTTAGAACTCTTTGAATCGCTATGCGCACGTGAACGCTGCCCATTTGCAGTTCTTGGTGAAGCGACTGAAGCGCGCCACTTAACGGTTGAAGATCCATTGTTTGAAAACAAAGCAGTGGATATGCCAATGCAAGTGATGCTTGGTGGCACACCGCGCATGAGCCGTTCATATGAAACGATTGAACGTCAAGGCGATGACTTCACAGCAGAAAAAGTAACTGATCTGAAAGATGCGATTTACCGTGTTCTGAAGAACCCAACAGTTGCGTCTAAATCATTCCTGATCACCATTGGTGACCGTTCGATTACTGGTATGGTTGCACGTGATCAGTTTGTCGGCCGTTGGCAAGTGCCTGTTGCAGATGCAGCAGTAACTACAACCAGCCTTGTCGGCTACACTGGTGAAGCGATGGCAATGGGTGAGCGTCCGCCAGTTGCATTGCTGAATCCTGCGGCATCTGCACGTTTATCGGTTGCAGAGTCAATCTCGAACATCATGTCTGCAAAAATTGAGCAGATCAGCGACATTAAATTGTCTGCAAACTGGATGGCCGCTGCAGGTCAAAAAGGTGAAGACCAAGCACTATTCGAAGGCGTTAAAGCCATCGGTATGGAAATGTGTCCTGCACTCGGTATCGCAATTCCAGTCGGTAAAGACTCATTGTCTATGCGCACCACTTGGAATGATGAAGGTGAAGACAAATCAGTAACTTCTCCAATGTCAGGTGTGATCACCGCTTTTGCTCCAGTGACGGATGTACGTAAGACATTAACGCCTGAATTGAAAAACGAAGAATCAGTACTGGTTCGTATTGATTTGTCTAAAGGTCAATTCCGTCTTGGCGGTTCGATCTTAGCTCAGGTTTATAAAGCGATCGGTTCTGTCACCCCGGATGTAGACAGCTTCGATGACTTCAAAGCGTTCTTCGCATTGGTTCAAGACTGGAACAACCGTGGCTTAATTAAGGCGTATCACGACATCGGTGATGGTGGCTTATTGGCAACTGTTGCAGAAATGATGTTCGCTGCGCGCTTAGGTGTTGCGCTAGAAGATCAATCAACTGCGAGTCTATTTGCAGAAGAAATTGGTGCAGTATTGCAAATTTCTAAAGCAGATTGGGCAGCATTAGAAGCGGAAGTTGCGGCATCGAGCTTAAAAGATGCAATTGCAGTGGTGGGTACAGTTAATAATACTGACCAATTGACTGTAAATGGTTTAGTACTTGAACGTGCAGACTTGCAAGTGGCTTGGACTGAGGTATCACATCAGATCCAACGTTTACGTGACAACGTAGAAACAGCGGATCAAGAATTTTCCTTGATCACGGACAAAGCACACGCAGGTTTAATTGCAAAACCAACGTTTGACTTGAACGAACCAATCGAAGCGCCGTACATCAACGAACGCCGTCCAAACATGGTGATTCTGCGTGAACAAGGCGTAAACGGTCATGTTGAAATGGCTGCGGCATTCGACAAAGTGGGCTTCAACACGGTTGATGTGCACATGAGCGACTTGCTTGCTGGCCGTATCAGCCTTGATGACTTTGAGGGTCTTGTAGCTTGTGGTGGTTTCTCTTACGGTGACGTAATGGGTGCTGGCGGTGGTTGGGCAAAATCAGTGTTGTTCAACCCGAAACTGCGTGACCAATTTGAGAAATTCTTCAACCGTGACGAAACGTTCTCTCTAGGTATCTGTAACGGCTGTCAAATGCTGTCTCAGCTTGCACCGTTAATTCCGGGTGCTGAAGCTTGGCCACGTTTCCACCGCAATACATCTGAAATGTTTGAAGCGCGTGCAGTCAACGTACGTGTTGAGAAATCAAACTCAGTATTGCTAGAAGGTATGGAAGGTTCGATCTTGCCGATCGCGGTTGCGCATGGTGAAGGCCGTGTGGTGACAAGTGCGGATAACTTGGCGGCATTAAATGCAGGTGATCAAGTGATCTTGCGTTATGTGGATAGTCAAGGTAACCCAACTCAGCACTATCCAATGAACCCGAACGGTTCGCCAGAAGCGATTTCAGGTGTAACGTCTAAAGATGGTCGTGCAACGATTATGATGCCGCACCCTGAACGTAACTTCCGTGCAGTACAGCATTCTTGGAAGCCTGAAGATTGGACTGAAGACGGTGCTTGGTTACGCATGTTCCGCAATGCACGTAAATTTATCGGTTAATTTTTTATAAATTAATCTTTAAAAAAGCCGCCTTCGGGTGGCTTTTTTATGCTTTAAATTTTACCGGTTGATATAATAATTATTGTGAATCTATGATTTTGCTCCTATAATTCCATCCGAATTTTTGACCACCTGCGGGTGGTTTTTTGTTGGTTATAAATTTTTACTTCTCCCGCTGGACTTGGTTTGGATTTTGCTTTTATATTGATATGAACATGATATGGCGTAATAAATGCACAAATATTAGATCTCTTTCAAAAGTCAAAAATATTCAGAATTAATAATGAAAAGTTCCTTCTCCCTTTGGGAGAAGGTTAGGATGAGGGGGAATTTTCATATAAATCCTCTCCCTAGCCCTCTCCTTTTAAAGGAGAGGGAACATCCATTATGAACTGAATAGTGGTTATATTTGATTTATGGAAGAAGTCTATTATGCAACATAGAAGAAAGATAGATCACTAAACCAACTCAGTATCAATGCTCATGTATGAGGTGATGACATGATTAAAACAGCGAAGTATGAAGCAGTAGATAAGTCTGCTTTGCGCAAAAAAGGATGGATGTTATTTGCCGTTGTTTTGGGCTTGCAATTGATTTTCTTGATTTTAGGTTATGCGTTGCAGATGTGATCTTTTGTAATGAGTTAATGTTTAGTTTAGCCTTACTTTTGAAGCATCAAAAGTAACAAAAATGCTTTGTCAGACTGATGGAGCGTCCTTGCCCCACAGTCTGACAGGCGACATCCATGTCGCTAGTCATGTGATTTAATTTAGTCTTTGAAAATTTTGTCGTAGAAATAGCTAAAATCATCTAAGACTAGATATTCATTATCTTTAAAATTTTGAACTATATCCTCATCGCCAAATGTTGGATCTAATTGACGCTCAATGAAGTTGATAAATTCAAGCGGTTGCTTTGGTACAAAAACTTTTTTATTGCCTTGTAGTCGATAAATGTATAATTCTCTTAATTGTTTGATTTTTAGAATTAGATAATTAACCCGAATCCTGCTTAAGCCAATGATTCCATAATTTGAATTGTTGGTTTATTTTGATGATTAAGTTGATATGCACATAACGATGCGTAAATTCCACTCAGAAACCCATGAATGCTACGAGCT
>NZ_JAYRTF010000029.1:0-37933 GCF_041919735.1 Acinetobacter sp.
TTACGCAGAATAATTCGGTACTATTGAACATTAGGACTAGAGTTGTGAGTTTTGTGTGGTAACTCAACTGATGGCTCTAGTCCTCTTATTTTCAAGTTTATTTCTTATCCGCGATTCGGGTTAACTAAAGAATCGACGGCTATATCTCTCACAAAGTATGCTAAAGCATCTGGATTTTCTAAAGTTACATAAACTTTTTTTCCATCATCTGTAGGTTGAACTAAATATTCAATTTCCTTTTTTAACTGATTAGCTTCAAATGATAAATCTGATAATACAGCAGCTTGAGCAATATTATTTTCGTTGTAAACCGCACGGGCAGCGTCCGCATCCTTTATTATTTGGGCTGGGATTTTAACAACAAACTCCGTTGCACAATACTGCTTATTGCTATTCGGATCTGAATTATTAGTACGTACATCATTGACATTGAATGTGATTTGTTGAAGTGTACTGCGCAATTTCCCCATATCAACAGTCACGTTTTCAGTATCAATTATCTCTTTAACACGTTCTGCAGAAATATCACTCAGTGTTTTACTAAAACTTTCAACAACCAACTGTTTTGCAGTCTCATTATCACATTTGACTATGCCGCCAGTCATAGATTGCACCTTGTCACAGCCTGATACCAGCAGCATACAGCCAATTAATGCTAAGAATTTAAATTTCATGATTACCCTATTTTTTCAATTCTTCTTTGCTTTTCGAAGCAACAAATTATTAATAAGCTTCTGAAGCTGCAGTAGTAGCTTCATATGCCGCTTGTGCTGCGGCATCAGCAGCCTCTATAGCTTCATCACCTGTCGAATAAGCCATATTTTCGGCATTATTTCTTTGAATCTCGGCTTTATTCGCTTCCCAATTTCTAATTTGATTCTTTTCAATCTGCGGCTTTAAAAATGCATAAGTCAAAGTTTCTGAAAGCAGGGTTTGCACATTAGACGTATTTTTTAGCAGTGCTAAAACTTTATCCCCTTTATCTGTCGGCTGGAGGACATACTCGAGAGTTAAATGCGCCTTGTTATTTTCATAATTCACACCCAAATTATTTGCTTGCTGTTCTACACTCACAACATCCACTTTGGTTCTTGCTTCATCCGACTTTTTGACCAGATCAGATGGAATAGACACGGTTAAATCGACAGAACAAGATGTTTTTGGACTATTGGGATCAATAAAATCTGTTCTACTGTCAGCCAAAGTGAATTGGATATTTTTTGCTGAAAGTTTAAGCTTAGCCGGATCTAAATCTTTAATTGCACCATTTTTAATTAAGGCCTTGAGTTCATGATCTAAAGATGCAGCCAAATCATTTTGCAATACTTGTGTAACCAGCGAAGTTGCAGACTCATCATCACATTTCACATGCTTAGAAAAAGGATTATTGCATCCAGCTAAAGCTAATGTAGAAAGAACTGCGAAAACTGCTTTATTGTTAAGTTTCATTAAAATACCCTCTTTTATTTACATAATTATAAACAAAATAATCAAAAAAATAACAAATTAGTCACAAAAAAAGCCAGCTGATGCTGGCTTTGATTTTAAATTTTTAAAGGTGAAATTTCAGTTTAATTGCCCATTAGGCATAAAAAGACTGAACCACTTTACCTTTAACCACTTGATTGATTAATGGGGTATTTTTACCATTTGAAACGATGCTGTCTTTATTAATGATCCATTCCGCTTCAGGATCAACCAGCACCCAGCCCGCTTCATCTGCCCAACGCTGTTGCATTTGAGCCACTTTCGCAGGTGCTAATGTTACTTTTTCAGCCCATTCCAGCGGTGTTAATAAACCGTCTGCAATCAGCTGCATACCGAAAGGAATATAGGTATCAAAGGCAGTAAAGCCTGGCTGTGTTTCAGCAAAAGGCGCCATTTTCGCAGAGCTGCTTAAAGGTTCGTGATGGGTACAAATCGCATCAATCACTCCCTCTTTTAAACCCTGGCGCAGCAAGTCTTTGTCTTGTGCTGAACGTAATGGTGGACGTACATGCGCAAGCGAGTTAAAGCCATCAATTAATTGATCGGTTAAATGCAATTGATGCATTGCAACATCACAAGTCACAGGTAAACCTTTGGCTTTGGCATTTTTAATCAGTTCGACCGAAGCACCTGAAGACAATAAACCAAAATGTGCGCGTACTTTTGTAGCTTCAATCATTAACAAGTATTTTGCAATCGCCACAGTTTCAGCTAAGGCTGGAATCATCGGCAGACCTTGACGGGAAGCGACAAAACCTTCATGCACACAGCCGTCTTTGGCAATTTGATGTTCTTCTGCATAGAACACCACGGTCATGTTTAAACCAGCTGCATATTCCAAAGTACGGATCACCACATCGTCATCCATAAAGGTTGCATTGGCATTTGAAACCGCAGTACAGCCGCCTTTTTTCAAGCCGGCCATATTGGCAGGTTGTTTACCCAAAAGACCTTGAGTCTGTGCGCCAATTACTTGCAAATAAATACCGCCATCCAGCATGGCTTTTTCAACTAAGCCATGGATTAAGGCACCATTGTCTTGCACAATTGGTTTTGAATCTGGCGGCGTAAATACATGCAAAATACCATTGGCACGTGCAGCTTTACCTTCTGACTTTAATGTCCCGTGCTGCTGCTGACCCGGTTCACGCAGTCGTGCGCACAGGTCCACCATGCTTGGCATCAACCATTTGCCTTGACCATCAATGGTTTCAGCAATATTGGTACTTTCAGCAACCAATTGACCATTTTCAATAAATACTGTTTGTACGCGATCCGATTGTTGGATTGGGTCTAAGACACGTACATTTTCAATTTTTACAATACTCATGACTTTCCCTTACCCTTATCCCGCAATCGCTTCTAACAAACCTTTTTCTTGCAACTGACCTTGCATGGCCAAGGCCAATACTGCCATACGCACGGCAATACCATTGGTCACTTGATGCAGAATCACCGATTGTTTGCCATCGGCAATGCTGGAATCAATTTCCACGCCGCGGTTCATTGGGCCCGGATGCATCACGATGCAGTCTGGTTTTGCCAGCGCTAAACGTTCTTTGTTGAGGCCATACATTTTGTAAAATTCAGCTTGAGACGACAGTGCAGGCGAATCAATACGTTCGTTTTGAATGCGCAGCGTAATGATCACGTCACAGTCTTTAACGCCGTCTTCCATGTTGTTGAATAGGCGGACGCCTTCGCCATATTCATCAAAACCGTAAGGAAGCAAGGTATTTGGCGCAACAACGCGGATGTCTTTACAGCCCAAAGTTTGTAAAGCTGCAACATCTGAACGTGCAACACGCGAATGCTTAATATCGCCAATAATCGCAATGGAAATATCTTCAAAATTCTTTTTGGTTTCACGGCGGATGGTCAGCATGTCCAGCATCGCCTGTGTTGGATGTGCATGACGGCCATCGCCGGCATTGATGATTGCAACATTCGGGCAAACATCTTTGGCAATAAAATGCGCAGCGCCAGACGAAGAATGGCGGACAACAAAAATATCCGTCGCCATGGCTTCTAAATTCCACAACGTATCACGTAAAGTCTCGCCTTTTGATGTGCTTGAACGTGCAATATCAATGTTCAATACGTTTGCAGACAGACGTTTTGCTGCCGCTTCAAAAGTGGTTCGGGTACGGGTAGAGTTTTCAAAAAACAGGTTCATTACCGTCCGGCCTTCCAGCAGGTTATTGGTAATGAGCTGATTTTGGTCATTAAAAAAGGACTGCGCAGTGTCCAATATTTTAGTCAGGGTTTCTTTAGATAAACCTTCGATGGTAATAAAATGTTTTAGGTGACCATCTTTATTGAGTTGAATCTGGCTCGGTGTATGCAATGCCGCCAAGTGCATGAGAGATTCCTAATCGTTAAGTTAACGCATTATACAGAGAATCCTCTGATTTGGCAGTTGAACTTTTCAGCGATCACACAAAACTGATTCAGGAATAAAAAATGAGTTTGCATATTCCTATGCCTAAATTCAATTAGATAATTTAAACCGAATCTATATAATAAGAACCTTATTTTTATCATTTTATGATGACCCATTCCTTTGACTGCAGCGCCTTAAATCGCTGTAACGCCTTAAAAAATAATCACCTAGATCCATTCAATGCAACGGTAAAAAACTGATTTTTCAATGTCCGATTTTGCACGGCAAGCCCAATTCTTATTTGCTAACCCAGACTTTCCAATCTTCAAACTGCAATTTTCAGCCCTGCCTCAAACGCAGCAACAAAAAATACAGGCTTTAAAAAGCGAACCAGCTTAAAGCCTGTCTAAAATCTCAAAACAGATCTGGGTCAAAACCTAACGCAGCGCGCCTATATAATGATGTGAAACCTGCGCTTGATAAATTTCTTCCTCGGTGGCCTCTGACTTATAGTCCGGTTCTGCTATGCTGATTTCTTCTGAGCGCATTACAGCGTCATCCGGTTCTGCTTTCATCGGCAAATCCAGTTCAGCATGCAGGCGGCGCACCAGCCGATCCAGCTCAGGATCATTGGCTTTTAACGCAAGATCCATAGCGTATCGAGCATAATCCTGATTTTCCACCAGATACAGCACATCCACCACACGGCCAGTCACCCTGCGCAGCCGCGCATAAAATAATGTCGCTGCAGAAAAAGCATCCGAACTGTGCGTACTTTCCTCATAAATCATTCCCAGCATAAATGTCCCCCCGGTCTTTAAAAATATCAATCATTCAGCAAACAGCTGAAGACTTCTGCGGCTGCAAAAATTCATCCATCATTTGCCTGTTTTGCGCGTCTTGCATGCAGACTTATTTCATACAGGTTTAAGCAAAATGCATACCAATAACGTGATTATTCTTCAACACTCAGCATTCCGCTTCTTTTTCCCGCCTTGCCGGAAAAGAATATTTCTCACACAACCCTTGCAGATGTTGCGCCCAAATCAGTGAAAATACGTTAAAATACGCGATTGCTTTTTTGCCTTTGGAAATTTACATGAATTCGAAACCTCGTCTTTCTTCATATTGGGTCACCTGTGCAGATGGACTGGAAACCTTGCTCCGCGAGGAAATTGAAGGTTTAGGTGTTCAAAATATTGAACAGTTCCCGGGTCGTTTGGTTTTCAAAGGCAATTTGGAAGATGCTTACCGCATTTGCATGTGGTCACGCCTTGCGTCACGCGTTTTAATGCCGATTCACACACATGAACTGGAATTTACTCACGATGCGCGCGACGTAGCCGAAGAGCTTTATGAAGGTGCGATCAGTTTTGACTGGTCACTGATTTTTGCACCGCAAAGCACTTTCGCAGTGCGCCTGCACATCGAACGCGACATTAAAGTGAATAGCCAATTCGCCACACTGCGTGTAAAAGACGGTGTCGTTGACTCTTTCATGGAGGCGGTAGGCAAACGTCCAAGCATTGATATCAAGCAGCCTGAAATCACTTTATATGTGCTTGCGGGTAAAAAAGAACATACCTACTGCCTAGATTTATCGGGTGACTCGCTGCACAAACGCGGTTACCGCCGCTACATGACTGATGCGCCGATTAAAGAAAACTTAGCCGCAGCCATTCTGCAAAAAGCAAAACTGAAAGAACGCAATCCAGAAATCATTTTAGATCCAATGTGCGGTTCGGGGACATTCATCATTGAATCCCTGATGATTTTAACCGACCGTGCGCCAGGCTTAGTGCGCCGTTTCGGCTTCAATGGCTGGAATGGCCACAACCATGAATTATGGATGGACATTAAAGCCGAAGCCGCTGAACGCCATGCCAAAGCCCTAGAGCAGGAACTGCCGAAATTCTATGCCTTTGATGCAGACTGGGAAGCAGTAAAAGCCACCAAGCAAAACATTATTGCTGCGGGCTTTGAATCGGTACTGGATCAAATCAAAATTGAAGAGCGCACGCTGGCGGATTGGCCTGATTTTCAGGCTGAAGGCAAGCGCGCCTTTGTGGTCACCAACCCGCCATACGGTGAACGTTTAGGCGACAAAGCCTCTAACCGCGCGCTGTATTTAGGCTTGTCGGCCTTATTGCAAAAGAATTTCCCGAATCAATATGCTGCAGTGATTGCTGCCGCGGTTGAACAGGCCGATGTGCTTGCATTCAATGAACCGCAAATCCTGCGTTTGATGAACGGTAAGCTGCCGATTTATGTGCGCTTTGGCGTGATCAAACCTGCTGCCGCAACGCAGCCTTTCTTGGCGACATGGCAGCCGCAGCAGTTTGAAGCGATTGAAGGCGCAGAAGACTTCACCAACCGCCTGCAAAAGAACATGCAGAACCTGAAAAAATGGGCTGTTAAAGAAAACGTCTTCTGCCTGCGCTTATACGATGCCGATTTGCCGGACTTTAATGTCGCGGTCGATTTATACGGCGACCGCCTGCATGTGCAGGAATATGCGCCGCCGAAAAAAATTGACCCTGAAAAAGCAAAAAAACGCTTCAACTTGGCATTGCAGGCTATCCGCTCTGTAACCGGTCTGGGCCGTGACGCGATCTTTATTAAAACCCGTGCGCGTCAGGAAGGTAAAAACCAGTACAGCAAGCAAAGCACTGCATCAAAGCGCTTTATCGTGCAAGAAGGCAAAGCGAAAATTCTAGTGAATTTAACCGACTATTTAGATACCGGTTTGTTCCTCGATCACCGCCAAATGCGCCTGCGCATCGCAGCTGAAGCCAAGGGCAAGCATTTCTTGAACCTGTACAGCTATACCTCTACCGCAAGCTTGCATGCTGCTTTAGGCGGTGCGGCCAGCACCACCAGCGTGGATTTGTCCAACACCTACTTGAACTGGTCTAAAGAAAACTTCGTGTTAAACGGCCTGACTGTCGATCATGCGGATGAGCAGCATCAATTCTTTGCCAGCGATTGCTTTGAATGGCTGAAAGAAGGCCATGAACAATATGACCTGATCTTCATTGATCCGCCGACATTCTCGAACTCGAAGAAATTCTACGGTACCTTTGATGTGCAGCGCGACCATATCTCTTTGATTAAACGCGCAATGAACCGCTTGACGACGGAAGGTACGCTGTACTTCTCCAACAACTACCGCGGTTTTGAGATGGATGAAGAAATCGAAGCCATGTTTGATGTCAAAGAAATCAGCAATGAAACCATTGGCCTGGACTTCAAGCGCAATACCAAAATTCACCGTGCATGGAAAATTCAGCATTTTCCAGTATAAGCTGGACTTAAGCTGAAGCAATTAAGCCAGCTGAAGATGAAGTCCTATTTATAATAGGATTTCATCTTCACAACCAAGCCGTCTGGATAGATAATTGTAAAATTTTCGTCTGTAATGTGATGAACCACATGCGTCATATCCAAGTGTTTCACCCCATCGACAGCAATCGTGTTTTGTCCTGAACGTTTTTTTTGCGTTACATAGTGGCTCATTTCAGAACCGTCTAAACTGCTTTCCTGTATTTGCTGATTATTGTGGTTTATTCTTTCGCTCATTTTCGCCTGCTGATCGGCTGGACTTTTTTCAAAATCGCCAGCGGCTTGCGTTAAAGCCTCCTGATTGAATGCGCCCGTCATTCGCACTGCATTTTCTAAAGTCAGATCAGACAATGCTGTTTTCGCAGATAGCGCGGATACACACAGAATCGCACTGGCCGCCGCAGCTGCTTTAAATAAAAAATACCGCTTCCTTTTATGCGTCATCTTCTTAATTCCTTTTTATTTTTATAGCTTTATGACGCTAACGATTTTTATGGCCTAAAACAACATCTGTACAAAAATTCTCCGACAGGAAGCATCCACTCAACCCAAAACCATTTTAAGCGCTTGATATATAAATTAATCTTTCAGACCAAATGCAGCTTTTCTGCAGCCATAAAAAAGCCGCTGTTCAAGCGGCTTTTGGCAGGTTAAAGCGCAGTTTACCAAGCTTAATTTTGATTCGGATCTAAAAACTGCTTCTGGCCAAATTGATAATCCAGCAGCATTTTCAACTGATCACCATCCCGTTTGGCCTGCCCCCCGCTCTCCATAGCGCTGAAGGTCTGCTCAATAGCCTGTTCTGTCATCATTTTTCCAGTTGCCGCTTGAGTGTAATTATTCATCACAGAGCGGTAAATGTTTTTATCAAATGCTAAATTGGCTTTAAAAGACAATAAATTCGGCAGCATCTGCGCAAAGGCGGAAATTGAGCCTTGATGGCTTGGCATCATTTTACCTTCAAGTTTTGCAGATGCTGTACCAGCATTCATGCTCAGCTGATTCTCAGACTTAAAATCCATCCCTTCATTCAATAGATTTAAAAAAGCCTGCGATACATCAGCCTGCATGAGTTCTGAACTTTCACAGCTCTTGTTCGATTTTTCCCAGACAGCGGACAGTTCCGCTAAACGCTGAGGCTTAATATTACTCAATGCTAAATGAATGACGGCATCTTTAATCAGTGGAGTGCTTGGAATAACCATCTCGCCCATTTTCAAACTGCTGTCGATAGCGACGCTGCCATCTTTGATTTGTGTATCCATCAGCATTTCAAAATTTTTAATTTTGCCTGAAAACGTGTTATCTACGCGCTGAAAAGCGCCTATAGAAAACCGCGTATATCCCTCGCTGATTTCTTTTTTATTCAAACCTTGGGTGGTTTCAAACTGAATATTTTGCGCGAGCACTTGAGACTGCCCTTGCATCACCGTTAAAGCAGGCATATCAAATATAATCTTGGACACCTTTGGCTCGCCTTGCACTGGCGCTGCCGCATAAATATAGAGCGTGCTTGGATCAAGCCGCAAATGCGCCCCATCATTTTGCCTATCAATTCGCGGCAAATTCACCGAAGCTTTCACATTGCCCAGCCAGCTGATATGCGTCTGTATTTGCTGCTCGCCCTTAAAGACGGATTGAATTTTTTCATTGCCTGACTGCACCGTAAAGCGAGATGCGATGTCATAGCCATTCCATTTTTTTTGAATTTGATCCTGGCCCTGCAGCACAATTGCCTCTTTAGGCTTGCAAGGGTCCGGAACGAATGTCATTACCCAATCTGCAGAACCCTGCATCATGCCTAATTGAATATTGCTGTATTTGACGTCAAGATCTTCAGCGGCCTTCGAAAGCGCTTCTTGCGCATAATAGCCCGTCAACTTTTGATCCGCGTACCAATTTGTGGCAGCCCCTGCTGAAGCAGCCAATGTTACTAAACAGCCTGCACCCCAAATAATTTTAGACATTATTTGCTCATTTTTTGATTATTTTATAGCTGCAGTATATTTAAATTTTATTTACAAAAAAACACATTTTTTAATAAAAACCATAAATAAGTCAAAGAAAATAAAGTTTTTGAGCCTTTAAATGCGGCCGCTGTCAAAAATAACTGATTTTTGAACGGTCAAAATATTCCAAAGGATTTCCCTCAAAACAGTGAAAAGCATGCATGGTATGAATCACATCTGAGCGGGTCTTCTGCATCAGCGCTATGCGCGAATCATTATTCGCCAAGGTCACGCAATACGCATGCTTCTGATAGTGCTGCAACTAACTTTCCACATGGTAAAGCAGGCCGCTGAAAACCTGCATCTGCTGAGGATGACATAATGCGCTGTGCGGCATTAAATAATCTAAAGCGCGGGCAGTTTTCGGCAGCTGCATGGCTCCTTGCGCCTATGCATATGCATGATAAAAAAGGCCTCATCCATTTAACGGGCCAAGAATAATGCACGACCCGCGTTTGCTTGGATGATTTCTGATTCCATAAACTGTATATACCAACGATTTTCTGCTCCAAATTATAAATCAGATAAAAATCTTCAAGCTGTACTCCCTGCCCAAAAAGAATGCTGCACATCAGCCAAATTTACCAGATCGTAATGAGGTAAAAAATTATAATAGCTCTTCATCAATTGGATAAACGCATTCGCTTCTGCCAGCGTATCCGCGCCTAAGCGCTCAAAACAGAATAAGCCATAGGCTCTAGGCTTGAGCGCCTGTGACACCATAAAAGTTTGAAGTTCATCATAATGATACGGTACAGGAAAGCCCTTGCGCTTCTCATGCAAAATTTGACGCGCCACCGCATGGCCTTCCAATATAATGCTCTCCAGCGAGCGATCTTTAGGCAGCGCATCATCAAGATAGTCCATTAACAGGCGCAGGATTTTTTGCCCGCGATGATCCTTATTGAGCCTTAAATCAGAGCCATAGCGGAGCACATCTGGCTGGCCATGAATAAAGCAGTATTTCCAGCCCAAGTTCATCATACCAGCCACGGTATCCGGCTGATCGGCAGGCATCGCAACACGAATATCCGGCCGGTTATACTGGGTTTGAGCGGCATTGCAATAGCTCAGTTCGCGCTCATCAGATAAAATCATGCTATTGCCGTGCGTCTGCTCTGCAATCAATTACCCCAGCTGCACATCATCTTCCAGTGCCACGGCCCGCACATAAAAATGCGGCCCATATGCTGAACGGGCGATTTTTTCAAAACGATCGTCTGGCGCATTCTGTACATTTGCATTCATGGCAATCAGCTCAGTCTATTTTTGTTTTCATTTTTTGTAACGGCTCTGGCTGAAGATTGCTTTCGATCAAGCCGTTATGCAGTGCTAAGGTTTGGTAATAGCGCTCAGCATTATCAACATGCTTGATTTCTGGCTCATCCAATTGGCCTAAATTGCGCGCCAATTCATAATGAAAGTTTTGCTTCAGCTGCTGATCCAGCTGTTCAGGCGATGGCTGGTGCTCGCCATTCCCTTCGCTGAGCAAAATATAATGCGATTTTTTGACTGGGCAATGTTCAATGCCCAGCAGGCTGACCGGCAGATAATCCCCGCATTTAAACTGGCTGAGCACATTCATGGCTGCATTGCGATCCATTTTTTCACCCGCCAGATCAACCGTCACTTTTCGGCCCAAGAACTTAAAGCAAGGCACTTGCTTATAGAAGCCCGTCACCTCCAACTCATCCTCAAGCACGTAGCGCATAAGCCCAGAACCGGTGGTAAGCACCGGACTGACAACATCTCCTTGCTTCAGCTCCCAGCACGGTACGGGCTGTTCCGAATCCTTCCGCAAAAATTCGTAAAAATGAGACTGATAGCTTAAAGCGTATGAGCCGGCAAATGGGACCGTCACTACCCCTTCTGCGGCCCATAAGCCTTTGCATTCAAAATTCACACCAGCAGCGCGGTTTTGCAGCTGAACAGCCCACTGCGCTGCGTTGGCCGCCTCCCAGCTGGAAATCAGCGTTAATTTAGGCCATAAGGCCGCCCATGCATCCGGGGACTGAAAATCCAGGCTTCTGAGCTTATAGCTCTGTTCACAGGACTTGGGCGCTTTTAAAAAATTCAGCGAATCGCGCTGCCATTTTCCATTGCGTAAAGTTTCGCTGAGCTCTTGCTGATTCTGTTCAATCAGATCAAACAGCTGTAAGGCAAAAGCTGGGCTCCAAACCGAAATTATGCCCAGCTTTTTATCTGCGGCCAAATATGCCGCCGTGGCAAACATGGCGTCTTCAGCCGATTTCGACATAGCGACTTCGGCTGGAACAGACTGGGTAATCTTACTCAGCATACGCTTAGAGACCGTCAGCGAGGCGCTACTATCATTGCCATGGTCATTTTCCAGCAGCTTGCGCTGGCTTTCCGACGGCCATGAAACCGGCCAATAATGCGTCGAATTTCTCAGCTGAGGATATTGACGGTATAAGCGGCCCAGCCAAAGGCCAATGGCTTGATCCAATTCTTCAAAAAAAGTTTGAGTATAAGGAATAAATTTCAGCGCTTCTGTGGAATCACGGGCTGGCTGAAAATGGATGACTTTTTCTGAGCTGAGGTAATTTCGGCCGAGGCTTCTGGACTTTTCAATATCGTTTTTCCAGTCTGCATAGCAAGTCAGCGGATATTTTTGTGTAAATTGTTCATAGCTTAAACGCAGGCCTGTATGACGCTGCACTAAGTGTTTTAATTTCCGGCGCTGCACCAGTTCCAATTGAAATGCCTGCTGCTGATAGCGTTGCAGAGCGCTTCGGCATGCAAATTCCAGAACACGGTGAGAAGCGATCAGCAGCATTCCCATTGTTATGCCGCCTTCAAGTCAGCTGCCGTTCCAAAATGAGGAACAGGCCAGATTGCATTTACGTGATGGCGTCTATTTTTGCTGTTTGACTTTGAACAAAACCGCTTGGCATAACGGCACATGTCTAAGCGCTCCTGCTCTCCAATGCATGGCGATTCTGCCGCATTTTCCCAAGCGGGGTTCAGTTCTTGAACAAATGTTATTTTGACGGCTGTTTCCCGCATCTCATGCGTAATTGCGTCTGCATCGGCTTGCATCGGCTGGCATCCTTCAGCAAAATTCAGCAGGCTTGAATCGCCGTCAAAATACGTGCTTGCAAAAATTTCATGTTCCGTATCTGACACCCATTTATATCCAAGGTGTTGCTTAATCTTCAAACAGCGCAAGCGTTTACATTCCATCATAATTTTTATTCCCTGCGGCCCTTGCAACGGGCATATATTTTTTTGTTTTTAACAGTTTGGGACAACACTGTTGATTTTTATAATGATGCTCATATTAATTCTATCACTCAAAAAAACGCAATCTGCTTTACATATTTAAACGAAAAATGCGGCAGGCGTTGACTAAAAATAGGGATAAAAAAACCCAGCCTAAGCTGGGTTTTTATTGATGTTTCAATCAATTAATCAAATGAAATTAACTTAATTTTAATTTATCAAAATTAAGGTGCCCATTTTCGGCGCGGATAACAATCGTATCTCCAGCTTGGAATTCACCTGCTAAGATCTTCTGAGCCAGGGTATTTTCGACTTGCTGCTGGATAGCGCGCTTCAATGGACGTGCGCCATACACCGGATCAAAGCCAGCATCAATCAATTGATCAAATGCACTGTCCTCCACCGTTAAACTCATATCTCTTTCACTCAAACGTGAACGTAAACGCGACAATTGAATATCAGCAATACCGCGGATTTGAGCTTTTTGCAGCGAATGGAACACCACCAGCTCATCAATACGGTTAATGAACTCCGGACGGAAATGCTGAGTCACCGCATTCATCACCACAGCACGAACTTCAGCATCTGTTGCGCCCTCACCCAATTCACGCACGTCGCTTGAACCTAAGTTGGACGTCATGACAATCACCGTATTCTTAAAGTCCACCACGCGGCCTTGTGAATCAGTCAAGCGTCCATCATCGAGCACTTGCAGCAAAATATTGAATACGTCTGGATGCGCTTTTTCCACCTCATCGAACAGCACCACGCTATACGGTTTACGGCGCACAGCTTCGGTCAATACACCGCCTTCTTCATAGCCGACATAGCCCGGAGGCGCACCAACCAAACGGCTGACGGAATGTTTTTCCATGAACTCTGACATGTCGATGCGGATCATGGCATCATCGCTGTCAAACAGAAAGTTCGCCAAAGCTTTGGTCAATTCAGTTTTACCAACACCCGTTGGCCCTAAGAACAGGAACGATCCGCTTGGACGGTTCGGATCTGAAAGACCAGCGCGTGAACGGCGTACGGCATTGGATACAGCCACAACAGCTTCGTCCTGACCCACCACGCGGTTATGCAGGAAGTCTTCCATATGCAGCAGTTTTTCACGCTCACCCTGCATCATCTTAGCGACCGGAATCCCCGTCGCGGCACTGACCACTTCGGCAATTTCGTTGTCTGTCACCTTATTGCGCAGCAGTTTAGGCGATTCATTTTCTTCAGCCGCTTCAATACGCTCCAGCTCTTTTTGCAAGTCCGGAATCACGCCATATTGCAGACGGCCAGCCTCGCCTAAATCGCCTTCACGCTGCGCTTTTTCCAGCGCAATGCGCGCTTGATCCAGCTTCACCTGAATGCTTTTGTTGCCTTCAACTAGCGCTTTGTCTGCGCGCCACACCTCTTCCAAATCATTGTATTCGTTTTGGACATCAGAAATCTGGCGTTCAAGATTCGCCACTTCAGCTTTGCTGCCTGCGTCATCATCTTTCTTCACCACTTCCAGCTGCATTTTCAGCTGAATTAAACGGCGTTCCAGCTTATCCAATGCTTCCGGCTTAGAATCCAGCTCCATTTTAATGCGTGAAGCGGCTTCATCAATCAGGTCAATGGCTTTATCCGGCAATTGACGATCTGTGATATAGCGGTGCGACATTTTCGCGGCAGCAATAATCGCGGAGTCTAAAATCTGCACGCCGTGGTGCGTTGCATAACGGTCTTTCAAGCCGCGCAAAATCGCAATGGTATCTTCTACACTCGGTTCATCGACCAAAACTTTTTGGAAGCGGCGTTCTAAGGCTGCGTCTTTTTCGATGAATTGACGGTATTCATCTAAAGTCGTTGCGCCTACACAGCGCAATTCACCGCGCGCCAAAGCAGGTTTCAGCATGTTGCCGGCGTCCATTGCACCATCGCCTTTGCCTGCACCGACCAAGGTATGCAATTCATCAATAAACAGAATGACTGCACCTTCCTGTTTCGCCAAATCTTTCAGCACGGCTTTCAGGCGTTCTTCAAATTCACCGCGGTATTTCGCGCCCGCCAGCAAAGAACCGATATCCAACGACAATACCCGTTTATCTTTCAGGCTTTCCGGCACTTCACCATTCACAATACGCTGCGCCAAACCTTCTACAATCGCGGTTTTACCGACACCCGGCTCACCAATCAGCACTGGGTTGTTTTTGGTGCGGCGCGACAGCACTTGGATGGTGCGGCGGATTTCATCATCACGGCCGATCACCGGATCCAGTTTGCCCGCCAATGCACGTTCGGTCAGGTCTAAAGTATATTTATTCAATGAGTCACGCTGATCTTCATGATTATTGCTCATGACTTTTTCATCTCCCCGAATTTTTGTAATGACATTGCGCAGGCTTTCTGATTTTACACCGGCACTGTTCAATAAGGTTTTGGTCGCGCCTGTTTCCGCCAAGCCCAAGATTACCCAGTCGGTAGACAGGAATTCATCTCCTGCCTTTTGCGCAAAGCTGTCCGCCAAATTCAGCGCTTTCACGGCATCTGGACTTAAATTGATGTCGCCTGTTGGATTGTCCAAGGTCGGCGCATCAGCCAGCGCTTGATTCAGCTTGCTTTTCAGTTCAGGGAGATTTGCACCGGATTGCTGCAACAGGCTCAGGTTTGAAGCCTCTTCCAGCAGCGTCGCTAAAATATGGATACCTTCAATCGCCGTATGGTCTTTGCCCATCGCCAATGACTGTGCATCGGATAAGGCTTGCTGCAGGCGGTTTGTGAATTTTTCAAAACGCATTCTTGTTATTCCTCACAACAAATTTTGTACTTGATGGATATATGGGAACGGTCAGCAATATTTCAACTTAATTTATATATATTTTTCAAAAACTTATACATATACAATTAATGGATTTCAATACTAATATTGGTATGCTTGAATTTTTTTTCAAGTCTTATCGCTGAAATAATTCCGTATTTTTTTAAAGGATATTTCAAAGCGTAGAAATGCATGCTTTTTCAATCAATTAGCATCTTGATTTACAGCATGCATCGGCAAAAAAAAGACCCATTGTTCAATGAGCCTTTTCCTTCAACGAGATGTATGCTGCTGTTTAAGGCGCCGGATTCGGCTGCTGGCGGTGAATATCTTCAATGCCCTGCAGGATTTCCTCTGAAAGATTGGTTTCAAAAGCATCAATATTTTCCTGCAGCTGCGCCATGCTGGTTGCGCCGATGATGGTACTTGTCACAAAGAACTGCTGTTTAATAAAGGCCAAAGCCAGCTGAGGTAAAGTTAGGCCATGCTGTTCGGCAAGCAGCGCATACTGTTCGGTTGCCCATTCACTTTGCGGGTTGCTGTAACGGCTGAAACGGCTGAACAGCGTCACACGGGCATTTGCAGGACGCGCGCCATTACGGAATTTACCGGTTAAGTAACCGAAGGCTAAAGGCGAATACGCCAGCAAGCCGACGCCTTCATATTTCGCAATTTCAGACATGCCAATTTCATAAGTCCGGTTCAGCAGGTTGTAAGGGTTTTGTACGCTGACCACTTTTTCCAAGCCCAGCTGTTCGGCCAGATGCAAAAATTTCAGCGTGCCCCATGGGGTTTCATTCGACAAGCCAATATGGCGGATGCGGCCCTTTTTCACCTCATTGCTGAGCGCCGTTAGGGTTTCAGCCAAATCCGTCACTTCCCGCTCGCTGTGCGCTTCTGCATTGCTGTAACCCAGCTGGCCGAAGAAGTTTGTCGGACGCTGCGGCCAATGCAGCTGGTATAGGTCGATATAGTCTGTCTGCAGGCGTTTTAAATTGCCATCCAGCGCTGATTCGATATCCGCAGCGCTAAAATGGGTCTGACCGCCTCGAATTTGGCTGCCGCCTTGCGCAGGCCCTGCAATTTTTGAGGCCAAAATAATTTTGTCCCGCCCGCTGCGCGCAGCCAGCCAATTGCCAATAACCGCCTCTGTTGCGCCCTGGGTTTCTGGCTTAGGCGGTACAGGATACATTTCTGCTGTATCCCAAAAGTTCAATCCGCGCTCCAGAGCATAGTCCAGCTGCGCGAAACCTTCTTCTTGTGTATTTTGCTCACCAAAAGTCATGGTGCCTAAACAGATTTCCGGCACTTGAATCCCTGAGGCGCCTAGGGTTTTAAATTGCATATTTTTTTGAGTCCTTTATGAATTTCCATTTTTAGATGATGTATGCAGCGAATGGCTGCACCCAGTGCATTCCACTCAATCATGGCTGTAAATCACCTTTGCACTGCTAAATACAGAATGTAACTAGACTAACCAAAATCACGTGAAGATTTAAATCATTATTTCATCAAATTTTGTTCTAAAATTCATAAAAAACCGGCATAAAAAAAGCAAATCCGAAGATTTGCTTTTTTTATCTGGCTAGGAATGGATTATTCTTCGTCGTCAAGCTCATCTGCAGAAAAATCGCTGTTCGCTTCTAAAGACGCATCAAAAATCAAGATCGCTTTGCCGTCGGTCTCAATCATGCCTTGCTCTTCCAGTGTTTTCAGAACACGGCCCACCATTTCACGCGAGCAGCCAACAATACGTCCAATTTCTTGACGGGTAATGCGGATCTGACGGCCATTCGGCAAAATCATTGCTTCTGGCTGCGAAGATAAATCGATTAGACAGCGGGCAATACGGCCTGAAACATCTATAAACGCCAAGTCCGTCACTTTGCGTGTTGTATTTTTCAAGCGGCGCACCAGCTGAGCAAATACAGCATAGCTCAAATCTGGATATTGCTTGCTTAATTCATGAAAGTTTTCATAGGTAATTTCAGCAATTTCACAGACATCACGCGTGCGGACTTCCGCAGTACGCTGTGCATTTGCTTCGAATAGACCCATCTCCCCAAAAAAGTCCCCTGCGTTTAAATACGCAACGACGATTTCACGGTCATCATCTTCACTTAAAATGATGGATACAGACCCCTTCAGAATTAAATACAAAGATTTAGATTCTGATCCTGCATCAACGATAGTCGTACGTTTAGGATAACGGTTAATATATGCACGTTTTAATAATGCTTTTACTGACTCTGGGAGTTGTCCTGGAGACAGTGCATCAGTGCTAAGTTGTGAAAAGCTTGAAGTCATGCTAACAGTTCCGATTATGGATAATTTATAGATCGCACAAGACCTAAAATGAACTTGTCACACGCAAGAGATGAAATTCCTTATCAACTCCATTTATGTTAGTGTACAGGTACTGCGTAAATTTATAGCTTTTTTTAAGGACTTGCAATGCAATCGAGTGTTCATTGGCTAGAGAATGTCGCTTTTGAAGCAAAAACTCAAAGCGGCCACACTATAATCATGGATGGATCGCCGGAATACGGCGGTGAAAACCGCGGTGCCCGCCCAATGGAGCTAATCCTTACAGGGCTTGGCGGCTGCGCATCTTTTGACATTGTGACCATTTTAAAAAAAGCGCGCCAAGACATTACCGATGTGCGCTGTGAATTAAAAGCTGACCGGGCAGACACTATTCCTGCTGTATTTACCAAAATTCATCTACATTTCGTCATTACTGGCAATGGCGTCAAAGAAAAACAAGTCGCTAAAGCGGTGGAACTGTCTGCAGAAAAATACTGTTCAGCCAGCAAAATGCTGACTGACGGCGGCGTCGAAATTACTCATGATTTTGAGATTTTAGAAGCGGCTGCGGTTTAAGCTCTTCCAGCGCAAAAAAGCTGCATCATCTGCAGCTTTTTTTATGCCCCAGCTTTTGATGCTGCAGCGGTTTTTCTCCGTATTTTTATCTAGCCCAATTTTTTCCTTTCTAAAAAGAACCGCACTGCAAATTGCCCCTAAATATGCACGCGCATGGTACATTCCTATCAGCGATGCTTTTACGATGCCGCATTCACTTGCACTCATGCTGTTTCAGAGCTGCACCCAATAATATGCTGCCGGTTATTGTAAATTTTTAAAGTTTTGCCCCTTTATAGGATAATCCCTTATGGAAAATTTAATCTGCTATAAACAGCTGCCTGCTTGGACAGCCGAAACCATTCCAGCTGCGTTTTTAAAAGCGCACAACACCAAAGCCGGTACGTGGGCAAAACTGCAAATCCTTCAGGGAACAATCGATTTTGCAATGCTGGATGAATCCGGCCAGACACTCTCTGAACATCAATTTACTGCAGACCAGCAGCCGCCGTTTATTGCCCCGCAAGCATGGCATAGAATTCTAGCGGCCAGTGCAGATGCGAAATGCCAGCTCAGCTTTTATTGCCGCCCTGATGACTATTTTGCCAAAAAATATCAGCTCACTCCGACACACTCCGAAATTATTGCGGCTTTGCCGGATTTAAAACCGGGCAAGGCGCTGGATGTCGGCTGCGGCACAGGACGAAATAGCTTGTATTTGGCGCAGCACGGCTTTGCAGTGGATGCCTGGGATGTCAACGCCATGAGCATCCAAAAGCTCAATGATGTGATTCAGGCGGAGCAGATCACCAGCATTCATACGCAAACCCGCGATCTGAATGCCGACCCCAATATTGACAGTCAGTATGATTTTATCTGCTGCACAGTGGTCATGATGTTCCTGCAGCGTCAAACCATTCCTCATCTTATTGAGAACATGCAGCGGGCGACTGAAACCGAAGGCTTTAACTTAATTGTCTGCGCCATGGACACGGCAGATTACCCCGTACAGGCTGATTTTCCATTCAGCTTTAAACACAATGAATTAAATGAATATTATTTGGGCTGGAAGATTCTAAAATACAATGAAAATGTCGGTGAGCTGCACCGCACCGATGCGCAAGGCAACCGCATTAAACAGCGTTTTGCTACACTGCTGGCGCAAAAAATCTAAGCAGCCCAAACCGCCTGAATATTTGTTCAGCGCTGCATAGCGGAACAATAGTAGATCCAACTATTTTAATCAGGCCAAGAATGAAAAAAGGGCTTGCAGCATGCTCCTGCTGTAAGCCTTTAAACTGAAAAGCCAAAAATCATCGCTTCAGTGTTTATGCTGTTTTTCCAGCTTTCTTTCAAATCATAGCCGTAAGAAATTGGAGATGTTTTTTCATTCAGCGTGACTGTAGCTTCGTCAATACTGGCCATTTCTTTGTTGGCAGGATTGATTTTTTTATGAAAAGCAGTCCGAAATACTGCAGCTTTTGATTGTGCATTTGATGATCTAAAAACTGCATCATGATGTTTTTTACTGTAAAAACAATGAATAAAGGCAATAAAAAACTGAAAAATGTGTATAGACAATCACGAACTGCCCTCATCCGGTACAAGTTTCAGCCGCCTCGCCTAGCCACACTCAATGCTTCGGATGAGGTAAATTATTCAGTCAGCTTGTGCCTGTTTTAAGAATCTGCAATTTGCGCTGACGCTTATTGTCATACATTTTTAAATCCGCAGCTTCCATCAACTGCTCTATAGACTGCGCATCTTCTGGATAGACGGCCAATCCAATGCTTGCGCCAATCTTTAAACTGATATTTTCAAAAACAAAAGGCAAGCCGCAGGTTTCCGCGATCCGATTCATGGCTTTGGTCGCCAAGTCCAAATCAGCAATATTGGTGAGAATCACCGCAAATTCATCCCCGCCTAAACGCGCCACTAAATCTTCATTGCGGGTATGGCTCACAATCCGCTGGCCAATTTCCCGTAGCGCCGCATCCCCCGTCCGATGGCCATATTGATCATTAATCGGTTTCAGGCCATCCATATCAATCATCAAGATGCCTATGACTTTTTTATTCTTCTTGGCGCTTTCCAAGCCTTGACGCAAACAGTCCAGAAACAATGCGCGGTTCGCCAGACCAGTTAAATTATCTTGAGTCGCCAGCTTATACAGCTCTTGCGCGCCATATTTGGTGGCATGATACATGGCTGCGGCAATCAGTTCCGACATTAAGCCCAGCAGCTGCAAATCGCCTTCTTTAAAGGCATCGGCGCGCTCGGAATAAATTTTCAATACGCCAATCGCTTCATTGCAATGAATCAGCGGCACCACCGCCATAGAACGCAAACCGACTTTGCGGCAGGCCTCCCGGTCCACACGGTCATCCGCTTCTGAATCCTTGCAGTACAGGGTTTTATTTTCTTCAATACACAAGCCAGACAAGCTGTTTTTCTGATGCAGGCGCAAGCCCAGCAAATGGCCCGCGCCGCCGGAAACCGCACGGTAGACCATCTCCCCATCTTCCGCCAACTCCACCACGGAGCCTTTTGCCGATGTTAAAGATTGCGCCTGCTCAGCCACCAGAGTCATCACGGCGTTTAAATCCAGACCTAATTTTGCAATCGCTGTTTGCGTTTGAATTACAGACATTAATTGCTTCGGCGTCGGCTGCTTGGACTTAGGCATAAATGGCTCTTGAAAAACTCATATTTGTTTAATTTTAAAAATTATTTTTTATAATGTATAGGCTAAAAATCAACAATTTGTTAACCCTGTCAAAAAATGCAGGCCGCATTTGTGATGCAGTCTGCATAATTATCCCTCTTTCACAGCCCGCGTTAAGCCGAATAATAGGTTGTGCGTTTTTGGGAAAATTTTTCCAGCTGTTTCAAGAAGCCTTCAAAATAGCTTTTTTCTTTCTCTTCCGTTCTGAATCCAGCATACAGCGTACGGCGCAAACCATTCGGAGAAACGCAAGTCAAACGGCGCGAAGTCACCCAACCTTTTTGTTCATATTCATTCACCACCCAATCCGGTAACGCAGCAATGCCGCGCCCGCTGGCGACCAGCTGAATCAGCATTTGGGTTAAATCCGTGGTGCGGATATTTTTCGGCTGAATATTTGCAGGAATGAACAGCTTCGCCATAATATCCAAACGGTGCTTATCCACCGGATAGGTAATCAGCGTCTCATTGGCCAAATCCTGAACCGTGATGTTGTCTGTGCGCACCAGCGGATGCGTATGTGACAGCACGAGCCGGGATTCATACTCAAAAATGGGAAAGTACTCAATGCCTTTTAAGGTAATGGGATCGGCCGTAATCAATAAGTCAAATTCTGCATTTTGCAGCAATTCATGCGGGTTCGCTTCAAAACCGGAAGCGAAGTCCAAATCGACATCCGGGTATTGCTGACGGTAGACATTCAGTAGCGGCATCAGCCAGTCAAAGCAGCTGTGGCATTCAGACGAAAAAGTAATGCGCCCCGTTTGGCCATGCACAATGCGGGTAATATCCGATTGTGCAATCTGCACTTGCGGCAAGACATCATCAGCCAATTTCAGCAAACGCTGTCCAACATTAGAAAAAGTCACAGGACGCGTTTTGCGGTTGACCACTTCTACACCATACCAATGATCCAATTCTTTCAGCTGATGGGAAATAGCAGAAGGCGTTAAGCATAAATCATTGGCAGCCGAAACCAGAGAACCGTGTTCTCTCAGTGCTGTTAAGGTTTTTAAATGACGTATTTCCAACATGATGGCAATTCCCACACTTGCGATAAGACTCAATCCAGACAGCGCAGAGCGCTCATTTCAGATTTTTTAATACTGAATATTATTCATCTTAACATATATTAAAAGCATTTAATTCACATTAAAATTGAAGTGCTGAGAATTAGAACAGGCCAATTAAAGCAGGAAAATCGCGGGTATTCCTCTTATTGCGCAGCAAACCTATGTTGAACAGCAGGCAGCACAGAATGTCATTTTTCTGATTTTATGGAATTCACGATCTGGCGCATGCATCTCAAAGTTCCGGCAGTTTCTTCCCGCAATGCGGACAATAATCAAATTGCTCACGCTCCTGCTTTAAAGCTTCTTCACGCTGCTCACGCATCAGCTGCAGCAGAATATCCTGCGTCTGCTCTTTCGTGAGGCCAATGTCTTTACGGATTTCTTCTATTTTATCCTGATCAATGACCAGATCAATTTCTGAGTGGTACAGCAATTCCCTGAATTTCAGCTCTAGAAACTGCTTGCGCTGCTCCAGCTCATTGGCCAAGCCATTGGCCAAAATACCGGCCGGCAAAGCCGCTAAGCCTACGCCCAAAATGGTAATCAGCGCACCGAGGAAACGGCCTAAAGGCGTGATCGGCGTGACATCGCCGTAGCCCACCGTGGTCAGCGTCACAACAGCCCACCACATCGAAGCCGGAATAGAGGTGAAGACCTGCGGTTGCGCCTTGCTTTCCACCACATAAATGCATGCGGCAGCCATGACAATCATGATGCTGAGGATAAAAAGAACCGCTTGAAATGCACCTTTTTCACGATCAATCACACGCAGCAAAATCTGCAAGGAAACGAAATAACGGGTAAGCTTCAATAGCCTGAGCAGGCGGAGGATACGCAAGAAGCGCAAGTCAATCGGTACAAAGAAATTGATATATGCCGGCAAGATCGCCAGCAGATCAATCACTGCGCCGCCGCTTTTGATCCATCTCAGCCGGTTTTTCCAGCCGGATTCAAAAGGTTCCTGCTCGGCAATAGACCAAAACCGCAATACATATTCAATACTGAAGACCACAATGGAAATGTGTTCAAAAATATCAAAGAATATGCGGTAGGAATGATATATATCATTGATAGATTCCAGCAGTACAGCCGCTGCGTTGCCTAAAATCAGCAAAATCAGGAAGTAATTGACCGCTCGGCTGAATGCCGTTTCATAGTCTTCATTATGCAAATTATTGTAGACAAACTTGCGAAGCGCATACCAAGCTGTAAAAGTCATATCCGTCAAATTTATCCGCGATAATGATGCATCAGTTTAACTGATGCATCAAAAAATGAAATCCAGCTGCTTCAGCAATTGATGCACATTCTTTAACGCTGGGAAATTATTCTACAAACAGCAGCGCCAAACGGACTTGGTCATAGCCCATACGCGGACTGGTCAACTCCACAATTGGGCGGAGCTTAATGCTGCCGTCATCATTGAAATTTTCCGCATCGTTGCGCTTGGTTAAGCGCTTATAAATTTTACGCACTTGATCAACGGCGTCTTCACCGGGATTGGCCACTGAAATATCCAAGCCCTGCTCTTTTTGCAAACGGCCCAAATGATTGATAATGGTGGCTGGCGTTAAACCGCGCTCCACTGCAATATCCGAAATTTCATAACCGTCTTCAAATAACGCGCGGGTTTCATCCAGCGTCGCAGACGCAAAGTTTTGCTTGCCGCCGGATTTCGCCAGTTTTTTCTCGTTGCGCTCAATTTCATATTCATTCAGCGTACCGCCGCAGTGGCGGATAAACGCTTTATGCTGCGCAGTAAAATCCGCATTTTCAAAATGCAAATCCGCCTCTGCAGACAGCTCTTGAAAACGCCGGTCAGCTTTCACGGCCAAACTGTCCAGTTCCAGCGCCTGATCATTGATGCCGAGCAAGCGCAGGCCAGCCAACGCTTTTAAACGCGACAGCGCAACGTAGCCCTGCCCCTTTTCAAAAGTATGCGCCAAATTGATTTCTGCAGCTTCCAAGGTCATGCCCTGAGATTTATGAATGGTGATGGCCCATGCCAAACGCAGCGGAATTTGCTGAAAACTGGCAATGGTTTTGCCTTCATCATTATCAACAGACCATGTTTCCGGTTCGACAATTAAAGTCGTGCCGTCCGTCAATTTTACCTTCGGCAGCACGCCATATTCATCATCTTCTTCAAAGGCAATCACTTCACCCAAACTGCCGTTGATATAGCCCAAATCAAAGTTGTTCTTCACAAACATAACTTTAGCATGCTTTTTCAAGGTCAGATTTTCCGGTGCGCGGACCGAGGATTTTAAAGTTTCAATCAGTTTGTCATTGCCGTCGCACTGCGCATCAAATTGACGGGATTCCTGATCAATTTCATTCAGGTGTTTAAAGTTGATGCTGTCTACGTCCATATTGTGCGTATACAGGCGGGTAAAGGTGTCACCGATATCCTGCTGGCGGGTTTGATTTAAAGCCTGCAGATGGTCTTGCGTAATGCACTGCGCACGGATGGCATTCAGAATATCATTTAAATAATCATTGCCCTGACGGTGCTGTTCAGTCAAATAGCAGACGCGGAATTTCGCCTCAACCCAGGCTTCCGACATAAAGCAGAACTTATCCCGGTTGCTTTCTGCTTTTTTGCCGACTGGCGGCAGCTGGAAAAAATCCCCGGCAGCAATCACCTGCACACCGCCAAAAGCTTCATCACTTTCTTTAAAGTATTTCAGCACTTTATTGACCAGATTCAGCTGTTTGGCGTGCAGCATGGAAATCTCATCAATGATCAGCACTTGCGCATTTTCTAAATGTTCTTTGAGGTATTTGCGCTCTTTCATGCGTTTCAGTTCATCTTCTGAAATCGCATCTTTAATGCCAATGCCGGCCCAAGTATGAATGGTCATGCCATTCATATGCGTGGCGGCAATACCGGTCGAAGCCGTAATGGCCACAGTCACTTTACGGGCTTTAAGGTAATTGATGTACTGATTCAGAGTATAGGTTTTGCCTGCGCCAGCCGAACCTGTCAAAAAGACATTTTCGCCCGCTTTTAATAACTTAAGTGCAGTTTCCTGTTTCATACAACCCATACCCTGAAAGAACGGCTATAGCCTAACGAGTTTTGGCTAAAAAGTTAAGCATAAAGCGCCCGAAGCAATTCCGCCATCTCAAACATTATGGACGTAAACATCTCTATTTAAAGTAATTTCACTTCATTATTTTATTTATAAATCTTGGCGTTCAGCCATTCGATGAATTGTTTCGCAGCCTGTATTGAGGGTTCATCGGCTTTTTCATTGTTGGAAAGTTCCAGCTGATCAAATATTAATTGGCCATGCTGGCGGATGCAGCCCAAAGTCATACGCAGCGGCTGGCTGCTATGGGTCATATGAAATGCGCTGTACTCTTCTTCAGCAATACGCTGCGCATAGCTGGCGGCCAGGCAATTCTGCTGCTTAAGCGACTCTTCAATGATCCGCTCCAGCGTCTGCAACTCCTGAAATCTCCATTGTTCAAACTTCAATTCCGCGGCCGCGCAAAATGGCTGCCAAGCGGACGGGCTGAATTCTTTTTTCAGTTTCGCCAAAATTTCTTCTTTTTGAATGCTGCCGTGCCATTCTGCCGCCTGATGAAACAGCCCAGTCCATGTCACCGTTTTAGGTACTTGCTTCACAGCGCTGAAATAAGCGCTCAGATAATCGCGCACATAAGCATCAAAAATGTTTTTCCGCACGGTGCCGCGCTGCAAATAAAATGCTTGGCGGAAGGCGTCCTGCGGCAATTTATGGCGCTGCAGAACTGCATAAAAATCCCGGTTTTGCTGTGCCTCCGGCAAGATATAGGCCATTAAATCTTCCGGCAAATCTGCACTCATTTTTTGCAGCTGCTGCATAAAAGCCTGCATCACCCGGCTTAAACGCGAATAAACTTTTTTCATGGCCTGCGCATCTGATTGTGCAATGCAGGCCGCCAAAGCCATCCATTCATCCAAATACAGAATTGAAGGACGAATAGCGATGCGGTGGTCGTCCATCGCCTGCTTCGTGCCCTGCAAAACCGCAGCATGGTTCGATGGATGATCAAACCAGTTTTCATCAAGCGCTACCGCGTGACAGCTGTGTATAAACAGCCTTGCGCTGACATGCTGAAAATACTGCAGCGCAGCTAAAATAATCTGCGGATGCATTTGACTGCAGTCAATAAAACTCAATGTGGTCACTGCATTGCGGATATTGCCATGCTGGATATTTTGACTCACCCAATCCAGCACCTCCGCAGGCTGCTTAAAAAGCCAATTGACTGTTCTGCTGCTGTCAAACACCGGCAGCGCAGCCGCTTTCTTTTGCCATACACGGTGATTGGCCGTATAAAAATGCTGTTTCGCGAAAAGATCTGAACTGTTCCAAAGCTCACGATTCATTAAGCGCGCAAAACCCAGCAGATGCGGACGTTCTTTGGCATGCGGATACAGCAGCGCAATATCATCTTCCAGCTCAATCAATTCATGCAGGGTGAACTGTTCCCGATAAAACAGCGATGCAATGCGGTAGACCGCAGGATCTAAAAATTGCGCAGCGCTGAAACAAAACTCATCAAAACTGTCCATCACCGACTGCACAGGCAAAAATGCCTGCCCTTGCACGACATCCAGCCTGAACAGCATTTCAAATGCCTGCAATGTTTCACTGGAAATAGGCCGATGCTGCTGCTTCGATGCCTGCAGAACAGGCTGGGAATACAGAGACAGCGCCATCATCAATTCATCAATATATCGGGCCTGCGTTAGGCTGAGATGCTGCAGCGCCGTCTTCAGCTGCTGCAGGCCAGATACCGCGCTAAATATTTCTTTCGCCAGAATCGTTCTTAACTGCTCAGCTTTGGAACGCAAAAATAAGGGATGCTGGGCTTTCAAATCCCCGGTTAAAAAATAAATATCATGCAGCACAAAGTCTTCTAAAAACTCAGCCTTATGCTCGCCATATGCAAAATGGCTGTGCAGCAAGGTTCTTTTCTTGGCATCGGCAAAATACGGCGGATTGAACTGCAGATAAAAACAAGGATGCGCAATTTGAATGCGGCAGGATTCCTGCTGCATTTTAAATAATTGATCGGCAGTGATTTCAGCGGCCAGCTTTTGCTGCGCCTGCACCAAATGGCTGAAATCAGCAGAAATACGCAAAAGCTGCTGAGCGGCTTGCGTCAATTCAAGCGCTGACTGTTCTTTTTGCATCTATCCTCCTGCTTTGACTGGATCCGGTATGCCGCACAATAGATTATTTCATGCCGCCATGAAGACAGATTTACCACTACAAAGCGCGCATGACAAATGTTTAGAGATAAACTTTCAATCTGAGCGGTTCAAACTTAGCCAAAAACGCAACGCTGATGCTTCAATGCGGATGATTGCAAAGCGCAAGCCTTCTAATCATTTCAACACATGCCCAGCGCATTAAAACCCTCATTGAAATCCATGCATTGATGCATTTTTAGTTGCAGCTTATTCAGCGCGGATATAAAAATATGCATATGCAATTTTTTAATCGTGAACTGATTTTTTTATTTCGATGCTTCTTTTTCGCTTCGGACAAACTTCAAATGTTCCAGTGACGCATAGATTGCTTGCTGAATTTCAGCCCGAAAAGCCATCAGCTGTTCTAAATTTTCAATCTGCCGAATGCTTTGGCGCGGCATAAATTGAAAATAAAAAGGAATGCGTTTAGGAATTAAATGACTCGGCAAAGATGGAATAACATCTCCATAGCGCAGCAGTTTACCCAGCTTGGGAATTTTTAATAATTTCTGAAAATATTTATTTTGCACAATATGATTGGCATCAAAACCTAAATCGAAGACTTCATCACCGCCTAAAGCGGCAAAAGGCACTATGTCATAGCCAAATTCCTGCGCCAATTTTAAAAAGCCGTAACGCTCTTTTCAGATCAGCTGGTAAGCCTCACCTTTGCGCTTCAAAACTTCACGGCCGCCGCCTGGAAAAACCAGAATGGAGTAGCCTTGCTGCATGAGTGTCCGCGCATATTCACGCACGCCATCAACAGCGCCGAATTTTTTCACAATAGTGCGCCAAACCGGCACATAAAAATGGCTGTGGTCAGCCAAGCTCACCACAGCCACTTTATGTTCATTGAACAGATAGTCGATCATCATCGGCGCATTCAGCACACCGTAAATCGTATGATTGCCGACATACATTGCAGGCTTCGATGCATCGATGTGCTCCGCGCCTAAAAAAACCGGCGTGAAATACAGTTTGGACAAAGCGCTGAAACGCTTAATCCATTTTGCACCATGCTCGGCCTGCAATGCGCGGTTCCTTATGCAGCCGCGTGTTTTTGCACAAGAATAGAACCGACAGAATAGCCTGCGCCGAATGAGCACAGTACGCCATATTCACCATCGTTGACTTGGTCTGCAGTACGGTGCAGCGCAATGATCACGCCGGCAGAAGATGTATTGGCAAATTCATCCAGAATGATTGGCACTAAGTCAGGCTGCGCATGTTCTTTGCCCACAACCAGTTTGAGAATCAATTCATTCATGCTGGCATTGGCTTGATGCAGCCAGAAACGCTTAATGCTTTGCGGCGCAATGTCGTTCTTTTCCAGCTGTTTGGTGATCATCTTGGCAACCAGCGGGCAAACTTCTTTAAACACTTTGCGGCCGTCTTGGCGGAAACGGTAGTTGTCGATGTCCGCATCCACTTCGCTCATGTTCAAATAGCCGAAGTTGTTGCGGATATTGTTTGAGAACTGAGTGAACAGATTGATGTCCAGCACTTCAAAACCGGCTTTGGTTTCTGTTTCTTCAATGATTGACGCTGTAGCGACATCGCCAAAAATAAAGTGGCAGTCGCGTGAACGGAAATCGGTATGGCCAGAAGTAATTTCTACGTTGACCAGCAGCACGCGGCGCGCGCCTGCTTTGATCGCATCATACGCCTGCTTAATGCCGAAAGTTGCAGCAGAACACGCAACGTTCATGTCATATGCATAGCCTTCAATACCAAGCGCCGTTTGGATTTCAATAGAAACCGCTGGATACGCACGCTGAATGTTTGAGCAGGACAAAATCACCACATCGATGTCTGCTGCAGTCACGCCTGCATTTTCCATCGCTTGCTTTGCAGCCGCTACGCCCCATTCCGCCTGAATAGACAATTCATCATTTGAGCGCACATGCAGAATTGGACGCAAACGTTTCGGATCGAGAATACCTGATTTTTCTGCAACATAGCGTGCTTTTACGCCCGATGCTTTTTCGATGAACTCGGCGCTTGAACCGCGGCGGGCTTCTAATTCGCCAGCAGCAATTTTATCAGCATTGTCTAAATTGTACTGTTCCACATAGGCATTTAAACCTTCTACTAACTCTTCGTTGGTAATAACGTCTTCCGGATGGAATAAGCCAGTACCCGTAATGCGGATGCCCATGTAAAACTCCTGTTTCAAATTACCTATATCTTAATTGATTCCAAGTTTTTCCCACGCTTTTTGCAAGCGGGAAGGAGAAATCGGCATCTTGGTCTTCATCGGTTGAGAGAATATTGAGATGCGCAACTCCTCAACCATGAAATACAATTCTTTCAGGCGAGCGTCATTTTTAAACTTAAATAATTTTTCCATCCATGGATCAATTTGATCAATGGCAGAATTGTCCCTTTGCAGGTTATTTGGTAAGCGTTCCAAACGCAAGACCAAGGCTTTCAAATAACGTGAAAATTCCTGCCAAACATCGGATGATTTGACATAAACAAAGTCTGAAAGGCTCATCAAATCAAGCTGATCCTCAATATCATCAATATTTTTCCCAAACACAGAATCGTCTAAAACCAGCAGTTTGCGGCGTATATCCTGCCATTGAATGAAGATTTCACTCAGTATCGACAAGGCATTTTGGCCATGCGTTAAGAAAGATTTTTTTACATTTAAAACTAAGTTTTGGTATTCCTCAGCATTGACAGGAAGCTCATTTATTACCATCTGCAGTGTGGCATAAACTAACATTTGCTCTAATTTTGCTTTGTCGCCCAATGGTGAATACGCCAATGCCAGCGGTTTTGAAATCTGCTTTTTCAGCTGGCGCACCAAATCGCCCAGCTGCATATGCACCAAGCGGATGATGCCTTCACGGTGCTGTTTCACAGCTTCGGCCTGATCATTAAAGGTTTGAATCACCACGCCTGATTCATCTTTTGCATCCAAACTGGCAAAGTCTTTCACAGGCACCAGCGCTTGATACTGCTTCACAATCACACCAGTGACTTTCTGCGAAGCTTCAAAGACAAATTTTTCAGGAAAAGTCTGGAACTCACCTTTCAGCTGTTTTACCGGACTATGGGTTTCTGTACGGCAGCGCGCTTTCAGTTCAGATAAATCGCGGCCTTTTTCAATGACACGGCCTTTTTCATCTATCACTTTGATCAGCGGCAGCAGATATTCTTCTACCCGCTCAAATGAAAAATCTTTTTCGCTGATTTGATCGCCGCGCAGCTGATAGCCCAAGAAACTGAAAATATGCTGCTGCAAATGCACCGCATCAATCCGCGCAGACAATTTTCGCGCAGTGTCCGGAATCGGCACCAAATTGCGGCGCTTGTCTTTCGGCAAGCCTTTCAGCAAAGCTTCGATCAGCTCTTCACGCCAGCCGGGAATGCCCCATGACCAGATATTTTCATCGACCTGCGGCAAAGCCTGCACCGGAATTTTCACCGTTGCGCCATCTTCGTCATGACTTGGGTCAAAACGATAGCTGGCAGCAAGGCGCAGCTCGCCATTGCGCAAATAATCCGGAAAGAGCTGTGTGGTTGGACGGTCATTCAGCCACAGTGCATCATCTTCCACAAATAAATAACGCGGATTTTTAGGCTCTACGGTTGCGCGCCAATCTTCAAATGAACGGCGGCTGGCTACTTCTTCCGGCACTTTAGAGGCATAGAACTGGTAAATGGTTTCTTCATCCACCACCAAATCGCGGCGGCGCAGCTTGTCCTCCACCCGCTCTACTTCTTCCAATTTCAGCAAGTTGTGCTGCAAAAATGGCGGATTCGAACCCAAGTTTCCAGTTGTCAGCGCATCGCGCAGGAAGATTTCATGCGCTGCTGGCTGATCAACCTTTTCATAATTGATCGGGCGTTTCGGCTCAATAATTAAGCCAAATAATGAAATTTGATCGTAGGCATTCACCACACCGGCTTTTTTCGACCAATGCGGTTCAAAATAATGATGCTTCAGCAAATCGCCCGCAGCCAATAAAATCCATTCCGGCTCAATTTTTGCCAGCGTCCGGATAAACACTTGAGAGGTTTCCACCATCTCAAAGGCCATCACCCACGGCGTATTGGTTTTATGCAAGGTCGATGCTGGGAAAATCCGCGCCTTTTGCTGACGCACCGCCATAAACACATTGCGTTCATCAGTTTTATTGGCAATGAAAGACAGCAGGCCGGTCAATAAGGCGCGGTGCAGATTTTCATAGCTGGCTTTCTTTTCATTGAACGACAGCTTTAAGCCTTTGGCCAGATCCACCAATTGCTCATGGGTTTTCTTCCATTCACGCAAGCGCAGCCAGCTGAGGAAATGATTGCGCGCAAAGGTGCGGCGCTTATTTTCACTCATGCTTTCGCGGTTGGAGTGCAAGGTATCCCACAGCTTGGTATAGAACAGGAAGTCTGAATCTGCTTCACGGAACAGCGCATGTTTTTGATCCGCCTGCATTTGCTTGTCTGCAGGACGCTCACGCGGGTCTTGCACAGCCAAGGCTGCCACAATGACCAAGACTTCATTCAGCACACCAAAATGCGCGCCGCCTAAAATCATTCGCGCGAGACGCGGGTCAATCGGCATTTTCGCCATTTGCTGACCGATTTTGGTGAGTGAATCTCCCCCAACCCCTCTTTTAGAAAGAGGGGCTTTTTCAAGTCCCCCTTTTTCAACAGGTGAGGCGTCTTTCGCCGCAAGAGGGGGATTAGATTTACGTTCAGAAAGCGCCCCCAGTTCAATCAACAATTTACGACCATCATTGACCAAACGATGATCGGGCGGTTCAATAAAATCAAAATCTTCTAATTCACCAAAACCGAGGCTTTGCATCTGCAAAATCACTGATGCCAAGTTGGTGCGTTTAATCTCCGGCTCGGTAAATTCAGGACGGCTCTGGAAGTCTTCTTCTGAATACAGACGAATGCAGACACCCGGCGCGATACGGCCGCAGCGGCCTTTACGTTGATTCGCTGCCGCTTGCGACACGGCTTCAATCGGCAAGCGCTGTACACGGGAGCGGTAGTTATAACGTGAAATACGCGCAAAACCGCTGTCAATTACATAACGGATATTCGGCACCGTCAGCGCAGTTTCTGCCACGTTGGTGGCGATAATAATCCGCCGTCCGCCGCCGGCAGGATTAAAGATCTTTTGCTGCTCTGCCAAAGCCAAACGGGCAAAGAGCGGCAGCACTTCGGTATGGCGTGGACCGTGTTTAATTAAGGTTTCTTGCAGTTCGCGGATTTCTTGCTCGGTACTGGCAAAGATCAGAATATCCGCATGTTCAGGGTGCCCTTTCTCTTGTGCATCCTGTAAACATTCTTCAACCGCAGATACCACGGCGCGCGGCAAATTTTCTTCAAAATCATCAAATTCATCATCATCACTGCCGCCAATATTCATTTCAGAAATAGGACGGTAACGCAGCTCGACGGGAAAACTGCGCCCCTCCACTTCAAAAATCGGCGCGCCATTGAAGTAATTGCTGAAGCGGTTGACGTCCAAGGTTGCCGAAGTAATGATGACTTTTAAATCCTTGCGGCGCGGTAAAAGCTGCTTGAGATAGCCCATGATAAAGTCGATATTCAGCGAACGTTCATGCGCTTCATCGATAATAATGGTGTCGTATTTGGTTAGAAATCGGTCATTGGCCAGTTCTGCCAATAAAATACCGTCGGTCATTAAACGGACTAAAGAGTTTTGTGAACCTTGCTCATTAAAACGGACTTTAAAGGAAATCGATTCGCCAAGTTTTTCACCGACTTCTTCGGCAATACGCTGTGACACGCTGCGCGCCGCCAAACGGCGCGGCTGGGTATGGCCGATCAAACCCGTTAAACCGCGGCCTGCGAGCATGGCAATTTGCGGCAGCTGTGTGGTTTTCCCTGAACCAGTTTCACCAGCCACAATAATCACTTGATGCTGTTGAATTGCATCAATCAGCTTATCGGCATATTGAGTAACGGGCAGGTCTTGATTGAGCTTAATGTTCGGAATGCGCTCAAAACGCTCACGCACTTTGCTATTGGATTTTTCAAATAATTCCTGATGCTGTTTTTGATCTGCATCCTTGCCCTTTTTCAGTCGGTTTAAACGGTGAAGGTCACGCGCCATCACAAGCTGATCTACATTTAAACGACTCTGCACAGAACAAGATTCCTAATCAAAACAACAAAGCGCCATTTTACGCTGTAATGACATGAAGCGGAAGAACATCTCAGCCCCGATAAAGCAGATATATTTTTTTTTAATTTTAACTTTTTTTAAATTTAGCCTTGAATTTTAGCAGCAATGGCTTCATGTTCTTAGGCAAATTGAGGAACAGATGTTTTTTTGCAGGTTTTGTCATTTCAGCATCATATGGCAATGTTAAAACAGCTTTGCTGATACAGCGCTATAAAACTGCTGAAACGTTTAAAATCATAATTTTGATGAGACGGTATTTTAGCTTAGTTCGGTTTTTCCGATATCTTTAATGTAAAAATACCATTTCAGCAATAACAAGAAATCCTATACTCTATTGGAAATCAAATACAAACCTCAATCATGGAGACAATGATGAGCTTAATTAATACTGAAGTTAAACCATTCAAAGCACAAGCATTCCAAAACGGTAAATTCATCGAAGTTACCGAAGCTGATCTTAAAGGCAAATGGTCAGTTGTATTCTTCTATCCAGCAGACTTCACTTTCGTTTGCCCAACTGAGCTTGGTGACCTTGCAGACAACTACGCTGAATTCCAAAAATTAGGCGTTGAAATCTACTCAGTTTCTACTGACACTCACTTCACTCACAAAGCTTGGCACGATTCTTCTGAAGAAATCAAAAAAATCCAATACGTAATGGTTGGCGATCCTACTTGGACTCTTGCTAAAAACTTCGAAGTATTAATCGAAGCTGACGGCCTTGCTGACCGCGGTACTTTCGTTATCGATCCAGAAGGCAAAATCCAAATCATCGAAATCAATGCTGGCGGTATCGGCCGTGATGCTTCTGAACTTCTTCGCAAAGTTAAAGCAGCTCAATACGTTCACGCTCACCCAGGCGAAGTTTGCCCAGCTAAATGGAAAGAAGGCGACGCAACTCTTGCTCCTTCAATCGACCTAGTTGGTAAAATCTAATCTGCATTAGATTGAACTGATAAAAAAAACCGCGCATTTGCGCGGTTTTTTTTGCTTATGCCAAAGATGGCTATAAGCTATATTTGAGCTGAATTTTATTGCATCAACTGATGCCTAAAAATGCGAAAGGCTTTGCCTCTGCAAAAGATGCCGTTGCATCGCCTGCATAAGTCTTGCTTTGGTCTTTGCCTAAATTCAGTTTTTTAGTTTTGCCATCTTTAAAGTTAATTTTGTTTAAATCGACCCAAAATACATTGGGCGAAACAGCAGATTCAAAGAAATACAGATTGCGCTTATGATCCACCACGGTACGCCAGCGCGTCGATGAAATATTCGGCTCTTCTTCCGTGTTCAGGCCAAATGGCACTGAAACATTGCGGATGACGCTGAATACACTGGCCAAGCTGCTGTTTGAATCAGCATTGCTTGGAATGGCCTGAATATAAAAAGAAGCGCGCGCAAAACGGTCAGCTGCGCGATTGGTTCCCGGCAGGAAGGTGGTTCCGCCAATTTGCTTCCAATACTGATTTAAAGCCAATTGCTGCTCAAAGACCGGAGAATTGGTCATCACCTGATAAGCTTTGCTGTGATGAATCACTTGCTTGCCGCCGATATATTCCACAATGGCGCTGTCGCCGCTTTTGTCTGAAATGGATAGATGCAGTGTCGCCAAACGTTTTTCACCCGGAACTTGATCGGTCATGACATCAAAAGGTTCTTTTTGCAGAAACTTGACCGCTTCATCAACAGTCGAAAAATTATCCAAAACATACTGAGCCCATAAAGAAATGCTCAGTTTCGGTTTTTTTGATTTTTCAGCTTGCGGGTATTCAGATTCGACCAGCCACAGCAAATTGGCATTCAAACCAGCTTCATTCACCCCGTCTGTCGTTGAAATATCATAGCCTGTGGCCACAACACTGCCATATTTTGCCGTCCAACGTGCTGATTGAGGCCCTGCCTGTCCAGTCCGCTTTACACCGCTTGGCAGAATCCAAAGATTTGTGCCCACGTCCGATTTCCAGTCCATAGAACGCGCTGTCATGACATTATTATTTTCACCATGAAAAACAACACGCGTACATGCATCCGCCAATGAAGACAGCATCATGCCGGAAGCCGCCAATAGACAGCAGATCGCCTTTCTCATACTTACACCCTCTTAAAGATCTGAAAAAATAAAAATTGTTCTATTGCTCTAAAGTCTCTTGATGCAAAGCCTGTAAAAACCGCACGCGCATTTTGTTCTGCACTTATGCTTTGAGACCAATGGAATTGCACATTGGTTATTTTCATCTGAAATCAAGCACTGCTCCTCAAGCAAAATATATAAATAGATCAGGTTTTATTCAGATGCAGCTTTATTTTTTATATCATGCAATTCATCCAATGAGTATTTTTAAATCATTTTGCATTCAGTTCATTCACGCTTTTTTCAGCTTTTTTAAAATATGCGCATTGCTGCGCCGGCTTTTATCGCCAAATCATTTAAAGTGATGTTAACTGCTGAAAAATATTTAAATATTCGATTTATTTTTACAATTCTGCTACATCGTTGAATGCGTATTTAACTTAATTTCAAAATAAGCCAAGACGATTTTTTTGGCTAAAATCATAATAATTCAAGGGGGTTGCTTATGGGATCACCGCTTGCTGTAAAATCTTGGAAATACAGCGCTTCTTCACGATATTTGAAAATTTTTTATACCAATGGCACAGGCGACTTATTCCACCCTGTTCCCGAATTTATTTATCACAATATGATGCGCTGCAATGACAAAACCGCTTTTGTGCATAAATATCTTGAATATGACTTGCACTTTACCCGCATCAGCATTCAATAATGGCTCTATTTTTTTTAAGGTTTTTTTTACTTATTGCAATTCACTAAAATTCTTCAGCCATCAAAGCATCCGTTGATGGCTTTTTCATTTGAAATGATCAAAATTTAATTTGCGGTAATCAGCAATAATCCTGCACCGATTGGCAGCGTCACACAAATATACCGCGGATCGTCTTTAACCAAGGATATAAAGGCCTCCACTTCAGAGGCATGCGACAGCACATTATCTACCGCCAGCATACCGCCCTGCGCTGTTAATATTTTCCGCAAATACGGCCAGTATTCAACATAAGCTGCGCGTTCTGCATCCAGCAGAATAAAATCATAGTTTTCTTTGGCTTGCTGTAAAAAAGCCAGAGCATCTTCCGTTCTAAACTCAACAAGATGCTGCAAATGCATCTGCTGCGCATACGTCTGGGCTTGCGCTGTCCGCTCAGCATCAATTTCAATGGTGGTCACTTTCCCCAATGTGCTTTTCGCCGCATTGGCCAGCCACAGCGTAGAATAGCCCGTTGAGGTACCGATCTCCAAAATACGCTTCGCTTGCTGAGCCCGTATCAGCACAGCCAAACACTGCGCAGATTCAGGCTCAATATTCCGATAGCGCTGCAAACGGTCAGACTGCAGCGCATCATGCGCCTGAAACTGCTGATACAGCGCATTCACGTGCACTAAAAATTCTTCGGTGATGCCCATCAGTCCTCCAGATTTTTCCAGTTCAGCGCTGTTGATACTCTCTTTTCAGCGGCAGAAAATATCTACCCCACTTCCTGAATCAGTTTAAAGCGTTCAATCGTTTGACCTTCATGCTCTACGGTTTCCGTAAACATCGCCAAAGGACGTACCCACAATGAATAATCGCCGTACAAACATTGATAAACCACTAATTTTTCTTCTGTTTCGCTATGCGTTGCCACATTAAACACTTGATAAAGCTGACCTTTATAATGCTGATAGATGCCTTTTTTAAGCATAAAAAAACCTGAAATAATCACAAAATACAGTTCGAAGCATAGCATGGCTGCGCCCTAGAGAGCGGGTGATCTGATTTTTTTCTCTGCAGGCTGAGGCATTTAAATCCAATAATCCATTAATCCGATTACAACAATAAAAACAAACTGTTTTACCTATTTATCTGAATCACTTATTATTAACCCATCGAATAAATATTGACTCCTTTGGAGGCGTTAGCAATGTTGGATCAAAATACTTCTGCTCAATTAAAAACTCTGCTTGAACGTTTAGAGGGCCCGATTGAAATCGTCGCGACTTTAGATGCTTCTGACAAATCAGACAAAATCAAAGAATTGGTGACTGAAATCGCCGCGCTGTCTGATTTGGTGACTGCGCGTTTTGACGGCACCAACAGCCGTGCGCCAAGCTTCGGCATCGCAAAAACCGGCGAGCAGCCGCGTGTCAACTTCGCAGGCCTGCCGATGGGCCACGAGTTCACCTCACTGATTCTGGCCTTGCTGCAAGTGTCCGGCTATGCGCCTAAAGTGCCTGATGAAGTTTTGGCGCAAATCAAAGGCCTGAACCTTACTGCAGACTTTGATGTATTTGTGTCGCTCAGCTGCCATAACTGTCCAGATGTGGTTCAGGCGCTGAACTTGATCGCGATTTACAACCCGGGCACCACTGCAACCATGATTGACGGCGCATTCTTCCAAGATGAAGTGGAAGAACGCAAAATCATGGCGGTGCCGATGGTATTCCAAAACGGAGAACATATCGGCCAGGGCCGCATGACTTTGGAAGAAATCATTGCCAAACTGGATAGCGGCGCAGCAGCCAAAGATGCAGAAA
>NZ_JAYRTF010000030.1:0-37865 GCF_041919735.1 Acinetobacter sp.
ATATGGCCCAAAAAATAATACTGAATATTAGTAAAATAACTATTAAATCTTTTATATTCATCTTAATCTTTCATATCCATAATCTACAAGTGCCTCACCTGTTACACCACCAACATATCCCCCAAGAAGAGTGAACCCACAGCTATAACCCCAACAACGCCAATTACTGCTCCCCCGATTGCTGTTCCAACTCTTGCTCCCAATAGACCTCCATTAATTTTACCAGTCTGTTTTAAAATTTCCTTTCTTGTAGCATCTGGATCACCTTTTTCATAGACTTGAGCTGCTGAATTTGCACTGCCATAAATATCCCAAGCGAAAACCAGCCTTCCACCCAACTTTAAGCTTCTACTAACTTGAGATGTTTCATCCATATTTTTAATATAATCATCAATATTACTATAATTTTTTGCACGAACAAAAACAGTTCTTCTAATCATATCTCTATTATCTTTAAAATTAATCCCATGATTCCATGCGAAAAATCTTTGATTAGATGCTGCTTGAGGGGAATATTGGCTTGTGTGGATAAGCAAATCAGCTGCATCTGCACGCCGTCATTGATGGCATGCTGGCCATCAATACGCTGTACAAAAACCTGCGCATGGAGTGCTGGATTGGAAAATCGAGCATGAATAGCGCGTTTCTGCGCGCCCAAGCCGAATTGTTCTAAAATTTGGGCAATGGTATTGAACATGATGACAATCTTTTTAATTGTTTTTTTGTATATTTAATCGGCGGTATTCTAAAAGCTAGCGCCGCCTTACGCTAGCCCTTGTTCTGTTTGAAAATGTAACTAATTCAAAAATTAAGATAAAAGTAAAATATCAAAAATACTGAAAAGGTTTAGCCTTTCTGCACCAAATAATGAAATTCTTTATGGCCGTTTTCATCCAAACGCTCTTCCTGCAGCAGCAGTTCATGGCCTAAATGCATGCAGAATTTTGGAATATCCCAAGACGTTGAGTTATCCGTTGCAAAGACTTCAACCACATCGCCAGACTTCGATTTGCGGATGGCTTGATGCAGCATCATCACAGGCTCAGGACAGCGCAAGCCGCGGGTGTTCAATTGAATGCTCGGCGTAATGGCAGGTTCAGACATTGCATAACTCAGAAGATAAAAACGCTCTTAGTTTAGCATGCCCATCCTGAAGCCGCATCTGCTGCGCATTTGGCTTTCTATCTGCGCTGCAGCATCAAAACACCCGCTTTTCTGACTGAAAAAGCGCAGGCAAAAATAAGCGCCTATTCTTCAAGATCGCTCAAGCGGCCATTCATCACTATACTTTTGATCTGATCAGCCTATTTTCACTGCGCAAAGAACATAGACAACTGTATTTTCTACGGTATGATAAAATCATATTTTTAGATATTAAGAGTCTTCAGGAAAGATCATGCACGAGGAATCAGGCCCGTCGTGGGGCATGCGCGGCTTACGTAAATGGTTAGGCACGGCGCCGGAAACCCGCGACGAACTGTTAAAATTAGTACAAGATTCACGTCGTTTTTTAGAACCCGATACTGTTGCCATGCTTGAAGGCGTGCTTGACCTTCCGGCAACTAAAATCCGCGAGGTGATGACCCCGCGCACCGCGATGATCAGCCTGCAGGAAGATGATGAGCTTCTCGACATTCTGCATGTGCTGATTGAGTCTGCGCATTCACGCTTTCCTGTCTTTTCATCTGACCAGCCCGACAATGTTGTCGGCATTCTGCTGGCCAAAGACCTGCTGCCGTTTTTAACCGACCGCAGCAGCAAAGTCGATGTCCGCGCGCTGATGCGCCAGCCGCTGTTTGTGCCGGAAAGCGCGCGCTCAGATCAAGTGCTGCGCATGCTGAAAAATACCCAGACGCATATTGCGGTGGTGATTGATGAATACGGCACCACTTCCGGCTTGGTGACGCTGGAAGATATTTTGGAAGAAATTGTCGGCGAAATTGAAGATGAGCACGACAATCTGGACGAAGAAGCTGAATTCATCGTGCCGGATGCCGATCCGAAAACCGCCAATACCTGGCTGGTTCAGGCGCTTACACCAATTGAACATTTCAACAATGTTTTAGATGCTGATTTTTCTGACGATGAAGTAGAAACTGTCGGCGGTCTTTTGCTTCAGGAAATTGGTTTAGTGAGCGATTTGCAAGGTCAAGTCATTGAAATTGAAAATTGGGAATTTACGATTCTGGAAGCAGATGCACGCACTATTCATCTGATCCGGGCTGTCCGTAAATGAGAACCTATTTTGACAAACTGTTGAATTCCGCAGAACAACAAAAACAGCTGCCCTTGATTTATCCCCTGCTGATTGCGCTGTTTTCCGGCGCAGTCTTCAGTTTTGCGCTGGCGCCTTATCATTACTGGTGGCTGGCAGTTTTATCCCCAGCCCTGCTGTATGCCTGCCTGCGCAAACGCAGCGCCAAGCAGGCCTTCGGCATTGGCTGGGCTTACGGCATTGGCCTGTGGTTTGTCGGCGCATTTTGGCTGTATACCTCGATTCATGTCTATGGCGATACCAATGCCTTTTTAAGCGTATTGATGATTGCCGTCATGGCTTTGGTGATGGGGCTGTTCACTGCCGTGCAAACCTGGCTTTACCGCCGTTTTTTCCCGGAAACACCGCTGACCTTTGCGCCGCTGTGGGTGCTGTTTGAATGGTCTAAAACCTGGGTGTTCACCGGTTTTCCATGGCTGTTTGCCGGCTACGCTTTTACCGAACGCTTTTTGGATGGCTACGCGCCGCTGTTCGGGGTTTTCGGCGTGTCTTTCGCGGTCATTCTGCTGGCCTGCGCGCTGGTTGAAATCCTGAATAAAAAAGCCTTTTGGATTGTGCCGGCGGCCGTGCTGCTGCTTGGCGCATGGGGAGCTGCTCAGCTGCAGTTTGTGCAGCAAAAAGCCGAAAAGCCGCTGTCTGTTTCCTTGATTCAGGGCAATATTCCGCAGGATTTAAAATGGCTGACCGAATATCAAACCAAAACCCTGATGATTTATGCGCAGCTGAGCCGTACGGAATGGGGCCGCGATCTGATCGTTTGGCCTGAATCTTCAATTCCGCTGTTCCAAACCGACATTGAACCGTTTTTAGACGCCATGAATGCGCAGGCGAAAAAAACTGGCACGGCATGGGTCACCGGCATTCCTTACTGGGATTTGGCGGAATCCAGCCGTGAAGGCCATCCAATGTATTACAACAGCATCATGGCCAGCGGTGACGAATCGTCCGGCCTCTATAAGAAACAGCGCTTAGTGCCTTTTGGTGAATATATTCCGCTGTCCGGCTTGCTGAGCTGGGTGCTGCCTGCACTGCAGAATGATCCGTCAATGAGCGGTTTTTCCCGCGGCGCCAGTGATCAAAAGCCGTTATCCGTCAAGCATCATGATCTCGGCGCGGCCATCTGCTATGAAGTGGCCTATCCGAATCTGACCCGGCGCAATGCGCAGCAAAGCGACTTCCTGGTGACCGTATCCAATGATGCCTGGTTCACGGGTACGGCTGGCCCCTTGCAGCATCTGCAAATGGTGCAAATGCGCGCGAAAGAAAATGGCCGCTGGTTTATCCGCGCCACCAATACCGGTGTGACCGCCTTTATTGACTCTAACGGCCATATCGTAAAGCGGGCGCCTATGGATAAAGAAGCCGTACTGCGCGGTGATCTGCCGGCAATGCAGGGCGAAACCCTGTACATGCGCCTCAGCGACTGGCCTATATTGGGCTTCTCGGTGCTGCTGCTGATTGTGGGCTGGATTTACCGTCCGCGAAAAGTGGACGTCTCCTTTAAATCGCGCCGTTAAGCGCAATTGCCTTATGCAAAGGCAATCAAAAACCGGGCTTAGGCTCGGTTTTTTTATTGGGCTGCCCGCACGCTTTAAATGAAAAGCCGGAAAGGCAATTACAGCAGTTTCGTGCCCAGCGGCACGTCTGCATCTGGAACGCACAATGCCACCTGCCCTGCAGCATTATGAAAGCCCGTCACCAGGCATTCTGACTGAATCGGCCCAATCTGCTTTTTCGGAAAATTCACCACCGCGGCCACCAGCTTGCCCAGCAATTGCTCCGGCTGATACAGCTCGGTAATCTGCGCGCTGGATTTTTTGATGCCAAGTTCTTCCCCAAAATCGACATGCAGAATATAGGCGGGTTTTCTGGCTTCCTGAAAAATTTCCGCCTGAACAATCCGTCCGACACGGATCTCTACTTTTACAAAATCATTCCATTCAATCTGCTGCATGGCGCCGCGCGCTCCTGTTCTATTTTCCATCATCCGCAGTATAGGAAAAGACATGCTGCCCGCGCTGCGCTGAAACAGACAACAGATCCTGCAATTCAGACAATTTCCGATCTCAGCCATCTGACTGAAAACAGCGTGAAGTCTTTTAAGGGCCATAAAAAACCGGAGGTAGGACTCCGGTTTTATCTTCCTGCAGTGCAGGATGCGCTTTAAAAGTTATGCACTTTATCTTGCGTGCAGGCGCTCTGGCTGCATCTTAAAACTGACTGGCCAGATAGGACAGCATTGCCGCCAACGACAGCATGGGAAGATAGCGGTAGATGTTTACCGCGGTATGTTCCAATGCAGAACCCTGCGCCTGCTGCAATTCTGCAGCTGCGGCATTCAATGCCGACCAAAAACTTAACACCAGCAGGCTGCTCATCATGCTGACCGCAAAAAAGCCGACCATAATTTGGCTGCCGCCTTCAGTGCTTTGCCACAACAGTAAAATGCCTTGGCTGATGGGTAAAATGCTGAGCGCCAAAAGAACAGATTTCAGCATCGTCCAATGAAATTGATTGATTTCATCGTCTAAAATAAATGCTTTCATGCTCTCCTCCCTCCGCTGAATCAATGTCATAAGCACCATTATGCAAGCTTTAATTTAAATTAAAAGCGTAGATTCCTGCATATTTTTAAATTATTGTAATCAATAAACTTGGGAATAATTCTTATTATAAATTTCAAACCAGTTTATTATTTAATATTAATATTTTTCATATAGTTATATTTTAAAAGATCATCAAGAAAGATTATCACTTCACCCAATATTGAAACAGCCTATTAAGTGAAGCGATTTATTCCATCAAAACTGAATCGCCAATCACGCTAAATCAAGAATCAAACTGAATAAAGAATGATTCTTAATTAATGCTGATAAAAAATATCGGCATCATTGCCTTCACCGCCAGACTGGCCATCTGCGCCAAAGGAATACAGGTCATACGGGCGCCCTTCTGTTCCCGGAGTTACATATTGAATGTCATTTTCCCAGCTGTCTTTAGGATAGCCGCCTTTCACATAACCGCCCGGCAGCCAGTTTTTCGCCGATTCCGGCTTATTGACCAAAGCGCCCAAACCTCCATCCTGCATCGATGGAAATTTGCCGTTATCCATTTTGTATTGATCAAGTGCGCCAGCCACGCTTTTCAGCGTAATTTGCGTTGTATCCACTTTGGCTTTTTCACCGCGCCCCATCACGTTTGGCACAATAAGCGCAGCCAAAACGCCCAGAATCACAATCACTACCATCACTTCAATTAAGGTGAAACCGTTTTGCTTGCTGTTTAATCCATTTGATTGCATCTATTTAATCTCGTGTTCTATCGCACTGAAAGGGTTTATTTAAATCATATTATTCATATTGACGATTGGCAGCATCACTGCGATCACAATCACCAGCACAATACTGGCCATCAGCACCAGCATCAGCGGCTCCAATAACGCCAGCAGCGTTGAAATCAAGGTGGTGACTTCCCGGTCCTGCATGTCTGACGCACGCTCGAGCATCCGGTCCAATTCGCCGGAAGCTTCACCGCTTCGGATCATTTGTACCATCATTGGCGGGAAATAACCACTGCGCTCCAGCTGGGTCGCCAAGTTGCCACCTTCGGTGACTTTTTCCGCCGCCAAATTCACGGAATCCCGGATTACCCAGTTATTGCTGACGGCCGCGCCAATTTTTAAGGCATCCACCAGCGGCACGCCGGATTTGGTTAAAATTGACAGCGTACTGGCAAAACGCGCCGCATTAATGCCTTTGGACAACTTGCTGAACAGCGGCAGCTTTAAGGTCAGCCGGTCAAAGGCATAATGCCCCGCGGCTGTCCTTAAAAAGCGCGCCAGCAGGAAAATGCCTAAGGCCGCGCCAGCCAGCAGAAAAGGCCAGGCGATGCGGATAAAATCACTGGCATTCATCAGCGCAACCGTAATCCACGGCAGCGCTCCTTTGTCCTGATCAAAAGTTTTAACGATATCCGGCACCACATAGGTCATGAGGCCCATCACAATCGCAAAGGACATCAGCATTAAAATCACCGGATAAATCATCGCGCCCTGCACTTTTTTCTGCATGGCGAAACGGTTTTCGGTGTAATCCGCCAGCTGGTCTAAAATCAGATCCAGATGGCCTGAGCGCTCGCCGGCGGCGATGGTGGCGATGTACAGTTCGGGAAAGCGCCCGGACTGGCTCAGCGCATTGGCCAGCGAATGGCCCTCCAGCACTTTGGACCGCACCGACATCAATAAATTCTGCACATGCGCTTTTTCATTCTGCTTGCCGACTGCGCGGATGGCTTCTTCCAGCGGAATAGCGGCCGCCACCAGCACAGACAGCTGGCGGGTCATTAAGGCTAAATCATAAGAGGTGATGCTTTTTTGAAACCAGCTGCGCTGCGCATGCTTATCTTTCTGCTCAACGGGATCGACCGTCACAGGGATCAGCGCTTTATCGCGCAGCTGCTGCCGGATTTGACGTGCAGAATCCCCTTCAAGCACACCCTTCTGCTGCTTCCCTGAAGCATCTATGGCGGTAAACTGATATGCTGGCATTGTTATGCTCTAATTTTCCAAAAAATTGATCCGCGCAGTTGCGCCTAACCCTTAAAATCATTCATATTCTAGATATAAATTATCCGCTCACTCTAACACAACTCCAGATCGATCACGACGACTTTAAAATAGGATCAAATCGCTTTTTTATGCAAGTTTCCAATCCTGCTTCACTAGCTGCATACCGGGTCCGCATTGCCGTTCCCGTCTACCTGTACGACTGTTTTGACTACAGCCTCAATGCTGAACAATATCAGCAGGCAGAAGTCGGCGCGCGGGTTGCGGTCTCTTTTGGCCGGCAGAATCTGGTGGGCATCATCATCGAAAAACTTGCGCCCAATGCGCCGATTGATCCCAATATCAAACTCAAAGCCATTACCGAACTGCTGGATGATCAGGCCATTCTAAACGGCAAAGTTTTAAGTTTGCTGACATGGGCGGCGCAATATTATCAATTTCCCATCGGTGAAGTGATGCATAGCGCGCTGCCTGCGCTGCTGCGCCAGGGCAAGCCTTATAATTTACTGGCCCGCACATGGAAACTGCTGGATCAGGACGCCGAAAGCAAAATCAAACGCTCCGAACGGCAGCAGGAGGCTTATAAAATCCTCAAGCTGCATCCTGCCGGCACGTCTGAAAATCTGCTGAACCTCGCAGGGATTGAAACGGCAACCTTAAAAGCGCTGGAGAAAAAAGGCATCTGCGAATGCGTGCTGGAAGCGCAGGATTTCAATCCGATGCCGGTCACCATGGCGCAAATGCCCTTAACTGCCAATCCTGACCAGAAAAAAGCCATTGATGCGGTGCTGAAAGCGCGGAAAAAATATCAGGCCTTTTTGCTGGATGGCTTGACCGGCAGCGGCAAAACCGAAGTCTATCTGCAGATCATGCAAGAGGTGCTGAAACACGGCAAGCAAGTGCTGGTGCTGGTGCCGGAAATTGGCCTGACGCCGCAAACCGTCAGCCGCTTTCAGTCACGCTTTCACTGCAATATCGCCCTGCTGCATTCTGGCTTGAATGACTCCAAGCGCCTGCAGGCTTGGCAGGCCGCGCAGACCGGAAAAGCCTCGATTATTTTAGGCACCCGCTCCGCGATTTTGACCCCCTTGCCGAATTTAGGGCTGATTGTGCTGGATGAAGAACATGACCTGTCCTTTAAACAGCAGGAAGGCTTCCGCTACCATGCGCGCGATATTGCGCTGTACCGCGGGCATCTGGAGCAGTGCCCTGTGGTGCTGGGTTCTGCGACGCCGAGCATCGACAGCTATGCTCTGGTGCAAAACGGTAAAATGAGCGTTCTGGAGCTGAACCAGCGCGCCGGTTCAGCCCTGATGCCGAAAATTCATATTCTGGATTTAAAAATTGCGCAAAAGCAGCATGGCATCAGCCAAATGCTGCTGGATGAAATGAAAAAGCGCCTGGATAAAAAAGAACAGGTTTTGGTGTTTTTAAACCGCCGCGGCTATGCGCCGGTGCTGATTTGCGAAAGCTGCGCATGGCAGGCCAAATGCCCGCATTGCGATGCCAACTTTACCGTGCACCGCACGCCTTATCAGCATCTGCACTGCCACCACTGCGGCACCATTCACCGCATGCCGGATCATTGCCCGCAGTGCAATCATACGGAATTGAAATCCATCGGCATGGGCACCGCCAAGGTGGAAGAAAGCCTGAACGAGCTGTTTCCTGACCATGAGGTGATCCGGGTTGACCGCGATTCAACCAGCCGGGTGGGCAGCTGGCAGAAGATTTACGATAAAATTCAAAAGAGCGAACCAGCGATTCTGCTCGGAACGCAAATGCTGGCCAAAGGCCATCATTTTCCCTATGTCACCTTGGTGGCGATTTTAGATATCGACTCCGGACTGCTGAGCGTTGATTTCCGCGCGACGGAACGCACCGCGCAGCTGGTGGTGCAAGTGGCTGGCCGCGCAGGCCGCGGCGAACGCAAAGGCGATGTGTATTTGCAGACCTTGCGGCCCGAGCATCCGCTATTGAACACTTTGGTGCAGGAAGATTACCGTCAATTCGCCAAGCAGACCCTGAAAGAGCGCCAAGCTGCGCTGATGCCGCCTTTCCGCTATGCGGCGCTGATCCGCTGTGAATCTAAAGATCAAAAATTGAATACAGATTTTTTACAGCAGCATGCTCAGCTGTTAAGGCAAAATTCACAGCAGACGGTCGATATCTGGGGGCCGATCCCCGCGCCGATGGAACGCAAAGCCGGACGCTATCAGTCGCATATGGTGCTGCTGTCTGCCGACCGCGCCAGGCTGCATTTTTATATCCGGCACTGGTGGCTGAACATGCTGCATCAAAAGCCCTCCAGCATGAAGCTGAGCCTGGATATTGACCCGCAAGAACTGAGCTGAGGCTGATCTTCACATTCAGCCTCGCCAAAACGCTGCACAGCAAGAAACAGAACTAGGACGGACGCATGTCACTACTGCTGCAAATCACCATCTTTTTAGGCGCCTCACTGCTGCTGGTGCCCCTGCTGAAACGATTCGGCATCGCAACGGTTTTGGGCTACCTGTTTACCGGCATGCTGCTGGGGCCCAATGTGCTGAATATTGCCAGCGACGCTGTGGCGATTCAGGAACTGGCGGATTTTGGTGTTATTTTATTGATGTTCATTATTGGCTTAGAACTGCGCCCGCAGCGCCTTTGGCAGATGCGCCATTCCATTTTTGTCATGGGCAGCCTGCAAGTGGGGATTTCCGGTGCGCTGCTGGCTGCAGTCAGTTTCTTTGCTTTGCAGCAAGGCATCGCTGCCAGCGCAGTGATCGGCTTTGCCTTGGCGCTGTCCTCCACCGCCTTTGTGCTGCAGCTGCTGAGCGAAAAACAGCAGCTGAACACCACGTTTGGCCAGCAGTCCTTTTCCATTCTGCTGTTTCAGGACATGGCCGCGATTCCTTTAATTGCAGTCATTCCGCTGCTTGCCGGTTCAGCGTCCGCACATCACGGCATTGCCTATTTTGCGGCCATTATCGCCACTTTCAGCGGCCTGTTTTTATTCAGCCGTTACCTGATGCGCCCCTGTTTCCGTTTTGTCGCAAAAAGCGGCGCGCATGAACTGATTACCGCTGTCGGGCTGTTTATTGTGCTCGGCGTGGTGGGGCTGATGGATGTGCTGGGCATCAGCACCACCTTAGGCGCATTCTTAACCGGTGTGCTGCTGGCGGATTCTGAATTCCGCCATGAACTGGAAGCCAGCATTGCGCCGTTTAAAGGCTTGCTGCTCGGCCTGTTCTTTATGACGGTGGGCATGACCACCAAGGTGTCCCTGCTGATTGATATGCCTGCCCTAATTCTTGGCGGCGCCATTGCGCTGATTGCGGTCAAAATGCTGGCATTGACCGCAATCGCCCGCTGGTTTCAGCAGTCTTGGCGCAACAGCCTGATGCTGGCGGCCTGCCTGGCGCAAGGCGGTGAATTCGCTTTTGTGGTGTTCAGCGTGGCCGTCAGTGAACAAGTGCTGACCCAAGCCATGATGGAACCGCTGACCCTGATGGTGACGGTATCGATGGTGTTGACACCGGTCATCTACTGGCTGATGAATGCAGTCATTTTGCCGCGCCTGCAAAAAGGCGAAACTGCACCGCAATACGATGACATTCCCGACCACCATCCACCGATTATTATTGCCGGCTTTGGCCGCTTCGGGCAAATTATCGCCCGTGTCGCGCACATTCAACATCAGCCCTTCACCGCCATTGACAGCAGCTTAGATAAAGTCGATTTTGTCCGCACTTACGGCGGCCAGCTGTACTATGGCGATGCCGCGCAGCCGGACATTCTGCGCGCTGCGGGCATTGAGCATGCCAAAGTCTTTGTGCTGGCCATTGATGATATTGAAGATTCGATGAATGCCGCGCGCCATATCCGCCTGAATTATCCTCAGTTAAAACTGCTGGTGCGCGCCCGCGACCGCCATCATGTGCATCTGCTGCGTGATATCGGCGTGGAGCATATTTGGCGTGAAACTTATTTATCCTCGCTGGGCATGGCCTATCATCTGCTGCGCGATGTTGGCGTCAATGAAGAAGATGCTTATAAAAGCATTGAACTGTTCCGCAATTTCGATGAAGAACTGCTGGCGCAGCAGCAGTACATTTATACCGATGAGCAGAAGATTTACGAAACACATCGTAACGCTTTAGCGGAACTGGAACATTTATTTGAAAGCGACACGCAAATCCGCCAGCCGCATACCGGCGTGGATTTGCAGCGTGAACTCAAGCGCGACCGCATTGATGTGACAAGAGATGATCTTGAATGACTTGTGTTTTACAATAGTGTCACCATTAATGCAGGGTTATGGAGAATTTTATGTCTGATTTACGCCAACGCTTTTTTATTGAAGATAGCCCTGTGCGCGGTGAAGTGGTTCACCTTGAAGAAGCCCTGCAAGCCATTCTTGCACAGCGCAGCTATGCCCCTGCTGTGCAGATTCTATTGGGTGAAATGCTGAGCGCAACCGCGCTGCTGGCCAGCACATTAAAAATCAAAGGCCGTATCAGCTTGCAAATTCAGGCATCAGGCACCTTTAAATGGGGCATGGCGGAATGCAACCACTTAGGTGAAGTGCGCGCTTTGGCCGACTATGAAGAAGATCCGCATTTCCTGCAGGCCGAGGACAGCAGCACGGTGCTGAAAACCCTGCAAAATCCGGTGCTGTTCATTAATATTGAACCGGAACACGGCGAACGCTATCAGGGGATTGTGCCTTTGGATCAGCCAACGCTGGCCGGCTGCCTAATGCAGTATTATGATCTGTCTGCGCAGATTCCGACGCGCATTGTATTGGCCAGCACGGCGCAGCGTTCCGGCGGCCTGCTGATTCAGCTGCTGCCGCGCAACAGCGAGGAAGAACAGCGCCGCGTCGATGAAGATCTGTGGCCGCGCTTGACCATGTTAACGGAAACACTGAAAGCGGAAGAACTCACTGAACTGAATACTCAGGAAATTCTGTACCGCTTATATAATGAAGAAGATGTGCGCCTGCCGGAAATTGAACAATTGCATTTCGGCTGCACCTGTTCCAAAGAACGCTGCGCCAATGCGCTGATTCAAATCGGCGCAGCGGCCGTGCGTGAAACACTGGAGCACGAAAACCCGATCAGCATGGATTGCCAATTCTGCAATGCGCATTACAGCTTTACGGCTGAAGAAGCGCTGGGCTTATTTGGCGAACATCTAAGCTAAGCGCTGAAGATGAGCGCTTAAACAGCTCAATCAAAAAGCATCCTGATGGGTGCTTTTTTATGCTTGAAGCCGCGCTGATCCGCCGTTGAGGATTCCTCCCGCAGGGCTGAAAACCACATATTTCCTGATTTGGAAAAAAGATGAACAGCCTTGCTATCTGGCATCGTTCCAGTAAAATTTGCGCGGAAATAAAGCTAAAACAGCAATAAAAAACTTTATTTTTCAAATAGACAAAAAAATTAAAAATAAATGGACAATCCATATGAATAAACACCTGATCTTTAGCCTGTTAAGCTTTTTTGCTTTCAGCCTCCACACTCATGCCGCCGATATCAGCGGAACATGGAAAACCATTGATGACAAAACCGGCTATGCCCGCGCTGAAGTCAAAATCAGCAAACTGAAAGACGGAAGCTATGCAGGAAAAATTATTAAAATTCATGCCATCCCCAACCGCCCTGCCATCAGCCATTGTGAAAAATGCGAAGGCAAGCTGAAAAATGCCCCGCTGCTGGGCTTATCCATTCTGTCCGGCTTTCAGCGCAGCGATGAAAAATCCAATGAATACATTCATGGTAAGATTATTGACCCGCTGTCCGGCAATACCTATCAAAGCAAGGGCCAGCTCAATGCCCGCGGCAATGTTTTAACCCTGCGCGGCTATGTCGGCACGCCCCTGCTGGGCCGAACCGTTTCATGGATCCGGGTCGAATAATCCGCAGCACTGGGGTTCAAGGCCCAAGCTGCGGCACCCGCCTGCAGCGCTTGAGCCAGCCAATTTGAGCCGTCCGTCTGCGGCTTATCAGGCCTCGGGGCAACCTCAGCGATACATTTCATCAATCAGGCGTCAGTGCACAGCCATTCGCCATCGCATTCCCTCTTTCTTTTCCAACGAAAAAGCTGCAATGCATTGAAATAATTTAGCTTTATTCAAAAATAAATCTGGCGTTCAGATTATATTTCGCTATATATTAAATCCTTATTTTTTTTATGTTTTTAAAATTAACGGTTTATTTTTCGAGCGTATATTCATGAAATTTAATTTGATTCCTGCCCTTTTCCTTGGCCTGAGCAGCATCAGCCTGTGCGCTTTCGCAGACAGCGACCCTTTGCTCGGAACCTGGAAAACCATTGATGAACGGACGGGGTATTCACTGGCGGATGTCATCATCAGCAAAGATAAAAATCAGCATTACACGGCAAAAGTCATCAGCACACGGGCGCTTCCAGGAACGCCCCTGCAGGAAACCTGCATCAAGTGCAGCGGCGCGCAAAAAAACATGCCTATTGTCGGCATGGCCATGCTGACGGGATTGAGTGCAGACCCGGCGCATCAGCGTGAATATATTGACGGCAAAATGATTGATCCGCTGTCTGGCCAGTTGTCAAATGCACGCGCGCGTTTAATGCACAACGGCAAGCATTTGCTGATCCACAGCCGGCCTGAAGGATCGACTGTAGGCCGGAATTTAACTTGGGTGAAATACTGAGCAGCGCCTGAAGCTGGCATTATTCTCACCAGAAAATAATTTTAATGTGAAAAAAATCACAATAAAGCATATGGTTTGAGTAATAATTCAATTTTATCTATTTGATTTTAAAAAAAATTATCTATAGATTAGTGCGCTTACTCTAAAATGAATTATAAATTTGCTATGGGGATGAGCATGAAGGGTATTTGCAAAGGCTTATTGACAGGATTATTGCTGTCTTCAATTTCTGCATTCGGTTTTGCAGCTGTTGATGATCCGCTGGTGGGCAAATGGAAAACCATTGATGACCGGACTGGATATTCACGGGCCGATGTGGAAATACGCAAAAAGGCTGACGGCACGTATGAAGGAATCATTGTGGAAACCCGCAACATTCCCGGTTCTGAAAAAATGGGGATTTGCTCACATTGCCCTGGCGCTTTAAAAAACAAGCCGTTCATTGGCTTGCCTTTTATCTGGGACTTCAAAGCGACCCGCAACCCGAATGAATTTATTGACGGCAAAGTGCTTGATCCAATCAGCGGCAAAGTCTACAAAGGCAAAGCCAAGCTGAATGCGACTGGCAAGCGCCTGACTTTACGCGGCTATATCGGCGTTTCGGTGATTGGCCGCAGCGTCACATGGGTGAAGTATTAAGCTGCTCTCCGCTCTGCAAGAGGCCTCAAATTGAGGCCTTTTTTATTGTCATAATCTGAAACAATATGCTTCAAATAAACACTGTCTCATTTCCATGAAGGCTCATATATTGATTAAAACACAATCACTTTAATGCAGAGTTCATATAAAGAATATGGCAAAAAACTATTATGAGGTGCTTGGCCTATCCCGTGATGCTTCACCAGATCAGCTGAAAAAAGCTTATCGCAAATTGGCGCGGAAATACCACCCCGATGTCAGCAAAGAAGCGGATGCCGAAACCCGCATGCAGGAAGTCAACGTTGCATATGACACCCTGAGCAACGCAGAAAAAAAGAAAGAATATGATTTTCAGCTGGATCATCCCGAAGGCTTTGGGTCATTTGGCGGCCAGTCAGGACACAGCGGTTTTGATGATGCTCAATTTTACCGCCGCGGCGCGGGCCAGAGCGGACAGCAGGCGGATTTCAGCGGATTTGAGGACTTATTTGGACGTTTCGGTTCAGGCTTTGGCGGCGGGCACTCTCAATATCAGCACGACCGCAGAAGCAAGCAGCCCTATAAGGGCGAAGACCAGCATGCCAGCATCGAGGTGGAATTAGAGATTGCCTATACTGGCGCCACGCAGAACATTACGCTACAAATTCCGACCTTCAATGCCTACGGCGAGCCGGAAGTGCAGCGCAAAACGCTGCAGGTCAAAATTCCGAAAGGCCTGAAAGACGGGCAGCAGATCCGCCTCAGCCAGCAAGGCCAATCCGGCATTAATGGCGGCGGCAATGGCGATCTGTATATCGAAATTCACTACCTCAGCAGCACGCGCCTGCGTGCAGAAGGCGCAGATGTCTATATGACCGTAGATGTTGCGCCATGGGAAGCGGCTTTAGGTCAAAGCATTCAGGTCCGAACTTTAGACGGCAGCTGCGTACAGGTAAATTTGCCTAAAAATGCCAAAAACGGCCAGCAGCTGCGCCTGAAAGATAAAGGGATACCAAATAAAACACCCGGACATTTGTATTTGGTATTAAATATAGTTAACCCTCCTGCTCAAAGCGCAGAAGAGCAGCAGGCATATCAAGCATTTGCTGAAGCATTTCAGCAATTTAAGCCTAGACAGCCTTAAGGAGTACCCTCATGACAACAATTTATTACCGTGAAATTGTATCTGGCGGCTGCGAACAGACTGAAATTGTCGATGAACAGCGCAGTTTTGATTTGCAGCATTTTGCCCAAGCCTGCGGACAGAGTCCTGAATGGGTGCTGCAGCTGCTGGAGTACGATATTTTGCCCAATCGCCCAGACAGCCGCGTACATCAGTTTTTTGGGGATGATATTTCCCGGGCCAGACGCGCTTACCGCTTGCAGCGTGATTTTGATGCCAGCTTTACCGCTGTTGCCATGATGCTGGATTTGATTGACGAAGTGCAGAACCTGCGCCGTCAAGTCAAGCATCCGCAATTTCAATCACACTGATCCGTTTTTGTTCTTTCCAGCAGCAGCCCTGCTGGAAAGGTGGATATTTTTTTCATTTTTTTGAGAGCACTGTTCACGCGTATGAAAACCAAAGAATGCAATAAAAAAATTAAAAACATGTTCCCTGAATTCCGGGATTTAATTCAGCAGCTGCGTGAGGACAATCCGCATTTTGCGCGCCTGTTTGAGCAGCATGAAGAATTGGATCAGGAAATTTGCCTGCTGGAGCAAGACCCGGTCAATGTCATCAATATTGATATTGAAACGCTCAAGCGTCAAAAACTGAAATTAAAAGATGAACTTTACCGGCTGCTGAAGCTGGCGCAAAACGATACCCCAGCGGTTTAGTTCGGGACGCTCATTGGCCCACAGCTCACCCATGGCCTTGCGATGCCGATGCAAATACTCAAATAAGTGATGAATTCAACGCTGGCAAACGTCTGACCCGATGGCGAATCGATCCCTTTGCAGCTCAGCATACTTCTGCATCCAATAGCGCAGCTTCCTGCGGCTGAGATCAGCCATTCAGAGGGACAGCATTATTTGATCCGGGTCAGCTTCTCGACCTCTTTCAGGGTTTCTTTGACCGTCTGCTTGAATGGCTCATAATCCAAAAACCACAGCAAGCTGACATGCTGATCCTGATGCTGCTGCGCCAGCATATCAATCACACTTTTTTCACCCCGCCCCACCATATGCCTGCGGTAAAAATAATAAATCAGCAGCAGGGTCGTCATCAGCATGATGCCGAGCATAATCCAAAAACCCTGTTCAGACTTCAGGCCCGGGATAAACTCGAAATTCATGCCGTAGACCCCGGTCAGCAAAGTCAGCGGCGCAAATACCGCTGTAATGATGGCCAAAATCCGCATATTTTCATTGGTCTGATTGGCGATGGCAGAAAAGTGCAGATCAATGGCCGCCTGCACCGCGCCGCGTAAACGGATGGTATGCTTTTGAATCCGCTCAATATGGCTGCTCAAATCATCCATGCGCACCAGCATGATGTCTTGCCGTTCTGTTTTCTTTTTGCCTTTTAAGTGCGGGTAATTTTCCACGATTTCATCGCGCAGTTCCTGCAGGCATTCAATTTGCTCTTCGCATAGGTTTTCCACTTGCTGAAAAGCCATATTTTCCTGCAGCAGCTGCTGCCATTTGGTAAAACGGCGGTGCCCCTGCAGCAGTTCCTGCTGCCAATACTCCACTCGGCGCGTTAAGGGCACCCGCAAATCCAGATAGCCGTCCACCATGCTGTTCAGCAGCCGCAGCGTTAAATCCAAAGTGGTCAGCGGCAATTTCCGTGTTTTGTTCTGCGGCTCATCGGCATTGCGGTTCATAATGGCAGCAAGCCGCTGCAGATAATTTTCAACCGCCTTATTGCCCTTTTCCCGAATCGTAATCAGCACCTGCGGTGTAATAATGAAGCTGATGGGCGTGGTGGCCAATCCAAATATCCGTTCATGCTGCTCCACCGCTTTTTCGCCAATTTTGATTTCATCATCCGGCGTAATCAGTTTTCGAAAGACCAGCAAATCATAATCATCCATTGTGTCAAAAGCGCAAGGATGCTCTAAATTCAAAATATCTTTGACATGAAACTCATTGATTTGCAGCGATGCCTGCTCCAGCATGTCCTGCTGCCATGCGTCTGCACGGTTCACCACATCCTCACGGGTGCAGTCTACCCAAATAAATTCAGCTTCAGCCGGCGCAGTGACCCGGCCTTTTTGCACATGAATCAGCGCATCTTCCGGCAGCTGAAAAAAAGAATAAATTTGCATAGACCCAATTATTATTGTGTTCGCTTCCCTGCATCATGCCATAAAAAAAGCCTGCATCAAGCAGGCTTTTTTAAACTCATTCAAAACATCGCAGCGATTAAGCCTGTTCGATGTCTTTCATAGTCAATTTGATACGGCCACGGTTATCAACGTCAGCAACCTGAACTTTGATTTCTTGACCTTCAGTCAATACGTCTGAAACGTTGGCAATGCGTTCGTTTGAAATTTGAGAAATGTGAAGCAAGCCGTCAGTACCTGGAAGGATGTTGACGAACGCGCCAAATTCAACGATACGGATGACTTTACCCGTATAGATTGTACCTGGTTCGATTTCAGCAGTCAGCGCTTGGATTTTTGCAACAGCAGCAGAAGCCGCCGCTTTCGTTTCACCGAATACGCGAACTGTACCGTTGTCTTCGATATCAATCGCCGCTTTCGTTTCTTCAGTGATGGCACGAATTGTTGCGCCGCCTTTACCGATCACGTCACGGATTTTGTCCGGGTTGATGTTGATCACTTGGAATGTCGGCGCGTGCATAGAAATTTCAGGACGAGCGCGTGAAATCACTTGGTTCATTGCATTTAAGATGTGCATACGGCCTGCGTACGCTTGATTCAATGCAACTTCCATGATTTCTTCAGTGATACCTTCGATTTTGATATCCATTTGAAGCGCAGTAATACCGTTTGCAGAACCGGCTACTTTAAAGTCCATGTCGCCAAGGTGATCTTCGTCACCCAAGATGTCAGAAAGCACTGCGAAACGCTCACCTTCTTTCACTAGACCCATTGCGATACCCGCAACTGGCGCTTTCAGCGGAACACCTGCGTCCATAAGTGATAATGAAGCACCACATACCGAAGCCATTGAAGATGAACCGTTAGATTCAGTGATATCCGATACGATACGGATCACGTACGGGAAGCGGTCAGCTGCAGGAAGAACTGCTTGAACACCACGGCGCGCAAGACGGCCATGACCGATTTCACGGCGTTTAGGACCAGATTCACGACCAGTTTCACCTACAGAGTATGCAGGGAAGTTGTAGTGCAGCATGAAGTTGTCAGTTTTTGTACCCGCAAGAGTATCCACCATCAACGCATCACGAGTGTTGCCCAAAGTTGTTGTTACCAACGCCTGAGTTTCACCGCGTGTGAACAATGCAGAACCGTGAGCGCGGTCTAATACGCCTACTTGTACGTCAAGCGCACGAACAGTTTTGGTATCACGGCCATCAATACGCGGTTTGCCTGACAAGATATTGTCACGTACGGTACGGTATTTCAGGTCTTCGAAAAGTTCGTTCAGGTCATCTGCAATGCCGTCAACGTCTTCTTCAGGAACGAACTGAGCAACCGCTTCAGCTTGAAGCGCATCAAGCGCGTCATAACGTTCGTGTTTAACTGCAATGGTGTATGCTTCAGAAATTTTCGCTTCAAACGCTTCTTTCAATTTCGCGCGAAGCTCTTCGTTTTTCGCAGGCGCTTCCCAAGTTGACTCAGTTGCGCCAGCAGCTGCAGCAAATTCTTTAATCGCTTGAATGGCGATTTGCATTTCGTCATGACCGAACAATACTGCACCGAGCATTTGGTCTTCAGACAATTCTTTCGCTTCAGACTCAACCATCAATACTGCAGCTTCTGTACCTGCAACTACGAGGTCAAGGTCAGATTCTTTCAATTGTTCGTGGTTCGGGTTCAGGATGTATTCACCGTTGATTAAACCAACGCGCGCGCCGCCGATTGGACCACGGAAAGGTGTACCAGCAATTGCAAGTGCAGCAGACGTACCCAACATGGCAGCAATATCCGCTTCCATGGTTTTGTCAGATGAAATTACAGTTGCAGTCACTTGGATTTCGTTGAAGTAACCTTCTGGGAACAATGGACGGATTGGACGGTCAATCAAGCGTGAAATTAAAGTTTCAGCTTCAGACGCACGGCCTTCACGTTTGCCGTAACCGCCAGGAATACGGCCAGCCGCATATTGTTTTTCTTGGTAGTTAACAGTCAATGGGAAGAAATCTTGACCTGCTTTTGCTTTAGGCTGCGCAACCACAGCAACTAAAACTTGCACACCGCCCATCGTGATCACAACAGTGTTTGCCTGACGGGCAACACGGCCTGTTTCCAAGACAACATTGTGCTGACCGTATTGGAATTCTTTACGAATAATATTAAACATCGACATGTTTTATTTTTTCCTAGTTCTTGTGAACAATTATTCTAGTGGAGACCCCTAAGGTTTGGCATTCACATTGCCGCAAAACAGCAAGAGCATAAATGACAAAGCTTAGAAGCCGACCTCACTAGACAATTTAAATGCTCATAATGAGTAAAATACTAATTTAAGACACAAAGAAGGAGCGAATCATCGCCCCTTCCCCATTATCCAGTCAAAGCTGGATAGACTTCAGTTTTCAGCAATACAGCATTCAGCATGCAATAATCCGAAAATAAAGTTTAAATCGAATTAACGACGTAAACCTAAAGCAGCGATCAATGCGCTGTAACGAGTAGCATCTTTGCCTTTAAGGTAGTCAAGAAGCTTACGACGTTGGTTAACCATACGGATCAGACCGCGGCGGCTATGGTGGTCGTGTTTGTGTTCTTTAAAGTGACCTTGCAAATCATTGATTTGAGCAGTTAAAAGAGCTACTTGAACTTCTGGTGAACCAGTGTCGTTTTCAGCGCGAGCGAATTTTGCAATGATCTCTGCGCGATCTGCGTTAGTTAAAGCCATTCGATTTCTCCGAGATGCTTAATAAATTACATTTGATACAAATCAAACCGGTTCTTCAAAACCCATTTGACTGCCGTGCATCACTACAGCAAGTGCATTATATTAAGGGAAAAACGGTCCGATTGCAAAAAATGATCGGATGAATATGCAGAAAACTGCAAAGCCGGCGGCCCTGCATCTTAAATATCAATTCTGATGAAATGCTATACAGCAGAGTTTAATGAATGAATTTCAAAGGACTGCATATTTTACGCCACCGTTCGTTCAAATCAGCCCGGTTTCAATGCACGCAATGCAAACCGTTCAGACCCAAATTGATGCAGCGCAGCGCCACTGGCAGGCCTGAAGAAATGCATGGTATTTTTTGCCAATACTAATCTACTGAAATTATTCAAAACAGAAAAAGCCCGAGCAGAGCTCGGGCTTTTTTGCGCTGTAGTTTCTTCTTTTTTCATTATAATTTTATTATTTATTGTGTTTTATGCGCTTTCCGCGTCTTTTAGCCAAACTTTCCATGTTTCAACTTTGCACTTCCTGTTGTGGTAGATTTTGCCACAAAGCCATGCCGAAAAAAGTCTCTTTTTTCGCATCTGCTTGTAAGCTTTATCGTACAATAAAAATGCAATTCAATGAATTTTCAAGTATTTTTCATTGCTTTTAGACATAAAAAAGCCCTGCAGTCTCTCCCAAAACTGCAAGGCTTAGCGGCTGTAAGTTTCCTCTTTCACCTACTTCTCTGTAAGTTCGCTGTCTCATGACATTCTTATTATATTTATGCGATTGTACTCAACATTCCATATTGAGCGTTTTATTGTGTGAAGCCATCTTCTCAAAAACTGAATAAAAGCTCTATGCGCAAATCTCTCGAAATGATGTAAGAAATAACTTACACGACCGCATCACACTATTGGCATAATCTTCCAAAATTTTGCGTGATCTTGGCGGACAGCCCGCTGATTCTGGATGTTTCAACCATCAGCGCAGCCGCCAATGCCGACGGCGCAGCCAGCAGACTGACCACTTTTTTGGCCCGAGTGATGGCGGTATAAATCAATTCCTTGCTGAGCAGCTGCGCGGCATTTGCATCCAGCACCACCGCGGTATGCCTGAATTCAGATCCTTGCGACTTATGAATCGTCATCGCATAGGCTGTTTCCATATTTTTCGGCAGCCGCGCTGCCGCCACCCATTTCTGCAAGCTGGGGAAATACACAGAATACTGGATTTTTCCCGCCTGCCTGCGGCCAAAGCAAATGCCGATATCGCCATTCGACAGCCCCAGCTGATAATCATTATAAGTCATCATCACCGGCCGGCCGCTGTACCAGTCTCCGGCTTTGCTCTGCTGCGTCTGTTTAAGAATGCGCTCTTCAATCTGCTGATTCAATGCGGCCAGCCCCAATGCGCCGTGCCGGACCGCCGCCAAGATCCGGTAATCATCAAAAGCCTGCACGACGGCGTCAATCGGCGGCGTATCGCTGTCTGCAGCCAAATACTGTTCCAATTCCGCCGCATAATGCTGAAAACCCAGCATCAGCTGATCATAAATTGCAGGCAAATCCTGCGGATGCTGTCCATCTTCCTGCAGATACTGCAGCTGCACGGCATCCTGCATACCGTCATACAGCTCGATAGCCTGCAGCTGGCCTGCTGGAGTGATTTCCTGTTCAAAACGCGCCAGCACCTGCTCCGCCGAACGGTTCCGCTGAATGAAATCCGCCATGCGGCCAATCAGCTTTTCACCGTCAAAGCGCCGGCTGGTGATCAGATTGACCCGGTTGTCCGCCAATGCTTCCACCCGCTGCAAATCGGCCAGCACGGCGCCGACATCCACGGAAGCCAGCTGATTGGCATCGCCCAGCAAGATTAAGCGGGTCTGCAGCGCAACCGCATCAAACAGCATCTGCGCCAAACTGAGATCCAGCATTGAGGCTTCATCGACCACAATGACATCATAAGGCAGCTGGCGTTTGGCATGAAAACGCGGGCGCTGGTTTTCACCCAGCCCCAGCAGGCGGTGAATGGTAATCGGCGTCAGCCGTGTCAGATTCTCACTGATGAGATCCTGCAGTTTCGGGTCATTAAACGAGTTCTGCAGCGCTTCTTTCATGCGCTGCGCCGCCTTGCCGGTCGGCGCCGCCATGGCAATGCGGATCTCGGGATTCAGCTGGTTCAGCACCGCAATAATCCGCGCCAGCGTATAGGTCTTGCCTGTGCCCGGTCCGCCGGTAATGATGCTCAGCCCATGATTCGCCACCATCTGCAGCGCGCGCTGCTGCTGCGTATCCGTCAGCAGTGCTGAATGCTGTTCTGAAAGCTGCACAGGCGGTATGCGCTGCAGCTTCAATCGGACGGCAGCTTGCGCCAGCTGATGCTCTAATGCCCAATAGCGGTATAAATACAGATGCTGGCCATCAAAAATAAAGGGCGCAATCGCCTGAGGATGCGTTTCGTCCTGTTGCGCCTGGAGCGCCAAGCCTTGCAGCGCATGGGCTTGCTGATCTGTGCATGGAATGCAGCTGTCACCTTGCTCAATCACTTGAAAAACCTGCCCCAGCAGCGCCTCCGCCTCTTCATGCGCAGGCTCAGCGAGATGCAGCGTAATCAGATTTTTGATCCAAGCCTGCATATTCAAGCGTTTAGGTGAATTTTCCACACGGTTATCCTCAAACTTATCCACAAGATAATGCGTTGTTTATTTAATCTTTTTAAAATCTTTCAGGCAATCTTATCCAGTTTATCCGCATGCAGGCTGCCCAGAATGCGGTCCAGCTCCAGAATAAACTCAGCCTGGGGCTGCCAGTGGCAAGCGCCTGTCTCCGGCTGGCCGCACATGCCTCTTAAATATAAATAACTGGCGCCGCCCAGATGCTGGTGAATATCATAGCCCAGCAAATTAACGCTTAAATAGCGGTGCAGCGCAACCAAATATAAAGCGGCCTGCAGCCAATAGCTGGACTGGCTCATGCTGTTCTGCACGGCCTGCAGCGCATAATGCTGTTCGGTTTTGCCTAAAAAATTGCTTTTATAATCGGCGATGTGATAGCGCTGGCCGTCAAAATACACCAAGTCAACCGCGCCAATCAGATAGCGCGCGGAATTGGCTTCATTTAAAGCTTCAATCTGAATGCCGTGCTGCTTAAACAGCTGGTGAATTTTGCGGATCTGCACCGGCTGATCGGACAGCGCTAAATGAAACGGAAATTCCGGCAAATGGCTGTTGGACGGCAGCGCGCTCAAACTGAAATCCGCATGCAGCGGCGTATGCACGACCTCGTGCATCCACTGCGTCATCAGTGCATACAGCATCTCATTCTGCATGCTTTCCACCAAGGCGCCAAAACCCATATCCACATAGCTGGACATGCTTTTCGCTTCTGGCAGCTGTGCGGTGAAGGCGGTTTGGCGCAAGCCGGCGGCCGCTTGCTGAAAGTACGCCAGCAGCGGACTGCTGTCCGCCGCCTCAAAACCGGCAGCCAATTCCTGCAAAAGCATCAGCAGGCGTTGCGGCTGATAGCGCTGCGGATGCTGAAAGACGTCAGCCCACTGCGCATGCACTGCATCATGCAGGCTGATGCCCTGTATCAGCAGATGGTTAAACTCCATAAACAGCCCGCGCACCAGCTTATGCTGTTCATGCGTAGCGGCCTGTCCGCCAAACTGCTGCTGCGCCTGCTGCAGCAAGGCTTCGGTGCTGCGCATATAGCTGGCTTTCCAAGCCTGCGCAAAGGTCTTCCAGACGGCAAAGCTTTCCTGCAGGTTCGAGCGCAGGTCAATCAGCAGCTGCGGGCCATCATTTTTAAAACGGCGCAGCACTTCCAATTTCCAGCTTGAGGCGTCCTGAAAATCGATCTGCTCATAAATGCTGTGCAAGAAGGTTCCGGCAACGGTCCCTTTGGGAAAATGCTGCTTGATCCAGGCGATTTCACGGGCGGGCAATTCGGCCGCAGCGGTTTGTTCCGTTTCGTCATCGGCGCTGTCCTCAGCCGCTGTTTGCACGGCAAACTGATCCTGCGGCTGCTGGCGGTACGCCAAATGCTGTGACAGCCCGGTAAAGCTGGTATTGCTGCGCGGATAAAAACGTGTTTCCGGCAGCGGCAGCGCCTGCAAGACCTGCGATGCGGTTTCTGCATGATCCAGCGCCGCAGGGCATTCAGCAATCAGCGGCTCCATGGCGCAGTGCGGATGCTGAAAGCTGAATTCTCCCTGCCCCGCCCAAAACGGCAGGCTGTACAGCGATTTATGATCGGGTGTGCGCAAAACGGCATAAATGCGGTGGCTGGCGCGAGTCAAGGCCACATACCACAGGCGGTGCTGCTCGGCATAGCGGCGCTCATCATGCTGCTGCTTTTTCAGCTCATCGGGGGAACCGCCAATATCAATGACACGGCGTTTTTCGGTATGCGCATCCTGCTGCACCTCCTCATAGGAAAAGATCAGCGAATTATCCACTTTAGGGCTGCCGTCGGCATTCAGCAGGAAGACGACTTTGAACTCCAGCCCCTTGGACTGGTGAATGGTCATCAGCTTAACGCCTTCGGCATTGGTCAGCGGCCGCTCCAGTTCCCATTCATAGCCTTTTGGCGATTGCAGCTGTTTCAGATACCAATGAAATAAATGCTGCGCGCCCTGCAGCTGTTCACTTTGATCACTCAAGATTTCTGTTAGATGGCGCAGATTCACCACATCGCGCTCATTTTCACGGCTGTGCAGGGCGACAATGCGTTCCCAAATTTTGAAATAATTCAGGCAGTAATGCCATGCCGGCAAGAAGCCCTGATTCAGCCAAAGCTCGCGGATATGATCAAACTGCGTAATATAGTGGCTGAGATCCAGCATTTGTGAATCGGCATTCCACAGATCGCGCAGCTTCATGCCCAGCAGCCGTCCCAGCAAAGCGCGCTTGACTTTGGCTTCCTGATACGGCGACAGCACAGCCGCCAGCACCGCGCCCACATCCTGCGCAATCGAGCTGCTGAACACGCTGCGCTTGGCTGCCCGATTGACGCGGATACCTAAAGCCAGCAGCGCCTGCTGCACGGCATTCAATGAACTGTGGCTGGTCGCCAGCACGGCAATATCATTGTCGGTTAAAGGCTGCTGTTCCGCTGCGCTGGCCGCATGCGGTTCGGCCAGATACAGCTGGCCTTGCGCAGCCTGCTGCAGCAGATGCTGAATCTTCCACGCCACCTGCTCAGCTTCCTGATCTTTATGCTCCAGCTGCAGCCAGCGCAGCGGCACAGGATTCACCTGCTGCTGATCATGCAAATCATCATGCTCGGCGCCAGCCGTAATCGGCACATACTGCACGCCTTCGCCAAAATCCATCTGCTGCTGAAACAAGGCATCCACCGCTTCGACCAGGGGCGCGATAGAACGGAAATTTTTCTTCAGCTGATAAAAACTGCCTTCCTTACGGCGCACATCATCACGCGCTTTCAAGAAGGTCAGCATATCGCCGCCGCGGAAACCGTAAATCGCCTGCTTGCGGTCACCGACCATGATCATGCAGCCTTGCTTCAATCGGGCAGGATGACGCCAAATTTCCGCCAGCATGCTGTCCTGATCCAGATTGGTGTCCTGAAACTCATCCACTAAAATCAAGGGATAGCGCGCATGGACAAAAGAAGCGAATTGATGGCCCTGCTCGCCTTGCAGCGCCTCCGATAAGGTGCGGATCTGCTGCGAAAAAGTGGTTTCGCCTTTGCTTTGCAGCACTTGCGGCAGGCGGTTTTTCACTTCCGAGGCAATATGATATTTCAGATAAGCATCCAAACCGTCCAGATCCGCCGAGGCCTGCTGTACCGCCTGCTGCACCGCTTGCACAGCCGCCAGCGTAGGATGCCGCCACAGCGCCTGCACTTCAGCTTCGTCAATTTTCTTTTTGCCGCTGGCGCTGCGCGGTTCAGGCTTTTTCAGAAATAGCTGCAGCTGAGCAAACGCTTCGGGCGCCTGTCCGTTCAGCAAAATTTGCGCACCCTGCTGCTGTATTTTTTCCAAGGCATCAGGCAAAGCCTTCAAGACATCCACAATTGAAGCCTTGGACCACGGCTGATTGATCAGCTTGGCATAGGCGCCCGCTGGTGTGAACGGCTCCAAGGCGGACAAATCATCCAGGGGCTGCTGCGCTAAATGCTCCAGTGCCTGCTGCAGCTCCGCCAAGGAGAATTCCGGTGCAGTGAGCGGATTGAGTTTTGCCGAACTGAAATTCAGGCTTTTTTCCATCAATTCGGCATAGCCGGAGACGGATTTCAGCTGCTTGCGCTGCAGCAGGCAGGTCACCGCCTGCTGCGGCTGAGTCTGCACCCATTCCCGCAAAATATCGTGCACCAGCTGCTGCACATACAGCTTGTCATCATTGGTAATGTCTGCGCGTTCAATTTTGCCGCTTTCAAAGGCAAACTCACGCAGCAAGGTTTGGCTGAAGCTGTCCAGTGTGCCGACAAACAGCTCATCCAGCTGATCCAGCACCAGCTGCAGCCGTTCACAGGCGTAGCCGATTTGCTGCGCATTCTGCTCCAGCACCACCTGCACCAGTTCATCTTTTTCAGCTTTGGCCCGTGCTTCAATATTGGAGGGCAGTTCAGTGCGCAGGCTGTCCAGCAGTTGCAGCATATTGTACAGACGCTGGCGGATCCGGCTTTTCAATTCGGCCGCCGCCTTGCGGGTAAAAGTGGTGGCGATCACTTGGCGCGGCATATATTTTTCCAGCAGAATGCGCACCATCAGGCTAGACAAGGTAAAGGTTTTGCCTGTGCCTGCCGAAGCTTCAATCCAATGCAGCCCTTGAAAATTCATGCTGCGGATGGGATTTTCAATTTCCTTAATCTGCATGCGCTTGCTCCGCAGTTTGATGGCTGTAAATCGGCTGATACAGCGCATACGCAAACAGTTCACAGCATTGGGTCAGCAGCTGCAGGCTGTCCTGATCACGTAAAATAAAGGCCCAGTCCGCATGCGCCTGATTGGCTTCATCCTGCCGCACATCAAAGGCCGCATAGTCGCCGGGATCGGTCCATTTTGCAGTTAATTTATCAAACTGCTGCAGCATCTGCCGGCCCTGTTCATTTTCCTGCCACTTCACTTCCAAATCTTCGCCTTTTTTGCCTTCCTGCACCATCAAAGCGCTGTTTTTATCTGTGGCCAGCAGCAAGGCGGCCGGCAGCACCAGCGGCTGCTGCTGCCCATAGCGCCACGCCTGCATCCAGCGCGCCAAATGCACCCGCGCATCTTCAGGACCAAGGCCTGCACAGCGGATGGTCACATCATTGCACACCTCAATGCGTTCATAGTCCAGCATGGGCGCATCTGCCGGCAAAGCGGCCAGCCACAGCAGGTATTCCAGCCAGATTTGCGCACGGCGCCTGCCGCGGGCGCTGGATGGCGTCATGCTCACCCACTGCTCTACCGGATGCTCCGGCACGGTAATTTGCATCAAAATTTGATCATCCATTTTCAGCCGGCGCTGCGTAACTGCGGTCAATTCAGGCTGAGCCGGCTGCATCGCCTGCTTCAGCCGCTCCCACAGCTGTTCATGCTGCTGTTGGCTGACCGCCCATGCGGCGTCTTTGAATTTTCCGACCGGCAATTGATCCAGCAGCAATTCAGGCTGAAATGCAGCGGGAGCAAGATTCGCCGCATCCGTTTTTAAGCGCTGTTCCTGCAGAAAATCCCGCACGGCATACTGTTCCAAACCATCCAGCAGCAGCGGCTCATCGGTCGCTAACCCATTGGCATACTGCAGGTTGCTGATGCCTAAGGTTTTCAAATACAGCTCAGCAGGAAAAGTGACTTGCTTGATCCACTGCGCGCTGTCCAGCAAAATTTCTTCAGCCGCCTGCGGCGCCAGCGCTTGGGCAGCCCAGGGCTCGCGCGCGCCTTTTGCCTGCTGCAGCTGCTGCGCCACATGGAACCAATGGTCCTGATAGCGGATTTTACGGCGGGAACGGCTGGCGTCAAAGCCCTGCAGCTCAAAGGGCTGCAGCTCATGCACGCTGTATAAGGCCTGCAGGTTGGCGGGCACTTCCACATCACCGTCAATTTTCGCCAGCAGCGGCAGGTTCGGATTGGCGCTGCTGCCTGCCGTAATCAGCGCCAAATGCCGGATGAACTCCTGCACCACGCTGGACGGTTCGCGGATTTCGCCATCGTTAATGTCAAAGCCATTATAAAACAGCCAAAAATTGTCTTTGGCCAGCAGCAGGGCATCTAAAAATGCGCCCTGATCATCTTCCAAACGCGAGCGGTCGCCCAAATGCGGCTTCAGAATATCCATCAAATCGAAAGGCAAATGCGACTTGCGGCTGGGAAACTGGCCGCTGTCTAAATTCAGCATCACAATCAGCTTATATGGCACCGGGCGGATTTGCCCGATTTGGCTGAAGGTGATCTGGCCGGAGGGAACCGCCTGATCCATCTGGCTGTCCAGAATGCTTTGAATTTCCTGCAGCACATAAGGCAGAGGCAGCTGCATGTCTTTCAGCCCATGCGCCTGCGCAGCGCCGCCGCTTTCCGTCAGCTCATGCTCCTGATAATAAGACAGCGTCAGCATGGTGATTTGCTTGCGGATGGCATCGCGGATCGGTTTCAGCGCAGCAACGCCCTGCTTCTGGTAACGCTCCAAATCGCGCAGCAGCAGATGCAGCCATTCTTCCACATTGCGCAGCTGGCCCATCTCATGCTCCACAATCCAATGCCGCCGCTCAGCAAAATCCTGATAAATTTCAATCAGAATATTCACCAGCTCAAAATCATCACGGCGCACAAACGCATAGCTTAAAGTGTCTTGCCACAAGGCATGTTCAGGCACAGCCACCCCCAGCAGCAGCCGGTCTAAGGCAAATTTAAAACTGTAGCGGTAATCGGTATCGTCCGGCGATAAAGTCCGGCGCAAATGCGCTTCATCCAGCCCGCGCTTGAATTTGGCCTCGCTCAGTAGCTCAATCATGCGCTCAGCCTGTTCGGCATTCATGCCGTAGCGGGTATGCACCGCTGTTAAATTCAGCCAGTCGGCAAAATCCTCCAGGCTGAAACGCCCTTGCGGCAGCTGAATCGGCCCCAGCACCGCCTGCCAGGCATTTTGCGCATCCAAAGGCGCCACTCCGGCAATCTTGACCGGCAGATACACGCTGTCTTTGCGCCGCGCTTGCGGCTCAGGCAGGTCATCAAAAAATATTTCACGCGGCGGCAGCGCAAAGACACTGCGGATCAGCGGCTCTAAGGCTTTCAAATCCGGACTGAGCACTAAAATATCACTCGGTGAGCGCGGCGCATCGTCCGTGCCTTGCGACAGCCAATAGGTCAGCTGATCTTTCAGCACTTCCAGCTGGCGCAGCGCAGAATGGCAGATATGGATGCGGATCGAATCATCCTGTTCTGTCAGGGCAAAACTGTCCGCTTCCGGCTCGGCCAGATTCAAAATGTCATACTGCACTTTGCCCAGCAAATGCCGCGGTTCCTCCATGGGGAACTCATCATCCCACTGCTCGCCGTTTTCGCCGGCCGCCAGATTCACCAACAGGGAAAAATGATCCCGCGCCTGTTTGCCAAAGCGGGTCAGCAGCGGATGCCGCGACTCTTTCAGCTGGCCGTATTCCAAGGTGTATTTTTCAAAAAAGGCTGTGATGTCCTGATCGGTGGCCTGCGGATGCCGGTCTTTGAACTTCTGCTTGAGCTTGACGTCATACTGTTTTTTCCAGTTGGCATCGACCGTATCGGCCCAGTATTCCTGTGACGGGTTGAAGTGCAGAATCAGCACATCAATGTACTGCCCCAAACGGCGCAAAAAGGCCAGCTGGCTGGGCGGCAAATCCAGCACGGTAAACAACGTGACCTGCTTCGGCAGCTGCGCCAAAGCCACGCTGCGGCTTTCCGGATCGTCCATCAGGGCCCAGAAATCATCATCAATGCCCTGCATCAGCTCAAAATCGGCATGAAATTCACGATGCCACAGCCAGCGCTGCCAGCGTTCCAGCTGCTCAGCCTGATCTTTGGCAAAATCCGAAGCCTGCCGCTGCTGCGCCAGCTGCTCTTTCGAATCCAGCCCCGGAAAGCCCATGGGCGCGCTGAAAAATTGCCGGTCTAAATCTAAAGACTGATCCTTGCCCCAGTCTTTCAGCCAGTTGCTGCTGCAGTCGCAGGCCTGCCCCACGCCATGCTGTTTAAAGCAGTGCCCGCGGTATTCCATGTAGTTGCTGAATAAGCGTGAAACCTGCTCCGCGACCCAATACAGCATGCTCTGTTTTTTCAGCTGCTGTTCCGTGCTTGGGCCCAGGCGCGACGCGCTGTCATAAATGCGCTGAATAATGCTGTGCAGCGGATGCTCCAAGCCCAGCGGATTCTGCGTATCCTGAATATACGGCTTGAGTGCTTGATACGTGCGCCATTTGATAATCATGCGCGGAATATTGGCTTTGCGGACTTTTTCTTTATCGTCCAGCACCGCCTGATAGGCAAACCATTGAAAGGCGCGGATGCGCTGATGAAACAAGCGGTTGGCGCTGATGCCCTGATGCTCGGAAAGCTTGACCGTCAGCCAGGCCTGCACGGCTGGCGACGGCACAATAAAGTGCTGGGTTTTCAGCGCTTCGAAAGGGTTGGCCGATGGCTGATGGCCGGCGCGCAGCATTTCTTCCAGCAAAACATCAATGCGCTGACTCTGAATCACATGAATGGCCATCTTCGCGTTATTTCCTTCCGTTTTAAATGCAAAACCGCTTGCGGATTATGGTACTTTGAAGCCTGCCGCTGCAAAAGCACAAAGATTATTGACTATACTTCTGCAGCTGTCCATGCAGCGTTGACCAACAAATTCAGTTTAAAAAATACGTTGAAACAAGTATCTTAATCATTATTCATGAAAAAAATCAGCACAAAACCAAAGGTATTTGCAGATGAAAATCGATAATATTCCTGATTCTATTGACCCCGCGCTCAATTTAGAAGCCATTCGCGAAGAATGCCTTGAACTGGCCAAAAAACGCGCTTATTTTTCTGCCGGCGCCGCAGTCGTGCCTGTGCCATTTTTTGATGTGGTCATTGATGTCGGCATTTTATCTCAGCTGATTCCTGAAATTAATGCGCGCTTCGGGCTGTCGCCAGAACAGATCAGCGTGTACGATCCAGCCACCAAGCAAATCCACTGGCAGGAATTGCGCAAGCGCGGCATTGAGTTTTCCGGGCTGGTGGTTGCCCGCACAGCAGTCAAAAAATCCATCAACAACGCCGCCGCCAAGTACATCACCAAGCAGGTGACGAAGTTTATCCCGCTCGGCGGCCAGGCCATTGCCGCCAGCCTCGGCTATTTCGTGATGAAAAAAGTGGCCGATGCGCATATTGAGGACACCTACAAGCTGGCAAAAAGCATTCAGCAGAAGCAGACGGCGCAAACGGTCGCCGCGCAGTAAAAAATATTCTACCGCGGGCTTTTTGGCATTGCGCCGAAGCGCCTGCTATTCCATTTTGAGCTGCTTTAAAATGGCATGCAGCACGGCGAGGCGCGCGGTATTTTTATCATTGGTGGAAATGACATGCCACGGCGCATGCGCCGTATGCGTGCGTTCCAGCATATCCGCAGCTGCGCTTAAATAGTCATCCCAGCGTTCACGGTTGCGCCAGTCTTCCTCGGTAATTTTAAAGCGCTTATGCGGCGTTTCCTCCCGCGCTTTAAAGCGGACTTCCTGCTCATCTTTGCTGATCGCCAGCCAAAATTTCACCACAACCGTCTGGCTGTCATATAAATCTTTTTCAAAACGGTTGATTTCATCATAGGCGCGCTGCCATTCCACCTCATTGGCAAAGCCTTCAATCCGTTCAACCAGCACACGGCCATACCAGGTACGGTCAAAAATAGTGATTTTTTCTTCAGGCTGAATCTTATTCCAGAAGCGCCATAAATACGGACGGCGCAGCTCATATTTTTCAGGCGCGGCAATGGTGTAGATTTCATATTCACGCGGGTCCAGCTTTTTGACAATGCGCTTGATGGCGCCGCCTTTTCCGGCAGCATCCATCCCTTCAAAAGCAATGATGATATTGCGCGAATCAAAGCGCAGCGCTTCCGCCACTTTTTTACTGAGCTGGTTCAGCTCATCTTTATATTCGCTTTTTTCCAGCTCGGCCTCTGCCGGCTGGAGCAGGCTGTCCGGCACGCCGGCCTGTTTCCAGCGGCTTTTGGCTTTGGTCAAATGCTCAGGGCAATGCTTCAACGTGCGCAGAATATACTGCGCGAACTGCTGATCACGTTCCGCCTCTTCTTCACTATCAATAATTTCCCAGTCATCGGTAAAGCGCTGGCGCAGTTTCTGCAGGCTGTCATACTGCTTTTTGCTGCGCCAATCCAGGCCATGCAGCTTATGCCAGCGCACTTCGCCGGGGTCCATATCGTCCAGACGCTTCTGCAGCGATTTCCAGGACAGGTCAAACCACACCTTAATCACATCCACATTATTGTTTTTCAGATCCTGCTCATAGGCGCGCATGCGTTCAACATAATCATCGAACATGGTGTCATCAATCGGCTTGGACACATGCATTGAGGTGGTCAGCAAATCGCTGTACCAGTTGCCGAACATCACCATGATCTGCCCTTCAGCAGGAATAAAGCGCGCATAGGGCTGCCAAAAGGCCTGCTTATGGTTAAAGCTCTGCGGCGCATCCGCCTTCACGCGCAAATAGCGCGGGTCCACCCATTCCCGCAGCTGCTTGACCGCTTCGCCTTTGCCGGCCAGTTCAATGCCGCTGACCAGAATCAGCACGCTTTTGGCATTGCGCTTATCTGCCGTATCTTTTAACGCATACTGCGCTTCGATCAGTTCTGTCGACAGCTGGTCTTGATCCATCAGCTGAATTCCATTGCCCTGTGCCGCCATATTATTCTCTATCGTTCTCGTCTTTACAGCAGTATAACCAAGCCGAGGTGCAGGCTGAATGCGAAAATCACATATTTGTGCAGTCTTTTTTGCGCAAAAGCGCGCCGGACTGACTGCGCAATTTGTATTTTTCTGTCATTTTGTCATAGCAGGCTGGCGCAACTGCAGCTAAAATTTGCGGCAACCTGAAATTATTGAGACACCCCATGTCCAAACTTGCAGTTTTAGATGATCTGCTCGATCTGTATTACCAGCTGAATTACCATAAAAACCCCGATCTTTTTCAGCGCCTGCAAGATGTTCAAGCCTGGCAGAAACAGCGCATGCAGCGCACGCACGCCAAGCAGTTCGCCGAAAAGCAGAATGTGCTGATGGCGGAATATTTCCTCAACCGCCTGTACGGCGGGCCTGATTTTGACGCGCTGGCGCAGCAGATTGCCCGCCTGTCGAAATATGCGCATAAAGCAGAAAAGCTGATTCCGGACAATGCCGTCAAAACCGGCACTGCGGGGGTTGAACTGGCGATTTTAGCCGTACAGCTGGATGAGCAGGTCGCCATGCAGCTGCTGCAGGATTACCATCCCTATGAAAAGCTGACGGATGAGATGATGCGCCAGACCTATCTGAAATTGGATCAGGGCTCAGGCCGGCTCAAGCAGCTGGATTTGCTGGATCAGCTGGGCAAAAGCCTGGACAAATACATGCGTTCCTTTGTGGTCTACGCCGCCTTTAAAATGTGCAAAGGCGCCGCCGCCAAATACAGCTTTGATGTCATGTATGATTTTATGCAGGATGGCTTTTTAGCGATGAAACCGTTAAAGTCGGCAGAGAAGTTTGTCAAAGAATTCACTGCGGTTGAACGCCGGATTATTGACAAAGTGCATGCCGGCGATCCGCTGCCCTTTGCCTGAGCCCAATGTCCGCCTGCCGTGAAATCCCTGCTCAAAATCATGCAGGCCTTGCAGATTTCTGTATATTATTCATAACAATTGCATGATGACTGCTGTATAACATCAAAGAATCTGTCATCATGCATGCAATGCAGTATTCACCCTATTCTTCCGTTAGGAGCGACTCTATGTCTAATGAAAATCAAACGCCGACCCCCGTTGCAGAGCCGGCCCAAAACAAAGACACATCGAGTCCATTCTTAACCGAACCGCTTCCGCAAGGCGCGCCGCAAGGTCAGCAGCAGTCATTGGAACAGCGCTTGACCGACACGCCTGTCAGCGGTTCTGTACCGAAATACAATCTGCCGCGTGGCGCCAATACCGGCAACGTGGGCGCAACCACGCACTTCGGCTATCAAACCGTCAGCAGTGAAGACAAAGCGCAAAAAGTCGCTGAAGTCTTCCATTCCGTAGCCAGCAAATACGACATCATGAATGACTTGATGTCATTCGGCATCCACCGCCTGTGGAAACGCTTTGCCATCAACATGTCAGGCGTGCGCCGCGGCCAGCAGGTGCTGGACATTGCCGGCGGCACAGGCGACTTAGCCAAAGTCTTCAGCCGTGAAGTCGGCCCGACAGGCCACGTTGTCCTGTCTGACATCAACGAATCCATGCTGAATGTCGGCCGTGACCGCCTGATTGATGCCGGCTGCACCAATGTCGATTTTGTTTTGGCCAATGCTGAAACTTTAGAGCCGTTTGCTGACAACAGTTTCGACCTGCTGACCATTTCATTTGGCCTGCGCAACGTCACAGACAAAGATGCTGCTCTGGCAGCCATGTACCGCGTGCTGAAACCGGGCGGCCGCTTATTGGTGCTGGAGTTTTCTAAGCCGGTATTCGAACCGTTCTCTAAACTGTACGACCTGTATTCATTTACGGCGCTGCCGATCATGGGCAAAATCATTGCCAATGACTCTGAAAGCTATAAATACTTGGCCGAATCGATCCGCATGCATCCAGACCAGCGCACGCTGAAAGGCATGATGGAAAATGCCGGTTTCCAAAACTGCGACTACCACAACCTCACTGGCGGCATTGTGGCAGTGCACCGCGGCTTTAAACTTTAAGCGATTCAGGTCAAAATTATGTGGTCGATTCTTGCACTTGGTGCAGCTGAACGATTGATTCATCATGTGATTGATTTGGATGCCATTACCCGCATCCAGCTCAATCAGCTGCAAGGCAAAATACTGCGGGTGGTCATTAACTCTCCTCAGCTGTCCGTCGATGTATTCTTTGATGATGCCAAAGTCCGCTTGGAGCCGACAGTGACAGGCCAGAGCGAAAAGCCCTCCATCTTTGAACAGCGCCCTTTTGATTCAGCCGCTGCAACAGCGCAGGCGACAGCGACGCTGCATGTCACAAATACGGTAGAGCTGCTGAAGCTGCTGCTGTCTGATGATATCGGCACCATCCCTGTTCAAGGGGATTACCGTCTGCTGCAGGATATTCAGCGCATTATTGCGCAGGCTGAACCGGATTTGGCTGCGCATTTATCGCCGTGGATTGGCCCTGCGCTGGCGCATGAGCTGGGCAAAATTCAGCTGGCGCCGAAACATTTGAAACGCAGCCTGCAAAGCCATTTATTCTTTGCCGAAGATGCCTTGAAAGAAGATGCCGAACTGCTAGCGCCGCGCTGGCAAATGGATGATTTAAATCAGGATACCCGCCTGCTTAATCAAAATTTAGACCGCGCAGAAGCGAAGATTCAGCAGCTGCAGTCCAAAATTGACGCTTTAAACGATACAACTCAAAACTAGGTATTTGCTCATATGATTCCGCACATTACACGTTTACTCGACCTTTGGCGCATTGCCGCGCACTATAGACTCGACACGTTGTTTCCTGCGGAAGAACTGCCAGAAAAAGCGCGCCATGTGCTGAGTTTTATCCGCATGCATCCGGCTGCATTATCCAGCCGCGAACGCAAAAATCCGCTGAAATTAAAGCAGGCGCTGGAAGACATGGGCCCGCTGGCGATTAAGCTGGGGCAGCTGCTGTCGACCCGCCGAGACCTGATTCCGCCGGAAATCTTGCAGCAACTGGTGCTGCTGCAGGACCGTGTTAAGCCTTTCGGTTCGGATGTGGCCAAAATGCGCATTCAGGAATCATTGAAAGCCGATCTCAATACGCTCTTCGCGCGTTTTGACGAACAGCCTTTGGCGGCGGCATCCATTGCGCAAGTGCATACGGCTGCCCTGCATGATGGCCGCGAAGTGGTGGTGAAAGTCACCCGTCCGGATATCCGCAGTCAAATTCTGCAGGATTTTGAAATTCTGGAATGGCTTGGCAGCTTTTTAGAAAAACGCTTGGAAGCGGCCCGCGCGCTGCATCTCTCCGAGATTATTCAAGACTACCGTCAAATCATTCTCAAAGAATTGGATTTGACGCTGGAAGCCGACAACACCCGCCGGATGCGTCATTACTTCACTGGTTCAAGCATGATGTATGTGCCTGAGGTCTATATGGACAGCCGTGATGTGATGGTGGAAGAACGTATTACCGGCGTGCCGATTTCGGACACAGCAACCTTTGACCGATTGGGCATGGACCGCAAAGACTTGGCGGAAAAAGGCTTAACCATTTTCTTCACCCAAGTGTTCCGCGACAACTTCTTCCATGCCGACATGCATCCCGGCAATGTCTTTGTCGAAACCATCAATCCGGCCAATCCGCGCTTCATTGCACTGGACTGCGCGATTATGGGCGAGTTGTCCAAACAGGATCAAATGACTGTGGCGCGCATGCTGCTGTCGGTGATGAACAGCGACTTTATGCAGCTGATTCAGATTGTGCATCAAGCCGGCTGGATTCCGCCCGGCACCGATCAGGATGCTTTGGCGCGTGAAATGCGCCGCACCGTCGGCCCGATGGTGTCTAAGCCGATGCATGAGCTGGATTTTGCCGGCATTCTGATTGAAGTGATGGACATCGCCCGCCGCTTCCATTTGGAAATTCCTCCGCAGCTGATGCTGCTGCTGAAAACCTTGGTGCATGTTGAAGGCCTGGGCACAGACCTGTATCCGGAACTGGACATTTGGAGCCTGGCAAAGCCGATCCTCACCGATTGGATCAAAGCGCAGATGAACCCGCAGAAAAACCTGAAAGAATTGGGGCAAAAAATTCCGGATTTGCTGCTGGGCGCACAGGATTTCCCAACCTTGCTGATTGACAGCCTGAATGGCCTGAAGAACCAATCAGCATGGCACGCCAAACAGCTGAATGAACTGCAAAGCATGCGCCTGCAAATGGAGCATCAGCAAAAGCGCAGCTGGATCTTCGGCAGCATCATGGCGATTTTCCTCTCCATCGCCATCATTGCGCCTTGGTATATTTCAATCGTCTTGATTGTACTGTCCAGTGTGCTGGCATTATGGCGTATTGCAAAATAGATTTAAAAAAATATCGCGCCAATAAAATACCTTCAGCATTTTTAATGTCATCCTTAAAGAATTTGGTGTGGTTCTCAGGCCAAATTCTTTTGAAGTTTAAATAAAATAATAACCGCCCAAATACATACCATCTCTTTATTACATATTTATTAATTGAAATCACATTTTAAATACATTCTTTATTAAAAAAATAAAATATATTCTTCGTTGTAACTTTATTCTTATTCCAAATTAAACTTTACAGCATAATTTCAAAAATAAATCTATCCCTAAAAATTGGTATATCAACGAAAATAAATATTTCAAAAATAACTATATAATTCACGTTTTATAAAAATAAACTTCATTATGAATCTAAGACAAATTAATGATTAATATTAGGGTCTGTTGACATTTCAAGTATAGAATTTACGCGATAAAGGTAGCCAAATAAATATACAAGCTAATGCAACTGCCCCCTCATAGCTACACTTTAGCTTATCATATCGTGTTG
>NZ_JAYRTF010000031.1:0-29521 GCF_041919735.1 Acinetobacter sp.
TAAAGCTCGTAGTATTCATGGATTTCTGAGTGGGATTTACGCATCGTTATGTGCATATCAACTTAATCATCAAAATAAACCAACAATTCAAATTATGGAATCATTGGCTTAAGCAGGATTCGGGTTAAGTATGATATTTTTCAACCTCTAAGCTAAAAAATTGCGTACTTAGTGTTGTAGCCGTCCCTAGAAATTTCCATAGATACTCAGTATCCTCTATTAATAATGAATCATAATCATGTCTGGCATCATATATAAGATCAATATCATTGCTACACACTTTCATACCTGTAGACGAATCTACAATTACCATATCTGAATCTGGCCACATTTCATTCCGAGAGCAGAACCCCACTTTACTTAAATCCAATAATGCATTTTTATTAGATTGAATTAAGTTTTTATCCACACTAAGAACTGGATAAACAGATACGACTGAATAATCTTTCTTTGAATCGAAAGATGAAAGAATACTTTCATAGTCGTCAATTTTGTACACTGGAATCCATTCTTTCTGATTTTCCACCCATATGGGATGTTTTTCAGAACCAAATAATGCCTTCACTTTAAGTCTTTCACTATCACTGTATTCCACATCATGATCGACATAAAGTAACCTATTTATTAAATCTTCTCCTACAAGAAATGCTCTCATCACACGTTTATAGTCTGTCAGTGCATCTTTTCCACCCCATTCAGGACGAGATAAAACCATATCTCCAACTTTGATATTTTGAATAGGAACCAAACCTTTATCCGTATGTACTAATGTTCCCGCGGGGAAACCTGCCCCTAAATCAAGATATGGATTCATGCATATGCCTTAATACGTATTAATTGGATGTTTTTTTCTAAAATTAAAATAATATATGTGATACGAGAAGTAATTTATTTATTTTTTAAACTTAAATATAAAAAAACCCATCTTCAATTTGTTGCTCAAGTACGGATTGATTGCGCCCAACAACAGCATGAACGTTCATTTCTTTTCTGTAGTTTTTACATGGTCTAGACTGAAAAGAAGTGTTGAATATGGAATATTTAGTGCTCAAGACTTGAAAATTGAAAATAACCCTCGATTTAATAGATAAATACAACTTAACATCATTCGTGCGTGCATATGAAGAATCAGAACAGACCAGACACTATCACCATTGAAGATCAGAATTTCGGCAGCCATATTGAGCACTGGACTTTATTGACAGCGCAGCCCGGCACGGACGTTCCGCAGTGGTTAGGTCAAGCGCTGGATGCACCGGTGATGCCGATGGGGCTGTGCGCCGCTGAATGCGATATGGATGCCGGCACATGGCTGATTCAAGGCCCAAGCAAAGCGCCTGTACAGCTGGCGCAAGTCATTGAAGTTGAAAATAACAAGCCCAAAGCGGTAAAAACGGCATTCCCATGCTTTGACAGCCCATATAAATTCAAGGCCAGCATTGACCGCATTATTACCTGCAAATCCAATATTCAAGCTGTGCTGTGCCTGAATTTAGGCGACAATACTTCGGTATATGCTTTTGACAATCTGTACAGCGTCAATCACGATCAGTATGAAAAAGGCCAAAACTATTTAGTGCAGCTGAATGGCTGGGCTTATGAACTGGAAGCCGTTGCAGAGCATGAACATCTGGTGGTGGATGATCCGGCTTCGATTAAGCATCACCGCGCGCTGAATGATATTTTGGCGGCCAATAACGGCGTTGCCCCAGCCGACTTGCATGAGCAGATTAAAGCTTGGCAGCCGCAATGCGAAGATGATAAAGCGCCGGTCACTGTCGATTTCTCCAAAATGGTCGCTTATCTGTATGGCGAAAATATGGGGCAGGAAGATGAAGCCTGGTTCCAAGGCAATGTGGTCGGCAAATCTGCCATGCAGTTTATGGGGCAAGACTATACGCTGTATGACGTCACTTTAATTCATGAAGAAGATCAGCCGGCAGTGCTGATCCGGATTGCAACCAAAGACGCGGCGTACAAAGATTTCGCGATTGGCCAATTCATCCGCGGCAACATCTGGATTCAGGCGAATATTTACTCAAAATCCGCTTGATTTGAATTCAAAAAATGATCTAAATCTGTTCACATCAGGCTTAGGTCATTTTTTTATGCCCTCTGCAATCAGGCACTTTAGCGCCAAGCTTAAAATAAGCGCAATTTTTATCCACAATTTATAATCATTTTGAGTATTTTAAATTCAAAAAAAAACTTACTTATCCACATTTTTAAATTCAGAAATTAATCTCCTGCAGTGCATAATTAATATCACCTTGGCAGATTTTAAGCTGGATCTTTATGTTTTAATCAATTGAAAATGTGAGTTTTTTTAATCAATGTGTGGATCTTTTAAAATAAATGCAGCAGTTCGGTAATTTTAATGCGGATAGTACTTTATTTAATCAATTTTTTATGGTAAAAATGCAAATTGAAAATATAGGATTTAACGATAAATAGATCGGAAAATAAATATCTATGAAAATCGTGCAAGAAGAAAACATACCGCAAGCTAGACACCGCCTGATTTCTCGATATCAAGTCGAGCCTATGGCCTGCCTATTTTTTGTTTTAGGCATGACAATCTGCGCATATTTACTCCACGCTTTTATACTTTAATTCAGCTGAATGCAAAAAAGCCCATCATCTGATGGGCTTTTTCAGCTTCAGGATTTATGCATTGCGTTTTGCAAAGTCATCCATAAATTTAACCAAAGCTTGAACACCTTCTAATGGTACGGCGTTGTAAATGCTTGCACGCATGCCGCCCACTGAACGGTGGCCCGCAAGGTTCAGCAAGTGATTCTCTTCCGCTTCTTTCAGGAACTGTTTTTCCAGCTCAGGATTCGCCAAAGTAAACGGCACGTTCATGATTGAACGGTTTTCTTTGGCAATTGGGTTGGCATAAAAATCGCTTGAATCGATATAGCCGTAAAGCAGCTCAGCTTTTGCCAAGTTGGCTTTATAAATGGCGTCTACACCGCCTTGTTCCAGCAGCCATTCAAATACCAGGCCAGACAAGTACCATGCATAAGTCGACGGTGTGTTCACCATTGAATCATTTTTGGCCTGCGCAGAGTATTTCAAAATGCTTGGAATTTCCGGTTTCGCTTGATCCAGCAAATCTTCACGGACAATCACTAAAGTCAGGCCGGCAGGACCAATATTCTTTTGCGCACCTGCATAAATCAAACCGAATTTAGACACGTCTAAAGGCGCAGATAAAATGCTTGAAGAGAAGTCAGCAACCAACGGCTTGTCAGTCACTGGAATATTGGCAAACTGGATGCCGCCAATAGTTTCGTTGTCGGCATAATGCACATAAGCCGCATCATCAGACAAGTTCCAAGCGCTTTGATCCGCGATCGCCAATTTGCCGTCTACAGTCGTGCCCGCTTCGATGACATTAATGTCGCCATAGCGCTGCGCTTCTTTGGTCGCTTTTTCAGACCAGATGCCTGTATGGATATAATCCGCTTTGCTGTTTTTACCCAGCAGGTTCAATGGAATTGCAGAGAATTGCAAAGATGCGCCGCCTTGCAGGAACAGCACTTTATAATTCTCAGGAATATTCATGAGTTTGCGTAAATCCGCCTCAGCTTTTTCTGCAACTGCAACATAATCTTTGCTGCGGTGGCTCATTTCCATAATGGAAAGACCTTTGCCATGCCAATCCAGCATTTCAGCTTGGGCCTTTTCTAAAACGGCAGTAGGTAATGCAGCAGGGCCAGCACAGAAGTTGTACGCGCGCATGATTTTTCCTTTCAGAGTGAAACACAATAAAATGATGGCATTTAACCACAGATAGCGCGTGCTTGCAGTAATTTATCCTGAAAATATTTCAATGCTGCCGGACATTTAAAGTCAAAACTTCAATAAAGATCTGATCTTTTAACAGGTTTGATAATTTCGATAAAAGGCTCACCAGCCAATAAATAACTGACGATTCTGAAGATTAAGGCAGGAATGACCACAATGGCGTGAATCAGCATCGCGGCGCTCAAGTATGCCGCAAATTCAATCCAGCGCAGCCCAGGCAGGAATATTTCCGCTTTGCTTTCCAATTTCAACTGCTTCAGCTCGGACAGCGGACTGTCTCCATGTGTATCAATCCACTGGCGGGTGCTCAGATCATAAGTATTGGCGCTGATTAAACCGCGGCGGTAGGCTTGCAGCATGCGTTTTGGCTTTAAAAAGAACCCCGTAGACAAGGCAATCAGGTTCATCACGCCTAAAATAGGATGGCGGAACATCGAGCCTGTGCCCAATTCCCATGCACTGACCTCACCTTCCCCAATACGGCCAACGGTATAGCCCGTCAAAATATGATGCAGATCATGATATTTCAGATACTTATGGCGAACGCCGATATTCGGCATAGGCACAATCAAACAGCCCGTATAAACGCCCACAGTTAAAGGCTTACGGTCGCCGACAATCGGGCCAAAGCCATTTTTTGATAAAACAGCGCCATCGCTTGATTCAGGCTCGCGTCATTTGGACAGGACGCATCTGCAAAATTATTTGATGTTTTGGCTTGTAAATCCATTTTATATTTATTAAACATGAAAGTGATTTATATTCAATATAGCCGATAAATTTGATTTTTCACAGCATAGCGGCAAGATCAAAAAAATGAACAGCTGTATAAAAAACATAATGCTGAATCATTGCTTTATACTGGGCTCGACGATACGGAGAATTGATTCGATGTTACAGCGCTCCTCAGATTTACCTCGATCTGAACCTAAAAGCAAAATCAATAAAAAGGCCAAGATCCCTCGCTTTGGCGCAAGGCTTGCTGTGTCGATGCTGTTCACTCCCCTGCTGCTGAGTGCGGCCTGCCACGCGCAAAGCATCAGTTTTCAGCAAGCGGAACAAAGCGTGCTGCAGGATTCCTACACCACTAAAGCCAATCAAGCGCTGCAGCAGGCGTCTCAGCTCGAAGCGGAAGCAGTAAAAGGCCTGGGCTTGCCGCGTGTCGATTTAAATGTCCGCGCCTATGCTTTTCACAATGAATTGGATATTCCCTTAGGCGCGGTCAAAAATAATTTAGAGCAGTCGCTGAGTGACGGCGTCAACAACAAAATTGATGAATGGCAAAATGCCAACCCGAATATCGGCGGTCTGGCCGATCCGCTGAGAGATGGACTCAACCAAACCATTCATAATGGGGTCGGCCTGATTCCAGACGAATCTCAGGTGGTTTTGGATGATCAGGTCATCCGCCCGACGGTTTCGGTGATGATGCCCTTGTACACCGGCGGACTGACCTCCAGCGCCAAAGAAGCCGCCAATATCAAAGCGCAGCGCAGCCAGCTGAACACCAAGCAGCAGCAGGATCTGCAGCGCTATGAAATGATTCAGGCCTATTTTAATGCGCAGCTGCAAAAGCAGCTCTTGGCCAGCAGCGCCTTTAATTTAGAATCCATGCAAAAGCATTACCGCAATGCGCTGAAACTGGAGCAGCAAGGCTTTATCAGCAAAGGCCAGCGCATGCAGTTTGAAGTGGCGCGCAACAATGCCGAGCGCAGCCAGCAAAATGCCAATGCCAGCTATCAAGCCAGTTTATTTCAGCTCAACAACCTGCTGCAAAGCAGTCAAATAACCGATTTAAGCACACCGCTGTTTGTCAATTCGACGCAAAATCTGGCCTTAAACCAGCTGCTGAAAAGCTTTCCAGAACATTCCGCGCTGATACAAAAAATGCAGATGGACACGCAGCTGGCCAAAGCCAATGTCAAAGCGCAAAATGCCGCCAAAAAACCCAGCGTCTTTGCCTTTGGTGAATACAGCTTGGACGATAAGCAGAACTGGATTGTCGGCGTCGCTGCCCGCTATAACTTGTTTTCTGGCATTGATAAAAATAAAAATGTGCAGGCTGCCGATTTACAGCGCTATGCGTCTGAGCTGATGACAGAACGCACCAAACAAGAAATTGAAAACGTGATTTATAGCTCCTACAGCGAAGCCACCGCAGCGCAGCAAAGTGACCAGCTGCTGCAGCAAAATTTAAAGGCTGCTCAGGAAAATCTGCGCATTCAGGAACTGTCGTTTAAAGAAGATATGGGCACAGCAACGCAAGTCATTGATGCGCAAAACGCCCTCAGCGGCTTAAAAACAGAAACCGCGCTGAATGCGTTTAAATATGTCATGTCCTTGGCAACGCTGCTGCAAAGCCACGGTTCAATTGAACAGTTTCAAACCTATCTCAATCAGCCCAATACGCGCTACATTCGTTAATTCAGCTGGGGAAAAATATGAATCAAAACCAAAACTCATCTGAATCGGAAAACCCAAAAGAAGCTGCTGATATCGGCCCGGCTGAACATGCCGCATCCCAACAAAATGCGGCTGAACCTGATGCTGCACCGCAAAAAACTCAAAAATCGGCAGCAGTGAAAATTGCTGGATTAATTGTCCTGATTCTGCTCTTGGGCCTGATCGCCTTTGGCCTATGGAAAAGCTATCAGCCTAAAGAGGTTGAACTGCAAGGCCGTGTAGAAGCTGAGACCATTCACGTTTCAACCAAAGTGCCGAGCCGCATTGAAGAAATATATGTGCATGATGGGCAAAAAGTCACGAAAGGCCAAGAATTGGTGCGCCTGTTCAGCCCAGAAGTGGATGCCAAAAAGCAGCAGGCTTTAGCCACCCTGCAATCAGCGTTGGCGCTGCAGTCCACTGCAGACCGCGGTTCGCAGGAAGAAAACATCGCCACCTTGTTTGCCAATTGGCAAAGCCTGAAAGCGCAGCAGAACTTAGCGCAAACCACGTATCAGCGCGGCGCCAATCTGTTTAAAGAAGGCGTCATTTCGCGCCAGCGCCGTGATGAAATGCATGCTGCCGCTGTATCCGCTGCAGAAATGACCGAGGCCTCCTACCAGCAATATGCCCGCGCTAAACGCGGCAGCACGCCAGAGCAGAAATCTTCGGCGGATGCGCAGGTGGATATTGCCAAAGCCGCCGTAGCCGAAGCCAATGCGCTGGAAGCGGAAACCAAACTTGTTTCGCCAATCAGCGGAACCGTCTCCAAAACCTATGGCAAGCCGTCTGAACTTGTCGCCATGGGTGTGCCCGTGGTCAGCATTATTCAAAGTGATGATCTTTGGATCAGCCTGAATGTGCGTGAAGACCAATATCAGTCAGTCTATAAAGCCAAAAGCATGAGCGGCTATATTCCTGCGCTGGATCAAACGGCTGAATTCAACATTAAGCAGATTGATGCTGAGGGGGATTTCGCCACCATCAAAACCACACGGCAAACCAGCGGCTACGATATCCGCAGCTTTAAAGTGCATTTAGCCCCTGCGCAGGCCATACCGGATTTAAAAGCAGGCATGAGCGTGCTGTTTAAAGCCAAAGAGGCCAAATAAAAATGCTTTCCGGCATGCTGCGTGAACTGCACTATCTGTTGCGGCACAAATGGGATTTGTGCCTCGTCACGCTGGCGCCGGCCTTTATTATTGTGCTGTTCTGCAGCATGTTTGCCGCGGGCAAAGCAGAGCACTTGCCGATCGCCATTATTGACCAAGACCATAGCCAGCTCAGCAGCAATATTGAGCATCATTTAAATTTAAACAGCGCGCTGAACATTGCGCTCATCAGTGAAAGCCAGAGCGAAGTTGAACGCCAGCTGAATCAAAACAAAATTTGGGGCTATGTGCATATTCCTGCGGGCGCTGAACAGCGCATGGTGCAAGCCAAAGATGCAGAAATCAGCATTGCATTCAACCAAAGCTATTTCAGCGTCGGCAATACCATTTCATCCGCCATGCTGCTGGGCACGCTGCAGGCTGCGGCTGAGTTCATGGGGCAGGATTATCTGGAAAATAAAATCCCCTCCTTGGATGCGCCGACACCCAATGTGAAAATTTCACCGCTGTACAATCCAGGGCTGAATTATGAGTTCTATTTAGAACCCTATATGATTCCTGCGATTCTGCATTTGCTGCTGTGCTGCTGCGTGGCTTTTTCGGTCGGACAGGAACTTAAATTCCAAACGGCAGCGCAATGGCTGCACGGTCAAAGCCTCTTCAGCGCGCTGATGAGTAAAAACCTGATCTACATTCTAATCTTTACACTGTGGACCTGGCTTTGGATGATTTGGCTGATTGGCATCCGCGGCTGGTTTGTGGCAGGCCATCTTTGGCTGATTTTGGCGGCGCAGGTTTTATTTTACGGCGCATATGCCTTTATCAGCAGCGCCATTGTGCTGGCGACCCGAAACTTATCGAAAACTTTCGGCGTGATTGCGGTGTATGGCGGTTCATCCTTAAGTTTTGCCGGCGTGACCCTGCCCTTAAATAATGCGCCGATGTTTACCAAATTCTGGGCGCATATTATTCCGTATACGCCTTATGCCAAACTGCAGACAGAGCAATGGGTGATTGGCAGTCCACTGTCATCTTCCCTGCAGCCCTTTTTGATTCTGCTGATTTATGCTGTGCTGTATTTCGCTTTGGCCTACTTCTTTTTGAAAAAATATTTCAAGGAGATGCAGCCTTGAAAGCATTCTTCGTGCATTACCTGCAGACCTTTAAAAATATTGCGGCCAATTCTTCGATTTTGACCACGCTGATTTTATCGGTATTCATGTACAGTTTTTTTTACCCGACAGCCTATCAAGCGCAGCAGGCGCAGGCCTTGCCGATTATCATTGTGGATGAAGAGCAAAGCGCCGCCACGTCCGCCATTATTGGAGAAGTGTCGAAAAGCCCCAATGTTGAGATTAAAGCCGTCACTGGAAATTTTGCCGAAGCGCAAAGCATGGTCCAACGCCAGCAGGCGGATGGCATTCTGCTGCTGCCCAGCAATTTATCCAACAGCATCCGCCGCGGTGAAGTCGGCGGTGTCGGCTTATATCTCAGTGCAGCCAACTTTTTGAAGACCAAGCAGGTTGGATTGGGACTGGCCACATCCATTGAGCATGCACTGGCGGAACAGGCTGAAAAATTCGGCAATGTCTCGCATTTTTCTCCCGCGCTCTCCATTCACCAAATCCCGCTCTTCAATACACTGTCGGGCTACGGCAGCTATATCTTCCCGGCTGTGGCGCCGCTGATCATTCATCAGACCATTGTTCTGGGCTTATGCATGCTGCTGGCCGGCTACCGTGAACAGCGGCGCTGGACGCCCAGCACTGCAGAATTTTGGGCCATCTTTGCCGCCATGATGACCATCGGCTGCCTCGGCTGTTTCTATTTATTCGGCTTTACCTATTGGCTGTATGATTATCCGCGCGGTGGAAATTTTACCGGCATGCTGCTGGCTGTACCGATTTTTATTGGCTGCATCATTGGCCTTGCCATGCTGCTGGCTTCATTTTTAGATATGCCGGAACGCGCTGGCCACGTCATTGTCTTTACCTCGATTCCGCTGTTTTTACTCTCGGGCACGGCATGGCCGCATGCCGCGATGCCGCTTTGGCTGCAGCTGTTTGGAAATTTTCTGCCGTCGACTCAGGGTATTCAAATGTTTATTCAGCTGAATCAAATGGGTGTGCCGACTGATATTGTTATTCCGAAACTGATTTACTTGAGCATTTTCGGCTCCGTATGCCTCATTTGGGCTTTCTTTCGATTGAGGCGCCCTGCGGATTAAAGCGGCAAGCTGCTCACAACTCAAACAAGGTTAGTCAATTATTAATAATTTTTATCTATTTTATAAATTAATTTTATACAAAGAATCGAATTATTAAATAAAACTGAAAAAATATTCACCAATCAGCCGTGTATTCCTAAAAACAATTGGCTCATTTTTCACAATATCTTCAAAATAGACTTAACCGATTCTGCCTCCAATACTGTTCTCCTGCTGCTTCCTTGTTTGGATGCGGCATGAAAGCTCGTGCAGATCTTTTTTGTCCCTAATTTAGTTTTTTCAGAGCTGAGTATGAAAAAAATTAAGATGAGCCTCGCATGGCAAATCGTAATTGCACTCATTTTAGGTATACTTTTAGGCTCTTTTCTCCACTATTCTCCTGAATACCGTGATGCCTTAGTAAATAATTTATTGACCCCGCTGGGCTCAATTTTTATTAACCTCATTAAAATGATTGTGATTCCGCTTGTGGTGTCAATGCTGATTCTCGGTATTGCCAATGCAAGCCATGGTTCCAATGTCGGTAAACTCGGTTTCAAAACCATTCTGTATTTTGAAGTCATTACCACCGTCGCGATTATTGTCGGTTTAGTTGCAGCCAATGTATTCCAGCCTGGCGCTGGCATTGACATGTCTACATTGACGCAAGTGGATATTTCCAAATATCAGGAAACCACCCATGAAGTCAGTGAACATTCGCATGGCCTTGTGCAAACAATTCTATCGCTGATTCCGCCGAACTTCTTTGCAGCCCTCACCAGCGGTCAAATGCTACCGATTATTTTCTTCTCGGTGCTGTTCGGTATTGGCCTAGGCTCTTTAGCGCCAGAAACCAAACTGCCGCTGCTTAATGTGCTGCATGCTGTTTCTGAGACCATGTTCAAAGTCACTCACATGATCATGATGTTTGCGCCATTCGGCGTATTCGGCTTAATCGCAGCGACTGTAGCCAGCTTCGGTTTCAGCTCATTGCTGCCTTTGGTTAAACTGGCGCTGGTGGTCTATGGTGCGATTTTCTTCTTCATCTTCGTTGTTCTAGGTTTTGTGGCCAAAATTTGCGGTTTCAGCATCTGGACAATCATTAAAATGTTAAAAGATGAATTGATCCTGTCCTATTCAACCGCCAGTTCAGAAACGGTATTGCCACGTATTATGGAAAAAATGGAAGCTTACGGTGCGCCAAAGCCGATTACCAGCTTCGTGATTCCAATCGGCTATTCATTCAATCTGGATGGTTCTACGCTCTATCAAAGCATTGCCGCGATCTTTATCGCGCAGCTCTACGGCATTGATTTAAGCATTAGCCAGCAGGTGATCCTGGTGCTGACCTTGATGATCACATCGAAAGGGATTGCCGGTGTTCCGGGTGTGTCTTTCGTTGTACTGTTAGCGACACTGGGCAGTGTCGGCATTCCGCTGGAAGGCCTGGCATTTATTGCCGGTATTGACCGTATTTTAGATATGGCGCGAACAGTGCTGAATGTCATCGGCAATGCTTTGGCCGTGCTGGTGATCAGCAAGTGGGAAGGCCAGTTCGATTATGAAAAACAAAAGAACTATAACGCTCAATTGAACAATACGCTGTAATAGATAAAACAGCCGTTATTGGCATAAAGAGGACGCTCCGGCGTCCTTTTTATTTTGAATGCAGAGCACATTATTTAAGCATCATGCTGTTAAGCTGAGTTTTTAAAGTAACGCTCAGTTTTTAAATCGGCATCCCATAAAAAGACGGCTTATCGCCCGTTTTATCGTGCGCTGGATAGCACCTGAAAATACGTTTTCAATTCTTAGATGCATAAAGACAAATGCGCATTAGCCTTTTTAGCTATTGAGCATTCTGCTGAATACGGCATTATATTTTAATCTGGCTCAACGTCAGATACCGCTTCACCGCCTGATTCAAACAAACTGGCACTGCGTCAAAATACACCTAAAAGAATTTTGGATTGATAAGATGAAAATTGATGATGAATTAACCTTAAAAAAAATCCAAGTTTTTTTAGCATTCATGCGCTGCGGCAATTTATCAAAAACGGCCGCGGAAATGGAGTTAAGCAATGTCAGTGTGCATAAGGCGTTGCATTCGCTGGAAAGCGCCATGGGCTGCCCCTTGTTTAAAAATGAAGGTAGAAATTTAATCCCTTTAAAAAGCGCCTATGTTTTAGAGGAGCATGCCAAAAAAATTGTGCAGGATATTGTCATAACGGTCAATAAAACCCGTGAAGCCGCAGGCTTTGCCTCCAAAGTACTTAATTTAGGCTCCTTATATTCACTGACCGTCAATACCCTGCCCAGTGTCATCAGCGGACTCAAGCTGCGGCGCGGAGAGCTGGATATTCAGCTCTTGCTCAACTCTAATGCAGACTTAGTTCAAAAACTTAAAGCCACTGAGTTGGATGCCATTATTGTTGCACTGAATGAAACTACTGGTTTTCAGGGCTTTGAACAGCTGCCAATGTTTAAAGATGAGATTTTTTTAGCGGTCAATAAAGATTCAAGCTATGCGCAGCTTGCAGAAATTGATTTAAGCCAATTCAAAAATGAAACTTTTTTAACTTTGGCCAAAGGCTTTGCCACCCGCAGCGACAGTGACATTATTTTTGAAAAAGCCGGCATTGACCCTAAAGTGTTTTTGGAAGTCAGCGATATTTTCACCCTCATCAGCATGGTCAGCTCAGGCGTGGGCTTAGCACTTTTACCTGGGCGTATTTCGACCATTTATGAAAGTTCAGTGAAACTGATACCGCTGCAATCCCCTTATAAAATTAAGCAGGAAATTGGGCTGGTCTTCCTCAAAAGCAAAGAACCCGATCCCAATCTCTTGGCATTGATTGCAGAATGCCGAATGTTCAGCAAAGCTAAAATGAGGACATAGGCAATTCATTGTCCACGCAATCAACTGCCTAAGGATTCAATGCGTTTTGCCTTAACCGAAAAATGCATTGATTGTTAAGAAAAATAACGAAGGGCCCAGCAGGCATCCTAAACCCGTATAAAACGTTGCGACCAGTGCGCCATATGGAACCAAACGAACATCTGTGCCTGCCAGTCCAGCTGCCGTGCCGCTGGTTGTTCCAGCCAGACCGCCAAAAACCATGGCCGAGCGCGGGCTTTTCAAGTACATAAATTTAGCGAACAATGGCGTGCCGACCATGAAAAATACAGCTTTAATCAGACCGATAGCAATTGATAATGCAATCACTTCAGAGCTTGCGCCAATAGCTGAACCTGTAACTGGCCCTACAATATAAGTCATTGCACCCGCACCAATCGTGGTCATAGAGACAGGATCCTTATAGCCCATAAGCCAGGCAAAGCCTGCTCCGATAGCAAATGGCACAACACAACCCAGCACCAGCGCGATTACGCCAATTTTCCCTGCTTTTTTAACTTCTTTGACATCCACTTCAAACGCTGTGGAGGCAATCGCCAAATCCCGAATCATTGCGCCGCCAAGCAGGGCAAAACCGGAAAAAATAGCGATATCAGATACCCCTTTTGTACCTTGGGTATACAGCCCAGCAAAATAAGCCAGCACCAGCCCCATCGTAATCGCAATTGCTGAGCTTTGCAGTTTGCCTCGTGTGAGGTATTTTGAGAGCAAATGTGAAACAAACATCATGATCCCTGTTACAGCTAAAGCTGTCACAAGCGCATTTTTCGTCAATACAGAGATAATCGCATCCATTGCATAATTCCTTTTATGTAAATTTACTGTTGCCTGAATTTAAGCTGTTTCTTCCCGCAGCTCAGCAGCCCATTCATAAGTGTCATAATCGCCGCTCATGCGGTTTAAATAGCGGATCACTAAAACTGTGCCAATTAATGATGCAATTGAAACCACAGCGCCCAAAACTCCGCCTGACATTGCGGCAACCACATTTTGTCCAGCCGACATAGCGACAACAATAGGAATATACATACCCGACCAATACAGCACGCCAAACTGCGTAATCTGAGGCAAATGGCCTTTCTTCGCCAAGATTTCCTTGGTTAAAATGAGCAGAATCATCGAGATGGCAACGCCACCAACATTCGCCTGCACGCCTAAGAGCGAACCCAGCAAATTTCCTAAATAATCGCCAAGCAAGTGGCAAATTGCCAGAATCGCTGTTCCATAAATAATCATAATCCGTTCCTTTATTCCCTTGAACTTTCAGTTCAGTTGCCTGATCGACAGCGCTTAAATACTGCGATCTTTTTCCTTGTGCATTTCAAATATCAATGTGTCTAAACGTGTTCCCTGAAAAGACATCACAGTTCCTTCGGTAAATATTTTTTTTGCCAATCCAGTCAGAATATTGCCTGGCCATGCTTCAATCTGTAGACGAACTCCTCTTTCCCACGCTGATTGCACTGTGCTTTCCCAGTCAATCATCCTGCTCATGTTGAAGGTCAGATCATCCATAATCTGATCCTGTTTCGTTAACAGCCGGGCTGTCGTACCGCTTAAATAACGGATTCGAGGCGGCTGCGTATCAATTTTTTGAACTTCCTGCTCCAATGCATAAGCTTGCGGCAGCAGCAATTCACAATGGGACGGCACACTGACATTCAGCCGCTTAGCCACGGCGCCATTTTGCTTCGCTATTCTTGCCACCTGTTCCATGGCGGCATCTGATCCTGCAATCACAATCTGATTCGCCGCGTTGATATTGGCGACATATACATCTGCAGTTTGCGCATATACTTCTGCAACCCATGCACTGGCGGATGTCTGGTCTGCGCCAATCAGCGCAGTCATGCCATAGCCATGCGGATAAGCCTGCTGCATGAGTGAAGCCCTGCGCGCAACCAATCGGATGCCATCTTCAAAGCTCAAGACCTCTGCCGCTGCGGCTGCCGCCCATGCACCTATCGATAGCCCAGCAACATAATCTGGTTTCATCTGCTGTTCTACTAACAATGCCGCGCTGACTGTACCGGCAATATACAGGCATAGCTGAACCGCATACGTCGATTTGAGTGAGCCGGCCTGATCCAGCAGCAGCACATCCTGCTGCAGTGCCTCAGATGCGCGCGCAATATATGCGTGGACTGTCTCAGTCTGAGGCAAATCGTGCAGCATATTCACTTTTTGCGCACCCTGTCCCGGAAAAACCCAAATCGTACTCATGCCTATGCCCTATAGCTGCCAAGGATTATCAGTTAACACCGCACCGTCATTACATTTCAGCAAAACTTTACCGGTACTGCGGACCCATTCTTTCAAAGCTGTGCCGCCGAAAGGCGTCTGCAGCTGTACATCCAATGGCAGCTGCGTTTGCTCCAGCATGCGCCATAAACACTGCGCTTCACTTTTGCTCAAATAGTGAGGAACACGGATCAGTACATCAATATCACTTTGCGCTGTCACCGTGGAATGCCCCGTCGCCAGCTCAAATCCCATACTGCCTGTATAGCCCCAGTCCCATGAGAAGGCCTGCATGCACGCCTGCAGTTTTTGCACCGGTTCAGCCAAATGTGGAAATTTTTCCAAATTGACATGGCGCAGCTGTTCGGGTTTTACAAAGTGCTTGATCCGATGGACTGCTATTTCCGCTGCATAGCGCTGATGGCGCTGCGTGCCGCGAATGCCCACAGGCAGCTTACCGCTGGTCGGTGCGGCTCTGCGCACAACCACTGGATCTCCCCGCTGGATAGCACCATCCACCCAGTCCGGACGGTCATCCGGAAGATCAGCAAAGGTCATGCCCCACAGCAGATCATGCGGCTGCAGCTGTATGTCCATCACCACTGCTCACGCATTAATTCACGCACCCGCTTAGACATTTGCCTATTTTCACCATGCAGGCGCTGTTCTAAACTTGTAGAGTTTTGCAGGCGGATATCCGCTGCCGCAGCAGCAATAACTTGCTGTATGCGTTCTATGTCAGCCGTTTCCGGCTGCTCTGGGTTTTCGACGGCAAGGCATTCCGTCAGCAATCCTAGCGTGGAATAACTTTGAATGTCATACGCCATTGGTGGAATGCTGGATGCCAGCTGTTCCAATTCCTCTACGGTACGCAACGTAACGCGCGCAGCGGATTCTTTCCCCATGGCATGCACCATGACTCCGCTGTCATTCAATGCGAAAATACGGTTCGCCTGATAGCCATGCGCTAAGAATGCACCCGACATTGATTTTCCAACCAAGAGGCTAATTACAGGATGCTTCGCTAAACGCGCGCGGGCATAGCTGTCCACCGCGCCAGCAAGTGCTTGATGAATGCCAAAGAGCTCCTCACGGCGGCCATAGGCTTGGCTCGGCACATCCACAATAGCCAGAATAATGCGTTTTTCTGCTGTGTCTTGATCTGCTTGAATCGCCTCATCAACTGCTTTTGCCAATGACCAACCTTCCAGCAGTCCCACTTCACCCGAACGCGCCCGAGGAAAGAGATTATGCGCATCCGGCACAACTGCAATGACTCGAATAGGCTGCTGATTCAGCACTCCATCTGCAATTAAAACCGATTGCACAGCGGATTCTTGCTGCTGAAAACCTTGCGTTAAAGCGCTGAACCATTGCTTGCCGCGAACGGAGGCCTTATTTAATTGAACATCCATATTCATACCTGCTCTCCTTGATATGTCAGCAGCACATCCTGCGGTGCAGATTGCTGTTCTGTGTCCAGCTGCAGCAGCTTCGGCAAATAAAATTCATAATTTAAACTGCGGTGCAATTGCGGGATTCCCTGCACCAAAAAGTCGGCAATCTGCTGTTTAACCTGCCCACGGTCATCGTCTGCAAAGGCATCTGCCAAACCGCTGACTGTGCGCTGTTCGCCGCCTGTAATGCTCCAAATAAACGGCCGATCTTTAGAGTCGTACTCTTGCGCTCCAGCTTCCTGCTCGATCACTTGCGGGCCATTGAGGCCAAGCCGCCCTTCCTGCGTCATGATTAAATAACTGCATAAAGCAGCAGCAATGGACATGCCGCCAAAACAGCCGACACTTCCAGCGATTACACCAATCACCGGCTGGTATTGGCGCAGCTCAACAATAGCGGCTTGAATTTCGGCAATAGCAGCCAGCCCAAGATTGGCTTCCTGCAAGCGCACGCCGCCGGTTTCTAAAAAAAGCACTGCTGCTGTGGGAATGCCATTGCGGTTATCTTCAACCGCCAGTTCAAGCGCGCTGGCAATTTTTGCGCCGCCCACTTCGCCAAGGCTTCCGCCTTGAAACACGCCTTCAATGGCAATGGCAACTACAGGGCGCTCTTGCAAAGTCCCTTTAGCCACGACAACACCGTCATCGGCCTGCGGAACAATATTCTGCTTATTCAGCCAAGGCGACATGATCCGTTCAAACGGGCCGAGCAGCTCTCTAAATGTTCCTTGATCCAAAACAGCTTTAATGCGTTCACGGGCACCTAGTTCGATAAAACTCTGCTTGTTCAGTAACAACTCTAAATCAGCCATGAGCCACCTCCTCAAAAGCCTGCTCTAAACGCAAACGCACTACACCTGGCGTAGCGCCAAAATCGTGGATATCAATATGAACTGCAGGCGGCAATTGTCCTGCAAACATGCGTTCAAATACATTTTTCCAACGCTGAGCACTGCCATCAACAGAGGTTGTCACTTCAATAGACAAGCTGCCTTCTGCTTTGGGTTCCATTAAAATTTCCAAATCACCGGAGCCAACACAGCCGACCAGCGCACGCTGCGCAGGCGCTGGCCCAGCTGCAAATTCAAAATTAAGTATTTCCATTACATTTTTTCCTTATGATGATGCCGCTCTATTCGGTCCAAAAATAAAGTGGCTGCAAGCAAATCCGCCGCACCGCCGGCCGAAGCTCTCAGCTGCATCAGATCCTCTTCTAAAATATTCAAGGCGCGGCGACCAGCGGCTGCAGCATATCCGCCACAGCTCAGCACATGGCGGGCGCCCTGCTGCATGCGTAAAAGACCCGCTTGGCCTGCGCGGTAAAGCACACAGGTATCATCCAGCACTGCCATCATGGCCAGCAACGCATCGATTCGGGCAGCTTCTTCATTATTGCCATTACGCTGACGGCTGTGATAAAGCTGAGGTAATCCTTGCTGAATAATTGCAGGGAATCCTTCCTGCGCCTGTACCTTGGCCCCTTTGGCGCCTAAAGCTTTCTGGACTTGCTGTCCATGGCTTAAAGCCTGAGCCGATATATAAGTATCTTCCAGCTGCGCCAGCTGTCCTGCTTGCTGGCATAATTGTTCAGCCGTACATACATTTCGATTGCGTAGTGATAAAGCAGTCGAAGTAACCAGCAGCCCCAAAGCCCAGATCGCACCGCGGTGCGTATTCACCCCTTGCGTTGTGGAAAGCATAGCTGCTTCACCGGCCCGGCCAATAGCACCAATAGTTTCACGCAGCGTTTGCAGACAAGCATGCTGCTGGTATGCCGCCTGCGCCATTTCTATAAACATCGGCCGCAGACTGTGCGCCGACTGCACCATGAGTTCAAGGCTCAAATCATCATGCGCGCCACTGCCGCGCTGATCTACCAAAGCCGGCTTAGGGGTTAAATGAACTTCGTCAATCAATGATTCGACGGCTGCATCCGCCAGCCAAATGCATTGCTGCAAAAAGTAAGGCTGAACATAGGCATTCATTACCAGCTCCTGAATTTTGCAGGCGGCTGATATAAACCATCCGACCAAGTGACTAGATCTGCAATATTTTTGGCAGCTAATAATTCACGTGTTGCATCTGTGCGGCGGATGCCTAAATCTTCTGGGAATACCACCAGACCTTCGCGTCTTAAGCGTTCTGTTATTTTAGGATCATGCCTTAATCCAATCTCTGTAACGCCAGCCACTGCAGCAATCATCTCCTGACGCTCTTGCAAGCTGCGCGCTTTATACAGATAGGCAATGCCGTCTTCTGTCAAAAGATGGGTCACGTCATCACCATAGATCATAATTGGCGCAAGCGGCATACCGGCTTTTTGAGCGACATCCACGGCATCCAAGGTATCAACAAAAGTCGGCTTACCACCTTCCTGGAAAGTCTCCACCATTTGCACAACCAGCTTTTTGCCACGTTCTAAATAGGTATTTGTATCACCGTCACTCGGCTGACGCATATCCAGCCAGGCAGGTGTTGCATGACGGCGGCCGCGCGGGTCATGCCCCATATTCGGCGCACCGCCAAAACCTGCCAAACGGCCTTTGGTCACCGTCGAAGAATGTCCACTTCCATCTACCTGCAACGTTGCGCCAATAAACAGATCAACCGCATATTGACCTGCAAGCTGGCACATCATACGGTTGGAACGCAATGAGCCATCCTGTCCAGTAAAGAAGATGTCTGGGCGTGCCGCAACATATTTTTCCATCCCTAGTTCTGTACCAAAACAATGTACACTTTCGACCCAACCTGATTCGATTGCTGGAATTAAAGTGGGATGCGGGTTGAGTGTCCAATTCCGGCAAATCTTGCCTTTCAGCCCTAACGATTCACCATAGGTTGGCAAAATCAATTCTATGGCAGCGGTATTAAAGCCGATGCCATGATTCAGCGACTGCACATTGTGTTTTTCATAAATGCCGCGGATCGCCATCATCGCCATTAAAATATGCACAGGCTTGATATGTTTTGGGTCACGGGTAAATAACGGTTCGATATAAAACGGCTTGTCCGCAACCACGACAAAATCCACCCAAGAAGCAGGAATATCCACACGCGGCAAATCCTGAACGTCATCCACCAATTCATTCACCTGAACAATGACAATGCCGTCACTGAATGCTGCAGGTTCAATCAGCGCCGGAGAGTCTTCGGTGCTGGCCCCAGTATAAATATTGCCTTGACGGTCAGCCATAAAGCCTGCCGAAAGCACCACGTTCGGAATCAAATCGACCAGCAGTCTTGAATAGAGTTCGATATAGGTATGAATTGCGCCAATTTCCAGCAAGCCATCTTCAATCAACTGACTGATGCGCAGGCTTTGCGTGCCTGCAAAAGAGAAATCCAGTTTGCGCGCAATGCCTTTTTCAAATAGATCTAAATGTTCAGGACGGCCTACACTCGGCATAATCATATGCAGATCATGTAAGACTGCGGCATTGGCCTGCGCCAATGAGCGAGACAGGAAATCTGCCTGCTTTTGATTATTGCCTTCCAAGACCACACGGTCGCCCGGTGTAATTAGTGTTTCCAGAACTTTAATAATATCCTGTGTCGGAATAACTGCTCCGTCGGTATATTGCCGAGCCAGATCGATTTTCTGCTGCTTGGTATGTCTGCGCGTATTCCACATCCGCGGCTTATTTTGTACTGAACCTTCCATGTCTGATTGATCCTGATGCTGTATTGATCTCTGAAGCTATAAAAACGTTTTCTCAGATTTTGATCAATCAACCTCAAAACAAGTTCATTAACTTAAAGTTAATATATGGTTTTTTATATGCTGCTTTACTGAGGAAGATTTGGCATTTTAAATCCCAAAAATTAAGAAAAAATCCTGCCGTTATGCAATTTGGCTGCAGCTGAAAAGCAGGCTCTCCACTCTATTTCAGGTGTCTTTTTATTCATTCTTTGGGGATCAATGCAGCAGCTATGGTTTCAGGACGTTATTTTATTTTTATAATTTAAACAATAAGATATAAACAATTAAAAGAGAGTTTCTTTTGTAGATTCTAAAATTTCATGCAAAAAAATAGCGGACAAAAGCCTTGCAATGCATTTTTGCAGAGATGATTTTGCAGCGCTGTCTTTTTAAATTTTCTTTTTTTATAAGACGTGTGATGCTGAGCATCTTTTAAATGCGTTGCTCAGCAAAAACAGCAGTACGTTGCGCAGAAATGATTTTTTTTTGCAATGATAGCTCTGCGGCAATACATCCGAAATCAGCCGTGAATGAGTTAAATACTCTCGCCAAAAACCGAAACGCTTAAATCTCGAATCTTGTCGCTGCCGCCAGCTTTGTCAAAGCTGACATCATACTGCACCAAATTTTTCTCATAGGCATATTCATAAGTCACGGTATATTTGCTCGGCTGACCGGTTGATTTGACCATATTTTTTGCGACAATTTTTTTGGTTTTATAATTTTCTTTCGGCAAACCGCGCGCAAATTTATGCATCTGCTTTTCATTGCCATTAAAACGCGCCTGCAGCTCCGGCTCTAAACGCGGCATCAGCTGATCAAAATTCTGCTCACGCAAATCATCATAGGCGGCTTGCGCGGCCTGAGCTTGCGAAGGGCTTGGGTCAGGAATTGCATTCATTGCCTGCTGACCAAGTTTGTCACAGCCAGCCAAGGCCAGCGCTGATGCCAATACCGCATATTTAAGCTTCATCATCATTCTTATCCTTTCTTCATGCAGACATAGAAAAAAGGACGCCGAAGCGCCCTCATTTCATAGATTTAAACTCAGTCTTCTTCAGGCTCGTTTAAATCAGATTCATTTTCGGCAATGATTTCGTCGGCTGCAGCATCTGCATTTGGCTCAACAGCGCCATCAACAGCCGCTAAAGATGCATCATCCAGCAATTCATCATCTTCTTCGACCGCTTCAATCGAAACCACGCCCACCAATAGCTCTTCGTTGCCCAAACGGATCAAGCGCACGCCTTGCGCGTTACGGCCAGTTTGCGCCACTTCAGATGCACGTGTGCGCACCAAGGTGCCGCCATCAGAAATCAGCATCAGCTCTTTGGTTTCATCAATCGCGACTGCGCCAACCAGCTGTCCGTTACGTTCAGAAGTTTTGATCGCAATTACGCCTTTACCGCCACGTTTTTTGGTTGGGAAGTCATCTACAGGGGTACGCTTGCCGTAACCATTTTCAGAAGCGCAGAGCACTTCACCGGTTTCTGGAACCACCACCAATGACACAATACGGCTGATTAATGCTGAATCTGAAGATTCTTCATCATCTGAATCCACATCTGCGTCTTCAACATCTTCCGCTTGAGCAGCTGCACCAATGGTGACACGCATACCGCGTACACCTTTGGCAGAACGACCCATTGAACGCACATCAGTTTCTGCGAAACGGATCGCTTTGCCTTCGTTCGAGAACAGCATAATTTGCTGTTCGCCGTCCGTAATCGCAACGCCGATTAAGGTATCGTCGCCATTCAGCTCAATTGCGCGCAAGCCGTTTGAGCGGACATTTGAGAACTGTTCCAGTTCAACACGCTTGATCGTACCGTATTCTGTCGCCATAAAGACGTAGAAGTTTTTGCGTACCGCTTCAGCCTGCTGCGCAAAATCATTGATAATGTCATCATCAAGATCTGTTGCAGAAAGTTCTAAGCCCAATTGTTTCAATTGAATGCGCAATGCATCAGAAATATCGTCCGCGCCGTCTTCAGACTCCGCTAAAGCCGTTTCCAATTCCTCAAAATGCGAATTGATCACTTCATTGCTTTGCAAAGTTGCAGCATTGGCTTTCACAAAGGCTTTGAAGTCCGCCAGACGTTCTTTAAATTTCTTCGGCGCATCGATGACCGGCAAAATCGCGGTAATCGTTTCGTTGTCTTCCAGCGGCAGCAAGTTCACCATTGGACGGCCTTTGGCGCCGCGGGATGCTTGCGGCACTTCATAGACTTTCAGGCGGTAGACTTTACCCACGTTAGTGAAGCACAGTACGGTCGCATGGTTCGACGTCACCACCATGTGCTGGATGTAATCATCTTCTTTCATCGACGTTGCAGACTTGCCACGGCCGCCGCGGCGCTGCGCAGCATAGTCAGACAATGGCTGTGTTTTCGCATAGCCTGTTTTTGAAACCGTCAGCACCATTTGCTCTTCAGGAATCAAATCCTCACGCGAGAAATCAATGCGCGATTCAACGATTGCGGTACGGCGTGCATCGCCATATTGCTGCAGGATTAAAGACAATTCTTCTTTAATCACGTTCATCAATAAATTGAAGTCATTCAAAATTGCGGTGTATTCAGCAATTTGACCAAGAATATCCGTATATTCCGCATGCAACTTATCTTGTTCGAGACCGGTTAAGCGGTGTAAACGTAATTCAAGGATTGCACCCACTTGCGTTGGAGACAGACGGTAAATATCACCATCGATACCAAATGGACGGTTTGGATCTTCGCCTTCAATTTCATCTGGACGAACTGAAACTGAACCTGCTTTTTCAAGCAGTGCAGCAACACCACCCGCAGCCCACTCACCTGCTTGTAAACGTTCACGCGCTTCAGCCGGGTTGGCAGAACTCTTAATGGTTTCAATGATGGCATCAATATTGGCCAATGCAACCGTTAAGCCTTCCAAGATGTGGCCGCGTTCACGTGCTTTACGCAATTCAAACATGGTGCGGCGTGTCACGACTTCCTGACGGTGGCGCACAAAGGCAGCAATGATGTCTTTCAGATTCATCAGCTTCGGCTGACCGTTATCCAAACACACCATGTTGATGCTGAATGAGTTTTCCAGCTGCGTATTCATGAACAGATTATTGACAATCACTTCGGCGTTTTCACCGCGTTTCAAGTCAATGGCAATACGCATGCCGTCTTTATCGGATTCATCACGCAGTTCTGAAATGCCTTCCAGTTTTTTCTCTTTTACCAGCTCAGCAATACGTTCAATGGTTTTCGCTTTGTTGACCTGATACGGAATTTCTGTGAAGACAATCGTGCTGCGGCCAGTTTTCTGGTCTTCTTCGATATGGTATTTACCGCGGATATGCAAACGGCCTTTACCTGTGCGGTAAGCATCAACAATGCCTGATTTACCGTAAATAATACCGCCTGTAGGGAAGTCTGGACCTGAAATGTGTTCCATCAAGCCTTCAATACTGATTTGCGGATTATTGGCATAAGCCAAGCAGGCATTGATCACTTCGGTCATGTTGTGCGGCGCCATGTTGGTCGCCATACCGACGGCAATACCGGTTACACCGTTAATCAGCAAGTTCGGCACACGCGTCGGCATCACTTGCGGAATGCGCTCAGAACCGTCGTAGTTGTCTTCCCACTCTACGGTGTCTTTTTCAAGATCGGCCAATAGCTCATGGGTTAACTTGCGCATACGGACTTCGGTATAACGCATTGCCGCAGCGCTGTCGCCATCGACCGAACCGAAGTTGCCCTGACCATCCACCAATTGATAGCGCAAGCTGAAATCCTGCGCCATACGGACGATTGTTTCATAAACGGCGAAGTCACCATGCGGGTGATATTTACCGATCACGTCACCGACTACACGGGCAGATTTTTTGTACGCTTTATTGTAGTCATTGCCCAATTCGTGCATTGCGAAAAGCACGCGGCGGTGAACAGGTTTTAGACCATCCCGCACATCTGGCAATGCACGCGATACAATTACGCTCATCGCATAATCGAGATATGAACTTTTGAGTTCATCCTCAATGGCAATCGGTCTAATTTCCGATACGCTCATGCATACTCCTTATTATACAGGCAAAAATGACCCGCATTTATATGTCGTAAATTCAGCTAAAATTTCACTCAAAAGCATGAGTCAAAATGTAAAATACAGCCGTAAATTATAGCACAAAACCGCTCTAAAATGTGTGTTTTGGATACAGACTATCCCGTTATATTTTTTAATAATTTGAGTGTTTTTCACCCAAAATTCAACATTCAGCTGAATCCGACGCCATGAATGTGAAATACACCGCTAAAACGCCGCGCCTGCGTGCAGAATCCCTGTCATTGAATGGAACTTGGACGGATAGAATTTCCCGCTCATCGCGTCTGTACGCCAATTTGGATGGCTGAAACGCAGCCTGAGCGCTTTTTGCTTTAATCAGCATTTATCTGCCATTCAGCTAAACGCAAAGCAATTATCTAAAAACATCAGACCATAAAAAAAACCCTTAGATTGCTCTAAGGGTTTTTTGAGAACAGTCTGTTCAGGAATTAGATTTTAGAAACCAATTCTGGAACGACAGTGTTCAAGTCACCCACTAACCAGTAGTCTGCTACTGCATTAATTGGCGCTTCTTCGTCTTTGTTGATCGCAACGATCACTTTAGACTCTTTCATACCCGCCAAGTGCTGAATTGCACCAGAGATACCTACAGCGATGTATAGGTCAGGCGCAACGATTTTACCTGTTTGACCGACTTGCATATCGTTTGGTACGAAGCCAGCATCAACTGCAGCACGTGACGCGCCTTGAGCAGCACCCAGCTTATCAGCCAATGGATCAAGCACAGTGTGGTAGTTTTCACCTGAACCCACACCGCGGCCGCCTGATACAACAATGCGTGCAGCTGTCAATTCTGGACGTTCAGATTTAACGATTTCTTCGTTAATGAACTTAGAAATACCTGCATCGCCAGCAGAAGCAAGCGCTTCAACTGCAGCAGAACCGCCCTCAGCAGCAACTGGATCAAATGCAGTACCGCGGACTGTTGCAACAACAACAGATTCAGCAGATTCTACAGTTGCAATCGCGTTGCCTGCGTAGATTGGACGTTTGAAAGTTTTAGGGCTTTCAACAGCGATGATGTCAGTGATCATGCTTACGTCTAAAAGCGCAGCTGCGCGAGGCAGAATGTTTTTGCCAGTCGTTGTAGACGCAGCAAGAATGTGCGAATAGCCAGAACCGATAGAAGCAACTAATTTCGCTACATTTTCAGCCAATTGGTTTGCATAAGCAGCGTCGTCAGCAAGCAATACTTTGCTTACGCCAGCAACTTTAGCCGCTTGATCAGCAACCGCTTGCGCGCCTGAACCAGCAACCAATACAGTGATATCACCACCGATTTTTTGCGCCGCAGCAACAACGTTAAGAGTTGCACCGTTAAGTGCTTTGTTGTCGTGCTCAGCGATAACTAAAATACTCATGATTTTTATCCTTCTGTATTAGATCACTTTCGCTTCATTTTTCAATTTTTCTACAAGCTCGTCTACAGACTTCACTTGCACGCCAGCTTTACGTTCTGCAGGCGCTTCAACTTTAACAGTTTTAAGCTTAGTTGCAGGATTTACGCCATAATCAGCCGGTGACTTGGTATCAAGCGGTTTTTTACGCGCTTTCATGATGTTTGGCAGAGCCGCATAACGCGGTTCGTTCAAACGCAAGTCAGTTGTGATGATTGCAGGAAGCGCAAGCTCTACAGTTTGCAGGCCGCCGTCAATTTCACGTGTTACTTGTACTTTGTCGCCGTCAACTTTAACTTCTGAAGCGAAAGTACCTTGGCCTGCGCCAAGAAGAGCGCCAAGCATCTGACCCACTTGGTTTGAGTCATCATCAATTGCTTGTTTGCCTAGAAGGATCAATTGAGGCTGTTCAGCATCAACAACGCCTTTTAAAATTTTAGCAACTTCAAGCGCGCCCAGCTGGCTGTCATCAGCTTCAACCAGGATACCGCGGTCAGCGCCAAGCGCCATTGAAGAACGGATTTGTTCTTGCGCTTCTTTAGGACCAATAGAAACAACAACGATTTCTGAAACTGTTCCTTTTTCTTTTAAGCGAACCGCTTCTTCCACTGCGATTTCACAAAATGGGTTGATTGACATCTTAACGTTAGTAAGGTCAACCCCACTGTTGTCCGGTTTAACACGAACTTTAACGTTGGCATCAACCACACGTTTTACAGCAACAAGAGCCTTCATGTAATCCTCGGCTGTTTTAGCAAATGTAAATGTTGAGAAAAGTTATATTAACTCTTCACTTTAAATTTTTTAGGTGCCCTATCTTGCAATGTGATTGGCATTTCGGTCAAGTCACAAATATCGAAAGACCTGTAAAAATGCGTAAAATTCCTTGAACTTATCGTTCACACTTTTTCAAAACACTGTTATTCAACTGTTTTCAAAGGCGATTTAGTTAATTTTTAACCATTGATTTTTATTATATTTTTACTTGATTAACCTCATCAAAAGTTTTGATTTAATCTCTTTTCTTGATCAGCCATGATTCATTTTTATGCAGAAATGACTGACGCGCATATCATGCGCTTTATGTCATTTAGGATAGATGCCTAATTTCAGCCTGATTTTCTGCCATCAAACTTGCCAATATCCGCGCAATATCGCCAAAGCTGTTCATATAGCAGAATCGCTTCATGCAAATTTCAAGTCATTTCCACATCTATAAAATAGCCTGCTGGGTTGCAGCAGGCTGTTCTTAGGCGTTACGCAACGTACATGCATCTGCATCCGGCTCTGCCTTGAAGCGTTATAGTTATACATATTCAATTTATACGCATGCTATCTATTCATCTGCATGCTCTAGATAAGAATGGATGGTTGATGCCGCCTATGGATTTCTCTCAAAACAAGCGGCACGTCATTAATTCGCCATCAACCAAGCAGCGGCCAAACCCAGCAGGCCGCCAGAGGCGCCATCAATCCATTTTTGCTTATGCGCATCAATATGGGTTTTTTGACTGATTTTGGCAAATACTAAACTCAGCCCGCAGTACACCACAAAAATCAACCCGATAAATACCAAAGATAAAACGAGGCCCTGCGTTACTGTATTGCCGGATTTATCGATAAACTGCGGCAAGATCGCAAAATAAATCAGCATGCCTTTGGGGTTCAGCAATGCGGTGAAAAAGCCTTTTTTGATTGGGTTAGAAGCGCTTTTATGTTCAATAGACAGTTTTTTATTGCTGAAAACCGATTTAATCAGATGCGCCGCCAAATACAAAAGATAAGCGATCCCCAGCCAGCGGATGGTTTCAAACAAAAGCGGAAAAGACACAATAATCGCCGCAATCCCCAAAGCCACCAGCACCGAATGCACCAGATAGCCTGAACAAACGCCGATGGTTGCCATCATGCCTGCTTTTGCATCCTTACCCATCACTTGAGACAGAATGAACAGCATATCTGGCCCAGGTGTAAAAATAAGCGGTGTTACCGTAAGTGCAAAGAGTACTAATACAGACATTTCCTTTTCCTGTCACTGTCTTGATGGACAAAGCCAGTATCTGCGAATTGCGCTAAAATAGGATTTCATTTATTCTAATTTTATTATTAATTTTAGAATTAAATTCTATTTTATGAAGATTTCTTCTAAATCTATTCTAGTAAAGCTGGATCGTATTGATAAAAATATCATTCAGGCTTTGCAAAATAACGGCCGCATGCAAAATAACGACCTCGCCCGTGAAATTGGCCTGTCCCCATCTTCCTGCCTGCGCCGCGTGAAACTGCTGGAAGAAGCAGGCGTCATTCAAAGCTATACCACGGTGGTCGATCCGCAGAAAATCGGTTTTCAGCTGCTGCTATTTTCCCGCATTTGGCTGGTGGGCCAAGATGCCGAAACCATTGATACCTTTATTGAAGCGATGAAAGAACTGCCGCAAGTGATGGAGTGCTACATTATTTTAGGCGAATGCGACGCCATGCTGAAAGTTGTGGTGCCTGACTTAGAAAGCTACCGCAAATTCCAGTCCACGCATCTCACCAAGAAAAATGGCATCACCAGCGTCAAAACCGATGTGCCGAGTCAAATTATCAAGCAAAGCTATCAGCTGCCACTGGAAGATTTATAAATGCTGAGCGTTGTGCTGCTCTCCGCGGCACTATCAATAATGAGGAAGACGGCTATACTTATTTCTTTGAACAATTTTATTATTTGGCGTTTCATGAAGCCACATACAGTCGTGAAGCATTGTTTAGAGCTTAGGCGCGAATCATGATAAATTAACAAAAAGGCTCAGACCTGTAGGTTTGAGCCGTTCCAACCAATATAAGATACTGAATTATATTAATAAATTAAATAATTTCGTATAACGTGTATTATGTTTATTTTAGGAAAACTTAAATTAAAATTTCAATTTTAGGATCTTCTATCTGTTTTAGGATTTGTTTATAAATTTCAAGATTGAGCTCATCCTTACAAACAAAAAATACGTGTTCAATTTCGGAGTAGTAAGGTAATTCTGAAAGAACAGTCCCTATCGCAATTTCTGTTGCTATTTTCCTCGGAAAAGAATATATGCCTGTAGCAATATTAGGGAATGAAACGGTTTTAGCTTTAATTTCTTCAGCTCATTTTAAAGCATTGCTAATATGTATCACAAAGTAGTTGTGGTACTCCTTTTTTACCATTTAGCCATCTTGGTCCAACTGCATGAATTAGAAACTTTGCCGGTAAAGTTCCAGCAATCGTTATTTCTGCATTTCCAGTTAGACAACCACCTTTAGTCTTATTTAATTTGATACAAGCTTCTTTCAATAAAGGACCTGTTTTTTTGTGAATAATGTAATCTAGACTGCCTCCACCTAACAAAGATTTATTTGCAGAATCAACAAGAGCATCAACAGAAATTTCTGTGATATCACCATGAATTAAATTAACTTTTTTTCATAATAATCAGTAGTTATGATACAAGAGATATAATCATATATGTAAATAGAGGGGTGTTATGAAAAAGGGCGCAATAATTTCAGACTGTGAAAAATATCGTTATTCACTTTGGCGTATTTGGGATAAAGAGAAACCGATATTTACATTTATTGGTCTAAATCCATCAAAGGCAGATCATATTCAAGATGATCGAACTATTACTCGTTGTATAAATTTTGCTAAAAGTTGGGGTGGTGGTGGCATTTATATGGCTAATCTTTTTGCATATAGAGCAACTGATCCACAAGAAATGATGTCCCAAGAAGATCCTATTGGGCCTGATAATGATGCGTACTTAAGTCAATTAGCTGCAGAATCTCAAAAACTTATTGCTTGTTGGGGAAATGATGGCGTTTTTAACGAGAGATCAACTTTTGTAAAACAGCTTCTGAAAGACAAGCTCTATTATCTTAAATTAAATAAAAGTGGAGAACCTGGGCATCCACTCTATATCCATTCTTCAGCTCAAATAAAGCCTTTTTTAGAATCTATTTAACATAATGGCGATTATAAGAAACACTAATGTTAGAACCCATTTAAAGTGTCTATATTCTCACCAATAAAAATGTCTAGTTTATGATGGTTTTTATCACCATGGACTGGATATAAAATATAGATGCTGATCACTATGTCTGACAAAGAAATTCA
>NZ_JAYRTF010000032.1:0-28514 GCF_041919735.1 Acinetobacter sp.
TCAATTACGCAGAATAATTCGGTACTATTGAACATTAGGACTAGAGTTGTGAGTTTTGTGTGGTAACTCAACTGATGGCTCTAGTCCTCTTATTTTCAAGTTTATTTCTTATCCGCGATTCGGGTTACTTAACCCAAGCAGATAAAAATGGCTGGCCGCAAGCTCAAGAACGTTGAGGCATGTTAGATGAAGTTTGACGACTGATAAATGAATATCTAGATTAAACTTTTTTTAATATTCACTACTTGAACCAAATAATCCTTAAAGCAAAATTAAGCTATCTCAGTTCAAATCCAGGCCATTTCGGACTATAATTTAGCAATATATTTTGCACTCTCCCTGTTTTTCTATTATGAGCAAACACGATTCTTCGCTGTCCAAAGAACAATATAACTTACTGAATGCATTTAAAAAGCAAATCAGCAAGCCGGCGCCCGCGCCAGAACCGGTTGCGCCTATAGAAAAAACACCCGAACAGGAACAGCAGGAAGACTTAGACTTTTTCCGCAAACAAATGCAAGGCGTGCAAAAAATGGCGGCTGGCAATACCGCAAAAACCGTCAAAACGGCCGTCAAACGAAAACCGGATGCGCAGACCTTAGCAAAGCGCGCAGCAGCGATTGGTCCAATGGAAACGGATGATGCCTTGCTGTCTGATACGCAAGCCATGCTCAATCCTGTGGCAAGCCAAGCCAAGCTGAGCTACCGCATTGCCACCCTGCAGCACCGCGTTTTTGAAGATTTGAAAGCCGGAAATTTGCGCTGGTTTGAAGCTGTAGACCTGCATGGCTGCACCATTGAAGATGCGCGCAGCGCTGTGCTGCAGATTATTCAAATGGCCAAGGACAACAATGAAAATGTGCTGAAAATCGTGCATGGCAAAGGGCCTGAAGCCATTTTAAAAACCCATGTCAACAGCTGGCTGCGTCAGCACCGCGATGTGCTGGCCTTTGTCAGCGCGCCTGAAAATCAGGGCGGAACAGGCGCAGTGCTGGTCTTGCTGAAACGCGCGGAAAAAAATCCAAAGTTCAAACAGTAATCGGATTTTTCCTTAAATGGAGGCATTGCAATAGTTTTCTGCTACAATGCCGTCCTTGTTCAATCTCTCAGTGTAAGTGAACACGTCTTATGTCTATGCAGCAATCCTACGCTAACATTCTTACTGCCGTTGGTGAAGACCTTAATCGCCCAGGTCTAAAAGATACGCCTATGCGTGCTGCTAAAGCCTTCTCCTATTTAACATCCGGCTACAGCCAAACATTGGAAGAAGTGACCAATAACGCAGTCTTCCCTTCTGATAACCGTGAAATGGTGCTTGTCAAAAATATCGAGTTCTATTCACTCTGCGAACATCATTTATTACCTTTTTACGGCCGTGTGCATATTGCCTACCTGCCTGAAGGCAATGTTTTAGGCCTGTCTAAATTTGCCCGCATTACCGAAATGTTCGCGCGCCGCCTGCAAATCCAAGAAAATTTGACCCAGCAAATTGCTGAAGCGGTGCAAGAAGTGACAGCTGCACGCGGTGTTGCCGTCGTGATTGACTCTGCCCATATGTGCATGATGATGCGCGGTGTCGGCAAACAGGAATCGACCACCCGTACTGTTTCTTTTGTTGGCGATTTCAAAACCAATAAAGAAGAACGCCGCGAATTCCTCAGCGCTGTGCCTGAAAGCTATTAATCAGCTGCAGATATAAGGAAGCAGCTGATGTGCCTGCCTGATAATTTAAATACTGGCGCAGGCCATCCATAGCAGCTGCACACTAGCCCTAACGAATGTTGGGGCTTTTTTATTTGCCAATAATCGCTACACTACGCGGGTTTATTTCTAAATCGTATTTTATTCATCGATTGATCATTCTGAGAAATTCAAGGCAGTGCTTATGTCAGCAATATGGTTAGCGGGTCAAGGTCAAACCCAAAGCGAACGTGAAGTAGATTTTCCGCGCAAGGAGCGCCTCGTTCAAGGCAACCCAGAACGGCATACCTACAGCCTGTATGAACATCCCAATATGGACTGCGGCATTTGGCACTGTGAAGTAGGCGCTTGGAATATTGTGTTTGCAGAAAACAAGCAGGAATTTTTTACGGTAATTGAGGGCCGTGTGCGCATTCATCATAAACATTCGAATACTGTGATTGACGTTGGCTCAGGCGAAGCAGGCATTATTCCGCCGGGTTTTGAAGGCACGTTTGAAGTTGTTGAAGCGGTAAAAAAATACTACGTCAATGTGCAAGTTTAAGAGCGATGGTAAAACACTGAACCTTTCACAGCGGCATTTTAAAGACTGGTTTTTCAGCATCATATTCAGTGAATGAATTTCAGCCTGCATTGATAGCCCTCAATCGCAGGCTGAACATCGGTTCAGTTACAGATTCATCACATGAATAGCGCTGTAATTAAATGATTTTACAGGAATAGTAATTTCAGCCATCTTCAGAGTTCAATGGATGAACCCTTTAATCAAATTCTGCGGCCTTTGCCTGCCGATCATGCTTCTCAATGCCTGTGCTGATGCGCCGCTGTCCAATGATCCGCACTCCTATACCAGCCATTTGACAAATGCTGCGACCATCCGCAATGTGTTTAATCAAGCCAATACTAAGGGTGTTTTAATCATTCAAGATGGTGAAGAAACGCATGTTTATGGCAATGCCGTGCAGCGTGCTGATCAGCAATTTATCCCCGCCTCCACCTTTAAAATGCTGAATGCGCTGATCGGCATTGAGCATCAAAAAACCTCACCAGATGAAGTATTTAAATGGAATGGTGAAAAACGCAGCTTCCCGGCCTGAGAAAAAGATCTGAGCTTGGCGCAAGCTATGAGCGCATCTGCAGTACCGGTTTATCAGGAGCTGGCGCGCAGAATTGGTTTGGAACTGATGGCGCAGGAAGTCAAGCGGCTAAACTTTGGCAATGCTGAAATTGGCACGCAGGTGGATAATTTTTGGCTAGCCGGCCCCTTAAAAATCACCCCAAGGCAGGAAGCCGAATTTGCCGATCAGCTGGCGCACTCGCAATTGCCATTCAGCAAGCAGGCGCAGCAGCAAGTGGCAAAAATGCTGTTCATTGAACGCCTCAATGATAAATCTCTGTATGCCAAAAGCGGCTGGGCCATGGATGCCGAGCCGCAAGTAGGCTGGTATACCAGCTGGGTTGAAGATAATAAAGGCAAGATTACTGCATTTTCATTGAACATCGAAATGGCCAATGAAACGCAGGCGGCTGTCCGCAAAGAACTGGTGATCAACAGCTTAAAACAGCTGAAGATTTTATAGGCCCAATTTCAGCATGTTGCTGCAGTTCTGCTGATAACAATTGTGCGCAGCCATCTTAAAAACCATGGACGGCAAAAAGTACAGAACCCTAATTTTCAAGATGAAAAGCTAAAAATTCAGCAGAACAACGGCTGCAGCCAGCGCGGCTGTTTAATGATCCATTATCGCTGAAAATGAAAAACTGATTGCAGGGCCGCATGGCTAGGCTCAACTGCAAAAATATTAAACTTGCGACAAATAAACATTATTGCGTCCGCTATTTTTAGCCGCATACAGCGCCGCATCCGCTGTATCCAAAAAGCGCTGATAATCCGGATGTCCATCATACAAAGCGCAGCCTATGCTGACTGTAAAATTAAAATTGACACCGATATTCGAACGGATTGCAGTTTCCTGCACCCGTTTCCGGATGCGCTCAGCAATCTCGTGGGCGCGGCTTAAATTGCTGTCCACCAGCAGCAGCAAAAACTCTTCACCGCCAATCCTGAATGCATAGTCACTGCCCCGCACCGTCTCCAGCAGCACTTCGCCAATAAACTGCAGCGCCAAATCGCCTGCAGCATGGCCATATTTATCATTAATCCGCTTGAAATAATCGGCATCAATCGCCAGCAAAGACAAAGGTGAATGATTTTTCCGGGAGAAATTCACTTCACGCGCAACAATCGTGTCTAAATAGCGGCGGTTCAGCAGCTGCGTCAAAGCATCATTGCCCGAATCAATATATTCCGCGACTTGAAACAGCTGATCAATCAAATGCTGAATTTCACGATTTTTTTCACGTATCTGCTGAATCAGCTGGATCTTATCTTCGCGCTGCTGAAGCTGCTGCACATCTGCATTCAGCTGATCGACTGCATAGATGCGCTGCACAATTTCTTCCACCGGTTCAGACCCGCCAAACGCATAAGCCGCTTTATGAATAAACCATAAGCCGAACTCTGATTTGGATAAAGCGGCATGCATAAAACGGCTGGAATCAGAAAAGACTTTAAACATCAGCTCATTTTCCCAATCCAGCAAGGAACTGCGCTGCTTGTCTTTTTGAACCGAAACATCCTGCATGGCGGAAAATAAGCGGTAGGTATGTTTAATATCGTTATTTTTTTCAATATTGACTTCATAGGAACGGCACATGATTTCTGCACTGAAACCCAGCAGCTGCACTATATAATCGGTCATTTGAAAATGCAGTTCATCATTCTGCTGCCTGCCGGCAAGAAGGCTGAAAACCTTCTTGTTGATTTCACGGATACCCCGCATAATCAGCCAGGATGGAATACCAATCCGCGCATGCACTTTCCCGACCATTTGATGTTTGGCCGCGACCTCTTCAAAATTTCCGGACAACGGCGCATTAAAGCTTTCCAGCAGCCATTGATTCAGCGTTTTGGTCAGGCGGTTTTGCACCATATCATCCGATAAAAAAAATGACGCTTCTTTTTCCAGCAGCATATTTTTGTAGAATTCTAAGACTAGAACTTCAGCATGCTGCTGGATGAACTGGAACGTCTCCTGAAGCATCTGCGATGAATATTGATTGCAAATTGATTGCCATTGTTTCGCAAGCATAGCGATGCTTTCAGTATTCATACTTCGAGTTCCAGCAAGGGCTATTGCCCCAAAAATTAAATGATAATTCACAAATTATACACAAATATGTGAACTGTATAGAATTTGTTTATATTTTAAGACAATATATTATTGCTTTATTTTTTTATGTAAAAATGATTTTAATTTTATAATATATGCGTTAGGCAATGAATTAACCGCAGTGCTCTCCATGCAAATCACGCATGATGGGCGGCTTATGCATAAAAACGGCAGGCCATGGCAAACAGAGATAGCATGAGATAAGCAGCCGTATTTTTTCCAGCAATACGCGCTATCGACCGCTCTAAAACATGCCGATCTGCACAGGATATGGATTCAATATGCTGTATAGCCGAATCATTTCAGCGCGGCAGTTTAAAAATAATGCACCAGCTCCATTCCGGCTTTATTCCAATCCAAACCGTTCTGCTGCTGGTATTCCCAGTTAAGCCGCAGCGCATTTTGCGGATTCAGCGCATACTGAATATGGCTGTTTAACCTGAAATTCCATTGATTTTGATCTGCCCAATACGGCAGCTCGACTTGCACCAAACTGTTGATTTTCTCTGACCAGATATTCTGACAGCCCAGCGCCGGCCCTGCCCCTGCGCGCCAGCCCTGATCCAGCGCCTGACTGCCTTGCAGATGCAGTTGCAGCTGCGCATAGCACAGATGCGTGCGTTCATCATTCGCCCAGCTGTAGCCCGCCTGCGTATTCAGATTGGCTGCGCCATGCTGCTGCTCATCGCTGAACTGCCCGTTGTCCTGCAGCGCCTCCTGCTGCCAGCCAAAATTAAAGCCCCAAGACAGCGGTGTTTTAAATGGTGTAACCGGGTTGTATGAATTGACCGATAGAAAATCAAAATGTTCCAATTTCAGCCGATCCTGACGGTATTGCAGCGCCCCATCCCAGAACATCAGCTGTGTTCCCGTGCGGAAACCGCCCTGCGGGTCCATCAGGTCATGATAGGCTTGACGGTGGCCCAGTTCAAAAAATGAATCGCCTTGAACTTGCCCGGCTTTCAGCGAGATATTTTTGGCATGATGCCCTTGCGTCGGATCTGCAGCAGGGCGCTGCGCATCCTTGCGCTGTTTATCCAGCTGGATTTCACTGCGCAGAACCAGCAGCTGGCGCAGGCGCGGCTGGGCAAAATCCCCCTGCACTTTGCGTGAAGTTAAATGCAGATATAAATCGTCATAGGCCATTTCCAAAATTTTAGCCCGCTCCATTTCAGTATAGGGCGCCAATTGCCCAGCCATCTGCGCAGGTTCTGCGAATGCCATTTGATGCGCCGTTTTGGCCAATGCTTGGCCATGCTGCCGGGCCTGCGCCAGCAGCTGGGTTTCCAGTGCAGGACGGTACACCGTATCCGCGACTAAGCCTTGCCGCTCAACCGCGCGTATGGTTTCTATGGGAATCGCATCGACTATAAATTGATCTTTCAGATTCAGCTCAGGCCGCACAGCATCCAGCAAGCCCAGCAAACGGTAGGCGCAATTGTCACTGACAAAATAATAAGGGAATGTGACTTTCTGCATTTCCCAAATATGCTTGACTAAAAATTGCGTCTCCGCTTCCGATAAATTCAGTTCATATTCCCACAAATCACGGCTTTCAAAATCGCCATATTCCTTCACCTTGCGGTAATACGGCATCAGGGAATATTCACCGGGATACTGTCCAGTCAAGCCTTTCCATGCAAATGACCAGCCATCGGCATTGGCTACGGTCGCGGCATAATTAATAGCATAGGACACCAGATTCAGCTGTTTCTGATTTTCAGGATCAATCCGCAGCAAGGTATGGCCAAACATCGAGCTGGGATTGCCCATAAAATCTGTGGCATAAATCAATGTGGCTTTATAGGGCTTAATTTTTCCAAACCAATCATCCAATTCAGGACATTGCACTGCCGGCAATTGCTCTGGCTGTATTTGCAGCTGGGTCATCAGCCATTGGCTGCGGGCAGGAAAACGGCAGCGGATTGATTGATTTGGCGCTGTGGGCTGGAATAGCGCTTGAATATCCGCCTGCAATTCCTGCTTCACATCATGCTGGCCTGCTGCTGATAGAAAATAACCGGCATAGCTGACTTCACTCTGCCCGCGTGCATCGGCATACATCAGCCTTTTCCATGTGGCCTGTTCTGCCAGCTGCATCTGCTGCGCTTTAGCGGCATAGGCATCTGCTGTGCGGGCATCCGCTGAATCTTCATCTGTTTGAATTATTTGGTTTTGGGCAGCAGCCAAACTGGAGACAGCAAAAATACAGCACAACGCAATTAATTTCATGAACGCCTAATCATCTGGAAAAATTTTCAATACCTGCAGAGACAGCAAAACCCTGCCGGTCTGACAGGGTTTTGCTGAAACCGCTTAAACGTATGCTTTTAATACGTCATCTTGCGCCATCACATTTTGCAATGAAGCCAGCACTTGAACAGAAGAGGTGTTTTCAGCTGAATAAATTTTCGCGAAATTGGCTTTAGAGACTGCAAAGAAATGCGCTTTATCCGCCGCTTTGATATTCAACAGCTCCGCCAGCACGTTTAAGCTTTCGCCTTGGCCTACCGCCATGTCACGCGCTAAAGATTCAGAGTTTTCATTGGTGAAAGTCACCGCCTGCGCAGTTACTGTGCCTGTGCCGCTACAGCCTAACGTACCGAAAGTAATACCGAATAGCTGGTTGGCAAACAGACCGTTGGTTGTCGCCGCTAGAATTTTTGGAACTTTACCTGACTGGCCAGCCCAAACTTGAGAACCAATACCGCAGCCTGCGTCTCGGTCAGCGAAAGCAGCGGTAGAACCTGCCGCCAAAACTGCAGCTAAAGCTAATTTTTTTAACATAGCGCTTCTCCAGGAAATTATTTCCAATGTTTTTAATTATTAAAAAATGTACACATTTTCTTGTACTTTTGCAGATTACCGTTATATGACAAGGAACGCAAAGCAAATTTACCCTAAAACTCTGTTTAAATAATAAACTATTGTTTAGACTATTTTTTTAATGCCCATGCGCCATTTTCCAAGCGTGTGCCCAAAATTTTCAGCACCAGCACCAAACTGAGCAGCAGCAATAAATACCATGATCCCAGCTTGCCCCAGCCCACCATATGCCAGGCATCGACCTGACTCGGATACAGCCAGATTTTATAAAATGTGCTGATATTTTCAGCAATCCATATGATAAATGCCAGCAGCATCAGGATCGGCAGCATCGGCAGCTGAAATTGATGCTGCTGCAGCTGGAACTTAATTTTGGTTTTCCAAAAAATCACCGCACTCCATGCAAATAAAAGCATGCGGATATCCGGCACAAAAAACTTGCTCATAAAGTTGATGTATGACAGCAGCGCCAGACACAGCATATTGGCAAAGCTGGGCAGCTTTTCAAAAGAAACCTGATAAAGCCGCAGTGAACGGGCAAAGAAACTGCCCACAGCCGAATACATAAAGCCGGCAAATAAAGGCACCGTCAAAATTTTAAAGACTGCAGGCTGCGGATATTGCCACGAGGCGATTTGCGGATGGGTCAGGAAAATTTCCATGACCATCGCCATAATATGGAACAGCGCAATCACTTTCGCTTCCGCCCACGATTCCAATTTCAGATACAGCAGGCAAGCCTGAATTATCAGCGCATAAAACAGCAAATAGTCATAACGGAAAAAGCCATAAAATTCATGGCTGCCCATTGAAGCTGTCAGCACGAACGCCAGCAGCAGCAATATCCCAAATAAGGCAGCCGAAGCTGCCTTATAAGAGAATTCAAAACATGATTTAAACACAGAGATCAACATCGAATTCCAAAACGCCCAAATAAGTCCTGATTAAAGATATTTCGCGCTGTATTCATGCACGGTATCAATAAAGGCTTTTGGATTGGCCGGATCAACCCATTGAGTGATGCCATGGCCTAAATTCGCCACATAGCCAGTTTTTTCACCATTGGCATACGCATCATCCAGCATCGCTTTGGTGGCTTTTGCGATGGACTCCGGCGTGCCGTAAAGGGTTGCTGGATCTAAATTGCCTTGCAGCGCTGCGCGCCCTGCAACGGTTTGACGCGCAGCATGTAAAGGCGTTGTCCAATCCAGGCCGAATGCGTCTGCACCTGTGGCAATCATCGGTTCCAGCCACTGTCCGCCGCCTTTGGTGAATAAAATCACCGGAATTTTACGGCCGTCCTTTTCACGCTTTAAGCCGGCAACAATTTTCTGCATATAATTCAATGAAAATTCGATATATTCACGATGTGCCAATGCCCCGCCCCAGCTGTCAAAAATCTGCACAGCCTGCGCGCCAGCGTCAATTTGCGCATTCAAATAATCGATAACAGCCACAGCTAAACGGTCCAGCAAGGCATGCAGCACTTCAGGCTGCGCGTACATCATCTGTTTAGTAAAGCGGAAATCTTTGCTGGAACCGCCTTCAACCATATAAGTGGCCAAAGTCCATGGACTGCCAGAAAAGCCGATCAGCGGAACTTGGCCGCCCAAAGCAGAACGGATCGCGCTCACCGCATTCATCACATAGCCGAGATCTGACTTTGCGTTAAATGCCGGCAGATTGGCAACATCCTGCTCTGTACGCACGGTTTTATGAAATTTAGGGCCTTCGCCTGCTTCAAAATATAAACCTAAGCCTAACGCATCCGGCACAGTTAAAATATCCGAAAACAGAATCGCTGCGTCCAAATCATAGCGGCGCAGCGGCTGCAGGGTCACTTCACAGGCAAAGTCGGTATTTTTGCACAAAGACAGAAAGTCCCCGGCTTTGGCACGCGTTTCGCGGTACTCTGGTAAATAACGGCCAGCTTGACGCATCATCCATACCGGTGTGGCATCTACTGGCTCGCGCAGCAATGCACGCAGGAAACGATCATTTTTTAGGGCCGTCATTTACTCTTCCATCTATTTTAAACTTGGCAACATCATAACAAAATCCCTTCAAATTGAGTAATTTCTTGGAAATTGAAAAATCAATTATTATTAAAGATGAATATGATATTTACACAAAACAAATACTGCATCAGCTAAGATTTTCTGCAATACTTGCAAACGTTTTTCACATTGTAAATGAATAATTCTTAAGGTTGAGTTACATGTTCGTTCGCACAATGCTCGCAATGAGCCTAAGTTGCATATTTGCGGGTACAGCTTTCGCCGCAACTACTGCTGAACAACCATTAAATCCAAAAGTTATTACGGATGTCGCTGTTCAAGACCCTATTGATCCGCTTGCTGCCGATTCGGCCTCATCTGCAACTGCACAAATTACGTCGCAAGAACAACAAGACTTAAATAAAGCGTCTCAAACACTCAATGATCTGCAAAAAACTGAAGATCAAACCGCAGATGTCGGCGAAGCTCCCGCAGCGAAGACCGCACCTAAAGCGTCTGCTGGCAGCACCTCTGCAGCCAAAGCCTCTTGGACCCTGGACGGCTTGAACAATGCGCAATGGTTTGAAGATATTGGCAAAGGCCAATTCCCTGTCTATGCGCGCGCGCACGTCATGCTGAACAATGCGCATGCTTCTCCGGGCGCAATTGACGGTTCAAGCGGCAAAAATACCTTAAAGGCCATCGCTTCATTCCAGCAAATGAGCGGCCTGAAACCGACAGGCACACTGACGCAAGAAACCTGGAATGCATTGCTTGCACAGCAAGGCAGCAAGCCGGCATTTATTGAGTACACCATTACCGATGCGGATTTGAAAGGCCCATATGCCAAATCTATTCCGCATGACTACGCGCTGCAAGCCAAAATGCCTGGCCTGTACTATACCCGCGTAACCGAAATGCTGGGCGAAAAATTCCATATGGATGAAGATTTCTTAAAGAAACTGAATCCTAATGCGACGTTCAAAAAAGCCGGTGAAAAAATCATTGTTGCCAATATCCGTAATGAAGTGCCCGAAGACATCCATTTGATCGTGGCGCACAAAGGCGCTAAACAGCTGTATTTATTTAACAGCCGCAACCAAATGATCGGCTCATTCCCTGCAACCATCGGCAGTTCAGACACGCCGTCACCGACAGGCACATATAAAGTGACGGGCGTTGCGCCAAATCCTTGGTACAGCTATTCACCAAGCAACTTTGTTCAAGGTAAAAACTTGAAAGCGCTGTCTTTGCCGCCTGGTCCAAACGGCCCTGTCGGCAACATCTGGATTGGCCTGAGCAAAAAATCGTTTGGTATTCACGGCACACCGAACCCTTCAGCGATTTCGAAAACAGCATCACACGGCTGTATCCGTTTGACCAACTGGGATGCCAACGACTTGGGTAAAAAAGTGAAATCCGGCGTCACTGTTAAATTCTTAGAATGATGAATTAAAGTCATTTATTGAGGTGTTTCAGCTTAGCGCTGAAGCGCCTTTTTTACATCCTTGATAATAAATATAAATTTTTTAATATTACAATTCAAAATCTTAGCTGTTTAAAAACACATAATCATAAATTATTTCCGGATTGCTTAATGATGCTTTATTTTTCAAAAAATTATATTTTAAACGCCTCGCTGGCCTTGGCTTTATTGACGTCTATCTCAGGTCTAAGCCACGCTGAACTTGAAATACAAGTGCAAAATGTCATCCATATTGAGGCAGAATCAGATAATGAAGATGGTTCGATCTATCCTGAAAATTGGTCTGATCAGAAAAAGATTCGGGATGAAAAATACAATCCGCATGCAGATCCGTCACAGTACTTTTTAAGAAATGCCCGCTATTTTGTCATTAATGGCCAAAATACCGTGCGCTACTATCCGCTATCAGAATCAGCCAACCCGGCGCTGCTGTATACCAGCGTGGGCAATAAAAATTATTTTGCCCTCGTTCAGTCTTATGGCGCCGCCATGCAGCCGATTATCCTCAAGCCGCAATTGCAGCATCAGCTCAAAGACCATCAGCTGTTCAGCATTCAGCCGCACGATAAAAACCTTGTGCTGATTTTCCGCAGCCGGTATTTCCATACGCCTGCGGAAATGGCGCGGAATATTGCATTAAATCCAAATTTTAAAAGCCATTTTTACCGCAGCAGTTATGAAATCATTGAAGTGACCAAGCAGGGAAAAATCCTGCACCGCACTCAATTTACTGCGCCATCACTGGAAAACGGCCTGGGCTTTGGCCCGAAATTGAATGAGAAGACCGGTGATTATGAAAACAGCAGTATTGAATATACCACCAGCACGCCTGGGGTCTATCAGACATTGAACCCGTATAATATTGAGTACAGCTATATATATGCGCATGGAAAATTAACCAAGCACACCGAAAACCGCCTGCTGACTCCGAGCGAACGGGCAGATATAAAAACAGATCACGGCGGTGTAAATGCTGAAAACATGCAAGATGAATATGCTGAAGCCAATAAAGGTCAGGCGCCGGCATCCAGCAGCTGCTTAGATGATTACTGGGTTTACCATGATAAGGCCGCAGCTCAAAATGTGCATTGGGGCAACCCTTGGCTGCAGCGGCAATCTGCATTATATGAAAATTTTTTAAAGGATTATGCAACCGGTAAAAGCTACAGCTGGCCGCAGTTCAGACAGCGTTTTTGCAATTTGAAACAGCCTTAATATAAAGGCAAAATTCATCTCAAATATGCAACACTGTATCGCCTTTTCGCTATTTTTAATCTGGAATTAAAACATTAAACTGATTTCAAGTTAAAAATATTAAAGGTAAAAAAACATGAATGCTTATCTGCACCGCAGTGATGCACGCGGCCATGTCAAAATAGGCTGGCTGGAATCTAAACACAGCTTTTCTTTTGGCAGCTGGTATGACCCTAAACATATGGGTATCAGCGCACTGCGCGTCATTAACGATGATTTGATTGCCGCCCATCAAGGTTTTGGCCAGCACCCGCATGACAATATGGAAATTTTAACCTGCGTGTTAAAAGGCACCATTACCCATAAAGACAGCATGGGCAACCATGGCGGCATCTCTGCCGGTGAATGGCAATTGATGAGCGCAGGCACGGGGGTTCGGCATAGCGAAATGAACCAAGGGGATGAGCAGGTGCATTTATTGCAAATTTGGATCATTCCCAATGAGCGCAATGCAGAGCCGGCTTATCAGCAGATTAAATGCGATCCGCGCGATCAGCCGGATCAATGGCATTTGATTGTTGGGCCCAATGACAATGCGCCGATGCATATCCGCCAGCAAGCTGAGGTAAAAACAGCGTTCATCACTCAAGGCAAAAGCCTGGACATTCAGGCGACGCAGCATGTGAATTATATCCATGTGATTTCAGGCGCTGTTCAAATGGCTGAACATACGGTCAATGCGGGTGACGCTATTGCATTTATTGACCCTGCGGAAATCAAAGCGCTGGAAGATGCGCAAGTGATTTGGTTTGATTTGCCGGAGAATATTCAGTAATCCCTTTGATATTTTTAGTATGCAAATCTTTTCTAAATATATAAGCCGCTTAATCACATGATCAGGCGGCTTATATTTTTGTCAGGCTTTGATTTTAAAATGAGAACTTCCCCGCACAACCTAAATAAGCCTTTGGCGATAGGATTATGCAGCCAAGCCTCTTGCAGCTGAAATCTGAAGGCATCTTTCGAAATGCTTTCATTGCATCAATTCAAAATTTGCACCGACTGCTGCAAACCTTTCTGAATATCTAGGACATAAGGTACATCTTGGATTGAATGGTGCTGATTTGGCTTTGATTTGGCCGTGTAAAACACCTCCAGCCCTGCTCCCGCCAATGTCTGTTTTCAAGCGTACATAAGCAAAGCCTTGCCATAAACTAGCTTTGCTAAAGAAAATACACATCTCCTTAATTAAAAGTAGCAGCTGTATTTTCCTTTAACCTTATTTTTGATGTTTGGACAGCACACTAAAGACCACAGGCATCACAATCAGTACCAATGGGAACTGCACGATCAGTCCAGAGATAATCGCGATCGCTAAGGGTTGCTGCATGGCAGAGCCTTCGCCCCAAGCAAATGCTAAAGGCAGCAAGGTTAAAATAGCTGCTAATGTCGTCATGGCGATCGGACGCATACGGTTTTTCCCAGCTTCAACCAGCGTAAACATTTGCGTTAAATGGCTTGGCGGCTGCTCATCTTCACTGCGCATCTCCTGTTCTGACTGAGCACGCAAATGCTGATATTCTGAAAAAAAGAAAATCGCCACTTCCGTGACAATACCTACAATCATCGTCATCCCCATCATGGCAGAAATGTTCAGCTCAATGCCTGTTAACCACAAGCCGATAAACACACTCGATACGGCGCATAACGGTATAAGCAAGACCGAGAAAGCCACACGGAAGCTTTCATATAAAAACAGCAGCAGCAAGAATACCAGAGAAACCGCTGCAGCAAAGACCACCATTAACCCTTTAAAAGCCTTTTGCTGTTCAGCATATAAGCCGCCCATTTCAACACGGATCTGAGCGGGTAAAAAACCTTTCGCATTCACGATTTTTTCAACATCTGCAACAGCTGAGCCTAAATCCCGTCCATTGATTCGAGCTGTGACTGCAACCATACGCTGCATTTGCTCACGCATGACTTCTGACTGCCCTGCAACATGCTCAAGCGTTGCCACATCCTGCAACCGGACTGTCAGACCGCTCGGCGAATGCAGTGTAAGATTCTGCAAATCCAGCAAAGTCTGTCTTTGCTCTTCCGGCACCCAAACACGGACTGGGGTTTCACCAATGCTATCAGCCGATTGTGCAATTTGCGTAGCAATTCGACCAGACATCGCATCCTGTACAGTTTGATTGATCATATCTGCAGTTAGCCCAGCCAGTGCAGCAGCGGATGCATCCACATGAATCTCAATCGCATCCCCCGCTGGAATTAGGCTGCGGCACAGCCGTCAAATCGCCAATCGCATCCTCCATTAATTGGGCCAATTCAACATCAACCCCCGGGACTTGCTGTTCCACCTCATTGCGTACACTTTCCATCACCGCATCAATCGGCTCACGAGGCTGCGGTTTCAAGCGGACAAAAAAATCCCCTTGATTCGGCTCAACCAGACCGCCCCCTAAACCGCTGCCAGTCCGGCATGAATAGGTTAATACATTGGGGTTTTTCTGAATAATCTGCTCAACTTGATGCAAGAGACGATCTGTTTCAGTAAGCGATGTCCCCGCAGGCGTGCGGTAGTCTAAAATAAAACCGCCCTCATCCATGGCCGGCATAAAACCCGATCCCACCTTGGTAAAGGCAAAACCGCCTAATCCCAGTAAAGGCAAAACCAGCAGCAGCACCAGCAGCGGCTGGCGAATCAATGCTTGCAGCAATTGCTGGTAACGAGCTGTAATCAGTTCAGCAAAACGGTTTGGCTGATGCGGACGGATATCTTTATCTTTAAGAAAAATATCTGCCAGCATCGGCACAACAAACCAAGTCAGCAAGAAGGAAATAACCAAACCTGAAGCCATGGTTAAGGACAATGCTTTAAAGAATGCCCCTGTAATACCTGTCAAAAACGCCAATGGAATGAAAATAACAATGGTAGAAGCGGATGAACCCGCCAACGGGCGCAAAAATTCCTGCGCTGAAGACATAATGCCCTGACTGACTTGCGCGCGATCTGATTGCTGTCCATCTTCCAACTGAATAGCGCGCTCATGCAGGCGGCGTACTAAATGCTCCACCATCACAATCGCATCATCGATAATCAGCCCTACAGCAGCAGCCATCCCCCCCAAAGTCATGATATTGAAGCTCATGTTCAGGCAAGTGAGTAAAAGAGTCGTCAATGCCAATGTCAAAGGTACCATTACGACGGCAATCAGGGTAATTTTAAAGTTACGCAAAAAAATCAGCAGGACCATGCCCGCCAATGCCATCCCAATTAAAATGGCATCCAGCACACTGCGTGCAGAAGCAGAGACCAGCTGGCTTTGATCGTACCAACTGGTCAGATGCACCCCCGCGGGTAATGGCACTGATGCCAATTTGGCTGCTGCATCTTGGACAATTTGGATGCTGTTGCCTGCAGGCTGCTGATAGACATTCAGCAAAATAGCATCATGGCCATCTGCATTGACCCGTGTCACTTGCTGTGCCGGGTATTTGCCAATGACCGCAATGTCTTTGAGCAGCACCACACCATCAGGCCCCGATTTCACGGCTACATTGCCAATATCAGTTTCATTTTTAAGCGGGGTATTGGTAATGATCAAAAAAAGTTTGTACTGATCTTCTAGCCGGCCTGCAGCAGTCACCACATTGGCCGCCGCCAAGGCATTCGATACATCACCAATGCTCAACCCCATCGTTTGCAAGGCCGCTAGATCCACCATCACCTGATATTCGTCTTGTGTCCCCCCTTCAACTTCAACATGCGACACCCCAGGCACTGTCGTTAGCATTGGGCGCAGCTGTTTGTAGGCAAGCGCTCTCAATTGAGATTGCGACATGCTGTCGGAACGCAAGCTGTAGGCCAAAATTGGAAAAACGGTGGGATCCATACGGCGCACATTCACCTGCACGCCTGCGGGTAAATTGGGCAGCAACTGCCCAAGGGCCTGATTGACTTGTGATGTCGCCATCGACATATCGACATTCCAGTCAAAATTGACAGAAATTTCAGCCGAACCGCGGCTGGTCACCGAACGAAGATTGCTGATATTCGGCACTTGCCGAATCGCATTTTCAGCAGGAATGGTAATATTTTGCGTCATCGGTTCAACAGGGCGGTCACCTGCATCAAAAGACACCACAACCCGCGGAAAATCCACATGCGGAAATAATGCAACGGGCAGCTTGATTGCCGCCGCAATACCCGATAGCCCTAAGATAATGACTAAAAACAATAATGAACGGTAATGCCGCTGCATCCATCGCATCATGCCATTGCCTTTCTCGTCTTGATCATTCGGCGCTTGCAATGCAGTCATCGGGTTTGCTCCCGTACACGCATGCCATCTTCCAAGGTATAGTTGCCTAAGGTTACAATTTTAACGTTAGGGTCCACCGGCCCATAGATCATGCTTTCTTTATTGGTTTGCACACCTAATTGCACGGGGACACGCACCGCACGATTGCTTTTCACTTGATAGATATAAGATCCCTGCCGATCCTTTAATACAGCATTGCGCGGTACGGCCCAGCCATTTTGATTCTTGTGCTGCACGCTGTCTAATTGCAGCACAGCTTTAATAGGTACGCCAATATGCCAACGGCCAGATAGCCTCTGTTTAAGCTGTACCGGAATATCAACACGCCCCGTCTGTGCATTGATTACCCCATCAGTACGGATAATCGTTCCCTGTAAAGACTCTGTCTGCGCCACACTAAGCGCAGGGCGAATAGTCACCGGCAGACCTGCCCGTACACGATCCAGCATCTCTGGAGCAATGCCAATCATGGCTTGCGGCATGGCGGTTTTCCCCAACTGCATAATGGTCGTTGCCGCAGCCACGCGATCCCCCACCTGATTGCTCATGCTATTCACCAGCGCATCAGCAGCCGCATGAATCGTTTGTGTTTCTCGTGCTCCGCCCTGTTGCTGCAAAGCCTGCAATGCTGCTTTGGCATCGGTTAAAGCTTTTTCAGCAGCTGCGAACTGCGATTGCGTCGCCAAACGCGCATTCAGCAAACTTGCAGTTCGTTGCCGCTCACCCTGTGCAAATACCACAGCAGATTGCGCTTGTGCGGTATTCATGATGAGCTGCGGATCAGTTTTAACGGTCAGCAAGGCTTGCCCCTTACGGACAGATTGCCCCGGGCTGACATAAATCGCGGTAATCTGGCCTGCTTGCGGCAAGCTGACGTTATAAATCGCCTGTGGCGGATTTTGGATGCTGCCATATGCCGTGAGCGTATCTGTCAATGTTTTTTTAACAGGGAGCTGGGTTTGCACTAAAGCAACGGGTTCTGCGCCCTTTTTAGACTGACCTTGCGTATCCGCAAATACAACGCCGCTGCTGGTAACGCTCACTGCCAACAGGGTAAAAATCAAAGCGTGCTGTTTGATCATGGTTTCACTCCAGCCAATTGAGATACAGGCAATCCCAATAAGGTATTCAATCCAACAGCCTGCTCGCGAATGGCCTGCTCCACATTCAGCAAATCCAGCGTCTGGCTGAGCATATTGTTCTGCAAGGTGATCCAAATTTGATCATCCATTAAACGTTGTGCATGTGCTGGCGCGGCTTGCTCTACGTCTTGCTGCAACTGCTGTAAACGCAGGTATCGCTCCTGCCAAACTGCCACGTTCTGCTGCTGCTCGGCTTGCAAGCGCCGCACCTCGAACACCGTCTGATTTAAACGTGACTGATATTCTTCATGCATGCGTTGCCGAGTCGCCTGTTCCACAGCAATATTGCCGCGGTTGCCATTAAATACGGGCAAATTGAATGAAATGCCTAGGCTTTGACTGGGAATGCCCGAAGAATCTCTAGCTTTGGTGAAGCCAATATTAAGCGAAGGAAATTGAGACCAGATGGCCTGGCGCAGTTTGGCATCCTCACTGGCATAACCTGCCCGTAAAGCCAATAAATCAGGTCGATGTGTATTGATATGATCCAGTGCTATACGAATAAGCTGAGTATCCGTTACCTTGGGTAATTGGAGCATATCCTGAACGTCAAACTTTAAATTCAGTTGCGTGTCTGCGGCTAAACCCAATAATGCATTTAGATCATGACGTGCTGTTTGCTGCGCTGTTTTTAAATCATCAATACGGCTATTCACTGCTTGCAGCGCAACCATATCGGCATTGACCTGATCACGCGTCACGCCAGCCGTTTGCATGGCTTTCGTCATGCGGTTGACGCGATCTTTGGCAATTGCCTGATTTTGCAGCAGGACGGTCAGTGTTTTTTGCTGCATTTGCAATCTAGTTATCAGCAACTGTGCTTGGCCTACCACCTGCCACTCTTGCCAAAGCAGAGTCAATTCAGCTTGATGCAAGCTTTCGCTGGCCTGTTTTTTTGCTAAAGAATGTGTCAGCAAGCCAATCAAATCATAATTCAGGCCAATACTGGAAGCAGCTTGAGACCCAGCCGCCACATGGATATCATGCGCTAAACTTAGCTGCGGATCTGGCAATAATCCTGCGGAATATACCTGCGCTTCAGCAACGCCGGTATCTTGGCGTGCAAGTCGAAGTTCAGGATTATTGCTTACTGCCAGCATTGCAATATTCAGCGCATCCAATCCAAGATCTGGGTTAAATGGATGAGCCTTTAGCGCAGGGAAAGGATTGAGTGCAGCCCGATCAACCGTCAAAGCGCTATAGTGTGCGGCGGTTGGCAAAGACAAAGCATGATAACTCACGCACCCAGTCAAGCTAAGTGTGAAAAGCAAGGAACCACTCAAGCAAGCATATAAATTTTTCTTATACATAAATGTAATAAATCAAAATTAATTGTAATAGTCTGGATAAACTAAAACAGCTTTCTTAAACAGAAATTAAGCAACCATATACAACTGCAACATGCACAACTGCTGCATGGGAAAATGATGAATGATCAAATTCTTTTTTTACTATGTTTGCCTAAAGCCAAAAACACAGATTATTCATTATTAAATCAAATTAATTATATCGTTGATTAAAATTTTGCGTGGTTGACGGTTTTAATTGCAGCTTCAGGATATGATCCCGTCATAGAGATCCTCTGTCCAATAAGCCATCCGAAATCAGCCTTAAGCTACTGCTTACAATATATGGGATAAAGCAAAATAATTAAAATAATTTTTGGTAATAAAAGAGAACCAAAACCGTTTTTATAAATGCTCATTGGCAGCGGTTTTGCTGTGCAAAGATGTACTTGTGTAAACCGCTTAACACTGGAGAATCACACACATGATGAGCCGTGAGTGGAACAGCTCGGATTTGCAGAATTTCAGCATCTATACCGATATGATACTTGTACTATTGGCGACAATATTCAGGCTGATGCTTTTACATTGCTATGCAACTTCACCTAAAAATTTCAGGCCAGCAGAACCGATTTTAATAAAGCTATGCGCCAAGCTGGGAAACATGTGTAAAAATACTTGAAATAGGGATTTAATCCTGAGGCAGCATTGAATAGCTGCATCGAAATACGCTTAATTTCGTTCTTGTTTGTCCTGCGGTTTTTCATACCACTAGGTACTAGGATCAAACTCAATTGAGATATTTACTCTCTTTACCAAAATATGATTATAAGAAGAGCGATTCGTTGTACCGTAGATTTTAGGTGCTGGCTTATTCATCTGAGAATTCTATGGCTGAATAAGCTTTTAGGGATAGGCTTGCAACACAGCCCATTAAAACTCAACGCACCCAATTTGATATCCAATCAGCATCTATAAATAACAGATAAGTGCAATTCAATCCAAATTTCATGCGGGGCAAATTGAACAGCAAACTATAGACAAAAAAAAGCCCCTGCAGTACAGGGGCTTTTTGAATTTGGCGGAAGCGGTGTCCGTCTAACAATAGTCCAAAGCAATCCAATCCAATATTATAAAAATATATTTTTCAATAATTTACAGTTTAATCCATCCAACTTTGTCTTGTCTATTCCAATCATTTCCAGTATTTTATGTGGGGTAGGTTGAGGGGTAACCAAAGATCATACCAAAGAAATCTAAAGAGCTATCAGCACTCAGTGTAGCAAAAATTAAAACAACTGGTCGACACTCTGTAGGTGGTGTCGATGGCTTATGCTTGAATGTCGAAGGCAATTCTCGTGTTTGGATTTTACGTGCTGTTGTTGGCAAACGTCTCGATAGAGATGGAAAGTTAAAACCTCATCGCCGTGATATTGGTCTTGGTCCCTACCCTGAAGTTTCATTAGCTGAAGCCCGAGCTAAAGCAACTGAATTAAGATTACAAATACGAAATGGCATTGATCCAATTGCACATAAGCAGAAACAGCTTGAAAAGTTGCATAGCCAAAAACTTCGTGACAAAACATTCATGGAGTGTGCGGAAGTTGTTATTGCCAATAAAACCCGTGAACTCAAAAATCAAAAGCATATTGGGCAATGGTCATCCACATTAGAAACCTATATCTATCCAACTTTAGGTGATATCAGTATTGGCACAATTACTAAAGTTGATATTGCCGAAGTTCTTAGACCTATCTGGATTGAAAAGAACGAAACGGCTAAACGTATTCGTGGTCGTATAGAAGCCATTTTTGATTATGCTAAGGCCATGGGATATTTTGTTGGTGATAATCCTGCTGAATGGAAAGGTAACCTCGAGCCAATCTTGGGGAATTTAAAGCAGGAGTCGCGTCCTCACCCATCATTACCTTATGAACAGGTTGCTGAGTTTATTCAGCACTTGAGACAGAAAAAAGGAATTTCACCTAAAGCTCTAGAATTTGCGATTTTAACTGCATGTCGTTCTGGCGAGGTTTTTGGGGCAAAATGGTTGGAAATCGATTTTAAGAATAAAGTTTGGATCATTCCTAAAGAACGGATGAAAGCAGACAAAGAACACCGTGTTCCATTGTCTCAAGAGGCAATCACTTTGCTTGAATCAATTAAAGAATATACCCAACCACAAGACTTTATTTTTCCTGCCCCTCGTGGTGGTATGCTTTCTGACATGTCATTAACCACATTAATTAAACGTTTGCATGAACAGAAGTTTAAAGAAAATGGCTTAGGCTATATTGATCCAAAACAAAATCGAGTAATTACAACACATGGTTTTCGATCAACATTTCGTGATTGGTCAGCCGATAAAACTGATTATCCTCGTGAAGTCTGTGAGCATGTACTAGCACATAAACTACCTGATGAAGTAGAAGCAGCTTACTTACGTGGAGCTTATCTTGAGAAAAGGAAAAATTTGATGGTTGATTGGTCTAATTTCGTACTAAGTAACTATTGAAGTATTTTAGCTTTTTTATATTTTATGGGAAAAGTGAATAATATTTAGAGTTAGTAAGATTGATTAATTAGATTAGTGTGTAAATTTGGACTAATGATTTAATTAAACACAGAGTCATGCAACCCTACCTAACCATCTTAAATAGGATAATTCGGGGATGGTTTCAGACTACTGAAATATTCAAACAGCTTCGATTAATACAAATACCCAATCTGGATTTGAAACGTAACCGAATATATACACTGCTTACCCTTTAAAAGAGGATTTCTCTTTCAGTCTCCATGATTTTTACGAGAGAATTATTATTTAAACAAAACTTTCAATCTCAAGTTTGATAACTATAAGACTTTTAGATAATTATGTGTGATATTTGTAGCATTTTTGTTATATTATTTATTTGAGATTAATAATCAACCTTTAGCTCTGATTTTACTAATTTCGCTTGAGAATCTATCAAAAATGCGCAATACAACTCAAGGACGGTATGCTATATGAGTCAAACAGCGAGTTATTTAGATACTCAATCCATCTTTAATTTAATTGGGCAACATGCAGACTTAGCAATCATCTTTCAGACCGTCAGTGAATGGTTAGAGGTTCGGATACCAGATTCAATGGTCTCCATCATGTTGTACTCAGAAACAGAACAAACTTTAAATTTAATTAGTGGTAGCCAGCATTTTTCTAACCGATATATAGAAACCGTTTCTGATTTAAAAATAGGTCCACATGTGGGAGCATGTGGTGCGGCAGCTTTTCACCGAAAACTGGTGATTTGTGAAAATTTAGCCACTGACCAAAACTGGGAAGCTTTCCATAGCCTGATTCAAGAAGAAAATCTGAACGCCTGCTGGTCAACACCTATTATTAATGCCCAGGGAACGCTCTATGGAACCTTTGCAACCTATTATCGTTCCCCTAAATGCCCCACCTCTACTCATATTAAGTTAATTTCTCATGCCGCATCTCTGGTTGCCCTGAGTATGGACCTGCATGCAGAACGGCAACAAAGACTGGCGCTCAATGATAAATACCGTTCGTTCTTCACCTACCATCCCGATGCGATTTTTGAACATAATCCTGAAGGCATCATTATTGATGTCAATCTCGCCTCTGAAGAGATCACTAAATTTAATCTTGAACAGACTCGGGGCTCACATTTCTCAAAATTTATTTGTGCTGACTTTCAGTCAGTAGCTCAAACTGCATTTGAACAGGCCTTGCAAGGCCACAGTCAACACCTGGAAATCCAGGCACAGAATGCCTTGGGGAAATGTTACTGGCTAGACCTCACTTATTTACCTATTCAACAAGCCCAACAGGTGGTCGGTGTATTTGGGATTGCCCATGATATTACCGAACGGCATGAAACCGAAGAAATGTTACGGCTACTGAAACGTAGTGTCGATGCCAATCCTCATGGCATCGTGTTGACTAAGGCCACCGCGGACCAGGCCATTGAATATGTGAATCCTGCTTTTGAAAGCCTGACGGGTTATAAAAAAGAAGAAATCACTGGTAAAAATTGTCGCTTTCTGCAAGGTCCCGAAACAGATCCAGAGGCAGTGTATAAAATCCACAATACACTTCAAGAACAGCAAGAAATCCAGGTGACCTTAAAAAACTATCGTAAAGATGGCAGCTGGTTCTGGAACCAGCTCATATTAGGACCCGTTTTTGATGATAAAAATTTTTGCACGCACTTTATCGGGATTCAGCAAGATATTACCCAACAGCGGGCGAATAGCGAATATATTGCCCGTCAGCAAACCCATGACAGTTTAACCGGATTAATTAACCATCATACTTTTGAAAAAATACTGGATGTTGCCTTCCACCTTCAGCATGACAATCCTCGCTCCCTGATTGTGATGTATGTTGATTTAGATGGATTCCAGCCTTTAAATCAAAGTTTGGGGCACATCATTGGTGATCAACTTCTGATTGCTGTAGCAAATCGCCTGCGTCAGGTCATTCAAGAAGAAGATATCATTTCCCATTTTTCAGCAGATGAATTTGGCATACTTCTGAATAAATGCCATGATTTAAAACAGGTCGCTGTTATTGCAGAGCAAATATTAAAAAGCCTGTCAGCTCCATTTGAGCTTGATGGCCATAAAATTCATATGAGTGCGAGTATTGGCATTGCAGATGATGACCCTCAAATAGAAAAATCGACTCAATTACTTCATCATGCGATACATGCCATGAATGAAGCGAAAAAAGAAGGCGGAAATGCCTGGCATTGGTATGCGTTTAATTCTATCGGCACACCGAAAATCGATTACGTGCTGATGCGCCACGAATTAATGGTTGCCATGCAAGAAAAGCAGTTCAGGTTAGTCTATCAACCCGTTATTGATGCTCGCTCAGGCCAATTAAAAAGTGTCGAAGCCTTAATCCGTTGGCAGCATCCACAAAGAGGCTTTATCTCTCCGGTAGAATTCATTCCGTTTGCTGAAAAAACCGGCCAGATTGTCGTCATTGGCCAATGGGTGTTACAGCAAGCCTGTCAGGATATTGTAGCTTGGAACAAGAAAAACGGAGCTAACCTGAGTGTAGCTGTCAATCTTTCCCCTTTACAATTTAAGCGCACAGGCTTTTTGCATGACTTACAGGAAACGTTATCTGATACTCAGTTACAACCCGACCTATTAAAAATTGAAGTCACCGAGACCATGTTAATTGCGGGTGCTGACCGTTCTTTAGAAATTCTAAAAGCTGTTCGTGATTTGGGTATCAAGGTTTCTGTCGATGACTTTGGCACAGGATACTCGAGTCTGAGTTATTTACGCACTTTACCTGTGGATGAGATAAAACTTGATCGCAGCTTTATTGAACATTTACCTCAAAATGAAAAAGATGGCGCGATTGTCGCAGCCATTATTGTTATGGCTCATCAACTAGGATTGCACGTGGTTGCTGAAGGAATAGAAAATCAGGATCAAGCCCAGTTTCTAAAAAAATATGAATGTGATGATTTTCAGGGCTACTATTTTGCTCATCCCGCTTCGCTTAGCGAGCTCAAGCTTGATTATAGGCAGGTAGAAGTCATATGATAATAAATAAAGGTTACTATCTAGGGCGTGTCCTCATTTGGCTTTGCACCAAATAAACAAACTAAAAAGAATATGGACTTGCATAGTTTTGAATTTGCATCTCAATTTCATCAATTATGACTCTACGAGAAATGTTGAAAAACCTATTTTATTTTAAACAGTGAAATAATATATTAGATTTCTTTCATAAGTCATTTTTCACTCAGCTCCAAGTTATAAATTCCAGCAATTAGATTGAATCTTAATGCTAGTCTTTTGCCTCGATTGCGATATCGCTCAGCAAGAATTTTGAAGGTTTTCAAACTGCCAAATACATGCTCAATTCCAATTCTTCTTTTATTGATTTCCTGATTATAGATTTTTAGTTCGGAATCCAGTTTACAGCGCTTCTTTGCTTTTAATGGCAACAAGCTATTTGGATACACTGTATAAATTCCCTGATAACCCTTATCCGCAAGGATAAATGCACCTGCAGGAATCTGATTCAAGTTACGTCTGAAGAGTTCGAAATCATGTACGGCACCACGACTCGTACATAAACTCAGGATTTTTTGAGTTTGATAATGAATGATGGCCTGTACTTTGAAAGTGTGGGTCTTTTTCTTGCCGCTATAGCTTTTCTTCTGTTTTTTTAGACCTTTGGATTGGAATTTCTGTGGCATCCACGATCACAACATTCCAATCGATGCCTTCGCCCTCGGGTAAATCTTTGGGTAAATTAAAGAGATTGGACCGAATCAGGCAGTCTTCAACATGACGGACAATTCTTGAGGCTGTGGGCTCTGAAACCCCGTAGCTCGTCGCAACGTGAAATAAGGTTCGGTATTCCCGCCAATAGCTTAGACAGAGCAGAACCTGGTCTTCCAGGCTTAACTTGGGCGGTCTGCCTTTGGCAGGGACATGTTTCTTCAATTGCTCAACCATCAAATAGAAAGTTGACCATGAGATGCCTGTGTATCGCTTGAACTGAGGATCAGAAAGCTTGTTTGAATCGATGTATTTCATCCGCAGATTATGCACGAATGCTAAGAAATCCGGAGTGCAAATATTAACCAAAAAGAAGATCGTTTTTTGATTTATGAAAGAGATCTATTTTAATTGAATAGATAAAAAGAATGGAATATGTCCATCAATGGAGAACGTACCATAGATTATTTTTTAACATTAGGATTATAAAATTGGAAATCCAATTTGTGCAATAAAATAAAGCCAACCTACGTTAGCTCCACTTGAAAAGCTTTTTCATTAAAATGCACCTCTGGTATTGCTAGTAATATTTCTATTTTCAAATAAATTTTCATCAAACTTAAATCTAAAACGCACATATGCACCTTGAAGCGTAGTATCGCTATCTACAAGATCATCATCTTTATAGCCAGAGAAATTATATCCCCCTGAAACCCATAAATTCACAGCAACTAAATAACCTACTTCAGCACCCAATAGAATACGTTTCCCCGAACTCATATTAGACCACAATCCACCTGTATGAACACCCGCATCCCAACGTTCATTGATGTCATACATTGCCCGACCACTGAGCATATGTGTCATACCACTTGACTCCAAACCAGAGAACGTTGTGTCCACATTTTTAACTGCATATTGGCCTGAAAGGGTAATATCGCGACTTGGATGATAATTCAAGTGATTTGAGAAAATATAGACATGCTTTAGGTATGGATTATTTAAATCTGACTTGTTACTGTCATAGCGGTACTCCACCTTGGTCAGCGCATCAAAACGATTGTGCTCAGTGTCACGGTAGGCAGCACCCACCTGGAAACGATCAACCAGGCGATCACCACTATTCTCATTCTTACTGTCAGTCAGGCTAACTACATTTTTCGCCAATAAAGTCACGTCATCAGAATATTTGTAGGCAATACCCAGATTATTCAGGATGGTGTCAGACTGGTCAGCCCAACGTGCTTCAATTCTCGCAACAGCTTTCCAGTTTGGATTGGCCAGATATTCCACACCTAAAGATGCAGCAGTGTTATCCGAATTTTGGTTATTGGTATCTGCTTTTGACAATGACTTCACCTGTTCAAAACTGGTGGTTGCATAGAAGCCTTTTTCCAGTTCCCAACGGTTACGTAAACCGATTGCAGCTTCAGCTTCACGAGCGCTGATACCATCACGAACACGATATTCACTAAACGCTGTGCCGTTATTGTTATATTTGCTGTCCAGACCAAACACTGTAACATTACGACGCTGATTGTTATTTAGGTCATACAGTCCCTGAATACTGGACACCAACTCATGGCGACCATAGGCACGTAGTTTTGAATTAATCTGGTAATTCGCACCCAAGGCAAAAATACGGCGCTCAGCTTCGGAAACATCCTGCTCATATTCAGCAAAAACATTTGAACCCTGCCAAGGAAGCTGTGTGGTGATTTTTGTACGTGCGGTTAAACCATGATACGGCGATGTTTGTGAAGCCCCCAACAGTGCTGGATTCTCAGACTCATCATAATATTTCAGGCCCAGCTCAACTGCTACAATACGGCTGATCGCACGTTCAATACTGGCAGAAACACCTTGATTGACACCACTTTGCAAATCTTCAGTACGGATAGCCTCCAGTTTTGCCAAACCGATCTTACCCAGTTGCGCACGCCCTTTTATACCACTTTCCTTACGTCCAGCAGTGATTGGTGCCGCAGTGTTATAGAATCCTGTATCTGCCTGATTATGGTAGGTTTTCAGCTCCATATTCTTATAGGCATAGTTCAGTTCAACGCGAGCCGCATTTCCCGACAATTTACCTGTTGCATCTGATGTGGTGTTAATCTGTGTTAAAGAGTTTAAACCGTCATTAATATTTTCAGAACGGGCAAACTCAGCAATCAATTTACCCTTGTCGGCAAATTTCACCACGGTATTGACACTGGCCAACTGGTCCTGCGTCAGTGGATTATTGCTTTTTACATAAGCCCCACCCACTTTCACCTGATCAAGCAGCTTCACTGAGCCTGTAACACCACCAACCGTGTATTCATCCCCACCCTGATCAGATTCCACCGTAATACGCAGATAGACTGGATTCAGGTCAGCATCAACACTTGGTACAGGATCTTTTAAGTAAATGCTGTTGCTAAAGGTATCCACTTCATAATCGGTAAAACGTGCCAAAGTGCTACGCGAAATGATCAGGCCTGGATTATTGCGGTCACGGGTCACTACCTCAACTTTTTCACTATTGGCAAGCACATCATCGGTATTGACATTGCCCATGCTATACGGACCCGAAATCCCCATGGCACGTTGTTCATTGGTCACCTGTTGCGTATTGGTCTGCGCAGCAAAGGCCGTTACTTTATAGCGGTCTGTTTCGACAGCCCCACGAACACCTGTTAATGAACGGCTATATTGACCTAAAGCCAGCCCTTCATCATTTTCGGTACGCGTGACATAATCACCATACATGGCATAAGAACGGCCTTTATCCACACGCACGTACAGCTTACTGGTTGTTTGTGCATCAAAACCTTTCGCTGCCGAGTCACCATAAACTGGATAATATTCATCTGGACGAATATCACGGAACAAACGCTGGTTTTTATCCTTGTCAGAATCATAGGCAAGGGTCAGTAGATATTCACCCTTGACTTTCCCTTTCAGGAACATGGCTGCACGCCCTGTCACATTGCTTTTGCCATTGTCCGATGATGAAATCTCTTGCAGTTCTTCCTCAAACCCATCCTGCGAACCGACATTGCTTAACTGTTTCGG
>NZ_JAYRTF010000033.1:0-27216 GCF_041919735.1 Acinetobacter sp.
CCAGAATTTGTTGTGTTAATTTCTGGGTAAATTTTGCCAATTTTTACCCACACAAAGCAAAAATAGGGTCAAATCGCTTAGGACAGTATCGGACAATACAGCCAATAAAAAAGCCCTTAAACATTGATTTTAAAGTCTTTTTTTATATTCCGATGGACTACTTCGGAAAGAATTTTGGTGGAGGTGGCGGCAACTTAACTGAAACTAAAATTCGCTAATATGTATTAAATTAACTACACTACATTTTTATACATTAATTGATCCAAATAATCAGACCATGCTTGCATCATCACTGTACGCTCTTCTAAATACTTTGTACGGTTGTATGCTCTGCCATGCATATCACGAACCTGATGAGCAAGTTGCTGTTCAATCCTTTCGATAGGAAACTTTAATACCTCATCCAATAAAGTTCTGGCTGTAGCCCTAAAGCCATGACCTGTCGTTTCACCATTTTCAAAACCATATTGCTTTAACCGCTTGTTAATAGTTGACTCACTAATCGTTTTAGACTGATCTCGCATCGATACAAAGCAATACTCGGTATAACCTGTCATCTGGTGTAATTCTTTAAATAAGGTTATTACTTGATCTGACAGAGGAACAATATGCTGTAATGCTGTCTGATTCTTCGTCTTAGGAGGAGTGTATTTCCAAACTCGATTTTCAAAATCAATGTCTGCCCACTTCGCGCCCCTCAACTCTCCTGGACGTACAAAAACATGGGGTAAAATTTTTACAGCATAATCTATCGCGATATCACCCCGACCAACACTATTATAAATATTCCTTAATAACTGTCCTAACAACTGCTCATCTGTGACCGCAGATCTATGCTTGGTTTTACCAACTTTTAAAATCCCACTGATTTGGTCTGCCACATTAAATTGGCATAAGCCTAAAGCAATCGCATAACGAAAGACTTGGGATGCTTTGCTTCTCATACGCTTTGCTGAATCTGTCTTACCTTGCCTTTCGTATATACGACACACTTCTAAAATTTGCGATGGTGTAATACTGTCTATCGGATAATCTCCAATTGCAGCATACAACTTATCCCAAACAAATTGATTCCTTCGCTGAGTGCTAGGCTCCAACTCTTCTGTTTTACGATATTCATTTGCGATTAGCTTAAAAGTATTTTTTTTATGCGTTATTTCAGCTTCTCGTTTTTTCTGCATGGCAGGATCAATATTCTGAACAAGCTGTTCTCTGAACTCGCCTCGTTTTGCACGTGCTGATGCTAATGTACAGCTTGGATAAACACCAATTGCGATAGTAGCTCTTTTCTTTGTAATTGGGCGAACATAATCAAAGCGCCAATATGCCCCACCTTTTGTATCTAATAACAGATAAAGGCCGCCACCATCTGAAAGCTTAATATTTTTTTCAGATGATTTCTTTTGCATTGATATTGCTGATTTAATTTTTGAGTCAGTAAGACTAACAACGAGTTTAGGCATCTTTTTACGGTATATTTTTGCAAGAAACGGGATATACCGTAAAAAATACCGTAAAACTTTACGGTATCCTAAAACGCCTTCGGACATTATCGGACAATAGAAGTACGTAAGCTATTTATTTTTAATGATTTTCGTATTTCTTCGGATGAGGTAAAACAGTGAAATGGTGCGCTCAGCGGGACTCGAACCCACGCCACAGGCTTCGGAGACCTGTACTCTATCCAGTTGAGCTATGAGCGCGCGAGCACATCATATCAAAAAAAAACAGAAGGTAAAGCAACTAAATAGTGCTTCTGCATTTTTGTGCTTATGCTTTGTACAATATTCCAAATTTGCAACACAGTATTCCGCGTGAATTACTTGGTTTATTGCGCCAATTCGCTCACAATACCTTCACTATTCACTCGGTAAGATTTTCATGACTGATGCATTGACGTTAAGGGATTTATCCAAAACCTACAAAAACGGGTTTCAAGCGCTTAAAGGAATAAATTTAACTGTTCCAGAAGGCGAATTCTATGCGCTCTTAGGCCCGAATGGTGCAGGTAAATCAACAACGATCAGCATCATCAGCTCTCTGACTAAAAAAACGTCCGGCAGTGTCGAAATTTTTGGCCATAACTTAGATACGCATCCTTCAGCTGCAAAGCAATGCCTCGGTGTCGTGCCTCAGGAATTCAACTTCGGCCAGTTTGAAAAAACTTTTGATATTTTAGTCACTCAAGCAGGCTACTACGGCATTCCCAAAAAAATTGCCGAAAAACGCGCAGAAGAATATCTTGAAAAACTCGGACTATGGGAAAAACGCAACACTCAAGGCCGCATGCTATCTGGCGGGATGAAGCGCCGTTTAATGATTGCCCGCGCCATGATGCATGAGCCGAAACTGCTGATTCTGGATGAGCCAACTGCAGGGGTCGATATCGAGCTGCGCCGTTCCATGTGGGACTTTCTCACTGAAATGAATGAAAAAGGCACCTCGATTATTTTAACCACGCACTATTTGGAAGAAGCGGAAATGCTGTGCCGCCGCATTGCGATTATTGACCGCGGCGTGATTAAAGAAGACACCAGCATGAAAAGCTTCCTGAATCAGCTGAATGAAGAGTCTTTCATTTTTGACTTAGCCGAGCCGATTGAACCGCTCAACCTCGACATTATTGGCGTGCGTTTCAATTTAATCGATCCAGTCACCTTGGAAGTGACGATGGATAAGGCGCATACCTTAAATCAGCTGTTCCAATTGATGGAAGCGCAAGGCATTCAAGTGCGCAGCATGCGCAACAAATCCAACCGCTTAGAAGAGCTGTTTGTCAAAATGGTCGAAAAAAATCTTGATGGAGCAGCGCAATGAATTTCAGTCAATTAAAAGTCGCGCTCTATACCCTGGTCTATAAAGAAATCCGCCGCTTTATGCGGATTTGGCCGCAAACTTTGCTGCCGCCAGCCATTACCATGAGCCTGTATTTCGTGATCTTCGGCAATTTAGTCGGTTCACGCATCGGCACCATGGGCGGCTTCACCTACATGCAGTTTATTGTGCCCGGCCTGATTATGATGGCAGTGATTACCAACAGCTATGCCAACGTATCTTCCAGTTTCTTCAGCGCCAAATTTCAAAAAAGCATTGAAGAACTGATTATGAGTCCGGTGCCTTTACATGCCGTATTATGGGGCTATGTGCTGGGCGGCGTCTGCCGCGGTGTGCTGGTCGGCATTATTGTCACCGCGATGAGCATGTTTTTTACTGACTTATATATCACCAACTGGTTTGTGACGATCTATACCGTATTGGTGACTTCGTTCCTGTTCTCGCTGGGCGGCTTTATCAATGCCGTGTATGCCAAATCTTTTGATGATATTTCGATTATCCCAACCTTTGTGCTGACTCCGCTGACTTATTTAGGCGGCGTGTTTTATGCCATTTCAGCACTCAGCCCATTTTGGCAAAACCTCTCTTTAATTAACCCCATTGTGTATATGGTCAACGCGTTCCGCTACGGCATTTTAGGCCACAGCGATGTGAACGTTGGCATTTCACTGGCAGTTGTCACATTATGCTGTGCTGTACTCTACGGCATTGCTTACTATTTACTTTCTCGTGGTTCAGGAATGCGTGAATAATGAGTGTAGAACATTCTCTCTTAGGTAAAGACACCAACTATCCAACAGAATATCAGCCCGATATTCTGTTTCCAATCGCCCGCGCCACAGCGCGCGAACACTATGCGCATGTCGAAGGCATTACTCAAGGCCAAGACTGGTGGCATGTCTTTGAAATTTCATGGCTGAATGCTTCGGGTGTGCCGCAAGTGGCGATTGGCCGCCTGACCCTGCCGGCATCATCGCCAAACCTGATCGAGTCTAAATCGCTAAAGCTGTACTTCAACAGCATGAACTTTACCGCTTTTGATTCTAAAGACGCATTTAAAGCCACGGTCGAAAAAGATCTGTCTGCCGCGGCTGGCGCAGCCGTGACCATTGATCTGTTTCAGGTGGATGATGTGCAGATTTCCGAGCCGCAAGGCTTCTGCATTGATGAGCTTGTGCCGTCACAGCTGGAAAATCATCCCAATGCCGCGCTTTTAGCTTTGGATGAATCCATTGATGAAGATGTCGATGTGCAATTTTATTCACATTTGCTTAGAAGTAACTGCCCAGTCACTGGACAACCGGACTGGGGCACGGTATTTATAAGATATAAGGGGAAAAAACCTGCTTACGAAAGTATTTTGGCTTATATTATCTCTTACCGTCAGCATAATGGTTTTCACGAGCAATGCGTGGAGCAGATGTATGCTGATATCTGGCAAAACCTGAAGCCTGAAAAACTGATGGTATATGCCGCCTATACACGCCGCGGCGGTTTAGACATCAACCCCTGCCGTGTATCGGATTTAACATGGATGCCTCGCCCAATTCGATTGGCGCGACAATAAAATAAAGAACATTGAGGTTTATACAATGCCATTTTTTGGTTTTATTCCATCTGAATCGCTTTTAGGTACGATTGAGACTGCACACAGCAAAAAGAATTCCAGCGAGCCTTTGTACCCTTTACGGGATAAAACCGCCCTGCTGATCAATGATGAAATTATTGATGCAACCATTCTTGGCCCAGTCCGCTTGTTCCCAGCCAGCGACAAGCGTGATACTGCAGAGAAGCTTGCAGGCTATGTAAAATCAACTGTTGCTGTGCTGCTGAAGCAGCTGCTCGGCAAAGCATCAAATGATGTGGTGCAGCAATCGATTGAATTTTCAGAAAGAAGCCTGTTTACCGATGCTTCTGGCGCAAAGCGCGTTGGTGAATCATTAGATCATAGTTTGGTGGTCAATCTGAAATCTGCCTATTCAGACATTAAAGCCGGCAATGACATCAATAAACCGGCTTTTGCAGAACTCTACAAGCAGTTTGCAGAAGCGACAGTGCGCCACTTCATGAACGATTTCAATAAAACGCTGGATTTGGGCATGATTAAACGCAAAGCCGCTGATATCGGCTCTGCGGCGGTGATTAAAGCGATCCACATTGCAATCGATAAAATCTTCCCGAACCTCACCAAAGAGGAATTAGGCGCGCTGGCAGAGGCTCACGACGTTTTATTCCACCACTAAGCTATTTTTGACTATATATAGCTATATATAGTCATCGCCATTCAATAGGCCGGATTGGAGCATTACTTCAGTGCGGCTTTTTTATTGCCTGCCCGATGGTTAAGGCAAAGATCAACAGCAGCCTGCAGCAGCAATCAATCCGATTCATCACCATGCACCCCCCTTAGAGCCATTGTAAATGCCTGAGGCGCTGGCTGAAGCTACAGACTTTGCGCTGTTCAGCGCTTTAATTGATCCGCCTCAAAGGCGACAAATATCTGCAGGACGGGTCTGATTCATAGCGCCAGCTAAGCGCAGGCAACGCGGTTTGCATAACGGAATTTACATCACTGTATTTGCCTGACTATATATAGGCTATATATAAGATACATATAGACTATATATAGGATACATATAGGCAAATTTTGCGATCTTAATATTGCTTTTATTCCTTCATCTATAAATGCTTTGACATTTTGCTGCTCATGGCCGCCAGCAGATCAGATCAAGAGCTTTTTCCCGGCGTTACACCTGCTCATTTATGCACTTAATCACTTAATTAATAGCGCATCATTTAATTTTCAGGCCAAACCTATATTCAGCATGTCTGCATGCCGATTGGCATTTCATAATTGATCAGGTGAAAACCGCATTTTGCCGATTTTTCATTGACGATATAGCATGCTATTTAATCTCTGAATCAGTGCGCGAAAAAACCTTTTGATCAATCATTGTCTACTTTTATAGAACTTTTTGTTAACTTGCAGCGCATGAGTGTTATCTTAGTCAATTAAGCGGTATAGCCTTTCAAATCAGCATTTTTAATGCTTTTATTCCTCCTGCATTTTTTAGCGCATTACGGTCATTAGGCCCGTTTTGATAATAATTTTGGAACTCAGCCCAATATGTTTAAACAACATTTTTATAAGAAGCTTAAAACTTTAGCCATCACAGCAAGCGCCTTATCGATTACCAGCTTTTGCCAAGCCAATGATTTTCAAAATACGCCTCAATATTTTAATTTTAAACAAAAAACCATGCAGACCTATGGCCTAAGCGCAGAACAGGTCGATTGGGCCATGAATGGCGCTAAAAACCTGCCGAATATTATCAGCATCATGAACCGTCCAGGTGAAAGCAAACCGTGGTATGAATACAAAACCAACTTCTTGGCAGAAAGCACCATTCAGCGCGGCGTGCGCTTTAAACAGCAGTATGCAGATACCTTAAACCGCGCAGAACAGCAATTCGGCGTACCGCAATCCATCATTTTAGGCATTTTGGGTGTAGAAACCGGTTTTGGCGCCAATAAAGGCTCCTTTATTACCCGTGATGCCCTCGCAACGCTCGGTTTTGGCTATGAACGCCGCGCAGCTTATTTCCAGGATGAGCTGGGCGCTTTAATCGCCTGGTCGTATAAAGATGGCGTGCCGGCAAATTCTATTGTCGGATCATATGCCGGCGCTGTCGGCTATCCGCAATTTATGCCCAGCAATATTCCAAAATTTGGCGTGGACTATGACGGAAACGGCCATGTAGATTTAAGAAATTCAGCCGTAGATGCTATCGGTTCAATTGCCAACTATTTAGCGCAGCACGGCTGGCAGCGCAATCAGCCCATTGCATTCCCAGCACGCTATTCTGGAAACAATCCTAGCGCTGTGATTTCGGCGGACTTAAATCAGCCGCTTCCTTATGGCGCATTAAAGTCTCAAGGCATTAGCCCCTTGAATCCTATTGTAAAAATAGATGACTTGGACATGGTCAATGTCATTCAGCTGCAAGAAAATTATGGGCCCATTTACTACATTACCTATCCTAATTTTCAGGTCATCACGACCTATAACAAAAGCCGCATGTATGCGTCAGCTTTGTGGCTGTTAGGCACTGAAATTGCGAGCCGTTGAGGCTTGTAATTTCCTCCCGGCAGAAAAAGTCAATAAAAAAAACCGTTAAAAAGCTCACAAAATGCGCTTTTTACACACCTTGTTACATTGTTGATTATTTTTTAACCGATTATTGTTTATTTTCCGTTCTTTTTTTAACTATTTTAATTAAAGACTAGACAGCCTGTTGACTGCATGAATATTATCCATTTCGTCAAATGTAGTTGCAAAAGTGAAATAACAGGCAACATTGCATAAATTTCAATCACTTGAAATTCACTGCAAAAAAAGCCCTTGGGAGATAAACAATGCAGTCATCAATTCTTAAATATGCCTTAGCGGTTGCCACGACGGTTGCCCTAAGCCAGTCGCAAGCCGAGATGGTTCAGTCATCATTTACCAATGATAGCGACAACTCTCGTCTGGCAGCGCGTGCTTTAAACAAAGAAGCGCAAAGCTTTAACTCAAATTTTAAAAACCTCAGCAGCCTTTCAATCACTGAGCGTTCTGGCGACAAAATCCGCCGGGAAACCATCGCTGCAAAAATTGAAATTCCTGAAGATGAGCCTTCAGTGATTGAGAAGTTGAATACAGTTGCATCCAATACTGTACGCCGCTTCAGCCAAACCGGTACAGCATCATGGTATGGCCGCCAATTCCACGGCCGTAAAACTGCAAGCGGCGATACATTCGATATGAATGGCCTGACTGCAGCGCACCGCAGCTTGCCGCTGAACTGCTTTATCCGTGTAACGAATAAAAACAACGGCAAAAGTGTCGTCGTTAAAGTGAATGACCGCGGCCCATTCCACGGCAACCGTGTTCTCGATCTTTCTTATGGCGCAGCCAAACAGCTTGGCATCACCAACTCAGGGACAGCCAGCGTAAACATTGAGCGTGTAGACGGCCCGAACTCTTAAGATTTCACTGCCGCATTTGACAGAAAAAGCCGCTCAGCGGCTTTTTTCCATTTTGCAGCGGTGTCATTCAGCTCAAAATAGCCAGCGGTTTCCTTTTGCAGTGCATTCGGCCGTGATAATCTGCTGATACCAAACCCATCCCACTCTATGCTCAAAGCGGATCTCAGCCTTCAGCACATTTATCCGCGCTCCAACTTTCAGCCAGCGCAATCCTCCGCAGAGTTGATTGATCGCACAGCCTACCCGTTCCTTTCAAAGCATATTGCGCATTGCAAAGCGCATCATCAGATTTGGATGAAATTGAAAGCTCAGCAGGTGTACGCAGGCTAAACCCGATATTCTTAGTCAGAGAACACTCTGAACAGAACGCAGAGCAAACTAAATGCACTTTGACGGCATGGCTTTTCTTGATTATATTTTTCAGAAAGAAACATAAGAAAGGAAGCAGCATGAAAACAGTCAGCGAATGGTTTGATGAATACAGCGAAAGCCATCAGAACAAAACCAACAAATTAATCCATTGGGTTTGCGTACCGACCATCTATTTTTCGATTATCGGAATCCTTGCCCATTTCAGCGTTTTGCTCACAGCCCTGCTGCTGGTTTTAGCCATGGTCTTTTATGCGCGGCTGGATATTGTTTTAGCGGTCGCCATGGCAGCGCTGACCCTGATCATGGCATGGCTGATTTTCATTCTTCCTGCAGGCCCAGGATTCTATATTGCGCTGTTTATTGCCGCGTGGATTGGACAATTTTATGGCCATAAAGTCGAAGGCAAAAAGCCCTCTTTCTTCAAAGACCTCCAATTCCTCCTCATTGGCCCTATTTGGTGTGTTGATGCCTACCTAGGCAAAGTTAGCTCAAAATGGAAATCACGGCAAAAACCGCAAATAGCGAGCATTTAGAGCTTATATTTTTTTACTTGGATGAAAAAAGCTTTTTATTTAGCTTTTTTCATCAAAATCGCCCTGTTTTTTGAATTTTTTTCATCTCTTTTCTGATTTTAAAAAAAATAAATCAGCACATAAAAAAACAGCAGGCTGAGCGCAATACTGAGCAGCAATTTTCTCGTTATGGCCGTCACCCAAACGGCAAAAATAGCGCCATAAAAATAGCTGTTATTCAGCATACCTTTCCACTCCCCCTGTTCAAAAAAGATAATCGGCAGCGCAATGGAAACCATCAGGCATGGCGCCGCATATTTCAGCATGCGCAGTGCAAAATCCGGCAGCCAAATCGACGTTTTGGGTTCTAAAAATACATAACGGTTAAAAAAGGTCACTGCAGTTAAGCTCAGCAGCAATATCCAGCTCATGCTTTTTCTCCAGAACCGCTTTCTCCCAGCCTGTCTAATAACGCCGAAACCAGCATGCCGCACAGCCCAGCCAGTAAAATGGCGGCTTCCAGTTTCATCCAAGTCAACACTGCCGCCATGATTGCAGAAACACACATGCCGGCAATCGCCAGCCGGTTTTTCATCAGCAAAACAGCCATCACCAAAAATATCGCCACAATGGAAAACTCCAAATGCAGCGCGGCCAAATTGGGGATTATCTTCGCCAGCCAAATACCTACAACACTGAAGCCCACCCAGCAGAGATAAAAGCTCAGCCCTGCACCCAGCAGATAGCGGTATGGCCGTTCTTGATTCAGCATCGCTGTTGCATACAGCTCATCGGTCAACAGAAAACCGATACTCAGCCGTTGAGCCAGCGGCAAGCCGCTGGCATCACCGCGCAGATGCAGCGCATAAATAAAATGCTGACTGGTCAGAAAAAAGATCGTCACAATAATGCTTAAAGCTGATGCACCCGCACTCAGCATGCTGAGGCTGACCAGCTGCGCCGCGCCTGCAAAAACCAAAGCTGACATTCCAACAGCCTGCATTAAGCTTAAACCCGCATTGACGGCTGCAGATCCGGCTAAAATCCCCCATGGAATGACAGCCAGCGAGAGCGGCAGCATATCCAGCACGCCGCGCCCAAAGCCTAAAGACGGGCTGACCTTCAGCGGAGCAGGCATTGTTTTCAGCATAAGTCCCTCTATTGAGATGTGATGATGTAATGACTATGCCGCACAGAACCGCGCTGAGATTGAACAAAATTGCGCAGCTTCTTTTTTCGGTTTCAATACAAAAGAATGCGGCGCTTAATTTGGGATTCAGGATGTGTGATGTGTGGAATATCCAGGTCAGGCTGTCAATGCATGTGCAATCATGCTGATCGCAATGTGATGCCCCGCAGCTGCACATCCTATACTTTAGAGCAGGTATCAACGGCATCATGTGAAACCGCAGCAGCATTGCAAAATCAATTCTTCATTGAATTTTGCAATGAATCTGATTTAGCTGTCAGCCTTAGCCCTGATCATTAAAATTCAAGATTTTTATTTATATTAATTTTATTTTTTTAATCAGCTTTTATGCAGCATATACTGCGCTGGCGTACAGCCTAAGGTTTTCTTAAAATGCCGCGTAAAATGGCTTTGATCCGAAAAACCGCATAGCTGCGCTGTTAAGGCAATTTCCTGCCCCTGCTTCAGCAAAGCCAGTGATTTGCGCAAACGGCACTGCACCAGCCACGCATGCGGCGGCAAACCCGTATATTTTTTAAATTGGCGCAATAAATGCCACTGCGTTAAACCCGCCAGCTGCGCCAAGTCAGCCAATTGATGCTCTTTTTCCGGTTCGGCGGCCAAAATATCCTGAATCATTTGAATCTTGCGCTGCGCTTCCGGCAGCCGCGCCAAACGCTGTTTGGCCTGACCATGCTTGCTGAATAAATAAGCCAAAGTGGATAGATACAGGCTTTGCTTAAATAAGGCATTTTGCGGCTGCAGCAGCAAATGCAGCTGTGCCGCCAAGCCTTCATCATGCACCACCGCCTGCGGGAACCATGGCGCCGCGCCATTTTCCTTAAAAAATCCGCCGCTGATTTCCGCCATCATTTCCGGTGTAGGATAAATCGCCCGATAGCGCCAGCCAGTGTCCACCGCAGATGAGCCGGTATGCACCTCATCGGCATTGACCAAAATAATGTCGCCTTTCGGCGCAATATGCTGACTGCCTGTGCGCAAAAAAGACTGCGCGCCCTCATCAATTAAGCCGATGCAATAGCCTTCGTGCGTATGCTTTGAAAACTGCGTCTGCTGATAAGAGGCTTTCAGCAGTTCCAGCCCGCCCAGTTCTGCAACATGCCAGTAATCGGCAAACTCCTGCGCTTTATTGTCCTGCATCATGCCTCCCGCCCTATGAATGCCTACCATAACGTTTTTTAGGCCAATGCATAGAACGAAATTGCTGTTTTGGCTTTAAAGCGCCGTGCAGATTTATTGATAAATTTGCCCATCGTGCTTCAGCCAGCCATCTGTATGGCGCTTATTGGGATCAACATGTGTCCAGTGAATGACTCCGCCTTGATTGGAATATTCATATTCACCATAAAATTCAACCGTGTCGCCTTTTTGCAGATGCTGAATGCGCGGTGACAAATCAATATTGTGCGCCACCAGCACGGTTTGGCCATTGCTGAGTGTTAAAATAAATTTCTGATGTTTTGAACCTTCGGTATCATCCCACAATACGGCCTTCACCTGCCCGCTGGCATGCACCTGCACATTGCTTTGCTGCTGCGCAAAAGCTTTGTCAATGACTGCTGTATCATCCTTTAGCTTTGTTCCTGCAGATTGCGTTTCTACTGAATCGGCTGAAGCGTACGGCTGGCGCTCTGCAGCAGGTGGCTGCTTTTGCTGTACTGATGCGCGCTGCTCAACTTGCTGTTCAGATTTATTTTGCTGTAAATCAATGCCAAAATAGGCTGCTGCCAGCAGCGCAATCACTGCGCCTATCCCCATATTCGTTTTATTTGCCATAGCTGAATGCATGCCATTCGAAAAATATATGGATGCCATCTTAAAGCAAATCAATTAGCTGATTATGATTATTTTCGTGAGCGTTTTATGGATAAAAAATGAATTTGCTCATGCAGAGGCATGAAAAAAGCCCCAATCAAATGGGGCTTTTTTTTTCAATTAATTTTAACCGAAAGGTTAAAATTATTGAGCAGCAGCAGCTTGAGCAGCAGCAACTTCGTCAGCGAAGCTCATTTCTGCTTTCTTCTCAATGCCTTCACCTACTTCAAAGCGAACGAATTGAGCAACTGCAGTACCAGTTGATTTAAGAACGTCAGCTACTTTCTTGTCGTTGTCAATGACGTACATTTGACGCTCAAGCACAACTTCGTTCAAGTATTTTTCTACTGAACCAGTAACCATTTTTTCAACAATGTTTGCTGGTTTGCCAGATTCAAGCGCTTTCGCTTCAGCAATTTCTTTCTCTTTAGCGATAAGATCTGCAGAAACTTGGTCAGCTGTAACAGCAACTGGGTTGAACGCAGCAACGTGCATTGCAATGCCTTTACCAGTTTCAGCTTCGCCAGTGTAAGAAACAACAACACCGATTTTTAAACCGTGTTTGTAAACTGCAAGGTTTTCACCTTCAACAATTGACGCACGGCGTACTTGGATATTTTCACCGATTTTTTGAACAAGCGCGATACGAGCTTCTTCTACAGTGTGGCCATCTTCAAGTTTCAATTCAGCAATTTGAGCAGCGTCAGTTACGCCAGCAGCAAGCGCAGCAGCAGCAACTTTAGCAGAGAAACCAGCAAAGTTTTCGTCTTTAGCAACGAAGTCAGTTTGGCAGTTTACTTCTAAAAGAATCGCTTTGTTGCCTTCTTGAACAATCGTGATCGCGCCGTCAGCAGCAATGTTGCCTGCTTTTTTAGCAGCTTTTGCTTGACCAGATTTACGCAGGTTGTCAATCGCTAATTCGACATCACCGCCTGCTTCTGTCAATGCTTTTTTACATTCCATCATTGCCAAACCAGTACGGTCGCGCAATTCTTTAACCATGCTTGCTGTAACTGCAGTCATGTCAATCTCCTAAATTCGGTAGAAAATGAATTCTTTTTAGACAGAAACGGCCCAGAGGATACTCATGGGCCGTCTGCATACATAACGCTTACATTGCCACCATCACATGTCGCAAAAATGACAAGCTTGCGTCAAACGCATTAAGCCTCAGAAGCTGGAGCTTCGTCGCCTTTAGCTTGAGCATTTGCTTGTGATTGAGCATATTCTTTACCAGCAAGAATCGCATCAGCCATAGCAGAAGCATAAAGAGTAACTGCACGGATCGCATCGTCGTTACCCGGAATAACGTAGTCTACGTTATCTGGGTTAGAGTTTGTATCAACGATACCGATAACAGGGATACCCAAGTTTTTAGCTTCTTTAATTGCAATTGCTTCGTGATCAACGTCGATTACGAATAATGCGTCAGGTAAGCCACCCATGTTTTTAACGCCGCCAAGAGCGCGTTCAAGTTTTTCCATCTCACGAGTACGCTCTAAAGCTTCACGTTTAGTCAGCTTAGCGAAAGTACCGTCAGTAGATTGAGTTTGAAGGTCTTTTAGACGGTTGATTGACTGGCGAAGAGTTTTCCAGTTAGTCAACATGCCGCCCAACCAGCGGTGATCAACGTATGGTTGACCTGCGCGTTGAGCTTGTTCACGGATGATGTTAGAAGCAGCACGTTTTGTACCAACGAACAAAACTTTGTTCTTTTTGCTAGCCAAGTTGTTAGCAAAGTTCAAAGCATCATTTAACGCAGGAACAGTGTGCTCAAGGTTGATGATGTGAATTTTGTTGCGCGCGCCGAAGATGTACTCGCGCATTTTTGGATTCCAAAAACGTGTTTGGTGACCGAAGTGAGCGCCTGCTTGAAGAAGGTCGCGCATGCTTACGTTGTAATCTGCCATTTTCTTTACCTTAAAGTTTGGGTTAGGCCTCCATATATCCGCATTCTCCACCCTTGCGGGCACCCAGAGAAATGTGTCGATATATGTGCGGATTTTTTACGCCGATTTTACCTGCTTAATGCAAAACGAATTCACGAAAAAGCATTTGATAAAATGGGCGGCTATTTATACCATAGTCACATACAAATTTCCAAAAGTTTTTAGAGATCATGAACAGTACTTACGAAGCTCCCCGCCGTTTAATCAAAACCCCAGACGAAATTGAAAAAATGCGTGTGGCGGGCCGGCTGGCTGCAGAAGTTTTGGATATGATCAAACCGCATATTGTTCCAGGTGTGACCACCTTAGAACTTGATACGATTTGTCATGACTATATCGTTAATAAACAAGATGCTATTCCTGCATGCCTAGGCTATGGCGCAGCGCCTGGCCGCCCTGCTTTTCAGCATGTCATCTGCACCTCTGTCAACCATGTCGTGTGCCACGGCATTCCATCAGAAAGCAAAGTGCTGAAAAAAGGCGACATCCTGAATATTGACGTTACTGTGATTAAAGATGGCTATCACGGCGATACCAACATGATGTACATCGTGGGCGGCGAAACGTCTATTTTAGCCAACCGCCTGTGCAACGTGGCGCAAGAAGCCATGTACCGCGGTATTGCAACAGTAAAACCGGGTTCGACTTTGGGCGATATCGGCCATGCCATTCAATCTTATGTTGAATCTGAACGTTTTGGCGTAGTTCGTGAATATTGCGGCCACGGCATTGGCACGGTATTCCATGATGAGCCGCAAGTGCTGCATTATGGCCAGCCGAATACCGGCATGGTTTTTGAAGAAGGCATGACCTTTACCATTGAACCTATGGTGAATGGAGGCGACTGGAAAACCAAACTGCTGGGCGACAAATGGACTGTCGTAACTAAAGACCACAGCCTGTCTGCACAGTATGAACATACTATTTTAGTGACAAAAACCGGTGTCGAAATTCTGACAGCACGCCCTGAAGAAGACCTGTCACGCTTTCAGAACTAAATGTTTCTCAGCAGGCTGAATGCCGGCTGAACAAATATTTAAAAAAGACCGTCAATGCGCGGTCTTTTTTTACGCTCTTTATTTTTATTCTTTAAAGAAACTGCGCTGCAGGCAATAGCGCGCTGAAATGCGCTTGTCGAATAACTTACTTTAGCCAATCCGCAGCCTCATCATCGCGATAAAATAATGCGGGAAATAGAGGTTGAATGCCGCATCTGCATGCAAACCCTAATCAGCTGATAATTTACTTTCTGCTCTAATCCTAAGATTTTTCAATTTTTTATTCACTTAAAAAGTGCCTATTAACTTTTTGCAGACTTTATTTAAGATTGGCGCAATTCCTACTCCCCTTTATGCACCGTTTTAGGCTAAGATAGTGTGCTTTTTATTTTTTAATCCCTATAAGAAGGAATACTGCCGTGGACGTACGTCTCTCTGATCGTGTAAATGCCATCAAACCGTCCCCTACACTTGCTGTTACCAACAAAGCTGCTGAACTTAAAGCTGCCGGTAAAAACGTAATTGGCTTGGGTGCAGGTGAACCAGATTTTGACACACCACAACACATCAAAGACGCAGCAATTGCAGCGATCAACAATGGCTTCACAAAATATACAGCTGTTGACGGTACTCCAGGCCTTAAAAAAGCAATTATTGCGAAATTAAAACGCGACAATAACCTTGACTACGCGGCAAACCAAATCTTGGTTTCTTGCGGCGGCAAACAGTCTTTCTTTAACTTAGCGCTTGCTTTGTTAAATAAAGGCGACGAAGTGATTATCCCTGCCCCATACTGGGTAAGCTACCCAGACATGGTGATCATCGCTGAAGGCGTGCCTGTCGTTGTAAAATGCGGTGAAGAACAGCGCTTCAAAATTACTCCTGCTCAATTAGAAGCGGCGATCACTGACAAAACCCGTTTAGTGGTGTTAAACAGCCCTTCAAACCCAACAGGCATGATCTACACTAAAGCTGAATTGGAAGCTTTGGCTGAAGTTCTTCGTAAATACCCAGAAGTGATGGTTGCTTCTGATGATATGTACGAACCAATCCGTTGGGACGACGAATTCTACAACATCGCAACTGTTGCGCCTGACCTTTACGACCGCGTAATTGTTCTGAACGGTGTATCTAAAGCGTATGCAATGACTGGCTGGCGTATCGGCTATGCAGCGGGCCCTGCGAAACTGATCGGCGCGATGAAAAAAATCCAATCTCAATCAACTTCAAACCCAACTTCTATTTCACAAGTTGCTGCTGAAGCTGCATTGAATGGCCCGCAAGACGTTCTTCAACCAATGATTGAAGCATTCCACCGCCGCCATGACTTAGTGGTAAATGGCTTGAACGCAATCAACGGCATTACTTGCCTTCCTGCTGACGGTGCATTCTATGCATACGCTAACATCCGTCCATTGATTCGTGCGAAAGGCTTAAAATCTTGCACAGAATTCTCTGCATGGTTATTGGAAGAAACTGGTGTTGCTGTTGTTCCTGGCGATGCATTCGGTCTAGGCGGCTACATGCGTATTTCTTATGCAACTGCTGACGAAGTGCTTGTAGATGCGCTTGCCCGTATCAAAAAAGCGGCTGATTCAATCGAAGGCGTAGACGCTGCGATTGCTTCAATTGCTGCTGAAAAAAAATAATTTGATTTAACCATCAAATTTAAAAACCCCGCGAACTTCGCGGGTTTTTTATGCTTAATACAAACGTTTTATAAACATGCTTTTGCATTTGATCACTTAAATCTCATGCAATCCCCAATAGACTTCTGTTTTAGGCGTGCAGAAAAATCCTTCAAAGGGATGAATATCTAAAATTTGATCAATGATTTTTTTTGAAGAACATAAAAAAGTACAGTGACAGTCCCAATGTGTGGCAAATAGAAGCTGATGATCTTCAGTGTAATTGCATTTATCAAGCTGATCATTATCAATCAAATAATCAATCTGCATTTTTTCCGGGTCATTCAAGCCAAATTCATCAATAGTGAATAAATAATCATAGCCCAGCTCTTTTATTGCATATAAAAGCGGATTCTCTAAAAATGGGGAAATATAGCCTTCATCACATGGAATAATCTTAGTCAACTCATATAATTCAAAGACTTGCTTTGCCCAAGTTTTATTTTCATATTGTTGTTTAATAGCACCAATCATAGTTCTTAATGCAACATCAATTTGAGAGATATTCTCCAGCTCAGACAAATTTAAAATTTCATGCCATGCAATTGGATAATGGCCTTTGATAAAGTCATTTTTTTTAGGCCACCTATCAACATTATAATGTTCCAATTCCAATGTGACTGCTTTATAAAATGGATGCAGCAAAATATACACCGATTCAAAAACACCCTGATAATATTCTAAAACCTTTCCATCATATGGGTAGGAAGCATAAATCTCAGGAATCAATACATTATTTTCTTTCATGATTTATATCTTCTGATTTTCAATTTTATTAGGACTCTTCTTTTCAACTGAAGCCCAAATCACAATACCAATCCCTGCCAAAACAATTGCAGCTGAAAAAATAATCCTCCAGCTCAAAGGCTCACCTATAAATAAAGCACCGCCAATAATCGCCAAACAAGGCACAGACAATTGCACACTGCTGGCCGTCACACGGTCTATCTGCTTCACTATGGCATACCAAAGCACATATGCACCGCTAGAGGCTAAACCACCTGAGAGCATCGCTAGAATAATGCCTTTGGGCTGTGCGAAGCTTTGGCTGTACAGAGCTATATAAGCCAACAGTACAAAAGGAATTGCTAAGACAAAATTGGCTAGACTACTTGCCAATGGATTTTGCATATTTTTACCGGCAATGCTGTACATCGCCCAACCAATACCCGAAAGCACCATCATCGCCGCGTAAATCAGATTGGGCGCCGATGCCCCAGGCAATAAAAGAATCAGGATGCCTAAAATGGCGATGGCTAAGCCTATACCGCGGCGCAGGTTAATTTTCTCCCCATGGCATAGCCCATACCCCACCATGCTGAGCTGCACTGTGCCAAACAGCAGCAAGGCGCCTACACCCGCGTCGATATGTAAATAGGCTAAGGAAAATGCAACGATATATAAGGCAAGAAAAAAACCATTTTTCATGCTCCATTCAATTTTAGCTTTGTGGGCTGACAATGCATATAAAAGCAGCAAAACCGCTGCCCCGCTGCTCACGCGAATTAGGCTAAAACTCATGGGATCAATCTGGTGCTGCGCCAAAGCCAGACGGCATAAAACCGAATTGGCCGCAAAAGCAATCATCGCAATGCAAATTTTCAGCAGCATGGTTGAGCATCCTTATTCAACGGCATCACTTAGATATATCGAATCTGTCTGATTAAATCTATTTAATTCTCCTCATTCTATCTATCAATAATTTAAATGAGGCATGCGCTGGCTTCGAGCAAACCGCTCAAAGCCAGCTTAAAATCATACCAATCTGGCTATTCACTCACAGCTTTCTTCGGCTGCGCTCCATGCGCATCTTCAAAGATGCGCGCACTCAATTTTGGCGATTTCATTCTGCCTATTCATTTTGAGTAAACAATGCCATTTCATCTGCTTCAGCAAATTGCTCTCTTCAGTATTTAACCGCATAAGAATCAGGTTGATGGCCTATATCAATTTTGGTCGTCAGCCTTAACGCTGCAGGCAGCCCCTGCATCGCAAGAACAGTGATATGGCCATAATTTCCGTCCTGAGTGCGCCAAAATCAGGATGTACCGCATTAACTGCAAAATCGGGGCTCATGCTTTATTTTTTTGTCCATCTACACACATAAAACACGGGCAAACATCGGACTGCTTGTTCGCCGCTTTTTTTGAAACAATAATCTCTTTGCAATGACCCCGCTTTAAACTTTAAAATACAGCCACATTTCCTTATAGAAGTGATGAAGTACATCATGCGCTATAAAATTATCGATGTTTATCAAAAAGAAAATATTAAGCATTATATTGCCAAGTGCCTAAAGCCGCGCTCACCGCAATTTATTATTATCGAAAGCCCGCAAACCCTCTGCCTGAATTTAGACATTATCGATGTCAATCCAAAAACAGCAGTCACCACGTGGGCCACGGGCGAAGAAATTGCCATGAAAATCCTGCAGCAATTTGACAGCTTTGATAAAACCTATCTGTCTTATAGCCACTGAAAGATCAAATCGACTGTTTTTTGTTCTGCTGCTTCGCCTGTAAAATTGACTCCGCGCGCACTATCCTTAGGTTGATCTGAGGCCTATTTTTTGATTTATTGTATTCAAGTTCTAAAAAAAGGAATGCAATAAATGAAGGACACGACAGAATGAATCCCAAAGAAATGACCGGCTTGCAGCTTCTTCAAGCGATGTGCTCAGGAAAAATTCCAGCTGCCAGCATCAGTGAAACTATTCCTATGCAGCCTTTTGAAGTCACCGAGGGAAGCGTCCGCTTTAAAGCCAAGGCCGATCAGCGCCATTTAAATCCGCTTGGCGGCGTGCATGGCGGTTTTGCAGCAACGGTGCTGGATTCAGTCACCGGCTGCGCTGTGCATACCATGCTTGAAGCTGGCGTTGCTTATGGCACTATCGATCTGAATATTAAAATGTGCCGCCCCATTCCGCAGAATAAAGAACTCTTAGCCATAGGCACCGTGATCAATATCAGCAAGAACTTAGGCATTTCTGAAGGAAAAATTGTTGATGAGGACGGCAAACTGTACGCTTTCGCCACCGCAACCTGCATGATTATCCGCTCTTAACCCATTTCCAGCATCAAATCAGGCAGAAGCAAACCATTAAAGGACTTGCTTTTGCCTCTGTAAAAATACAGCTTATACCACCTGCTGAAATGTATTGCGCTGAATTTGCGGACGGTTCAGGCTCTTCCAGACACAATAAAATTGAAACAGCGCATGAATGCTCAGTTCAGCGCTTTGCGCATCGTGAATCGACCATGCTTGCGCAGTATTCTTCCCTGTCAGCAAGCTGCCTTGAATGGCATAGACATACTGATCAAAACGCGGATCCGCTTTGGTTTTGTCTCTTAAAATAGTATTGATCAGCGGCGCTTTTTGCGCATTGATCATCCATTTATCGCCCAGCCACAGCTGCAGCAAATCGCCCAAACACAAAGACTGCTTTGCCGCCGGCCAAATATGCACATAGGCATTTTCGACAGGCGTAAAATACTGCTCTGGATCATTGAGGATCGTGAGATATTGATCTTGATAAGATTGAAGATTGGATAATAAATGAGAAATCGTCAGCGTATTCATTCGCCTTCTCCTGTTTAGCCATTTTAGTGCTGGCAAGTTGGTTTAAATCCACACCGTCTAAGCTTTCGCTTAAACACTCTGTTGTTGAATTCAGACTAGCAATTGAATTTCCCCAATGCAAGGCTTTCTGGCGTCAATTCGCCAAACTCAGATCTTTTGTTTAAATAAAAAGCATATAGTCTAAAAATGATAGAAAGATGACAGTTTTCGCTTGACCCTTTGTTAAATCTCCTTATAATCGCATGCAGATTCTCCAATAGCTCAGTCGGTAGAGCGACGGACTGTTAATCCGCAGGTCCCTGGTTCGAGCCCAGGTTGGAGAGCCAAATTATAAAAAGCCCACCCATTACGCCGTGGGCTTTTTTTTATGGCTATGATTTTTATGTTATATTGTTCAATTTTGCAGATTTCAGAACGCATCATTTTATCCGCCATTTTGCGCAGCATTGCCCGATGTCAGGCTTATTCAGCGGCAAAGCGTGCATAAGCTTCCGCTTGATCTGCATCTATTCAAACCCTCAGACTTGCGCCAGCCAAAAGCGCAGATGCCTGAGATTCAATCACTCCTTTCTCACTTCATCCTCCCCAATCACAAGCCTTCGTCTCATCGCTAAATGTTCAATAGCCTCTGCATCAGCCAATTCCAGCATTTCATAAAAATGCAGAAGAGCTATATTCCTTCCGCTCCCACTATGCATGATCAAGCACATAAAATGATCTGCGGCCTCCAGAGCCAAGCGTTGAAGCAGCACTGATTCGGAACACACCAAGTCTATATAATTGCTTAAAAACTATATCAATATTTTTATTTTGATTGTTTTTACTGCAATTAAACACATATTTTGACTTTTTTCAGTCTTCTGCCTTGACCTTCTGGCCTGAGGTGTCTAAAATCCGCTTCAGATTCTCCAATAGCTCAGTCGGTAGAGCGACGGACTGTTAATCCGCAGGTCCCTGGTTCGAGCCCAGGTTGGAGAGCCAAATTCTAAAAGCCCACGCATTACGCCGTGGGCTTTTTCTTGATATCGCAAATCTTTCCGTGGTTTGTTGCTGTGTTCGATTTCACTCAAAGCATCTTTTTTATCATCGGCTGTTTAGCAAGCTTTGCTTTAGTCTGCCTCCTCTTTCCGCGGCTGTTTTTCCGCAGGCAAAAGTATTTTCCCAAACGCGTGATCACGCCCTTTGAAAGCAGAATGTATACGCGCTTAATCGGCGCATTTCCGCAGCATCATGTTTTAGCGCAAGTCGCATTCAGCGCGTTAATTACCAATCACAATTATAAAATCCGCAATCAATTCAACCGTAAAGTGACCGACTTTGTTTTGCTGGATAAAGACTGCAATGTCGTGGTAATTATTGAACTGGATGACCCCAGCCATATCGGCAAGGAAAAAGAAGATGCGGAACGTGACGCCATGCTGCATGAAGCGGGTTATCGCGTACTGCGCTATACCAGCATTCCCTCTGCGCACAGCCTGCAAAAAGATATTCTGTAGCGAATTTCAAGGCAGTACAATAAAATCAGGACGACGCCTGCAGCTCTTTTTGTCAAAAAATCTATGTTTTATTCCGTGCCGAATCGTGAGCGTCTCGGCTGCGTTTTACAGCAGAACAAGCTGCGCATGGCCGCAGCAAAAAATCCAAAGCCGGACAGCGAAAGACCTGTCCGTCTTGAATAAAGGAGAGGATTTTTAAGGCGGAATTCTCAGCTTGCGTCACTTTTGATTTCGCACACTTTAGCAACTGAAGACGGATATCCTATTCCAGCTAAAATGGCCGGCCCTCCCCATGTCTTTTTCATTAAGCTGTCCCTTGCATCCGTATTCTTCCCTGCTCAAGGAAAGCCAAACGGCTTAAGCTTGAGAGATGAATGCCGTCAATGCCGCAGCGGTGGCTTTGATCGCCGCCAGTTTTTCACTGTCCGCATCTACCGGCAGATGAGTTTCCGAACCCAGCGCCGCAATAGAAAACTCCACCTCCCCATGGCGGTTAAATACCGGCACACTCACAGCATTGACCCCAGCCAGCAAATCGCCGGCCACCGTCGCTGCACCTAAAGCGCAAATCTTCTGCTTCAATTCCTGAAATTCTGGCCAATTTGCCGGATAAACCGGCTGGCCCAGCGCTTGGCGCTGCTGCCATTCTTTGTCCAGCAATGGACGGACAATCTCTTCCGCCATAAAGGCCGCAAAAGTACGCCCTGTGGCCGAATTCAGCATCGGCATAATAGAGCCGACCCGCGTAATGACCGAAACCGGCTGATCAGGTTCAATCCATTGCACCACCAAAGGCCCTTGCGAGGTCCATTTGCTGATTTGCAAACCGCAGTTAATCTCGCGGTGCAAGGCATAAATCATCGGCTGCGCCGCCTGAATCATGTCCGTGCGCTGAATGCAGCTTAACCCTAAACGCCAAGCCTGATCCCCCAGCGCATAACGGCCATCTTCAAGCTGTTTGGCATAGTTCATCCGCACCAAGCTCACCACATAACGGTGCACTTTTGCCGGATGCATCGATAATTTTTCAGAAAGTTCTTTCAGCATCATCGGCGTACGCTGCGCAATCAGCGCATCCAATACATTTAAGCCCACTTCTAAAGACTGCACCCCGCCTTGTGTTTTTTCTTCTGACATCCGTCTGCAACTCCCGCTTTAATGATCAGCATTCTACGCGAAGCAGTCTGCTTGAAAAGCATTTAACACAAAAATGGCCGCAATAAACTTTTTAGCAATACCCTGATCCGCCGATTCAAAATTTAATAAATTACGAAATTCATAATTAACTTATATATTGCGTAATTTTAAAAAATAAGTATGATGAGATTAATCCCCAGAATCGAGAGTTCTGAGAGTTAAGCAATAAATTTAAATAAAATTATTCATTTTCAATATTTTATTTAAATACGAATAGGCAAAACCACCCATTTACGCTTAGCCCTGCAGCTCTTCATGCTTTTTTTATCAATGCAAACTTGTTCACCCGCATGGATTGCGTTGCTCAGTCAAAAGGAACAGAGACATGACCAGCCAACTGAAATCATTTATCGAGGTTGCCGCAGATTCAGATTTCCCCATTCAAAATCTGCCTTATGGCATCTTCAGTGAAAGCGCGGATGGCGCGCGCCGCGCAGGCGCAGCGATCGGTGAATGGGTGCTGGATTTGGCCGTACTGGAACAGAATGGCTATCTAAAAATTCAGGATGGTGAAACCTATTTTGCAGAGCCGACCCTGAATAAATTTATTGCATCCGGCAAAGCCAACTGGGCAAAAATCCGCACAGAACTGCAGCGCTTGCTTGCTGCAGACAATGCCGAACTGCGTGACAATCAAGCACTGCGTGATCAAGCCTTATTTAAACAGGCAGATGTCAGCCTGCATTTGCCGGTGCATATTCCGGGCTATACCGATTTTTATTCATCCAAAGAACATGCCACCAATGTCGGCTGCATGTTCCGCGACCCTAAAAATGCGCTGCTTCCAAACTGGTCTGAACTTCCAGTCGGCTATAACGGCCGCGCAAGTTCAGTGATTGTCAGCGGTACAGACGTTGTGCGCCCTTCTGGCCAGATTAAACTGCCCAATGCTGAGCGCCCGCAATTCTCACCTTGCCGCAAGCTGGATTTTGAATTGGAAACTGGTTTTATTGTCGGCAAACCGAATAATCTGGGAGAGCCGATTGCTATTGAAAATGCGTGGGATCATATCTTTGGCATGGTGCTGTTCAATGACTGGTCTGCGCGTGACTTGCAGCAATGGGAATATGTGCCGCTCGGCCCCTTTAATGCCAAAACTTTTGCATCGTCCATTTCACCTTGGATTGTGACCTTAGAAGCGCTGGAACCGTTTAAAACCAGCTCCCCGGTGCAAGAACCAAAGCCTTTGGCCTATTTGCGTGAAGACCATAGCAGCAACAGCTATGACATTCATCTCTCTGTCGAAATTCAAGCGCACGGTACAGTGCAAGCCGATGTCATTTGTGAAACCAACTTTAAATATATGTACTGGTCCATGGCGCAGCAGCTGACACATCACACCATTGCCGGCTGCAATGTGCAAGTAGGTGATTTGATGGGTTCGGGCACCATTTCTGGCCCGACACCAAACTCTTATGGTTCATTGCTGGAAATCACCTGGAATGCTTCTAAGCCATTCACCCTGTCAAACGGTGAAGAACGCGGCTTTATTCAAGATGGCGATACTTTAATCATGAAAGGCTTTTGTGAAAAAGACGGCCTGCGCATTGGTTTTGGCGAAGTGTCAGGCAAAGTGCTGCCGGCCGTTCAATTCAATTTTGCTGAATAAACAGCTGGAGGTTCATCATGAAACTTTACAGTTATTTCCGCAGCTCAGCCGCTTACCGCGTACGCATTGCGCTGAATTTGAAACAGTTAAATGCAGAAACCATTCCTGTGCATTTACTGAATCATGGCGGTGAGCAGCATAGCCCAGCTTACCGTGCCGTAAACCCAAGTGAGTTGGTGCCTGCATTAATTGATGGTGATTTCACGCTGCCCCAATCGCTGAGCATTTTGGAATATTTGGATGAAGCACATCCTGATATTGCGCTCTTGCCTGAGGACGCACAGCAGCGCGCCTTAATCCGCGCATTTTGCCTGAGCATTGCCTGTGACATTCATCCTTTAAACAATCTGCGTGTCTTGCAGTATTTGACCGCTGAACTCGGCATGAGCGAAGAGCAAAAAACGGCATGGTACAAGCATTGGATTATCACCGGCTTTAAAGGGCTGGAAGCGCAGCTGGCGCATTCAAACGGCCAGTACTGTTTTGGTGAGCAAGCCACCATGGCTGACTGCTGCTTGATTCCGCAAGTCTATAACGCGATCCGCTTCAACATTGACCTCTCAGCCTATCCAAAAATTCAATCAATTTACCGCCATTGCTGCGCATTGGATGCATTTAAAAGTGCTGCCCCAGAAGCACAGCCAGATGCGGCTTAACGGACAGCCCGCATATTGATACGGACATAAAAAGGACAGAATTATGACAATTCAAATTGAGAAAATTCATCATGTGGCTTACCGCTGCAAGGACGCAAAAGAAACGGTGGAATGGTACAAAAAGAACCTGAATATGAACTTCATCCTCGCTTTTGCCGAAGACCATGTGCCATCAACCCAAGCCTTTGACCCCTATATGCATCTGTTTTTAGATGCAGGCCACGGCAATATTTTGGCCTTCTTTGAATTGCCAACACAGCCGAAAATGGGCCGTGATGAAAACACGCCAAAATGGGTGCAGCACATTGCGCTGAAAGTGAAAGACCGCAATGCACTGGTCGAAGCCAAAGCGCATTTGGAAGCCAATGGCGTTGACGTTTTGGGCATCACCAACCATGGCATTTTCCACTCTATTTACTTTTTTGACCCCAATGGCCACCGCTTAGAACTGGCTTATGATGATGAAAAAGCCCCGCAAAAAATCGCCATGATTACCGAAGAAATGAAGCATGACATGCTGGAGCAATGGTCACAAACCAAACGCGCGCCGGATCATACCCACTTCCTGCATGCAGCAGAATTGGATGACAGCTCTCGCCAAGCCAAAGCTGACGCTTAATTTTTATAAGCATGGTCTTCACGAATAAGGTCATTGCAATATGGAACTGGTGCTAGGCGCAGACAAAGCAATATTGGCTAAAGAACTGCGTGACTGCATTAAATACAGGCATGAGTTTATGAGAAATTAAAAGCATCCTTTATTTAATGCTTTCATTATGTTTATGCGCGTTTCTTTGAAAGGATGCTGCACACACAAAAAAGGAGCTCCCGCTCCTTTTTTTTACCTGACGTATATATTCATGGTTTAATTGGCCGTCATTAAAGTGTTGATCTCTCCCACCAGCGCATTGATATTGTTTGCAAACGCGGTGGAATGTGTTTCTCCTCCTAACTCCTCCAATCGTACATCTGTACCCAAAGCCGTCATATTTGCATCTAGATCCTTTGTGATACCTACAGGCACAGTCGTATCAGCAGTGCCCTGATAAATCACCACAGGCTTGTCAAGTTTAACCGTTCCCGGCGTGTTATCTTTTAAATAGTTTTTAATATCTGGATCAGATAAGAAATTTGGCTGCAAAGCCTTATAAGTGAAAAATTTACTATAATCCATATTCATATACTGCTGAATATCTGCACCAAATTTTAGCCCCAGCTCAGGTGAACAAAGGGTTTCCGCCTGTTCTGCAATTGGCACCTTTGCAGGCAGGAATGACTGCACATATTGAAATGACGGTGTTTCTGCTTTAATGCCTGAACTGACAATCGCAGCATAAGTATAAGCAGTTGCCGCTATACCAACTGCTTGAGTAAATGCTGCAGAATCACCTGCCGTTAAAGCTGCTGCAGCTTTGGTCTGTGCGGTACTTAAGTCCTCATCCAATGTATCTGCCAAATATGAAGCCGGCGCAATCGCAACCGCCCCCTTAAAGTTATAACCCAGCAGCGCTTTTTGAAATTGCGAGGCAGCTAAAGCAGCATGCCCGCCTTGTGACCAGCCGATAACACTCCATTTTTTGGATAAATTTCCATATTGCTCATTGGCCGCTTTCACTGCTGATAAAATTGAGGTCGCCGCACTTGTAAGATTTAAATAAGGATGCGGCACTGAAGTATTGCCTAAACCTTCATAATCTGGCGCAACCACTGCATAGCCTTTCGCCAATAATGCTTTAACTAAATCCTTTTCTGGGCCATCCAATACATTGTTCGATGGCGCACACTTGTCTGCAGCGCCTGTAGTGCCATGCGCCCAAACTACAACAGGCCAGCCATCTGCCGGTGCTGCTCCTTTAGGAATAAAAACCAATGTCGTAGCATTAATTTCTTTGCTTGCTACGCTTTGCATTTCATAAGTCAAAATTTCATGTTTGGCCGCCAATGCAGAGACATCGTCATCAACCGCGTATGATTTTGTATTTGACGTCCATATATTCCAATCATCATCTCCACTGCCGCACGCCGTTAAAAATAAGGCTGAAGAACATACAGCCGCCAACATACTCCGTTTAAGCATTTGATTCATTTTCATTTCCTTTTTTTGTTATTCGCCGTAATCTCATCACGAGATTTAAATAATTAAGCATAAAAAAAGCGCCTGTTTTAGGCGCTTTTTGTAAGATGAACTTAAAAATATTTATGCAAATATTTCATAAAACTGCAAAGAAAATGCCGATAAAAATCATCACCCCAACCCAGCGGTTATGCAGAA
>NZ_JAYRTF010000034.1:0-22959 GCF_041919735.1 Acinetobacter sp.
TTCTGACTTTAATTTCTCAAATAAACTTCGAGTAATTTCTACCATCAATCAATGAAAATAATTTCGATCGATCAACCAGTAAAAATCCACACAAGTTGTTCTTCATAATCTCTTAATGATCTTCTTCATGCTTCGTCAGCAAAAAAGATAACCAATCAAGCAACTCAACACCTTAAGTGTTTCGCTGTCTGCGTTGGTATGCAGGGTATTCTATAGGGTTTTAAAACAAAGACAAGCCCTATTATAGATTTTTCTATAATATTTGGATTGAGTGTATATTTATCAACCAAAAAACACTTTTACGTATATTTTATAATCAATATAGCCCCATTTGAGCCATGTGCAAAGCATTTCCTGATCATTCTTTTGAAATTATTTATGCTCTGCATGGAAAAGCCCAGTCAATACTGGGCTTTTTCCTTAAAACTTCAATTGCAGCATTTTATAGCCAGCAGCTTAGTTTGACTGCTCAGCCAGCCAAGCCATAAATTTCTGTCGGTCGGACTTCGAAGACTGCTTCCATAATTGAATCAGAGCCTGTTCTGAATTTGAGGCGCTTGCTGCAATAGGCGCCGCATTTGACTGTGCTGCTTTATTTAGCGCTAATGTATTGCTTGCAGCATCAACAGGCTCGTCTCCGAACAAATTTTCACTAAACCAGTTTTTCTGCTCCGCTTTCGAACCGGTTTGCTGTGCAATTAATTGATGGTCTTTGTTATACAAGCCAAAAATAGGCTGATCTTTATATTTTTGAGCCTCATCAAAATCTTTTGGCGCTTGCAGCAAGGCTAGACTATAAGTTTCGCCATCGGTTAAGGCTGGCGTTTTTAAAGAAACAATGCCAGATCTTAAAATATCATGTGAATTATCCGCATGGCGGTAATACCCGGAATAACGCACATTCAAGGTGCTTTCACCTGCTTTGATTTTATATTGGCTCTTAGATAAAAACCCGCCGTTAAGTTCTTGCCCATCAACAGCCACAATTTTAATTTCTTCGGGAACTTTTACAGTCACTGCAGAAAATGCTGCGCCGCTCATCATCAACGCCGAAATTAATGCGGTTAATCTAAGTGCCATCTTGCTTTGCTCATTCATTTTTAAATTTTATTGCATACTGCTATGCATTGGTGACAATTTGATGACAACAAGACTTAAGACCATGCAAAAACAGCAGAAACATCACATGACAATGTACGCAAAAAAAAGAGCACTTAAAGTGCTCTTTTTTAATCTGCTTCACTGGTTGCATTTCAATACTGCTTAATTAAAGACTGCTTATACTTAATTAAAGCTTTTAAAACGCACATCGTTTTCCATGAAAGTTTTTTCACCTGCAGGCGCTTCAATCGAACCAAACACCAATTGCGCACGTAATTTCCAGTTTGCTGGAATATCAAATGCTTTGGCTGTTTCTTCATCCACAACCGGATTGTAATGCTGTAAAGATGCACCGATATGATGTTCAGCTAATGCCGTCCAAACTGCAAATTGCGCAATGCCTGTGGAATGCTCTGACCAAACAGGGAAATTATCAGCATACAGAGCGAACTGCTCTTGCATAGCTTTTACAACATCTTGATCTTCATAGAATAGCACAGTGCCATAACCTGCTTCAAAACCGCTGATTTTCGCATCAGTATTTGCAAAGGCTCCCTCTGGAACCAATTTGCGCAAGGCTTCACGGACAATACTCCAAAATTTGACATGCGAAGCGCCATAAAGGGTCACAATGCGTGAAGTTTGCGAGTTGAAAGCGGATGGACTGTGACGCACAGCATCCTGAATCGTTTGCTCAATGACTTGCTGCTCTTGCGCTACATTTCTACCAATTGCATAAATGGTACGGCGCTGTTTTATTTGATCTAAAAATGACATATTAAAAACCTCTTTTTTATTTTCCATTGCATTTATTCAATGAGTTCATCATAAGCGATTCTTACACAATGCGCATGCTTAAAAACATGACATAGTGTTTTATCTATAGAACAGCCAGCAAGATTTCAAAATGCATTTTTCGGGGTCTGCTTATGCGTATATTTTAAATTTATCGGTATCCGTATCCTGCTCTTTTTCTTCCGGCCACGCCTCAACAGAGCCAAAGACCAGCTGCGCCCGCATCAGCCAATTTGGCGCAATATCAAAATAAGACGCGACCACCTGATTGATCACTGGATTATAGTGCTGCAACGACGCGCCCAAACCGCTATCCGCCAAAGCCGTCCAAACAGCAAACTGCGCCATGCCGGAAGTCTGTTCCGACCAGGCAGGAAAATCTTCTGCACTGATAGGCATTTGCTTCTGCATGTGATGAATCACATCCTGATCTTCATAAAATACCACGGTGCCGTATGCCGCAATAATTTGATCTATTTTTACCTCAACACCTTCAAATACAGTGCTGGGCACATGTCTTTTTTGCACTTCTTTGACAATATTCCAAAATTTCAGATGGGAATCACCAAACAAAACAGCAACTCTTGTGCTCTGCGAATTAAATGCCGATGGGCAGCTCTGTACGGCTTCCTGAATCAGTGACGCAATATACGATTGACTAAAATGAACTTTTTTCCCCAAATGATAGATACTGCGCCTTTTTTTCAGCTGATCGACAAAAGTCATTTTTGAAGTTTCAGCTTCATGTCTTTTTTTCAGCTTAAAATCTTTGGTTATATCGGCTGTCAGCACTTGGCCGATTTTATTAAAAATTTCCACATTTCCCCCAGCATTCATTTATTAATATAAATAATATTTTTATTCATTTTAATAAATTTATATTTAATTTCATGGGCTTATTTTATTATTTTGATTCTTTTTAAAACAAACGGTCAACTCAAAATAAATAAACTCCGCATTAAGCGGAGTTTATGTGATTCATCACACAATATCTAAAAAGAACAGCAGAAAGTTACTTTTCCGTTTCAAATAATGCGGCAACAAAAGATTTGGCAGAGAATGGGCGTAAATCATCAATTTTTTCACCCACGCCAATAAAGCGGATTGGCACATGTGTCCGGCTTGCAATATTAAACAGCACCCCGCCTTTTGCCGTACCATCCAATTTGGTGATTGTAATGCCCGTTAAGCCAACAGCCTCATCAAACATTTCAACCTGATTAATTGCGTTCTGGCCTGTACCGGCATCCACAACCAGCATGACTTCATGCGGCGCTGTTGCATCAATTTTCTGCATGACGCGCTTAACCTTGGTCAGCTCCTGCATCAAATTGCTCTTATTGTGCAGGCGGCCAGCGGTATCAGCAATCAATACATCTACACCTTTGGCGCGCGCGCTTTCAAACGCATCAAAAATCACCGATGCGCTGTCAGCGCCATGGCCTTGCGCAACAACAGCAATATTATTGCGCTCGCCCCAAATTTGCAGCTGCTCAGTCGCCGCAGCGCGGAAGGTATCGCCCGCTGCAAGCATGACTTTTTTACCTTCGCCTTGCAAACGTTTAGCCAATTTGCCGATAGTCGTTGTTTTGCCTACGCCATTCACACCCACCACTAAAATCACATATGGATTTTTGTTTGGATCGATATGCAGCGGCTTGACGCGCGGCGCCAGCAGAGCCACCAATTCTTCCTGCAATGCTTTATACAATGAGTGTGAATAAATCAAATCACCGCGCGCAGTCCGTTCAGTCAGATTCGCAATAATGGTTTTGGTTGCATCAACACCAATATCCGCAACAAGAAGCTGTTCCTCAACCTCTTCCAGCAGTTCATCATCAATTTCTTTACCGCCGATCAGGATATTCACCATACCGTCAGTAAAGTTTTTGCGTGTTTTGGTCAAGCCGTCTTTCATCCGGCTGAAGAAACCGCCTTTTGCCTGCTGTTCGTCTTGAGGCTCTTGCTGCATTTCTGATGCGACAGGCTCAGAAGCCGCGGCTTGCTCTTTTTGTGTTTCGGTTATAGGCACATTGACCGCAGGTAAACTCGGTAATGTGACATCATCATCTCCGAGATCAGCATCAATCAAAAAATTATTCTGCCCATTAGATTGCTGTTGCATGCCGAATCCTTGAAAAGCATTGCGTTAAAAAAAGCTGATTCTAGCATAAGTTATTTATTTTTGAGCTTTTCGGCGCCCCTCATTCTGCAACACACAAAAAAACAACAGCATGCACTTGCGTTCATTCCGGAGTTTCTCAACAATAGTACGAAATAACGGGTTTCAACTTGGAAACACAGTGTCCAAAAAATTAATGCACGCTCGCTCCTATTTCTCTTTTTTCAATTTCGGCATTTTATCCGCCAGCTTATTCTGCTTCAGCCTCATCAGCCCAGCCGTACAGGCTGAAACCCGAGGCCAGCTGTCGCGCACCACCTTTGAAACCACGCTTAAAAATGGCCTGAAAGTCATTATCCGTGAAGATCACCGCTCACCGATGGTCATGACGCAAATCTGGTATAAAGTCGGCAGCAGTGATGAATCCGGCAACCTGCTCGGCATTTCCCATGCGTTGGAGCATATGATGTTCAAAGGAACCAATAAAGTTCCTAAAGATGAATTCACCCGCCTCAGCCGGATTTACGGCGGCAGCATTAACGCCGCGACATTTACCAATTACACCAATTATTATCAGCTGTATCCCAAAACATATTTTCCGATGGCGCTGGAGCTGGAAGCCGACCGCATGAGCAATCTGCTGCTGCGCCAGCAGGATTTTGAGCCTGAAATGAAAGTCGTGATGGAAGAACGGCGGCTGCGGACAGATGACAGCCCGCGCGCTTTAGCCTTTGAACGCTTTAAATGGATTGCCTATCCCACCAGCCACTACCGGCAGCCCATCATTGGCCATATGAAAAATCTGCAGAATATTCAATTGGATGATTTAAAAAAATGGTATCAAGACTGGTACACGCCCAATAATGCCATTTTGGTGATTGTCGGTGATGTCGAGTCAGAAGCGGCCATCCGCCAAGTCCAAAATTTTTTTGGAGACATCGCCACAAAAAAAACGCCGCCGCGCAATGATGTTTTGGAATTCGAGCGTGTTGGCTACCGCCACATGGAAATAGAATCTTCCGTGCAAGTGCCGAATTTGTATATGGCTTGGAATGTCCGTTCTTTAGCCACCGCCAAAAATCCGCAAGATGCTTATGCATTGGCGATTATCCGCAGCATTTTAGACAGCGGAATTTCCTCGCGCCTGCAAGACCGCTTGGTACGCGATAAGAAACTGCTGACTGCAGTCAGCGCATCGTATGATCCATATAACCGCGGCGACAGTCTATTTACGATTTCCGCCTTGCCTGCCGAAGGCATTTCGCTGCAAGACGCGCAAAAAGCCATTCAAAATGAAATGGATCTGCTTAAAACGGAGTTGGTTGCCCCGCAAGAAGTGTCCCGAATTTCAACCCGCTTTATTTCCAATTTAATTTACAGTCAGGATGATATTGCGGGACAGGCCAAAATGATCGGCAATTTAGAAGTCAATGGACTGAGTTTCCGCTTAATGGATGAGTTGCCGAAACATTATGAAAATGTCAGCCCGCAAGATATTCAAGGCGTCGCAAATGCTTATTTTGTCAAAGACAATCTGAGCACGATGTATTTAATGCCTGAAACCAAAGCCAAATAACGGAGCGCCGCATGCAAAAAATTACAGCCCCTTTTATGATGGCCCTGCTGGCTTGCAGCGTTTCAAGCTTTGCTGAACAAACTGATACCTATTTAAATACCGAACCGGACATCAATGACAATCCCAGTCAGCTGCAGTCCATTCCCATGCTGCAGAGCTTGCGCAATTTAAAGCAGCAAGAATCCCGCGCCCCTTATGTTCAGGACTTAAAAAACCGCTACCATGTGCGCACTTTATTTGTCGAATCGCAAGATTTGCCGATGGTGGATATTCAGCTGACGTTTAATGCCGGCTCCGCGCGTGATTTAGAAATCGGCAAAGGCTTATACGGCTTATCCAACATGGCCGCCAAACTGATGGATGAAGGAACCGAAAAATATACAGCCAATCAAATTGTCAGCGTATTTGAGCAAAGCGGCGCGCAATTCAGCATTCAAGCCTACCGAGATATGTTTATTGTCAAGCTTCGGGTGCTTTCCGATCCGCAAAAGCTTGAACCTGCGCTTGCCATGATGGTGGAGGTTTTAAAGAATGCAACGTTTAAAAACAGCAGCATCTCGATGGTGCTGAGCAACACCCAAACTGGACAGAAACAGCTGCAGGAAAACCCCAGCAGTTTAATGAGCATCCGGTTTTACCGTGAGATTTATGGCGCGCATCCGTATGCACAGCCCATTACCGGCACCAATGGTAGCCTAAAGAAAATCACAGCGGAAAACCTGAAACAGTTTCGCGACAAGTTCATTGTTGCTCAGAACATGAATATCGCCATCACTGGAAAACTATCTGCAAAAGAGGCGCTCAAGCTCTCAGAACGCATTGCCGGCAATATCAATCAAGGCGAAAAGGCCTCCCCATTGCCAAATCCAGAAGCGCAAAATGCATTGAAAATCGTCCACATGCCCTATGATTCCGAACAGGCCCACGTGATGATTGGACAGCTCGGCACAACACGCAATGATCCCGAGCGAATAGCGCTGGAAGTCGGCAATAAGATGTTCGGCGGCGGCGGCTTTAATGCCATTCTCATGCAAGAGCTTCGCGTAAAGCGCGGCTATACCTATGGCGCATACAGCTCATTCGGCTTCAGCCAATCACCAGGTTTATTCAGTTTCAGCTACTCAACTCGGCAAGATCAGCTGATTGACAGCATCCAAGTTGCACATAAGGCCTTAACTGATTTTATTCAGCAGCCGATCGATCCTAAGCAGCTGAAAGAGGTCAAAGCAGGCATGCTGCGCGCTTATCCCAACAACTACAGCAGCAACGCGTCGATTAACGCCCAGCTCGGCTTATTAGGATTTTATGCAGAGCCTGCGGATTACTTGGATCAATATCCTAAATTGCTGGAAAAAGTCAGCGCGGCCGATGTGCAGAATGCCATACGCAGGCATTTGCACCCCGAACAGTTGACGCTGATTGTCGTCAGCAAGGAACTGGATAAAGCCCATCTCAATGAAATTTTACAAAACAACTTGCGGCCGGACTCCGGCTCACAGCCGGACAGCGTGACGCTTAAAGAGGTTGAGGCCGAAAAAATAAAGCCGCCGCTGGCCAATACACCGTCAACTCCAGCGGCTAAGGCTACTCCTCAGCCAATGCAGGAAGCTGGTGCGCCCGCTCAGATTCAGCGTGATAGGCATGCATCAATTTAAGATATTGCCCCATAGACACTTCATTTTGCTGACGCAGGCTTAAGGCCAGCTCTTGCGAACCGGGGCAGCTTTGCTGTTCAGACAGCATCACGACATTGTGAAATTTTTGCATTGAGATTGGCCGATTCAGGGCCAGCAAACTAAGAAGAAGAATCAGCAGAATAATGAAACTGACAAATATGTTATATATCTGTTCGAGTTTTATATTGGATTTAAATTGAAGAAGACTTTTAAGAATGCGTTTGAAGTCAATAGACATACACTACCTCGAATTCAAAGTAGTGTATGTCTGCGCTGCAATAAGTTCAAGTCGGACTGCTTATTTCTCACGCAATTCGAAATGCCTGCACTAATGACCCAATTAATGAACGATATGCTGAATCACAGCGAAATATATAATCATCGCAATAATCACCAAAACGATCACCACGGCAAAAATACTGACACCGCCTTCCGCATGGGCTGGGTGCAGATCATCATCGTCCGCAATCCTCAGCAGTTCACCATTATATAAGTCATAAAAATCTTCACGTTGCGCGACATCCAGCTCACGGGTAAAGTCATAGACCCGCTTGCGCTGCGCTAAACCGAAATCCCCCAAATGAATTTCCTGATGAAAAATCGCATCGTCAAGCTTTTGCCTGTGCAAATGCGCTAAAGCAATGATTTGTTCCTCTGTCGGAGGCATATCAAAATTTAAACCATCTAAAGTTCTAGTCATCATACTTCTCCTTATTGTTTACGTCTTCTTATCTTGTTATATTAATAAAAATTCCATTTGATCATTGTTTAATCGTGTAAACTGTCAAATGCATAAAATAATTTACACAATTTATTGACTTTTCCACTTAATTGTAATATTAATTTAATAATACTTAGCTATAGTAATAGTTGATAGGGCGAAATAGGCACCTATCTGAAGTAGGCAGATGTAAGCATAATTAGAATAAGGAGTAACTTTAATATGATGCAACAAATCTCTCAGCATGACTTAGAACATGTATATGCAAATGCAGTAAACACAATTCAATCTCAAATGAATTTTTCAGATGCAGTTAAAGAATTGGAAGGCGCTGCGCGTGCTGGACATGGTAAAGCAGCATTGTTTCTCGCAGAACTTTATTACCAAGGTTTCCGCGTAGAACGTGACTCACTCAAAGCGCAATACTGGCAGAAAATGGCCACATTGCAAGCGTAAGCAAACGTCACCTAGGTGGCGTTTTTTTCGGCCTCAATTTTTAGCCCTAAGCATGTTTCCCTTATGCAAACCTGCTTTCAGGCTAAACCGAGAAATCATTTCATCCTCAGAAGCATTAAAATGTGAATTTTTCAGGGTTCAGGATTTTGCCGCTGCATTGTTCAATAGCAGATTCCTGAATGCTCAATTTGCAAAAATAAGTCTAAGAAAAATATTTGCTTACGATTTTCAGCAAAGCTTACACAGTATTTTCATCTGTATTTTTTAGAATAGACAAAACACCAGCGTATAAAGTACCAATGATGAAGCTCTATCAGAAATTCAATCTGCTGCACCCTTTCACTAAGGACATGATTTTTAAAATCACTATCTTAAAAACCATGATGTATTGCGGCGTGTTATGGGGTTTATACCATGACGGCTGGGCCATGAGCAAAGACGGTGATGAGTTTATTTTTCCGTTTTGGCTCAATGGCCTGCAAGCGCATAAATATGCGAAAAAACACTGGCCGAATTATCAGCCGAAGAAAATCACCCCGGCGGATTTTGAAAATTCGCTGATGCCAACATTGACACGCCTAAACGTCACGCCAGCGCTTTACAACTCCACCAGCCAAAAGAAACTGAAACTAAGTACGCAGCTGATGCGCCATTTTTTCTTCTCAGGACAAACCGCACATTTCGCTTAAACGCCAGCGTATGCTTATAATTTCACTTTATTGATAGATCGAATAGAAATAATGAACGCAAGAGTATTTGCTTTTTCTTATATTCGCGTTAAGTTAAAACAAATAATAACTTTAAGGGACTCAGATAATGACAACAGTTGCTCAAGTACTGCAGGACAAATCAGAACAAGCTATTTTCACCATTGCGCCAAATGAAACCGTTTTAAAGGCCATTTCCATTATGGCTGAAAAAGGCGTTGGTGCGCTGGTAGTGACTCATGAAGACACTGTAGTCGGCATCCTTTCAGAACGTGACTATACCCGCAAGATTGCACTCATGGAGCGAACATCTTTCAATACTACAGTCAATCAGATTATGACTGAAAAGGTTTTAACCATCACCCGCACCGCAACGGTTGAAGATTGCCTGGAATTGATGACTGATAAGCACTTGCGCCATTTGCCTGTTGTTGAAAACAGTAAATTGCTTGGCTTGATTTCGATTGGTGACTTAGTGAAAGCAGCCATGGAAGATCAAAAGAAATTGATCGATCAGCTGCAGCAATATATTTCTGGTTAATTTCAATAAAAACCGACACAAGAATCCTTTTCAATGAAAAGGATTTTTTTCGCTCAGATATTAAAACAACTATCATAAAAAACCATTATTTGTAATGACATTCAACACACCCTGTATATTCAAATTAATGCTTTAGATTATGATTCAAACACCTTGCATGATTATCCTCCCTGCCGCACCATGCAAATAAACTAAAGCTTATTCTTATCTAAACTGTAAATAGCGTATATTGCTAAAAAAATATCCCAGCAAATGCTGGGATATTTGGCATTCAGACTCAAAATGTAAGCTGAACTTTAGGACTGATAATCAGTTAAGACCTAATTTGGCTGCGACATAGTCGGCATCTTTATCGCCGCGGCCTGAAACGTTCACAACGATCTTAATCTCTTTGTCCATTTTTGGCGCTTCACGCAAAGCCCAAGCCACCGCATGCGAGCTTTCCAAAGCTGGAACAATACCTTCTACGCGCGACAAGGTCATAAATGCATCCAGACACTCTTGATCAGTTGCCGTGGTATATTCCACGCGGCCCAGATCTTTCAGCAGGCTGTGCTGCGGCCCTACGCCCGGATAATCCAAACCTGATGCAATGGAGTGAACCGGCAACGGCTCACCCTGCTCATTTTCCAATACATAGCATGCCATGCCGTGAATTTGACTTGGCTTGCCCAAGGTCAACGTTGCAGAGTGCATCGCAGTATCCAAGCCATGGCCTGCCGGTTCTACACCAACCAACTTCACATCGTTTTCATTTAAAAATGCAGTGAACGCGCCCATTGCATTCGAACCGCCGCCGACACAGGCGACGACATAGTCCGGGTTTGCGCCAAAACGGTCATTGGTCTGCATTTTGATTTCTTCACCGATAATCGCCTGGAAATCACGCACCATCATTGGAAATGGATGCGGGCCAACCACAGAACCAATGGCATAAATATAGTTGGTCGGATCTTTTAAATACTCTTCAAAAGCACTGTCGACGGCATCTTTCAGCGTTGCTGTGCCGCGCGTTACAGAAATCAGATTTGCGCCCAAAATTTTCATTTTGACCACGTTTGGATGCTCTTTTTCGATATCCACTTGACCCATGTGAATTTCACACGGAATACCGACCAGCGCGCAAGCTGTCGCCAAGGCTACCCCATGCTGACCCGCGCCGGTTTCTGCAATGACTTTGGTTTTGCCCATATATTTTGCCAGCAGCGCTTCGCCTAGGCAGTGGTTGATTTTATGCGCGCCAGTATGGTTTAAATCTTCACGCTTCAGGTAAATTTGCGCGCCGCCCAATTGATCAGACAGACGCTTCGCATGAAACAGCGGGCTCGGACGGCCCACATAATTCGCAAATAAATCTTTGAGTTCATTTTGGAATTCTGCAGTATGGCGGATTTGCTCATAAGCAGTATTGATATCATCCATGGCCTGTTTTAAATCTGGCGGGATAAACTGACCGCCATATGCGCCGAAAAAGCCTTCTGCATTTGGCAATGCGATGCCATTAATTTCCTGTTCCATGCCAATCCCTATATTCAAGCCTAAATTCATAGGCTTATACTAAAATAAATTATTTTAAAGCACCAATAACAATAGATAAAACGACTGATAGAAAAATGGAATCAGCGCGCTAAATATTTCGTCATATCCTCAATCCCCTTTAAGGTCATTGGGAACATATGATTTTCAAAAATCTGCTTAATCAAGCCAATGGTATGTGTGTAATGCCAGTAGCTTTCTTCTTCAGGATTGAGCCAAGCTGTTTTGTCAAAATGCTGGCGCAGGCGCTGCAACCAAACCTGACCGGATTCATCATTCATATATTCTACAGAACCGCCTGCAGAAGTCACTTCGTAGGGCGCCATACTGGCATCGCCAACCACAATGACACGGTAATCCCGCCCATAAGTATTGAATAAATCCCACGTGTTCATGCGGGTATTTGAACGGCGGATATTGTCTTTCCACACATAATCATACAGACAGTTATGGAAATAGAAATATTCTAAAGTTTTAAACTCAGTCTTCGCCGCAGAGAACAGTTTCTCACACTGCGCGATATGCGAGTCCATTGAACCGCCCACATCAAACAGCATCAGCACTTTAATGCGGTTGCGGCGCTCAGGCACCAGCTGCACATCCAAAACGCCCTGTTTTGCTGTCTCGCGGATTGTGCCATCTATATCCAGCTCTTCAGCGGCGCCTTGGCGGGCAAATTTACGCAAACGGCGCAGCGCCATTTGCATTTGACGGCTGCCAAGAATTTGCTCATCGTCCAAATTCCGGTATTGGCGCTGTTCCCACACTTTGACCGCAGATTTTTTACGGCCCGGCCCGCCGATACGCACGCCTTCAGGATGATCGCCATAAGCACCAAAGGGTGACGTTCCGCCTGTGCCGATCATGCGGTTGCCGCCTTGATGCTTTTTATGCTGTTCGCGCAGTCGCTCTTCCAGCATTTTCATCAACTCTTCCAGCGAACCGGCTTTTTTTAATTCTTCACGCTGTTCAGGCGTGAGGTGCTTTTCTAATAATTCTAAATCAAACCAATCTTTCGGCAGCTTGTGCACCTGCTTCAGCAAGTCATCTAAATCGAAGGTGGAAATGCCGTCAAAATAGTCTTTCATGGCGCGGTCAAATTTATCAAAGTAGCGTTCATCTTTGACCATGACAGTTTTCGCCAGCTGATAAAATTCGTCCTGATCAGCAAAAACCAAACCGGAAGCCACCGCCTCATTGAGATCAATCAGTTCACGCGTAGAAACGGGTACGCCGTATTTTCTTAAGGTATAAAACAAACGCACAAACATGGCGGATAATATCCATCTCTATCAATTATTTAATCTTTGATTTACTGCCGCATGCTCAAATCAGCATTCACAATGCAGTGTAATAGCCAGATCATTATCGAAAATCAAATCTGTGAAGTAAAGTTAAAAGAAGCTACTGACAGTTCAGTTATGCTTAACTTTGCGTCTTTCTAAATCAACCAAACTTCATGATGCAGATGCAATTGAATAAAACTTCAATCATATGCCTGCACTGGATGCACAATTCCAATGCAGCGGTTCTTTGCATCGTTCTATGCCGCGCGGCATCACGCTGGACTGCGTTACCGCAGTTTCATCTTCAGTGGTGTTATTCATTTCCACTGATTCTTTGGAGTTATTCGGATCTATCGCTGTGTTAAAGCATCAGTTCATTGACTAAATAAAGCATTTCAACAGGCAAAAATAAAGCCGCCAATGATTCATTAGCGGCTTGCAGCATGCTTTCAATTATGGCTTATCGGCGCGACATAAAGGCCAAACGCTCCAGCAATTGAACATCCTGCTCATTTTTAATCAGCGCACCGTACAGCGGCGGAATTGATTTTGATTTATCGGAATTGCGCAGGATATCTTCCGGCATGTCATCAGCCATCAATAAGCTCAACCAGTCAATCAGCTCAGACGTTGAAGGCGGTTTTTTCAAGCCCGGAATCTGGCGCAGCTTAAAGAACACTTGCAGCGCTTCATTCACCAAGGTGCCTGAGATATTTTCAAAATGCACATTGATGATTTCGCGCATGGTCGCTTCATCCGGGAACTCAATATAATGGAAGAAGCAGCGGCGCAAAAAGGCATCCGGCAGTTCTTTTTCGTTATTTGAGGTGATGATGACAATCGGGCGCTGAACCGCAGTAATAGTCTCGCCTGTTTCATACACATAGAACGACATTTTATCGAGTTCGTGCAGCAGATCGTTCGGGAATTCGATGTCGGCTTTATCAATCTCATCAATCAGCAAAACGCAGCGTTCTTCACTGGTAAATGCTTCCCACAGCTTGCCCGGCTTGATGTAGTTTTTAATGTCATAGACGCGGTCATCACCCAGCTGGCTGTCACGCAAGCGCGATACCGCGTCATACTCATACAAGCCTTGCTGCGCTTTGGTAGTGGACTTAATGTGCCATGTAATCAGCTTTAGGCCTAAGCTTTCTGCGACTTGTTCCGCCAGCAGCGTTTTGCCTGTACCCGGCTCCCCTTTAACCAAAAGCGGTTTTTGCAGGCTGCGGGCGGCTTTGACTGCAAGTTTAAGACTATCAGTCGCAATGTACTGATCTGTACCTGAAAAGTGTTGAGCATCAACAGACATACGAACCCTTATTGTTTTACTTTAAAGCGGTGAACTTTTTTTGTTTAGTGCAGCGTGAGCTTTATTTGCATTGAACTTTGTCCAGAAAAAGCCGATCACAAAGCCAATGCCGATCACAAATAAAATTAAAGACAGATTGGTCCAAACCAAAGGCTGATCTTTGGTTAATAAACCGAACAGCAAGCCAAAAATAGCCGGCGCAATAGAAGCATTGCTGCCCTCTGATACCGTTGGTGTCAGCAGCACAGCAAATACAACAATCCAGCTGATCCCGCCCAGGGGATTCGGCAAACGCTTTGCAATGGAATACCAGCTTGCCAAAATAATCAGGCTGCCGGCAAGATAAACCGTTATTGCAATGCTGTCTTCAGGAATCGAGTCCAGCAAAGCCCATAAACTATTCATTTCACAACTCCTGATTTATCCCTAAGCGTATAGATTTATGCACCGCGCAAGCCTTCAGGCTCCGCAGCATTCGGGTTAATCAAGCCTTCAGGAGGCATTTGCAGGAAAAAGCCTTTGGTGGAGAGCGAATCAATTACATGCAAGACATTTACACGCGCCAGCGTACGGGTTTCACTAAGTTCCAAGTGCATTACAAATGCAGCGCGGCCAAAAGCAACGCGAACAGGCTCCGCCAGAATCTCTAAAGGATTGAACGCTTCAGCTTCATTTTCAGCAGGACGAACAACATAAAGATACATTTCATCTTTTTTGCTCGATTTGTAGATAGAACAATGCATTTGAATCAGTACTCATAAAACTCAAGGCAAAGCATACAACAAAAAAAAGACTGATACATTAGTGATTATTAACGCATCAGTCGTGAATTTGTATAAATGCTAAATCTTTAATCAATATCCAGCAGATATTGAATCAAAGTTTCCCAGATTCAGTCCAGCACTTTCATCTGTTTGGACAGGTAGGCTTCATCCGAATAAAGCACATCGATCAGCGGTTTAGTTAAGATGTCATAGCGCCATCCCAGCAAGTAGCCTGGCAAATCCTGCTCATCATTATGAAAGACCACATGCTGATACAGCGCATTCAGCCATTTCTTGCGCATCAGCACCTCTTTGGGCACTTCCGTCTCTGCAGAAATATTTTCGATCGCCGCATCCACCCGGTCCGTAATGTCTTTTGACGAATGGCGGATTGGACGGGCCATGCGCAGCGGCCACTCTTCCTGCTCAGGCAAAAATTTCAGCAAATCCAAAATGGTTTTTCCGTGCTCGCGGACGATATTCGGACGGATGCCCTTTATATTGCTGAGCTGAAAATGATTGCGCGGATTATTCTCAACCATGTCCAGCATCGTGGCATTTTTAAGAATAAAACTGCGCGGCTGATTCAGCGCTTTCACCATCTGTTCGCGCCAAACCGCCAGCTGCTGCAATTGCATCAATTGCTTGCGTGAATTGCGGTAATTGCCGACATCATGATAAAGCTGTGAAATTGGCGTTTCCTGCCCGATTTCATACGTTAAATTTCTGCAGTCTTCAAGCGCGCAATCCAGCAAATGCTTTTCGGACAGTTCCGCTTTGACTTTATCGGACAGCTGCATGATGTACTCAACATCATTGGCGGCATACATGAGCTGCTCGGGGCTTAATGGACGCGCCAGCCAGTCTGAACGGGTTTGATCTTTTTCAATATCCACATTCAGCATGGTTTTCAGCGCGTTTTGGTAGCTGACTTGCAGGCCATGGCCTAAAAATGACATGCCGACTTGCGTATCGAAAACATTGGCAAGCGTTTTGTGCTGCGCATAATGATAGATAAGGTCGATATCTTCACTGCAGGCATGAAAGACGTTTTGCTGCGCGCGAAACAGTTTGTTCCAAAACTCAGATAAATCTAAAGCCGCGCCATCCAGCAAGTACACTTTTCCATTAATGTTAATCTGAAAAACGCCTAATTTCGGCCACAAGGTATCCACCTTGATAAATTCAGTGTCCAGCCCGTAAACGGAACTTTGATCCATAAGATTAAGGACATTTTGCAGATCTTGCTGCTGATGGATAAATTGATACATAGATGATGCAGCTTTGGCTTGATGCTCTTTTCGGTTATATTAACCGATATATTATATTTATCGATAAAAAATAAATTATATTCATTATATGTTTTCGATTATATTTGTTTTTTTATTCAAAAAGCCATTTATTAATAGAAAAAAAATATTAATAAATGGCTTTTTTTGCAATAGATCTACTTCATGCGCATGCGGTTGTGCACCGCTTGGCTCAGCGTATGGCTATCTACATATTCAAGTTCTCCGCCTTGCGGAACACCTTGAGCAATCCGGGTCATCTGCACAGGCAAATGTTTGGCCGCTTCGACAATATAATGCGCGGTCGCCTGCCCTTCAACTGTCGCGTTAGTCGCCAGAATGACTTCTTTGACTGTGCCGTCAGATAAACGCTGCAGCAAATAAGGAATGCCGATTTCATCAGGGCCGATACCATCCAAGGGGGAAAGATGCCCGCCCAAAACATGGTATTTGCCGCGGAAGCTGCCGCTCTGCTCGATCGCCATCACATCTGCAGGAGATTCGACCAAACACAGGATTTGATCATCCCGCTCATGCGATACACAGATATTGCACACTTCATCTTCTGTCAGCGAATGGCAAATTGAACACTCATGAATGTAGCTGGTCGCTTCGTTCAGCGCATGCGCCAAACCGACTGCGCCTTCCTTATTTTTCATAATCAGGTGCAGCGCCATGCGCTGGGCCGATTTTGGCCCAACGCTCGGCAGAATGCGCAATGCCTGCACCAGCTGATCAAAACGATCACTAAACATGCAGCGCTATTCCTTAGAACAAGCCTGAAAGGCCTGGCGGCAAGCCCATGCCAGAGTTGGCAGATTTCAATTTTTCATCTGAAATCGCTTCCGCCTGACGCGCAGCATCGTTCATCGCTGCAGCAATCAAGTCTTCAATCATGTCTGCGTCGTCTTGAAGCAGTTCAGGATTGATTTCAATGCGTTTCACTACATTGCGGCATGTCATGGTCACTTTGACCAAACCGCCGCCAGCTTCTGCATGCACTTCAGTTTGAGCAAGCTCTTCCTTAGCCTTTTTAATATTGCTTTCAACTTCTTTTTGCATGCGCTGCGCTTGCTGCATCAACATGTTGATGTTCATAAAATACTCCGAACACAAATTTTTTATTCCTTGCATCCATCCCTGCGCTTCACCGGTTTTGAGGATCAAGCGCAGCCGCGGACGCAAGCTGAATCATTTAAAGCTGAATGAATTTGAATTAGATCAAATCTAAACCGCGTGAAATATCGCGAATAATATCATCAATATCTTCTAAACCAACAGATACACGAATTAAACCTTCACTAATTCCTGCCGCCTGTTTCGCGGCGGCAGACATTCTGCCGTGCGATGTGGTCGCAGGATGCGTAATGGTTGATTTTACATCGCCTAAATTACTGGTGATTGAAAGGAAGCGTGTGTTGTCGATGACCGTCCACGCGCCTTCACGTTCACCTTTTACCACAAAGGATACAACGCCGCCAAAACCCGACTGCTGTTTTTTCGCCAATTCATGTCCAGCATGGTTCGGCAGGCCTGCATAATAGACTTTTTCAACTTTTGGATGCGCATCCAGCCATTCGGCCAATTTTTGCGCGCTGGCGCAATGCGCTTTCATACGCAGGCTGAGTGTTTCCAAGCCTTTTAAGAAAACCCAGGCATTGAATGGGCTCATGGAGTTGCCCAAAGTGCGGATAACGCCGTTAATTCCTTCAAGCAGCTTATGATTGCCCACCACAGCGCCGCCTAATGCGCGGCCTTGGCCATCAATATACTTGGTTGATGAATAAATGATTAAGTCTGCGCCAAATTTAATCGGCTGCTGCAATACCGGCGTGCAGAACGTATTATCCACGGCAAACAAAGCATCATGCGCATGCGCAATATCTGCAATCGCCTGCATGTCGCCGACTTGAGCCAATGGATTCGACGGTGTTTCAATAAACAATAAACGCGTATTCGGACGAATGGCTTTTTCCCAGCCATCCAAATCTTCCAGATCAACAAAAGTAACGTCAACGCCGAACTTCATGACATATTTCTCAAACAGAGAAATAATTGAACCGAATACTGCCCGTGAACAAACGACATGATCGCCCGCTTTCAGAAAAGCCAAAGTGACTGCATGCACGGCGGCCATACCTGAACTGGTTGCGATTGCGCGTTCTGCACCGTCCAAAACCGCCAAACGCTTTTCAAACGTATGCACAGTCGGATTGGTATAGCGTGAATACGTATTCCCTTCAATTTGTCCAGAAAACTTAGCCGCAGCATCTGCAGCGCTTTCGCAAACAAAAGATGAAGTTAAGAAAATCGGTTCACTGTGTTCGCCTTCAAAAGTGCGTGTATGGCCAGTGCGAATAGCTAAAGTATCGAGTTGGTATTCAATGTCGTCTTGTTGGCTCATCAGCATTACTCAGTCCTTTAGACTGCCTTTTGTTAATAATTGCCAACATTTTGAGCGTCTAAGCTATTTCAGGTCAAGGCATAATAATCAAATATCGCTTAGACTTCGATCAAACCTGCATAGACATAGGTCAATTACAATTATGCACCCATTGAAAAAAAGCTGGCTTGGCCAACAAAAAAAGATGAAGCATCTGTCTGCCCGCTTATTTAAAGCAAAATCACTGGTGCTTTCGCAGAGCACGCCATATGAAGTGATTGATGAATACAAGTTCTGCCGTGTTCGCTACTATGCTTCGCCGGACAAACAATATGCAGAGCCGCTGGTCTTTGTGGCGCCCCTAGCGATTAATATGTCCATTTATGACCTGTATCCTTACCGCTCCTTAGTGAAGCACTTTCAGCACAGCGGCTTTGATGTGTATTTAGTGGAATGGACCAAGCTGACTTACCAAGACCGCTTTCTGAACTTCATCTCCTTTATTGACGATGCGATTCCGCATTGCATCGACAGAATCAGCCAGCATTCAGGCAGCCGCTATATTTCATTGCACGGCTGGAGCATGGCCGGCATCTTTGTCACCTTATATACCGCATTGCACCAGCCCGAACATGTCAAAAACCTGATTGTCGTCGGCAGCCCGATCGACAGCTATGCCTCTGGCCGCGTCGGCAAGCTGTTTCAGAACATCAATCAGCTCATTTCCCGCAGCCGCGCGCTCAAAGACACCATTTATAATGGGCAAATCCCCAAACGCATCATCCACACCCCTGGGCCCATCAACGCGCTGGGATTCAAAATATTGGATCCTAAAGGCTGGTTCGTCAGCCAAAAACAGTTCCTGCTTAATCTGTCCAACACGCAAACCGTTTATGAACATGCCACCATGGGCGATTTTCTGAATAACATGATTGACTACCCCGGCGGCATCAATCAGGACATGGTATTGAACCTGTGGCTGCAAAACCCGCTGAAACAAGGTGTAATCCAGTTAAAAGATAAAATTATCGAGCTCAAAAAAATCAATTGCTCTTTATTGATTGGCGCAGGTTCCAGCGACCAAATTGTTACTGCCGAAGCCAGCAAGCCTTTAGGCGAATTGACAAGCAGTGCAGATGTCACGTTTACTCATATTCCTGGCGGGCATCTGGGCTTAATGTCCAGTCAAAAAAGCGCCAATGAATTTTGGCCTGAATTGGCCGCTTGGCTGAAGCAAAGATCGACGTTACTCGAAACACATCATTAGCATTAGGGATTTATCATGATTCAATCAGCTGCATTCATCGGCTTGGGCGCAATGGGCTACCGCATGGCGGCGCATTTGCCTAAACACTTTGATACCGTTTATGTCTGGAACCGCACTTTCGATAAAGCAGAACAGCATGCAGCTGAATACGGCACACAGGCGGTCGAATTAAATCAGGCGGTACAGGCCGATGTCATTTTTTCCTGCCTGCCGACCAGCGCCGATGTCGAAGCGTTAATTGCCAGTGTCAAAATTAAATCAGGCGCAATTTGGGTCGATTGCACCAGCGGTGTGCCTGAATCCGCACAACAGCTGGCCGCAGCGCTAAAAGCGCAAAATGTGGATTATCTGGATGCGCCTGTCAGCGGACAAACCATCGGGGCAGAAAATGCCGCATTAACCGTGATGGTTGGCGGAGATGCCGAAGCCTTTGAAAAAGCCCTGCCGGCAATGCAGGCGGTCGGCAAACTGATCAAGCATGTTGGCGCTTCTGGCGCAGGCTTTGCGGTGAAAGCTGTCAACAATATGTTAATGGCTGTAAATCTTTGCGCGGCGGCCGAAGGCGCTTTAACCTTAAAAGCGCATGGGGTGAATTTGGCGGAAGCGCTGGATTGCATCAACGCCTCCAGCGGAAAAAGCAATGCGACCGAATCCATTTTGCCGCAGCGCGTGCTCAACCGCAGCTTCCCGCTGACCTTTGCCCTGCCGCTATTAGCCAAAGATACAGGGATTGCTGTAGACTTAATCCGCCAAGCAAAATTATCAGCGCCCATTATTGGATTAACCCAAAGTTTAATTCAGGCAGCCAATGATACTGCTGCGCCAAATAGCGACTTTTCCAGTGCTGTAAAAATGTACGAATCATGGAGTAAAATTACAATCGAGTAATAAGTCGCCATTGAATAATCATAACGAAACCTAATATTGTGATGATATGGTCATACATATTGTTACATATACAGAGGAAACTCTCATGAACAAATTTTCTGTTGCCGCTCTGGTGAGCGCAATCACTTTAATTGGGGCGTCTACAGCAGCATTTGCTTCTGAACAGGAATGCCAAAAGCTGAAGAATGATCACGATGTCATTTATGCATCTAAAGGATTCTGCTTTAAGGACCCTGAGGCCAAAGCCAAGTTCGGCAATGACAATTGCTATACAACTAAGCCTAAATTCTCAGAAAAAGAGCAGCAGCGTCTTGACGCCATTAAGGAACGTCAGAAAGAATTGAACTGTAAATAATCGCTGAAAACAGCTTTCAACCATTACATTCAATTACGCTTAAGGAATTTAGCCATGGCTTATGATGATCAAAACATTTTTGCAAGAATTTTACGCGGTGAACTTCCAGCAATCAAAATCTACGAAGATGACCAAGTCCTTGCATTTATGGACATAATGCCTCAGGCAGACGGCCATACACTGGTCATTCCCAAAACTCCAGCCATTAGCCTGCTTGACCTTGCGCCAGAAGCAGCAGCCTACACCATTCAAATTGTGCAAAAAGTAGCAAAAGCAATGGAAACTGCGCTGGATGTGAAAGGCATTGTGCTGATGCAGCTCTCAGGCGCAGCCGCAGGGCAAACCGTTCCGCATGTGCACTTCCACCTGATCCCGACTTCTGTGCATGAACTTGGCCGTCATGCTGCAAAAATGGGAGACCAGGAAAAAATTCAAGCGCAGGCAGAACTCATCAAAGCGGCGCTGGCGACTGCATAAAACGCACGGCATTTTAGAATTTAAAAATGGAGCTTCGGCTCCATTTTTTATGCTTCAGATTTTATGCTTCGGGCACTTCCCCAGCCTGCCTGCTCTTATATCTCATCCATATGACAATAAGATAAAACTGCAAACAAGGGATATCTAAACACCTGTTTATTCAGGGAATTTAATTGAAACATTATGAAATAATCAAAATAACACACTGATTAAATTTAATATTTTTGAAATATTTCCTTAATAGAACTGTCTTAATTGTAAGGAATACTTAGCGCCATTAGATAGCGAAATTATTTTTAGCAAAGCTACTGATAAATCGACGAATTGATAAGACGTACAGTCTTTTATGGAGCTGCAAATGAAAAAAACACTCTGTGCATTAGCAATCGGGGCAACTATTCTTACACCGGTAATGGCATCTGCTGCTGATGTCAAAATCTATGGCCGTGCACATGTTTCTTTAGACTATTTAGATGATGGCAAAGACTATAACGAAGTCGGCTTATCTTCTAACTCATCACGTCTCGGCTTTAAAGTTGACCAAAAAATTAATGATGATTTGAACGTTTTCGCGCAAATTGAGCAAGAGATCAACTTTGCCAGCGGTTCTAAAGATGATAGTGGTGTTAATTTTTCAACCCGCGATACATTTGTCGGCTTAAAAAGCAACACTTATGGCCAAGCGCGTGTCGGCCGTTTTGACAGCCCATTTAAGGCAGCCCGCGGCCCAGTCAACTTCTTTGGCGACATGGTCGGTGATGTGCGCAACGTAACGCGTGTCGGTGATATGAAATTTGATGAACGCAACGAAAACACCATCGAATATAAATCACCAAAATTCGGCGGCGGTTTCAACGTCCTTGCTGCAATGTCAATGAACTCTGGTAAAGAGATTCCAAGAGAAGGCAATGGTGAAGGCAAAGATGATAATAAAGCTTATGATTTAGCGTTAACATATAAAAATGGCCCGATTGACTTCGCAGCAGCTTATGAAAAATATGAAGACAATGCAGCAAATACAAACGTAGGCACAGCAGCTGCTCCGATAGACTCTAGCCGTGATGCTTTCCGTATTGCAGGCGCGTATAAATTTACAGAAGAATTTAACTTAGGCGCAATGTACCAAATTGCCCAGTTTGATGATTCCAAACGTAATCTTGACGCACAAGTCTTCGGCTTAGCGGGCGAATACAAAATTACGCCTAAAACATCTGTACGCGGCGAATACTTCTACCGCGATGTCGATGCTGATGATGCAAACGCGCACCTGATTGGTGTCGGTGTTGAGCATAAACTGGACAGTACACTGCGTGTATACGGTAACTTAGCAACTGTTTTAAACGATAAAAACTCTAAGCTGAATCCTTGGAAAGAAGGCCGCAGCTTCGGCAATGGCGTTAGCGGCGTAGCAGATGAAAACTCAACTGCATTGTCTCTAGGCTTGCGCTACGACTTCTAAGACAGACCTCTGCACTTAGAAACATTCTTATAAAAAAGGAACATGCATGTTCCTTTTTTATTGTTCAAATTTTGTTTGAATTTTCAAACAAGAATAAATTGCAGATTTTCATCCATTACCCTAAAAACACTCAAAACCAAGTAAAATAGTTGGTTTAATAAGTCATCAATATTATTTTTTTATTAAGCAAAATTTATTAATCATAACCAAATTAGTCAGAATTATTTAGTATAAATACAAGTGTTCCA
>NZ_JAYRTF010000035.1:0-19434 GCF_041919735.1 Acinetobacter sp.
GTCAGTTTTCAATGGCATGCCGCTCAAAGCAGATGAAACGATGCGATTGTGCAGCCCAAACAAAAAGGACTTGCAGCATTGTTGCTGCAAGTCCTTTGAACGATGGTCGGAGCGGCGGGATTCGAAACATACCATGAAGTCGATCCGATTTGCCATCACGAGTCCGAAGGCATTGTGGATGTCACATCGCTACGACCGGCAAAACAGGCCGTAGCTAGGAAGTCGCACTCCATTTAGGCCTAGCAGGCTGCTGAAATACCGGTTTGCCCATCGGCAGCCAAGAACATCGACCGCTTAAAACGGCCTACAAACGATTTTTTGGAACCCGGCAAGGGGTGAGGCACCCTCAAAGCCGCAATTTTCGAGTTCTCCAGCAGTATTTCAGCAGCTTGCTAGCGCAACTGTCGGCGCAAGCGCACCAACTCATGCCAATCGGCGATGATCAAGCCTTTATTCCCCGGAAAGTGCTTGCCGTCATCGACGGCTGGCCAACCCAATTGGTGATGGATTGGACGGCAACGCCAAATTCACGCCAGCGCTGTGCTGGCGAGCGACCAGTTCGAACGAGCTCGACCATCTGCTGGTGGAATTCCGCCGGGTACGGCGGTCGTACTTTTGACATTTGTGAATCCTTAAACAAAATGAATGATGTACCCATGGAAACGGGTCAACTCCAACTTCATTTGCCCATTTACCCGTATGCTACAACAGACGCCAAATGAATTTAGTGCGTTCCAAACAAACGGCATAGAGTCAGCGTTCATACAGGTTGCCGGAGTGACTAAGGAGTAATATCAAACTTTGCGTGGCCTACTTGTGTCTCTGTATATGTTCCAGACTTCAATGTTACCTCTACTGCCCAAACATAGCTACCAGGAATTTCTGGAGCAACAACCATACTTTGATTTGTATTTGATGTAGTGACTGTATCTGGACCATATATTTTTGTCCATTGGTAACTCACACTATCAACTGGCGCTCCAGCCTTTGTTGAAAATTTTGCACGAAGCGTAACTGGCGATCCACTTGGTGCCACTGATGGATCAGCTTCAGCGGTGACTTTAAAGTCAAATTCACTGGGCTGAATACTATTAACACGAAAATGTACTATATCGGTTTGAATGCGAGTAACATCATCGAGCTCCCATGTTCCCGTTAGAAGAAAAACATACTCACCTGGCGTGCTCGGTATAAATGTAGCGGTCGCAAGATCAGTACCGCCAATGTTCACAGCAGGCCCTGCCAATTGAGTCCATGCAACCTTAATTTTTCCTAGTGTTGAATTATCAGTTTGCACTGCCCCAAGCAAATAAACAACTTTGTCAACCGTCGGATTTTCACTAGCTGAAGCATTAATTTCAAAGGTCGGCAACGGCAATGCCTTGATAGCAAGATCAAATGTATCAGAGCTAATCGTTCCGTCAGAACCCACTGCTGTTGAGGTAATTTTCCAGATAGCGTCAACTGCAGTAACCGGTACAACCAACCAACCATCACATTTAGATTGTGCGACTACGATTGCCCCCCCCGCAATAGGCTTTCTGGACGTGATCGCATTAGCACAGTCGGCATTTTGTATTGTTGGAGGCTTTGCTCTTAGCGCACCATCGGACTTAGGAGCAACAGTCCATTTGTGACTAGAAATCCCAGGACCACGTGTATCTGCAATAGCAGAAATAGCAATGCTAGTTCCACCAACCACCTGAACAACCCCATCCGGGGTCGCAATGTTTCCAATCATTTGTCCAGATCCAAGATTTGGGCTGCCCCCCCCACCTCCGCCACACCCGATCAGAAAAGAAGCGGATACACCAAGAAAAACAAGAATAGATTTATTTACTAACATTTTTAAAACCAAAATCAGTCCATTTACACCCGGTTCATAAAAGCAATACTTTTACATCACCATCAATCCGAAACCTATGATTCATGCCAACGTCATTATTAAGTAAAGATGAATAATATTTAAATACAATGTAGTCCGTCCTCATTGGATCCCAAATGCCTTTCTGTGCGTCGGCGATCAACCAATTGCCATTTATATATATTTCGGCCCAGTTGTGATAGCTGTATGGAGCCAAAACAGCATCAGATTGGGTCACATACCCCCCAACTACCCTTGCCGGAATTTTATTTGCTCTACATAGAGCGACCATCAAATATGAAAACTCAGTGCAATCTCCATGCCTGGTTCGCATTGCCTCGAGAGCGCCTCGGTCTTCGGCTAAATACCCAGAATCACTTATATTGGTACGAATCCAATTAAAAATTGACCTGGCTGTGGCCAAATCATTGTCCCGGACAAGCTCAGCTGCAATTTTCAATATTTCCACAGCATCACTTTCCACGAAAACATCGCTCGCAAGCCACTCACTAAAATATTTTTTCTGATCCAATTTAACTGATTTAAGCACTAGACTCAATTGAGTAGAGATAATTTTATTCGAAAATGCACCAAATCTATCAAATGTAAAGCATATAATATTATGACCAAGCCGGTCATGTGTGAGTGTGAACGGCGCAGATGAATTGAGTTTTGTCAGGTTCTGCTGATTTTTTATATTTGCAGGAATGTAGCAGTATATTTTTTGCGGGCCAAGATAATTCTCCGCCGGATTGGAAATCATTAACTCAAAACGGAGTTTTCTATGAATCCCTTCACTATTTTCGGAATGGCTCGCCAAAGAATTAGTTGAGACTGATTGCAATAGAAAAAACCCAGCCCCAAGGCTAGTGATAGTTCTACGATTCAGCATACTAAAGACCGCAACGGTGAGTCTTTGGCCCCCGCGCATACGCAGACCACATTGCCTTATTGGAATTCTGCTGACTTGCAATCTCCTCTCGCGTGCCTCTATATACAAGCAACGGTATTTCACGTAATGAGTCACGCAGCCGATTAATTTCTATATCGGAAATTTTTGAAACCATCACCACTCCTAAAATTTGGTTTTTCGAATTAGTTTTTTTGTATTTAATAATAAAATCTTCAACCACTCCGGGAGAGCCATCGGATATTTCAAATGCAGAACCAAGTTCGGGAATTGATTTGAATTTTGATTTATCAATCAATACGACGTTGTATGGGTTTCGAATCTCAACCAACAACTCTGCTGCAGTCACATCACCCATAATGCTTACATTAGGAGAGTCACCAACAAAAGGGAGTTTCTTATGAAACCAAGAAGGGAGCCCGCCATTCATAACATAAACAGATTTATATCCCTTATTTTTAAGCCGCGAACATTCACGATAGAGCTCTGCTTCAGCTTTACCACTTCCAATAAGAATGACTTTTTTCGAAATCCAATAAGGCTTTGCAATCAATTCAGCAATATTGAGATTGCTAGAGCCCTCTATATGAAAACTCCTATAATCCATTGGATCTCTACGGTCAATGAGTGCAACATCTTTCGTTCGCAGCAACGAATGAACCGAATCAACTGTAATTGAGCACTGTAAATCTATGGCGAGGTTAACACCTGCAGGGGTGGATTTTTTATTTGCATTGACATCCTCTCGGCGACAGGATTCGCCAGCCGCACTGATTCCCTCAAGTGCACTCGGTATCTGATTTCCTGGCTTCGATACTTGTGCAAAAGAGAATAAGCCGCTTAAAGCAAAAATGGCAACAAGGGCTTTCGGCAGCAGCAACCTGCATATCATTTTAGAATAAATCATATAATATCATCAATAAATCATGCGATATCATTCATCAGATGGATTTTTAATTACTTCAGGATTAGCAATAAACAGATCGGGTGGATATGTAAAAATCCATTCCGAGTATTTTGTTGAATTTTTAAATTGGCTCTCTGTCGCATCGAATCCGTCCACTTTTAATGGCTGCAAGTTAGATAATGAATGTATCCCAACTATTCTTCCCCCAATCTTCAGCAATCCCCATTCATTTCTCCCGGTAATAGGATCAAAATAAATTTTCCTTAGGTGCCGCTCGACTGCAGAGGTGCGCCTGTCTTCAATCAGGTCATTTAAGCTTGATGGATATGCTTTCTTTTCACTTGCTCGTGATGCCTCGTAATAGTGCCCGATTGCATTGCGAAACTGTTTGCCGACAAAAATTAATTCTCTTTCTTGCTCTCTTCTGAGATTAATAGAATCAGTCTCCGTTGCAACAGAAAGCCCAAGACCAAGAAAAAATACTAAAAACAAAGTCCAAAGATAGCTGAATCCACGATTACTATGCAAATGCTGGTAATCACATCGACGAATATGATATGCCATTGCTATTTACTCCGGGTGCACCACTCTTTATATCTACAATTCCCGGATTTTCGGCGTCAGTGTTCTGTATTAAAATCCAAGAATTAGTAGAATCAGTTATAGGATCGATAGGTAGTGAGCGAAGATACCTTTCATGGACAAGTTCATCAAGAGTCTTGGGGTACTTCCCTTTATCACCATAATATTTATCAATTACCACTCGAGCTACACGAAGGTTTTCCTGAAGAACAACATCCTTCGATTTTGCAATTGATCCAAAATATTGAGGAAGTGCAATTGCCAAGAGAAGCGCAACTATTGACATTGCGATAAGCACTTCAATCAACGTAAATCCATCCGTCCGATGCATGAACAATTTGGTTTTTACCATTTACTGTATGGAATTCCATTCAAGCCGATACGATTTGATGTGCTAAATATATCAAAAATATCCACCCCTTCAGCAGGCTCTTCAGGCGGTGATTCATAACTTCTCAAGCCCCATGATTCCTCGGGCTTGAGTGTTCCATTTGGATTCATAGGGTCGTAAGGTATTCGCCTCAAAAAATATATTTTTTTTCTATTTGGATTGCGCTGATCTTCAACACCTTCAACCAATTCAAGCAAATTTTTTGGATAGCCTGATTCTCCAATCTTCATGGCAATTCGTCCCTGATCCGAAGCGCGTTTATATGCATCGATAGCCTCACGCATTTCTGCTAAAGCAATTTTCAAAACACGTTCTTTTTCTCGCTGAGTGGCCCACTGCGCCATTGGTACTGCAACCATGGCCAAAATACTCATAATGGCTAAAGTAACCATAAGCTCTATGAAAGAAAAGCCACGTATGCGAATTTTCATTTCCAAGATCAAGGAAGAATGCGGACAGAGTGAAGTACTGGAACCTTTACTGGATTGGACAAGGATGGCTCAGGCGTGGCCGAAAGCACTTGTAATTTCACTTCACCAGGTTTAATAGCTTTTAAATTGACTGTTATTGCGGTTCCTACTCCATTGATCCCAGCAGCGTCAGCAGTCGTCCCCTGGCGTACTAATGCAACGAAAATTTTCCCCTGAACAGGATCAACACGCTGACTAAATGTTGTCTGCGCATTGCCCTGCTTGAAGAAGTCTCCTTCTTGCACTCCTGCAACTTGCAAATATTGTGGGTCAAAAGCCAAAAGGAGTGGCAAGCCACGAATGGCTTGTTGACTATCCAAACGCAAAGCAACACTGAATTGTTCGCCGACTTTCACTTGTGGCACACCTTGCCAATTCAATGTGACATCACCTGTCTGCACCATCTTTGGTACAGAAGTGCCATTTTCATGCATTGCTGAAACTGGAACTGCTGCAACAGTATTCTTTAGATCTCGTGCATCGGTTGCTGGGGCTGTAACCTGAACTCCACCTTTTGCCAATCCATCTGTAGGAATATGACTTTTCCCTTTAGCCTCAGTCGCTAAGGGCTCCAACTCTATCGGTGTGGACAACTTGAGAGCTGAGGCACCAATATTGACTTCTGTTCCTGATTCAAACTCGGCAGCGAGCATATCAGGGCGGAGAATGGATCTGACGACCCGTGGGGTAATAGACAAAAGAATTTCACTGCGTTGCGTATCATCCTTATGGCTACCAAACAGACGTCCTGCTACCGGCATCTCACCTAAACCAGGTACCTTATTCGCAGTGGTCCGATCTTCATCGCTAATCAATCCCGCCAATATTTGTGTTTCCCCGTCTTTGAGCCGTAGAACGGTGCTTGCACCTCTAGAGCCGATTTGATAGGAGAGCGTTCCAGATTTGCTGACTATTTCGCGCACTAAATTAGAGACTTCCAGATTGATCTTTATAGCAACCTCTTCATCGAGAAATATCGTTGGCTCTGCTTCAAGTTTTAATCCAACATCGACATATGAGACAGACTCAGACACAAAACCAGTTGATGTTGATGTTGTTGTAATAACTGGCACACGATCACCAATTTGAATTTTGGCTTTTTCTTTATTTTTTACACGAATTCTAGGATTGGCCAGAATATTAGCATCCTGATCTTCTTTTCTAGCGTTAAGTAATATGTTCCCTGTGCTTACTGTGGTTGCTTCAGCAAAATTTAAATACTTCAGGTCTTGGAGAGTAAGCTTTGCATTTGCAAATTGCAAGGGAGTCAAAATTACTTGACTTGGCCACTGTACTCCTAGCTCCATCAGTTTTGTTCTTTTAATCTCCAATATCTCAACTTCCAGCATGACTTCTGGATCACTAATATCTTGCAAGGCGACAATTCTTTCGGCCATCCGTATTGTTTCCGGCGTATCGCGCATCATGATGATGCCCAATCTCTCATCTATGACAAGATCTTTTGTTTTCAGAATTGTCTTTATTGAATTGGAAACTGCTTTTACATCAGCATTGGTCAAGTAGAAACTGCGAACTGCAAGCGTCTGATATTCTTTAATTTTCTGGGGAGTGCTGGGATAGATTAATAATGAATTCTCGTTTAATATTTTCTGCTCCAATTGATTGGTTATGAGCAGAATACGCATAATGTCTTCAATAGATGTATTTTTTGCAAAAATTGTCGCCTTGATATCTGGTCGTATATCTCTATCATAGAAGAAATTCAGGCCAGACACTTTGGATACAACTTCAAGAATCGACTTCAGTGGAGCATCCCTGAATTCCATCGTTATAGGCTTCTTAAATACAGCCGCAAGCTTATTTTCTGGACGCATTTGTTTGACCAATGATTCCTCAATACGTGCCTTGAGATTTAGTGCATCTTTTTGGTTTGGATTCTCAGAGATTACTGGGCGTAGCTTTTCCAAAGCAACATTTAAATCAGCAATTTTTCCACTCTTGAATAAGAGCTCGGCGTCTGCAATCTGCAAGCGGTGGCGCCTTTCCACAACCAGTGCCTGAAGTCCTTGGCGTGCCATAGCATGTTGAGGATCCATCGCTTGAATTTGGCGATATGCCTGTTCAGCATCGGTCAGCCGCCCTTCCCTTCGAGCATGTTCTGCAGCAGTATTCAGTTTGTTGATTGCCGATGTACGACGTGTGGCCAGTGCAATACGGTATTCAGCGTTTTTGGGTTCAAGACTGACCGCTTCTTCAAGTTTTGCAAGGCCTTGATCTGTTTTTCCTTCTGCCAATAACTCATTTCCTTCACGAAAAGCCTGACGTCCAGCACATCCAAATAGTAAAGACAACATTAATGCCACTGTAAATACCCTAACAACACCAGCACATTGCTTACCGGGGTAATATTTCTTAAATTTTTGTTTGTTTTGCATCATTTTATAATGGAGAAATTATATTTATTGACCGCTGGCGATGGGAAGCGTTTGAATCTGATCAAGGGGTAAATAGCGAAAGACTACTGATACCTCATCAATTGATTCAATTTTATAGTCTTTAAATGTACTATCACCGGCATACACAACATAATTATTATTCATGTATTGAATAAACACACCAATACGTCCAGCCTCTTTGTATTTTCCAATAATTTGGAAAGGTAGAGGCGGGATTTGAATGGCCTCGGAAGCATTAGAATTCGCGACAGGAGTCTGAATGTTGCTTGTAGTGGCGGTTTTTGTTTCTTCATCATTCCAATACACTTTTTCGAATAACCTGGCACTTGGCTTATCTTCATCCGCAACTTGGTTTCTGGATCTTATTTTCAATACCGCTGGTTGCTCATCAGAGCTTATTCCATTTACCCCAGCCGCTGCCAGGTTTCCGGACGGCGCACGAAAACTGCGAGAGGGTGAAGGCATTGCAAGAGACTCGTCGCTATTTGCAGGAGCAAACCAGGCAGCTAGCAAAGTCAAAATAAGCGCAATATATAAAATATATTTCTTCAAGAATACCCGCATTGAGAAGCTCCGATGTGCACTAAGGAAGCCGTTGCACTCTATTTTTTGGCAAGTGTGATAAAACAATCCATTGAATTTTTGCTTCTATAATTTCAGAACCAATTGATTCGCGCTTGAATTGCAGCCCATCCAATGTCAGGTTCCCATGCGTCAATAGAACGGCACGCATGAATTTATAAATTGCTGATGAACGTCCTTTGACTGGCAAGTTCATCTTATATCGCAAATACCTTCCATTTTGTTCAGGTTCAGCCCTATACTCACCACGCTCAATAGATAAACCTTCATCTTCAGCTAATTGCAGAACACTTCTAACTGTGTCCGGAATATCTTCGTATGGAACAAGGATGCCTTCAAAGGCTTTAATGCTATCTTCAGCCTTCGATGGTTTCATCTGTGTCTTTTTCGCTTCGTCTATTTTATTTTTCTGAATTGATAAGGAATACTCCGCACTTGATATCGCGTTATCCTGCAGTTGAATGACCACGACTCCAATACAATTAAGGGCCATCAGGATTATAAAATACCAGATCCATTCACCACAATGCCTTGTAAACTGGGATGATATTTTCCGCACATGCCAACTGAAATACAGTACCCAATAGAGTATCGAGAAATCTTCTTTACTCCCTGATGTCATCATTCTGACCATTTTGCCTCCACTGAAAATCTGTAGGGACATTTACCTAATTTTTCAGAGTACTCATGATGCATCAGAGATGCGCTAATAAATGGCTTTTTGTCAGATACAAACGCAACATACTGAGCCATATCTGTAGAGCTGCACGCTTGCCCTTGAAGTTTAATGCTCGGCGTGCTTGATGAACCGATCCCAACCTTCGTGCCGGTTTCCATTCCAAGAATCGCGACCCTGATGTCTTTTGGTGGTATTAAAGACTCAAGAAGAGCATCCACTGGAACATTTAAATCACTGATAGCTTTATTAATGGCTTGAATTCTATTGAGCTCCTGCTTTGACCATACCTTGTTTTCATTTGCTGCGGACATGCTCTGTTGTGTCTCAGCAAGCTTTGCCATAAATTTATAGTATTTACTAGTATTAAGTCCAATTTGAACAGCCAGTACAAATAGAGTCAAAAAAATGGTAAAAAGAACAATCAATTGCGGCGATTTGAATCTCTTTGATTCAAGTGAATACGCTAGCGGATGTGCCTGCATCGTTCTTGAAGCATCAATAAAATCACCATGCTCGATCTTCGATGAAGCTGTCTCATGGCATTTTCCACTCGAGAGCTCGACTAATTCCATAGATCCATTTGATACATCAAATATTGCCAAATCTTTGATGTATTCAAATCGTGGATTTCTTAGCAAGAATCTTCTCCATCCTACAAGGCTATTTGAGATAGGATCAGCTGCTGCATCAATTTGCAGATTGCTCGCACCGATGAATACGGCATCGATCGCTGAACGATCTGCTTGCGCAACAATCAAAATTACTGAATTACCATCGACAATAGCTAATGCATTCCACTTGGGCTGGATTTTATCGGAAACTCTTAGCTTATCCTTTCTTAAACGCTGTGACAGCAACCAACCAGCGAGGTAATAGGGTTGAATGGAAGCAAGAACTCCCCCTATGCGCGAAGACCATGTCTGGAACATTTCCACCAACTGTTCGGCGTATAGGACAGCTATGCACGGTTGCTCCACTGAACCTTCACCCACCCGAAGCACATCGCCAGGCATAACTTCTATGCCACTCGAAAGAATATGCCCTTGAAGGTACCTATGTTTTGCATCATGTCTAAAAAATGCCTCTGACCATGGAATTGATATTGAATAAACCCACTGCTCAGTTGCAAGAATATGCACATCGCCCCATTGACTACAAAATTCACTAATCAATGCGATTGAGCGATTGAGTGCATCTTCCAGATTTGTGAGTATTTTGTTATTCGATTGAATTTCGATTTCAATTGCAGAAATGGACTTCCACACTGCCCGTCCGCTTTCAACTTGAATCACGCCGAACTCAATGTGTCTATTTCTCAATATGACATAAAGTGACTCAATTTTCTTCTTGCCATTCCTAAGCCCCTCATCCTGTGACACGGATTACCTCTTCAAGAGTTGATTCACCTTGCGCAACCCATTTCAAAGCTGATTGCCGAATAGGCTGCAACCCCTGGCGCATAGCCCTTTCCTTGAGCAAGGAAATAGATGCTCTTTGGGCAACCATTTCACGAAGCTCATCATCAAATAGAAGCACCTCGGCGATTGCCTTGCGGCCTTTATAACCGGCTCCGCGGCATTGACCACAGCCTTCGCCCATTTTGAAATTCCAGCCCTGTATCTGTTCCTCGGAAAGATTCAATATTGCTAAAGCTTCACTGTTTGGTGTTGCTGACACCAGGCAATGCGGGCAATTCAGCCGTAATAGCCGTTGAGCAACAATTCCATTCAAAGCCGCAGCAAAACTATATTCATCAACTCCCATGTGCAGGAATCGTCCGAGCACATCAAATACATTATTTGCATGAACGGTAGTAAAAACCAAATGGCCGGTCAAAGCAGCCTGTACTGCGATTTGTGCGGTTTCATCATCCCGAATTTCTCCAACCATAATTTTGTCAGGATCATGCCGCAAAATTGATCGTAACCCTCTAGCAAAGGTCAGGCCTTTCTTTTCATTTACAGGAATCTGGAGGACTCTCGGGAGCCTATACTCTACCGGGTCTTCAATTGTGATGATTTTTGAATGACCAGTGTGTATTTCAGTAATGGCTGCATATAATGTCGTTGTTTTCCCAGACCCAGTTGGCCCAGTAACCAATAGCATGCCATGAGGTTTTGTCGCAAGTCTGCGAATTGATGAGATTGCTTGCTCATCAAGGCCCAGATGATCCAAACGAAGAGATCTTGCTTCCTCGGTCAGTGATTGACGATCCAAAAGACGTAGCACCGCATCTTCGCCAAATATATTTGGCATTATAGAGACACGAAAATCAATCTCCCGCCCATTCACACGAACCTTAAAACGCCCATCTTGGGGAATGCGTCTTTCCGCGATATCCAGTTCCGACATCACCTTAATACGTGAAATGACTTGCTCGGACATTTCCGTTCCATTCACTTGCGTAATAGGAACCAGCACTCCATCTATCCTGTATAGGATGTAAAGACAGCCAGCATCACACTCCAGATGAATATCACTGGCCTGCATTTTCAAAGCGTCATATATAGTGGAGTTCACCAGTTTTACAACGGAACTGTTTTCCTCGTTTATTGACGCCAGAGATATGATTGCCGAGACTTCTTCATCATCCGACAACGAAGAAGTTGATTCGAATCCATCCATCGCATGCAACTCTCGCTCGCGTTGAGTGAGAAATGCACTGACGTCATCCTGATGTGCGAGATGAACTACAGGGAATATTCCGAACTGCGAGCAGCGCCTTAGCGCCCATTCTTCTGGAAATGCATCAAATGGATCAGATATAACAAGTGCATATCGCTGTTCATCAAAACCAGCAAGTATTATTTTTTGCTGGAGGCACTCCGAATAAGAAATTACTTGGAAATTTGGATTGGTTTTTTGCAAATTCACCATATCCAAAACTTGATATCCAAAACTCTGCCCTAGAGCAATCATCAATTGCGTTGAAGACCAGCCATTGAGATACTGAAGCGCGCTGCATATTGTATGCTCTGACCTTGAGCAATAATCTCTAGCTTCGCTGATTAGCTGTTCATTAAGTTGAATCTGGTTTGCGCTATTGATCATTGCAAACTTCCTGCCAGTTCAAATATTGGCATATACATCAAAACAACAACTGTGCCGATGACAAGGCCAATCAAGATCATCAGGATAGGCTCAAGTAGTCGCGATGCCCAATCTACCCATCGGGTGAAATCATCATCAATGAATTTTGCTGTCCTCTCCAGCATATCAGCCATTTTCCCTGAACGCTCTCCGACCTTCAACAGTGAATCTGCAATCGGTGTTGATAAAGAGCTGACAGCTAGTGCAGTTGAAAAATTCTGCCCATTTTCTACAGCACTCTGGCACTCTCTCAGCCGTCTTTTTTGATCTTGGCTTAAAAGGCCTCCTACCATTGACATTGCACGAGGCAGCGCAACGCCTGACTCCAGAAGAAGACCCAAGGCACGATAGAATCGCCCCAGTCTAAATTCTTCTGATCTTTTTGCTATGCCTGGAAGTTCCAAGAATTTTGATATGATCCATGCACGGCCCTCAACTGTTAAGGCAATCCATCCAGAAAGCAGTATGCAAATCGCTAAACCGAACAACGCCCATTGCCAGTTTCGATGGATTGCACGTCCAAAATCCAAAAGCAGTGCTGATAAGAATGGTATTTGCCGTCCGGAAGTCTCATATACGGAAGCAAATCTTGGCACAACATAACCCAGCAAAAAAAGAGTTACAAAACTCCCGACAACCAGCAGCATTGCTGGATAGATAGATGCAGAGATTAACTTTTTTCGAATTCCGTCAAATTGGATCTGATATGCAATGTATCTTGCAAGCGACTGTGGCATATCGCCTGTTCTCTCAGAAGCCTTGACTGTTGCAACATATACTGGTGGGAAAATATCTGGTATGGATGCGAGCACATCCGAAAAACTTTTCCCTTCTTGAAGATCCTCAAGTATTTTATTCAGGACAGTCCGCGATCCATGGTTGCGCTCTTTTGCGATGAGTGTGTCTAGCGCTTCTGTGAGGTTCAACCCTGCTTCAAGCAGTGCCAACAATTCCTGGCTGAAAAGCAACAGAGGGAACTGGCCTTTCGTGATGCGTTCGTCCTGAAGGCTTGCCCTGGCATGGCTTGATTCATCCTCAATGGAGAGAACGGTATATCCCCTGGCCACGGCACGCCTCACAGCAGCAGGTACCGTGATGTTGTGGAACTCCAGGACTTCGGCTGCCCCCCTTGAAGCTCTGACGCGCAGTCGAACCCTCCCACTGGAAACATTCGCCGGCACCACCATAGCTGCATCATGAAGCCCTAGTAGTGGCTCCAATTTGTTTTTTCCAGCCTCCATTGCTGCAATATCTTCTGTACTTTCGTTATGCTCAACGGAATGAAATGTCCTCTGCATCTCCTTCTCCGCCAACTTGCCCATCCTTCCCTGTAGAGTACAAATCAAAGTCCCACGTTTGTCCGGGCGAACGATAAACATACGGATGCCCCCAAGGATCCTGTGGAACAGCTTTTTGAAGATAGGGGCCCCGCCACTTGGGCTCATCGCTCGGCTGTACAACCAAGGCGTTCAATCCCTGTTCTGTACTGGGGTGATGCCCAGTGTCTAGGCGATAGGTATCCAATGCCTTTGCCAAGCTGTCTAGTTGCGCCTTTGCTGAATTTCGCTCAGATCGACCTAATTGGGAAAAATACCTCGGCCCCACATAGGCTGCCAAAAGCCCAATGATCACAATCACAACCAACAATTCAAGCAATGTAAAACCGCGGTGATTGATAAATTTTTTTTTCATTATAAACCCGCCAATATTATTCATGGCTGCGTCTCAACATCCCATTTGAACCATTGCCCCGCCCCCAGTCCAATGCCCAGTTTAAATACATTGCCTGGGATCTGGAATTTCGAACGAACAGTAATGGTGTCATTCGTTTTTACAGTCTCACCCTCAGCGGCAGCGCCAAAGACTAGTTCCCCTTCCATGATTCTGATTGCGAGCGGCATTGGTCGCAATGTTGCCTTGACTCCTTTCACATCAATACCGGTATTGGTCAACTCAGCCTTGAGAACATATTCCCAATTCTTCCGATCTACTTTTCGTTCGCTTACCAGTTGAATGCCGCAAATGTGAATTTTTGGATTGTTGGTAGTATTCGAAAAATCCGGATCACCAATATTTACCACATTGACCGCGCGTCCAAATAATCCAATGTAATTGGGATCAGTGGTTTGAACTGCCCCACTTCGCACTTGGTATTGCTTGCTGCCGCCTGGTATACAGTCATTTCGTCCCGTGACAGTGACCGCTTGATTTGTCGACCAGTTCTGGGGGGTGAAAGTCAGACTCTCTGGTGACACCACGCCAGCGTGAGCATTTGAGCTAGTCAAAGGAATGACAATCTCGGCCAAAGGAGCTCTTCCCAAGCGAATCGAGAACGATGCACTCCCTCCAAGCTCAGTCGTCACAAGGATTTTGGGGGCAGTTACCATAACGCTCCCCGATTGCTGTGGGGGCGCAATGACTACCGCACCAGGAGCATAGGCCTTTCCAACGCCTTTTGAGTCATAGATGACTGCATAGACATAATAGGTACCCGAAGCCATTGCCGTAACATCCCAAACGTAGGAGCCCGTTTGCGCGCCAGCGGCCTGGCGCAAACCATCAGCAATCAAAGTGCCTGCAAAGCCCGATTTGGTCGTGCCGTAGTACAACGCAATGGTGGGTTCAATATTGGGATCGGTGCCTTCCCATCGAATGGTCACTTGTTTTTTCGATCCGGCCGGGGTAGCTACAACATCAGGAACAATGGCTGTTGCGGGCGAAGTCACCGCAATCGTGGGATCTTGGTATGGCGAAGTGCTGATATACAAAACACTTGGCGCACTCCATTCACTCGACGCCTGGTGAACGTCCAGTGCCCGCACACGCCACCAGTGGGTTGTCTTATCTGCAAGTGCACCGGCAACTACAAACGCCGGAGTTGCCGAGACGCCTTCTGCCACCCTTGCCGTCAGCGCAGCGTCCCTGAACACCTCAAACTGGTACCTCACGTCCTCACCTTCAGGATCCATTGAAGGATTGGCCTCAAGAGTGGGTTGCTGGGTTGCACTCCAAGCACCACTGCCTGGATTTTTCACTGTAGGCGCACTGGGGGCGTCATTGACGGCATTGACCAAGAAGCTACCCACAGTCCAAGCAGAGTCTGCCCTGCCATCTTGAGCCTTGACGCGCCACCAGTATTTTTTGTTTTCCACCAGTTGAGCCACAGTCCAACTGGTTCCGGAACCCCCTTGAACAACTTGGCCAGAAGTCTTCTTGTCCGAGGAATCAAAAGTGTTCACCGTATCGACTTCAAAGACATAGGTTACAAGATCGCCTTCCGGATCCACACTGTTGCCGATGGTGAGTGTTGGAGAGGCCGTCGTGCTGACACCCCCGGGCACTGGATTCAGCAGCACAGGAGCGGAGGGTGCGGCATTTCCCGTATTCACCATAAAGGGCCGCGCGGACGTCATCGTTTGCGCGCCCAAGGCATCTTTGGCCACAACCCTCCAGAAGTACTTGAGGTGATTGCCAAGCGGCGCAGACAGAGTCCAACTGCCGCTTCCAGACTCTGACTGTGGAATATCAGGCGACTGAGCAACCACCTCGGTCAGCGCAGTGTCCTTATATACAAACACCTGATACGTAATGGCATCACCATCCTTGTCCAAACTGTTCGTCCACGACAGCGTTGGCGCCAACACGGGCACTTCGGCGTTTGGTGCCGGACTGGTGAGGTTGAAGCTGTCTGGCGGATCGTTGAACATGTTGGCGAAGAAGCGTCCGTTCACCCAAGGGCTGTACAACGTTCCATCAAACCCGCGAGCACGCCACCAGTAATGTGTGTTGTCGGTCAGGGTGGTGGTGGGCTTCCATGTGGTCGGCATGACCACTGGCCCACCTCCATTGCCACTTCCCATGGGCGACTTGTCCACCAAGCCAGATGCGATCAATTGCGTTTGTGCCTGATCGGCATAGACCTCGAACTGCACCTTGGTAGTGGGATCTTGTGGGTTGGACGAGGTCTTGACCGCCAAGCTCGGAGTAAGGCTTGGAACCTGTGCGCCAGCCAATGGATACTCGATGGTTGGGGTTGCTGGGCCGGGTGGCAACGCCTCTACATCCACCTTGATGGATGCCGTGCGAGAACTGCTCAACTCTCCGTCAGTGGCTGTATAGGTCACCACATAGGTGCCTGCAGATCCCTTGGGAGGTGTCCAGTCAAAAACAGCTCGCACAAGGCCGGGCGCAGTGGGATCGGCGGCTTGGCGCGTAAAAACTGCACCAAGCGGCAAAGGCGCCGCGCTCAACGCAATGGGCTTGCCGTCGGGGCTGCTCCCCTCCACCAAGAATGAAACCTGCTTTCCTTCCTGCACTACCCGATCTGGAATGAACTGCAGCACCGGGGCCCGGGCCGCAGGGGGCGGGGCATTGAATCCTGTGTCGTATATCCCGGTGGTGTTGACATCAAAAAAGTTGACCCAGTACTCCCATTGCTTGGTCTGCTCATTGCGGGTCTGTGACAACCAAACATTCTCAGACCACAGTTCCTTCGCGTCTGAACGGATGATTTTTCCAAGCGCCTTGGCACCCCTGTAAGGGTCAGGCAGCTTCACATAGACAAAACCTGCCGTCGGCGGAAAGGTCAACTGGAAACTGGCTTTATCGCCCTGCCCGCCTTTAGGCACGAGGCTTGCCACTCCACTCCGATCTGTCACCTCAGTGTCGGGGCCATCCGATTCGTACACACGGATGACATCACCGTCCTGGGCCAAGAAATCACGCACCAAGTCGCGACCGGGCAGATCGACACGGACGTCTCGGATCAAGAAATGTGCATTGGTAGCCTGGATCAAGGATGTGAGCGCTCCGCCCAGCTCATCTGCATGACTGAACTTTGCGGTGAACTCAGTGAACTTGCCGGCAAGCGTCGTTTCCATGATCCAACGCCCCATCTTGCTGCTCTGGGCGGCAATGTCTCCAAAATCAATCAGCAAAGTGTTCTGCACCGGGGCATCGTTGACGTAACTTCCCGTCAGCAGAAAATTGATCAGCAGCCCCTGGTTGTTTTCAATAATCTTGGGCTGGGCAGAATCAATTTTCAGGTTTTTTGCCGTGGTGAACCCATTGTTACGCACCCGCACGCCCAAGGTAAAAGGAACAACAGGCTCGACAGCAGGAGTCAAAGGATCGTCAGCCAGCACATCCTGGGTCAAGAAGTAATCCAACGTGAGCAATGGCAAAGGCTTGACGGTGATAACGTCGGGGGAGACATCAAGCACAGTGTCTTCCCCGCCATAGCGGTACTTGAGGGTCGCACCAACCAAGTACTTTTTACCGGCTGGATTGGTGCCTGCAGAACCCGGCGCTGGAATCAATAGCCAGTTGATGACGCTTGTTGTCTTGGGGCCAACCACGCCTGACCCATCGACTGCATTGATGTTTTGCTTGCCAGAGAGCCGCAAAAAGAACTTTGCCGAAAGATCGTTAGGATTGTCGGTCACTGCAACCGGGGTTCCGGCCTCATCAGTGACTTTGACCACCACGGCAATGTTTTCTATGAATCCTGTGTCCGTCGTATTGTGGATCTTCATCTCGGCATCGAATGCCTGACGCTCAAGAGTCAATTCCTGCTTGATTTCAATTTTGACCCGGGCGCACACCGTCTCTTGTGCAGCCGCTGGCGCAATCGCCGAAAAGCAGGTCAACGCCAATGCGCCAATACGCCATTTGCTCCAAAACCACTTCATTCTTGCTCTCCCTCTCTTTGCTATCGCTGAATACGTGCCCAGGCCTTATCAAGCCGGTTGTTGCATCGCTTTCAGGAATTCATCCGAATCAAAACCACCCTTTAAATGACGGCCTTTGACAATAAGATACGGAACACCATTGCTACCCAGACTTTTTAATTGCTGAGCGCAACCTGCTTGCTTGTCTATATCGCATTCTTGGTACTTGAATCCATACTGATCCATCCACCCTTTTGCAGCCCTGCAGTAGGGGCACCAATCTGCTGTGTAAAACAATACATCCTGCGGCTGAGATGCCAATGCCAAGGCTCTTAATTGTTGCTCTGTCAGGCTTGCACTTCCATCCAACCAACCCGCGCCATTACCTGCCTTGTTATGTGCGGCCTGGTACCCAGCATAGAGCGCCCATGCGGCGAGCAGCACCCAAAAGAATTTGCGCCACGGAATTCCGTCGCTTTGGGTAGCTGGTTCCACATAACGCGGGCGCAGTGTTTCGCGAGAAAATGCAGGCGCTCCACCGACCTTGGCGTAGGCCACACCACAGGCGGGACATTGCCAGTCGGGAGCACGCGTGTCGTTCGGGCGAACAGCGCTACATTTGGGGCAGATTATTGGCATTAATAAATATCAATAAAAACAATGTCAGTCAATAATAAAGTAAAAATAAAAAATCTACTTTCAGATTGATTTCCGATGAATTAATCGATTAAATAATTTTAATATATTTTGTGATAGATCGAAATTTCGACGGTATAATTATTTCAAAAAACACAAAGATCAATATTTATTTTTCCACAAAATCGTTCATGAGATTTCATGCGATCATTTTCTTTTCTACCCACTCCAAAATATTAAAAATTTCATTTTGCAACTCCTCCGATGATAATAATTGGATGTTGCGTACTTTGTTATATATCGTGACCTCATCCATAACCTTACCTACAACAGAACATGGTGACTGAATAAAGTCAATCTCATGAGAATCGATTGATAATGCGATATCAGACACTAAATTCAGCAAATCCAAGATGTATTTGGCTCTCCGCCCCTTTAAGAGGCCAATCATGCGTGCCGGAGAAACACTATAATCATAAAACCCACCATCACGAATACTGGTTTCAGTGATTTTGAGTGCACTTAAATATTCAAGCAAAAGTTTTTTATTTTTCCTGAAAATTATAGTTCCATTTTCTGCCAAAACAACATTTCCACTTCCATCTTCTCCCCCTCCCTTGTTGGACCATAAAATATAACCATGGTTATATTTTGTTTTGACTTCCAAAAACCACAAATAACTCATACGCTTACCCACCAGTAAGTTTTTTAGATCTTTCTAGGAATTTTTTTAATTTATTAAAATCAGATCGTGGCCCGGTATTGCAATCTGATCCAAGTATTTCATGAGCCTGCTGAAGTGGAGTTTTCGACGGATCAGGTTTTATGCCTTTTAAATTAGTTGGCAAATCAGATCCTCTTTCCTTCCCACTTGGTCTAGATCTTTTGGCATTGTGAACAACAACCCCTTCCTCCCCCACAAAGAACGTATGCAGGTTCTCAACCTCCAGGTTGTAGACCCGGGTTGTCTTGACCTCTATCCGCACGTCCTCGATGGTCGCGGTCGCTGTGGTGGTAGCCGTCCCCGCTGAGTCGTCATCCCCCTCCCCGCTGCCCATCAGCAGCAGCTTGGCGCCCTTCTTGAGCAGCACCGCATCGCGCCAGCCTTCGCTGGTCCTGAACGGGTGCCCGTCGGTCGCCGTGATGCTCTGCCCACCTTCCAGCGTGATGTGCACCAGCTTGCGTTCTCTCTCGCTTGTGATGAGGTCGCTCACCTTTTCATAGCGCTTTGCGCATA
>NZ_JAYRTF010000036.1:0-19308 GCF_041919735.1 Acinetobacter sp.
TAAAAATCCACACAAGTTGTTCTTCATAATCTCTTAATGATCTTCTTGCTGACTCGTCATCAGCAAGCTAGGTCGGCTATATTACGCTTTCTTTTCAGAAAGTCAACCAGTAATTTCAGATTATTTTCAAACTTTCTTTCTAAAACCAAACTCAATCAAGCCCTTGTTTTATCAGAAGTTTTAATCTTCATTACCGCCGATGGATGTGCATTCTACAGCATTTCCAAACCAACGCAACACCTTTTCCGAACTTATTTATTTGCATGATTAAATTTTCAACTCAAAAACAACTAACCAATTGTTTTATATTAATAATTTATTTTAAATTAATTTTCATCAATAGCTTTCACCTCTAAATAAGCCAGAATCATCATTGATAATTCACTTTTAAGCTGCTGTTCTGTAATAAGAAAGCTATTGTTGCTGACGTACCGCATCATGGTGAAAAGCGTACTGTTGATAATCACAAAGGACCGATTCTTTAAGGTTTCGAAGTCCCAATGCCGGTAATAGCGGTTAAACAGATACATCCCGACTTCAAAAAAATGCTTTTCCAAAACCTGAGAGGCATCCGAATGCGCATAGGTGTGCCAATGCTTCAAGATTTCAATTAAAAAACCTTGATCGGCCTTCAGCATGTCAAAACCGAATTGAATGGTCAGCGGAATAATGGCATGAATATCCTGATGCTCCCCTTCAAGCACGATTTGCTTGAGCAATAGGCCAAGCTGCTCGGACTTCTGCAGGAGCAATTCCTCAACAATCTGTTCTTTATTTTCAAAGTATTGATAAATCGACCCAACACTGACGCCGGAGCGTTCTGCAATTTTGGGCGTCGTTAAATGCGCCAATCCGTCCTGCGCGATGCATTGCTGCGCGGCCAGCAGCACATGCCCTACAATTTTTATCGCTCTTTGCTGCTGCGGTTTTTTTCTCATGCTTATCCTGCACGCGTCTTCGCGCTGGCGATATTGCATTGCAGTGCGCGGGTTTTAAACGCGAATTGAATGCGAATAAATATTCATATTATTGTTCAATTAAACAACAGCTGCAGGCCACTTGCAATGATTCCACATGCTCCCAAACGTCTTGCCTCATTTCAGCGCATGCAGCAAAGCACGCTGTTCAGCCAAGTGCTGAATCATTTAACAGCACAGCCTTTAGCGCCCTCTTATGCAGAATACCTGCGGCTGAATACGGCGTTGAACTCCGGTGACACCGCTATGGATGCCGTCGCTGAATGGGTGATGCAAGATCCTAAAAGCCGCCGGCCGATGTTTGAAACTGCACTGTATCAAGGGCTGGACTATCTTAATGAACAGATTCCCGTACTGACCGATTTTTTTCAGCAGGTACAGCACACACCGGATTGGCTGGAAGAAGGCCGCTTAGCCAAGGCAGTACAGTTCACCCATCAGCTGGGCATCAACAATGGTTTGGTATTGAGAGACCTATCGCTCATGGCCGGCTATCTCTTCCCAGGCTTCAATCAGCCTTTAATGATGACTGGCGCTTTAAACAAACAGGCGGGCACCCGCTTGGCGGAAACCACAAAATGGTGGATGGATATTACCGAACCCAATGGTTTAGAGCGCTGCAGCAGCGGTTTTACCTCAACCCTTTATGTGCGCTTTATTCATGCGTTGGTGCGGTATCACCTTCAGAAAAACCAGCAATGGGATGCACAGATGTGGGGGCTGCCGCTAAATCAATTTGATTTGGCGATGACCAATCTCGCATTCAGCAGCGTAGTGCTGATTGGCATTCGGGCCTTAGGCATTTTTCCATCACATACGGAAACGGAAGATTTTTTGCATTTTTGGCGCTATATCGGCTGGCTGATGGGTATTGATGAACAATGGTTAATTAGTAAAGAATCTGAAGGCTGGCGCTATCTATATTGGATGCAATTTGCGCATCCGCAGCCGGATGGCAGCAGCGCGGCGCTCGGCGCCAGTTTATCTCAAGAGCCGTTTGAGCGTCAGTACCGCTATCTGCGCCCCTTGCAGCAAAAATTAGCGTATCGGCAGCATTTAGAAATTACTCAGTTTTTTATTGGCAAAAAGCGTATGCAATTTTTAGGATTAAAGCCGCAAACCGCATCGTGGTTCGCCTATTATTTGATTGCGCGCAATGCGGTGCTGTATGGCAGTGCAAAGCGCTTGCCAGCTCTGCAGCAAAAATTGACCCAGCAAGGCCGAAAAATACAAAAACTCGGTTTAGCGCTTTATCAGTCCAAAGCCAAACAGCTGGCCAGCATGCATCAATAATTTTAAATATTTAGCGACTTGAACAAAAAAGCAGAGCCATTGCTCTGCTTTTTTTTAATGCTTAGATTTCATAAATGCCATTGGCAGATTTAGAATTTCATGGAAATCCGTGCCCAATAATTGCGGCCGATATTATTGAACTGCTCATCTGCTGCAAAACCAAAACCGGAACTGCCTGCTTTATTCAAATGCTCGGTATAGGTTTTATCCAATGCATTATCGATACCTGCAGATAAATCTACACCATCACGCAAATGATAGGTGCCATTTAAAGACAAGGTGCCGAAGCCCGCGCTTTTATCCATATCATAGCCCACAATATTGCCTTGATCTTTGCTGATGCGGTTCTGTCCATTCACCACACGCCACAATGCGCCAAGCGTATATTTTTCCTGTACATAGCGTAGATTCACCCGTGCTTCCAAAGGTGAAATTTGCGGCAATGGCGTATTATCCGTGGTGTTTTCACCCCACGCATACATGGCACTCACATCGGCTTGAATCGCATCTGTAAATTGGTAGCCCACGCCCGCTTCTGCACCTGCAATGGTTGCGTCGACATTGCGACTATGTGCTTCCATCCCCCCCATCATTCCGGTTCCAGGCTTATAACTCGTTAAAATATAATCATTCACCAAACCAGCATAAGCTGACACCCAAGAACTCAAGGTACCATGTTGATGTTGATAGCCCATATCTAACTGAAGCGTTTTTTCAGTATCAATATGATTGAATGTATTTTTATTACCATTTCCTGATTTTGGGCTGAATAATTCCCAATAATCCGGCATCCGCTCTGTATAGCCTAAACCGATATAGGTTTTGCCCTCATCATGCCCAGGATGCTGATTTTCAAAACGGATAAACGCACTTGGCAAAGTTTCGTTCAATTCCGTATTGAATCCATCCACCGCTGATTGAGCCCGTTCGTCAGTCACTTTCACCTGATCCAAGCGCACGCCTGAAACCAGCTTATTGTCCTCACTGAGCTGATAGCTTAATTCGCCAAACCCGCCATACGACTGGAATTTCATATCTTTTACACGGGCCTGATTCTGATAAGGCGACATCAAGCTGCCGCTGCGCTTGCTATGTTCATTGTTTTGACTGTCAAAACCAGTAATCAGCTGCAGCTTATCCCATTCACTCGTAACAGCCATGCGCGCATTTAACGTTTTACGCGCAACGTTAGATGCCATCGGCATGGACATGCCGCCCGCCGGATTAAACTTGCGCAGGCTGAAGTTATCCATGACATGATCATTAAAGCTATAGTTCACTTGCGCTTCAATTTTCTGAATCACATCCGTCAGGTTTTTCTTTTCAAAACGCAAGCCAAGACTTTCACGGGCAAATTGCGTACCGTCCATCGAGCGGCCTGCATACACCGCTTCACCATCAGCTTTGCCGCCGGTCAGTTCCAGCCATGTGTTTTCATCCGGCGTCCAGCCTAAAGCGACATCTGCATTCCAGCGTTCCCAATCTGACGGCACCGTGACGCCATTGCCATCTTGATAACTATCGGATACCGAACGGTTCGCATTCAGGCGGATATACTTTTTCTCATCTCCGGCCGCCGCTTCCACATTATGATCCAAGCGGCCATAAGACCCCATAAGCACGCTGGCTTGGCCGCGGTAATGCTCATCTGCAGAAAATTGCTCAGGCGTGCGCTCAAAAATCACCGTCGCAGCCGAACCGGTATTGGCATACTGCACCGTTTGCGGGCCTTTAATCACCGAAATGCGGTCATAGCTTTCAGGAGAAATATAAGAGGTCGGCGCATCCATCCGGTTGGGGCAGGCGCCTAAGTTTTCTGTGCCGTCTGTCAGCACTTTAATGCGTGAACCGAACATGCCGCGGAAAGTCACATCACTGTTGGTGCCGCCATTCTTGATGGCGCTGAAACCCATGATGCTTTGCAGATAATCCGCGCCATCTGTAGCCGGCACAGGCTGAATCGGCTGTTTAGGATCGGCAATGACCATTAATCCACTGGCGTCGCTGCCCTGCTGGGCCGTCACCACAATAGGCGCCAGTGTGTGAACCGGCTGATCCGCCGTTGGCTTTTCAGGCAGGGCTGCCCATGCAGCAGATGAACACGCGACAGCAATCGCAGCCGCTAAAGGCTGTAAATAAAATGCAGGCTGAGCCATTTTTAAATCTCACTTAAAACATAAATGCAACTGGGCTGGAGTCAACCAAGACCCTTTAATTTTTAAAACGTTGATTTATGCAAAAAGCGGCGGCGCCCTGCCCTGCGGCAGCAAAAACAGGCGCTGCAGCGCAAACCAGACATGCGCGAATGCCTGCTGGAAGGCCACCAGGCGGATTTGAATGCGGTCCAGCACTTCTTTAATGTCCAATTCAGGCGGCAGCACCAGATTGCCGTACACCGTGCAGTATTGGCAATGATGATCGGCATCATGATGATGCGCTGTTGAATCACTGAGATGCAGCTGCTGTTCAGCAAAATGCGAAGCGTGCTGTGAAGCGGAATGCTGCGGCGCTGCAGCAGGATTTGGAGTGCGGTCTAATAAAAGCGCACGCGTAATGGTTTCACAGACCGGAGCAATTTGATACTGCTTCGGAAGCAAAGGCTGCAGGAACACAGCAATCTGTAAAAATACCGCTGCAAAAGACAGCAGCAGGCCACTACTACGCAGAAGCACAGGCAAACCCTAAAATTTGTCGGCGCCCAGTATAACAAAACCCAATCGAAATTGGGCTCAGTCTTCAGGATGATCTTTTAAAAAAAGGCAATCAGCCGCGTTTGACCGCCACTTTGTCTTTTTGACGCTGGCGCACCGTTTTTTCAACTTTTTCACGCGCGCGCTGACGCTTTAAAGGCGACAGATAATCGACAAACAGTTTGCCATTTAAGTGATCCATTTCATGCTGAATGCAAACAGCGAGAAGTCCGTCAGCTTCGAGCTCAAAAGACCCGCCATCTAGACTCACCGCTTCAATTTTTACGCGTGACGGACGGGAAACTTTATCGTATATTTGAGGCACTGACAGGCAGCCCTCTTCATACGGCTGCGTCTCTTGCGTCAATGGCGTAATTTTGGGGTTAATAAACACCATGGGCTGATCTTTATTCTCAGATAAATCCATGACAATCAGCTGTATATGCTTATCCACTTGTGTCGCGGCCAAGCCAATGCCTGGCGCCTCATACATGGTTTCGAACATGTCGGCTACTAACTGACGAATTTCATCAGTAACTTCTTCGACTGGTTTTGCAATGGTACGAAGACGGGGATCTGGGAAACTTAAAATAGGTAATAAGGCCATACGACGTCCTCACTTATGCCATTGATCAAAAAACAAAATGAAGGAATGCTTCATCAAAAAATTGTGTGTAATATCGTTAGTATAACGCAACTGCATACATAATTTTAGGAATTATGATAATGAAAAAGGTTTTGAAGGGCATGCCAACTTTTAGTGCCTTGGGGTTTAAAAAACAATTATTGGCGCTTGCGGTCTGCGTAAGCGTTGGGGCCGGCATGGTCAGCGTTGCAGAAGCAGCGCCTGCCAGAAACGTCAACCCGCCCGCGCTGAAAGCTGGCGCGCCGCAAGTCTATGTGGTGAAAAAGGGCGATACGCTGTGGGATATCTCCAAAAGATTCCTCAAAAACCCTGTGCGCTGGCCTGAAATCTGGGCCAGCAACAAGCATGTGAAAAACCCGCACTGGATTTTCCCGGGCGACCGTTTATTAATGTGCACCTATAACGGCAAGCCGATTATCGGCAAAGATGAAGGTGACGGCTGTGAAGGCATCATCCGCCGCTATGCCGGCGGCACCAAAATGCAGCCTCAAGTGCGTGTCGAATCATTAAACAATGCCATTCCTGTCATTCCATTATCTTATATTGAGAAATGGCTGGAGCGCAGCACGGTCATGTCTCCAGATGCGCTGGAACATACGCCGTATATTGTAGGCGCAGCGGATGAGCGCGTTTTAGCGGCCCAAGGGCAAACCGTGTATGCGCGCGGCAACGGCCTATCTATCGGGCAACGCTATGCCGTCTACCGTGAAGGCGAACCCTATACGCTAACCGATGCCAAAGGCAAAAAATACAAAGCTGGATTAGAGCTCATTCAAGTGGCTTCCGGCATCGCTGTCCAAGGTGAAAAGGACATTACCACTCTGGAACTGACCGACACTTACAATGAAGAAGTCCGCCGCGGTGACCGTGTTCTGCCTGAATACGACGCCATGCTGCCAACCTTATTCTATCCAACCAATGCAGAAAGCGTCACTGCCGGCGGCAGCATTGTCCGTGTTCAAGGCTCAATCGGCATGGCTGCCGTGAACAGCATTGTGACCATTGACCGCGGCGCATTGCAAGGCGTGCAGTCCGGCCATGTATTCAGCGTGAATCAGCAGGGCCAGATCGTTAAAGATCCTAAAACCAATGAACGCGTGCAGCTTCCAGGACAGCATGTTGGCAATATCATGGTGTTCAAAACATTTGATAACTTAAGCTATGCTTATGTCCTAGACAGTGATTTACCGATTAAAGTCGGCGCAAGCATTCAGCCGCCGATGATGGATGAATAATCCTTGCATTAAAAGATCGAAATGAGGCTGAGATTCAGCCTCATTTTATTTTTACATCCTAAAAAAAGAAGACAGATTTAAAGGTCTCATTATGCTTCCTTCATTCAGCGCTCTGCAGCAGGATTACATCCGCCTCTGGTTTTTGGTACAGCACTCACTGACCAGTTTCTTTAAAATCCGGCAGCATTATCCCAAGCTGCTGCACGCATTTGCAGCCAGTGAATATGCAACATGGCAAAAGCTGGGCATCCATAAAAATCATCTGCAGCGCTTTCAAAATTTTTACAGTGAAACCGAACAGCAAAAATTTCAGCATTGCCTCCGGCAGATTGAACAGAGCTGTGATTTTGTGCTGCTTGACTGTGATCCAGCCTATCCGCCGCAGCTGCTGCCGTATAGCGACCGGCCGCCGATCCTCTTTGGTCAAGGTAATGCGCAGGCTCTTTTGCAGGCGCAAATCGCCATCGTCGGCAGCCGTAAACCCAGCCCGCATGGCAAACAAGTGGCTTATGATTTTGCCTATTATTTAAGTGAACAAGGCTTTTACATCAACAGCGGCCTTGCGCAAGGCATTGATGAAGCTGCCCACCGCGCGGCTTTAAGCCATCAGCGCACCATAGCCGTGATGGGCACTGGGCTGGATCAGACCTACCCGCCGCAGCACCAAGCCTTAAGGCAGGATATTCTCAGCAATGGCGGCGCAGTGATCAGTGAATTTTTACCGCATACCCCGCCGCTGCAGCACCATTTCCCGCGCCGCAACCGCATTGTCAGCGGCCTCAGCCTTGGCGTGATTGTCGCGGAAGCCACCTTGAAAAGCGGCTCATTGATTACCGCGAAAATTGCCGCCGAACAGGGCAAAACCGTCTTTGCCATTCCAGGCCATATTTACAGCGAGTTTCACCAAGGCTGCCATCAGCTGATCCGTGAAGGCGCCATCTTGATTGACCATCCTCAGCAAGCCGTGGAAGATCTCATCCTACCGGCACAATGGCAAGCCGCGCATGCAGCATCCGCCCAAACTGACGTTTTGCCTGAACCGCTCAATGTGCCGGATCATTTGCAAAGCGTATTCGATCAGCTGGATTGGACCGGCCAGACTCTGGATCATCTGGCGCAATCCACCCAATTGGATGCAGCCGCATTGAGCAGCCTGTTGATGGAATTAGAGCTGGCCGGGCTTGCACAGCAGCAGGCTGGGTGCTATCTGCGTTGTCGTTAAGGCAAATAAGGTTCACAATAGCCTTATTGTTTACTGAAATAAGGTTAAAGCCCCATGATTACCACCTCTGTTGCCGAAGCAGCTGAATGCCTGAAAAAAGGACAAGTCTTGGCATATCCGACAGAGGCTGTTTGGGGCCTGGGCTGTGATCCCTTTAATGAACAGGCCTTCCATGAAATTTTAAGGCTGAAGCAGCGCCCGATTGAAAAAGGCGTGATTTTGCTGGCGGCCAATGTTGCGCAGATAGAACACCTGCTGACCGGCTTGAGCGCTGAAATGCGTGAACAGGTGATTGCCTCTTGGAGCGGCCGCACGCCAACTGAACGCGCAACTACATGGCTGCTGCCTGCCGGCGATCACATTCCCAGCTGGATCAAAGGCAAGCATTCAAAAGTCGCCGTGCGCGTCACTGCGCATTCACTTTGCATTGCGCTGTGCCATGCCTTTAATGGCTTTATTGTCTCTACCAGCGCCAACCCTGCTGGACTGGCCCCGGCCCGTTCTTTGCAGGAAGCCAGCCAATATTTCGCCAATGAGCTGAATTATTTAAACGGCGATTTGGGCCTCAGCCAAGAACCCAGCAAAATCATTGATGCAGAAACAGGTGAAGTCATCCGCGCTTAAGCGGCTGGCTGTCCAGCGCTAATTTTGGATAAAAAAAAGCTCAGCCATATAGGGATGGCTGAGCATAAAAAAGGATGTGCAAAACACATCCAGAGGGTCTGGAAAATCTTTGAGAAAACAGCACAGTTGCCGGCACTCTTTTCAGTGACGGTATTATGTGACAAAGCGCATATTCAGACAAATAGATTTTTTCTATTAATAAAAACAGTGCAGAGATTAATTTAATATAAAAAACAGTATATTATTAAAAATATATGCCTATTTTTGATCATTTTCTTAGAAAAACAAAGATAGATTACAGCTTTTAAAAGATTGCTAAACGCTATTATTCAGCAATCTCACCGCAAAAAATTAAATTTTTTTCAGCTGCGGCAGCGCGGAAATCTTCTTTTGCGCCAGCAGCACACCTAAAATTGCCAGCGCCGTTCCGGCACTGTGATAGACCGTCCACTGCTCCGACAGCCAATAATAGGCAATCACTGCGGTTACAATCGGCATCAGGTTCATGAAAATACTGGTTCGATTCGGCCCCAGATACTGAACCGCCAGCATCCATAGCAGCGGCGCAGCCAGTGACGGGAACAGGCCCGCATACAGCACGCTTGCGGCATTTTGCGCATTGACTGCGTCCAGCCCGAAATACAGCACAAAAGGCACATGATAAAGCAAGGCAAAGAAGATCTGCACATAGGCGCTGATAAACAGCGGAATCTGCAGCTGCCATTTTTTCAAAAATACGCCATAAAATGCATAAAAGAATACGGCTGCCAGCATAATGGCATCACCGGCATGTCCGCCCAGTGACAGCAAATTAGCCCATTGCCCCTTGGCGATCACCAGCATCAAACCGAAAAATGAAATGCAGCAGCCCGCCACAGCAAAGCGGTTCGGCCATTCTTTTAAAATAAAAATCGACACCAAGATGGTAAAGACTGGAATGAAGGCATTGATGATGCCCATATTGGTTGCCGTCGTATAATGCGCTGCGCTGTAGCTCAGCCCTTGGTACAGCACCATGCCAAACGCCGCCAGCACCGCCAGCTGCTTCCAATGCCGCGCAATCAACGCGCGGTTTTTATGCAGCTGCGGCAGCATAAAAGGCGTCAGCACGATAAACGCCACCAGCCAGCGGTAAAAGCTGATGCTGACCGGTGAAATGAACTCTGTCACATAGCGGGTCACCGCAATGTTCAGCGACCAGATAAAAACCGCGATGACCGGCAGCAGGACAGCCCAGCGCTTGAGGATTGGATGAGGTTCCATAAATACGTTTTAGCAGCAATTTCAGTCTGCTTATTTTGCGCAATGTCTCATATAAATGAAATATTGAAATTCAGACAATGATATTGTTAACAGGACATTCGCCGCCGCAGCTCAGGTTTTTGACATGATCCATCAGATTGAACAGCGTATGGAGATCAGCCAGTATTTTTACAAGAAAGATGAAGAAATCTATCCGCACAGCTGCCTGTGGGGGGATTTCAATATCAGCCTCGACGGCATTTTGGAATATGAAGTGCAGGGCCGGACATTATGGTCGCCGCCCAGCTACGGCATCTGGATTCCGCCGCAAGTGCCGCATCATTCTATTGCCGTCGATCAGCACACCACGCATTATGCGGCCATCCGCTTAGACCCTGATCTGTGCGCAGCATTTGCGCCGCAGCCTGAAATGCTCAGCGTCTCCGCATTTTTCAGGCTGCTGATTTTAGAATCCTTGCATGCTCAGCAGCATGCAGCGCTCAGCCACTACCGGCATTTGCTGCAGGTCTTGCTGGATCAGCTGCGCACGGCGCCCAAACATCATCATTATTTGCCGCAAACCCATCATCCCCTGCTCAAGCCGATTTTAGACGATCTGGCTGCCCCGCATTTATTCCGCAGCAGCCTGCAGCAGGTGCTGGCGCCCTATGCTTTAAGCGAGCGGCAACTGCTGCGGATCAGCCAATCCGAATTGCAGCTCAGCCTGTCTGAATGGCGCAGCCGGGCAAAAATACTCTATGCCATCACGCAGCTGCGCCGCGGCAGCTCCATTAAGGCGCTGAGCATTGAACTCGGCTATCAGCACAGTTCAAATTTTATTGAGTTTTTTAAACGCTATACCGGCCAAACGCCTGCCCAGCTGAAATCCCAAAACACGGCCATCAGCCCATTAAAGGCATGATTTCATAAAATTTAATGGCGATTGCGCCGCAGCGTACAAAAATCATCAAAAGCCGCTTCCGCAGCCCTTGATGCCTTGCCATTTTCCAGTTAAAACAATCTATTCAAAAACACAAATGATCAGGACATGGCATGGCAGCTTCAGTTTACAATATCCCGCTAAAAACCATTCAGGGCAGCGAAAGCACACTCAATCAGTACCAAGGCAAGGTGCTGCTGATTGTCAATGTGGCCTCTAAATGCGGTTTAACCCCGCAATATGAAGGCTTGGAACAGCTGTATAAAGACAAAAAAGGCCAAGGCTTAGAAATTTTAGGCTTTCCGGCAAATAACTTCTTGGCGCAGGAGCCGGGCACAGATGAAGAAATCCAGCAATTCTGCTCACTGAATTATCAAGTGGATTTCCCGCTGTTTTCAAAAATTTCGGTGGCGGGTGAGGATAAGCACCCGCTGTATCAAACATTGACGGCAGCTGTTCCAGAACGCATCGGTGAAGGCCCCTGGAAGCAGGATCTGATTGATTACGGCTTGACGCCGAATGAAGCGCCTGAAGTCTTGTGGAACTTTGAAAAATTTCTGGTGAACAAGCAAGGTGAAGTGGTTGCCCGCTTTGCGCCGGACATCAAAGCGGATGATGCCCGCCTGGTCGATGCAGTCAATGCGGAATTAGCCAAATAAGCAGCCGTGCACCGCCTTGCTGAGGTGAGTGACAAGCAACTTCAGCAGGGTTTCACCCCATAAAACCATCATCCCATCATGCGCCATAGCATCATTAGCTGCTGCCCCATTCTGCATCAAGCGCAAAAAGATCCAGCCTCAGGCTTCAGCGCAATAAAGCCGGCCCGTCTAGGGCAAAAGCAGCACTGGATAAGCGCCCATCGCCACAATGCCTGAGTTCAGGCCATCCGCCAGCTCGTGATTAAAATCAAATACCTGCATTTTTGTTATTGCTTTGCAGCAATCACTTTTGTATCCACATTTCATCCCTATATTCAAAGCAGAGATAAAATGCATAGAGTTGAAAGAGCAATGAAAAAATTCCTGCAAGGCGCCCTGCTTCCATTCAGTATTTTCGCAGCCGGCATGACATTGCTGGGATGCGACCAAGCGACGCAGCATGATCCGGAACAGCCGGAGCAGACCACGGTTGAGCAGCCACAGGAATCTGATCAGGCCGCTGCAAATCGCGCTGCGCCGAAAACAGAGCTGAAAAGCGGCAATATGTTTTATATCATCCGTGATGTTGCTGACCTGCAGCTGAAAGCCGGTGATTATGTCGAACAGCTGCAGCATACCAAAACAGAACTGCAAACGGCTGTCGATCTGCAAGACCATGAAAAATTGCAGCAGACTGCGGCGCAGCTGCACAAACAGCTGAAAGGCTTCAATCAGGCATTGAACAGCGTGAATATCAAAACACAGGAAATTTCAGACATCCGCCAAAATATTCTGTCAGCCAACGAACAAGTGCTGGCATCCCCTTTCCTGAATGGCAGTGTTGATTTAAGCAAAATGGATTTGAAAAAAATTGAACAGCAGATGGTTTCGATTCAATCCGAAATGGTGAAACTGGCGGGCATGCTGATTCAAAGCAGCGGCTCAAGCACTCAGCAAAATGAGGCCTCTTAAGCGCCTGCCGCTTTTTTAAAGATGCAGCCCATCCCGCGCATGCGCTTGATCTAGACTTCGAGCTTCTTACAATTCAGCTGTAGACCTTGTATTAAAACGCTTTTAGATTAAACAGCATAATGCCAAGAAATAAGAGCAATGAAAATATAAGGAGCAGCACCTGTGTCGAGCCCTGCAATTTACGCACTGACCCCGATCGAATTCCGTTTAGATCTTAAAGATCCTTTCCTTTTTACTGCGCATCATATTGACCATTTTCCTGAGGGCAATGCCAAGCTGGGGCCGCACAGCGCCGCAGCGCACAATGAATTCAGCATGTACTATGGCGATATTGTTCCAGGTTTTCCAGAGCATCCGCATACCGGCTTTGAAACTATTACCCTGGTCGAGCAAGGCACTGTGGATCATTTTGATTCGCTGGGCAATGGCGGACGCTATGCTGACGGCGATGTGCAATGGCTCAGTACCGGAAGCGGCGTTGAGCACTGTGAAATGTTTCCGCTGCTGCATGAAGATAGGCCCAACCCTTTTGAGCTGTTTCAAATTTGGTTCAACTCCGCTCCGGAACAGAAAAAAATGCCGCCGGATTACAAAATGTTTTGGCGCGAGCGCATTCCGCATGCCTATGAAACCGATGATGCTGGCTTGACTGCGGATATCCGGGTGATTTCCGGCCAGTTTAAAGGCATTCAGGCTATTTCCCGCCCGCCCAATTCTTGGGCTGCTGCGGCTGAAAACCGGGTCAACATTTACCTCATTGCGCTGCCGCCGCATGCTGTGCTGAGCATGCCTGCGACCACCGCCAGCTCCAACCGCTTCTGCTATTTTTATCAGGGTGAAACGCTGAAAATTGAACAGAAGCTTATTCAGCGCCGATATTTAGCAGAATTAAAAGCGGATGCAGAGATACGCTTGCAGGCAGGCAATGCTGAGGCCCGCATTTTATGGCTGGAAGGCGAACCGATTGGTGAAGATGTCGCGATGCGCGGCCCCTTTGTCATGAATACTGCACAAGAGCTGGATGATGCATTCCGCCGCTACCGCGCAACTCGTTTCGGTGAATGGCCTTGGCCAAATCCAGCGCCGGTATTTGAGCGCTCGCAGCCGCGTTTTGCCAGCTATGATGGCGGCAAGCGTGAAGAATATCCCGAAGAGCCCGAGAAAGATGCGGTATGATGAAGCGGATGACTTAAAATACGGTACAGGATATGCAGCTGATTATTTTTACCGGCGTTCAGGCTTCTGGAAAATCCAGTTTTTACCTGCTGCATCTGTATCACAGCCACTTGCGCATTAATTTAGACATGCTGAAAACCCGGCATCGGGAAAATATCATTTTTGAAGCGGCTTTAGCCTCTAAAACCAAAATGGTGATTGACAACACCAACCCAAGCAAAGCCGACCGCGCACGCTATATTCAGCGCGCCCGCGATGCCGGTTTTGAGATTATGGCCTATTATTTTGAAACGGATTTGCTCAGCACCTTAAAGCGCAATAGCTATAGAGAAGACAAAGCCAATATTCCTGAAACTGGGGTTCGAGCAACCTATAAAAAACTAGAAATCCCGCATTTTGATGAAGGTTTTGATGAAATTTTTACGGTTAAAATCATCAGCAATGGCGAGTTTTCGATTCTGCCCTTGGCTAGGCCTGCCGGCTAACCGGCTGTTTGCCGCTGCTGCCAAGCTTTAAAAGCCGACTGCATGGCCTGACGCTCGTAGGGTCTTACTGCCCGGTGCTCCATCTGTGAAAAATCGCCTTTATAGGCCAACGCCACCAAGGATTTAGCCAATTCATGAATGCTGGCGCTGCCGCGGTGTTCATAGCCTTGTATTTCTTCTTGCGATAAAGCAAAGTCCCAGCAGGACACCACTGAACTCATATCAATGGCCAAGCTGAGATAATATTGATCATCATCCCGATACAATTCCCAAAAGTGCGGTTCATAGGCAATGAGGTTCATGAAAGATAGCTCAGCAGATGGTTTGCTTTAGATTAGGAAAAGGTGCGGATAAAATATATGCAACTTTAGATCTAATCGGCAAGCATTGAAGTGAGATTAGATAGCTTATGTCACTCTGTGGGTAAAGATAATTCCACCCAAAATACCGGAAAAAATGGAATTAAATAGATGCCAGCCGAACCCAATATAGCCAAATAAAAAAAGAAAGCATCCAAGTATGCTGGAACATACCGCAATATCCCGATTAAAGCGCATATGTACGGCCATTTGATAATAATAGGAAGACACGCAGCCCAAAACAATGGTGATTAAGAAAAAGAAAAACTTTGCTTCTATACTGTTGGCTTGCATCTTTCTACTCAATATCAATCTTATTATTCTTGGGTCAATATTAACTTAAAACCAATAAAAGACTAAATACGAAAATAAATAAGCTTTAAACATAAAAAAAACCGCCCTTTCGGGCGGTTTTTTTAATCTCAAACTGCGTTTTATTGAGCGCGGTTTTTGATTTTGCGGATGGTTTCCAACTGTGCAGCAGTTTCTGCAAGAGCAGCCAAAGCAGCAGCAGAGTCCAAGTCGCTCTTTTGATTTGCTAACAATTGTTCAGCATTTTTACGTGCTTCAATAATTGCTGCTTCATCCAAGTTTTCGGCACGGACTGCAGTATCTGCAAGAACCGTAACGACATGCGGCTGAACTTCTAGTACACCACCAGATACATAGATTAATTCTTCTGTACCGTTTTCAAGCAGAACGCGGATTGCGCCCGGCTTGAGCAAAGTTACCAGCGGAGCATGGCCAGGCATAATACCCAACTCACCGCCAGCACCTTTAGCAATTAGCATAGTTACAGTGCCTGAGTACAAAGACTCTTTAACACTTACAACGTCACATTGCATCGTTGACATGAGAATCTCCTAAATTAGGTAACTAATTAAAGTTTCTCAGCTTTAGCAATAACTTCGTCAATACCACCAACCATGTAGAACGCTTGTTCTGGGATGTGATCGTATTCACCAGCTAGAAGACCTTTAAAGCCACGGATTGTTTCTTTAAGCGGTACAAGTTTACCAGGCGCGCCAGTAAATACTTCAGCTACGTGGAACGGTTGAGAGAAGAAACGTTGGATCTTACGTGCACGGTATACAGTAAGTTTGTCTTCTTCCGCCAATTCGTCCATACCAAGAATTGCGATAATGTCTTTCAGTTCTTTATAACGTTGAAGAACGTTTTGAACTGCACGAGCAATTTCGTAATGCTCAGCGCCGACAACTAGAGGATCTAGCTGACGTGAAGTAGAGTCCAGCGGATCGATCGCTGGATAAATACCAGAAGATGCGATGTCACGGCTCAATACTACAGTTGCGTCTAAGTGAGCGAAGGTAGTTGCAGGCGATGGATCTGTTAAGTCATCGGCAGGTACATATACCGCTTGGATAGATGTAATCGAACCAGACTTAGTAGAAGTAATACGTTCTTGAAGAACACCCATCTCTTCTGCAAGAGTCGGCTGGTAACCTACTGCAGACGGCATACGGCCTAGAAGTGCTGATACTTCAGTACCCGCTAGTGTATAACGGTAGATGTTGTCAACGAACAATAGTACGTCACGGCCTTTACCGTTTTCGTCTTTCTCGTCACGGAAGTACTCAGCCATAGTCAAGCCAGTCAACGCTACGCGTAAACGGTTGCCTGGTGGCTCATTCATCTGACCGTAGACCATTGCTACTTTGTCTAGAACGTTTGAGTCTTTCATCTCGTGATAGAAGTCGTTACCTTCACGAGTACGTTCACCAACACCAGCAAACACAGATAAACCTGAGTGAGCTTTAGCGATGTTGTTGATCAACTCCATCATGTTTACAGTTTTACCAACACCGGCACCACCGAACAGGCCAACTTTACCGCCTTTCGCGAACGGGCAAAGCAAGTCGATGACTTTAATACCAGTTTCTAAAAGGTCAGTAGAAGCCGCTTGTTCAGCATAAGAAGGCGCTTGACGGTGAATCGGCAAACGCGCTTCAGTACCCACAGGACCAGCTTCATCGATAGGACGGCCAAGAACGTCCATGATACGGCCTAAACATGCAGTACCTACAGGTACAGAGATAGGTGCGCCAGTGTTAGTTACGTTCAAACCACGCTTAAGGCCTTCAGTAGAACCCATTGCAATAGTACGAACTACGCCATCACCAAGTTGCTGCTGAACTTCTAATGTAGTTTCAGTACCATCAACATGGAGAGCGTCATAGATCTTAGGAACGCTGTTGCGTTCAAACTCGACGTCGATAACCGCGCCGATGATCTGAATGATACGACCGCTACTCATTGCTGTCTCCTCAATTCAAAATAATGTTAAACGGCAGCGGCACCACCAACGATCTCAGAAATTTCCTGAGTAATCGCGGCTTGACGCAGCTTGTTATAAATAAGTTGTAGGCTCTTGATCAAATCACCTGCGTTGTCCGTTGCAGCTTTCATTGCAACCATACGAGCTGACTGCTCACACGCGATGTTTTCGATCACGCCTTGATATACCACAGACTCGATATAACGAACCAATAAGCCATTTAAAAGCTCTTCAGCTTCAGGCTCATAGAGATAATCCCAACCGTATTGACGGTTAAGGGTCTTGTTTTCTTCAGCAGTTGCTAAAGGAACAAGTTGTTCGATTTTTTGATTTTGAGTCATGGCATTGACAAAGCCGTTTGACACAAGATAAATACGATCTAACTCGCCTTTATCAAATGCGTCTAACATCACCTGTACAGAACCAGATAACTGTTCAAGGCTTGGTGTATCACCGACATTTGTCGTAGCACCCAGCACTTTACCGCCGTAGTTTTTAAAAAACGAAACCGCTTTTTGACCAATTAAAGCAAATTGAACTTCAATTGACTGCTCTTGTTGCTGTTGTACGTGTTTAACCACTTTTTTGAACAAGTTAATGTTCAAACCACCAGCAAGGCCACGATCTGAAGACACAATGATATAGCCAACGCGCTTAACCGGGCGTTCAACCATATAACGGTGTTTGTATTCAGGATTCGCTTGAACCAAGTGAGCAATTACACGGTGCATATTTTCGGCATACGGACGGCCTTGAGCCATGCGCTCTTGCGCACGACGCATCTTAGAAGCTGCTACCATCTGCATCGCGCGAGTAATTTTCTGCGTGCTTTTGATACTAGCTACTTTGGCGCGAATTTCTTTTAAATTTGCCATACGCTTAACCTAGTATTCGAAGGCCCTTTCGAGCCCTCGAAGGTTGATCCGTGAACCAAACCAAAACTAAATCCAACTGAAGTTGAAATTAGTAAGTTTGAGTCGCTTTAAAGCTTTCAATACCTGCTTTGATTGCAGCTTCGATGTCTTTGTTGTAATCACCAGTTTCATCGATGTTTTGCATTAACGCAGCATTTTCTGAACGGAAGTAAGAGATTAACGCAGCATCAAAGTCTACGATTTTCTTCACTTCAACGTCAGCCATATAGCCTTCGTTAGATGCATAAATTGAAACAGCTTGGTCAGCAATTGAATATGGAGCATATTGTTTTTGCTTCATTAATTCAGTTACACGTTGACCATGTTCAAGTTGCTTACGAGTTGCTTCATCAAGGTCAGAAGCGAACTGAGCAAACGCTGCCAATTCACGGTATTGCGCCAAAGCAGTACGGATACCACCAGACAATTTTTTGATGATCTTAGTCTGCGCTGAACCACCAACACGAGACACAGAGATACCCGCGTTCACAGCAGGACGAATACCTGCGTTGAATAATGATGTTTCAAGGAAGATCTGACCGTCAGTGATCGAAATTACGTTCGTTGGTACGAATGCAGATACGTCACCCGCTTGAGTTTCAATGATTGGCAATGCAGTTAATGAACCAGTTTGGCCTTTAACTTCACCATTCGTGAATTTCTCAACATAGTCAGCAGAAACGCGCGAAGCACGCTCAAGAAGACGAGAGTGAAGATAGAATACGTCACCTGGATACGCTTCACGACCTGGTGGACGACGTAATAACAATGAAATTTGACGGTAAGCAACAGCTTGCTTCGACAAATCATCATAAATGATTAGTGCATCTTCACCGCGGTCACGGAAGTATTCACCCATTGTACAGCCAGAGTATGGAGCCAAGTACAACATTGCTGCTGGATCGGCTGCAGCTGCTGCTACAACAGTGGTATACGCCATAGCGCCAGTTTCTTCTAGCTTGCGCACAACGTTAGCAATAGTCGATTGTTTTTGACCAATAGCTACGTATACACATTTAATGCCAGAGTTTTTCTGAGCGATGATCGCATCGATCGCCATCGCTGTTTTACCAGTTTGACGGTCACCAATGATCAACTCACGCTGACCACGGCCTACAGGGATCATTGTATCTACTGATTTATAACCAGTTTGTACAGGTTGATCCACTGATTGACGCCAAATTACGCCTGGTGCTACTTTTTCAACAGCATCAGTTAATTTTGCATCAATTGGGCCTTTACCATCAATTGGGTTACCCAAAGCATCTACTACACGGCCTAAAAGTTCTGGACCAACCGGAACTTCTAATACACGACCTGTGCAACGCGCTTTTTGACCTTCTTGAAGGCTTAAGTAGTTACCTAAAACAACGACGCCCACTGAATCCTGTTCTAGGTTCAGTGCCATACCGTATAAGCCGCCGTCGAATTCGATCATTTCACCGTACATTGCATCAGCAAGGCCGTGAATACGCACAATACCGTCGGATACCATAACAATGGTACCTTCGTTTTTAGCGGTCGCGCTGGTGTCCAGATCGCCGATACGCTGTTTAATGAGCGCACTGATCTCGGATGGATTCAGTTGTTGCATTGCGC
>NZ_JAYRTF010000037.1:0-17604 GCF_041919735.1 Acinetobacter sp.
AATATATTGAGATGTTCTACAATTCAAAACGCAGACATGGTTTCAATGGTCAGCGTTCTCCATTAGATTATGAAAAGGCCCATCAAAAGATGGTTATGTGTGTCTAGAATTTTGGTGGCTATTCATTGCTCACTCTAAGTTCTAGTTATATTTATCTCACCAAGTTAATCAAATCAAAGGAAAAAACAATGGGTAAGTTAGTAAATGGTCCAAGCACAACAGGTAATCCTTCTGGCAGTGGTCGTGGCAATAATCCACCTAAAGGTAAGTAACCTTTAATGACAGCTCGCTCAACTACTCGGTGGTTGAGCGAGCTTTTGTAAATCCGTTGGCCATTGACTAGTCAGTATATTAGAACCTGCCTTTTTATAAAAATTAGAAAAAAACTCCCAAAACTCATAGTAAATCCCATGCATATAAGCCGTGTTTTCAGGTCTAGATTCATAATCATTTTGAAAAAATCTGTAGACAATCCACAATAAGAATAAAGTATTATTGGGCTTATACTCAGTTTCTCTATTCAGCAAAATATTGATTGTTTCTTGGCTAGTCCTTTTGCAATTATCGACTTCACTTTCATCACATTCAACAGTGTCTGAAAGCAACCAAAGAAAGTCTGTGTAAGTAATAGAAAAGCCTTCGTTAGCTTTTTTTATAAAATTTTCTTTTCTTTCCGTGTAATTTAATAAATAGTTTGAAAAATTTAAACCATGGCAAGTCGATGGTTTTTCATCATCCAGATTTAAAGCAGCAAAAGTGGCCATTAGAGTCAATAAGCTACGACTAGGATTAGTCCATACAGCCTTATGCTTACTTATCTTAGTAATCTTACCCTCTTGCCACTCAAAAGTTTTGACGTTTAATTTTTTTTGAAAAAACCATCCTAAACATATCGGCTCAATCTCTTTAAAAATAGAACGGTGAGTTAATATATCTAAATGAGAAAGAAGTGAATAAAGGCTTAAACCAAACACACTTTGGGCAAGAATATCTGAGTTTTTCTGACTAATAGCTTCGCTCCAAAAGACATCCAAAGTTTGATCTTGAATTTTTAAAGATCCGAATTTAGCCAAAAATATTTGAAGATTCTTAAAATTCTTTTTATTTAAGTCATTATTAAGTGCATCAACTAACTGGATATGATCCCAAAATAACGAAAAACTGTCATCTTTAGGCAAACGAGTTATTCTAAAGAAATCATTGAAATTTTGATCTTTACTAAAGATAACATCCAAATCATTATTCAATAATTTACAACTATTATTCAATAACTTATCAAATGACTTTAATAGCATATTTTTTTGATTTTGGTTCAAATCCTTAAAATTATTATCACCTAGAGATGCTAACTTTTTATTTTCTTTTTTTAAGATAGTTAACTGATTTTTATCTATATTAAATAAGATCTGGTTTAAAAACTGTTGAGTCAGCGTCATCTAACATCTCTATACTTATTAAGCTTATTTACTTTCCTTAAATTAAAGGAATATTGACTATATAGCCATATCTTCGCCACTATCCACTCGTATCAGTAATACCTATCGTAAGTCTTCTTATACTCTCGAATTGATGCAATTAGAGTCCAAATCAGAATACCAATGATTAGATAGTTAGATCTCTTTATTAAACGATAAGGCTCCAGTCCTGATAAAAACGTATGTGCTGTTTGGGCATGAAGTTTTGCTAATTGGTAGTCCATTGCAAACTTAATTAATAAAGATAGTCCCAAGCCTATAATGAGAATCCACCATAGTTTTTGACTTACCAAAAAAGGAAAAAATATTGATTCTAGTAGTCCTCTCATGGCTCCCCCATTTTTAAATTTAAAGTAGAGACACTACTCTACGCTATTCAATTTCACATAACCTTCATTGTGTTAAGTAGAAAATTGTTTGAAATCATTAATGTGACTATTAATAGCTTTACGAACTAATTTATATCCTTTATTTATCATACTTGCGGTGAATCCTTTTTCCCCATGATTTTTAGCTAATTCTTGAGATAAAAAATCTGCACGATCAGAGAGATTTAAGCCATCGCCCCCTTTACCATTTAACTTACGATTTTTTTTGTTTATATAGTCTCTATGAGCTAAAATTAATCCTAATAGATAGTTTTTTGCATGTGAAGGTGTTTCTAAATTAGGCATTTCAACCTTATGTAGTTTTTCAATTTGTACCCAATCATTGCTTTTAATTTCTGGAATTCTATAGGCGCTGATTAGTTCTTCCTTACTTTCCGCCATCAGCAGTTTACACTGTTTATTTTTATATTGTATTGATACTATTTCAGCTCTTAACTGGCTAAAAAACTTATCAATTTCTTTCTCAGATAGTGGATTACTTGTATCCAGTTCACATCTTAATTTTTTAGCATAATTAATTGAGTTATACGGGTTTAACCTTTTAGCAAAATCTAAACTCACATAACTCTCCAATAAATCAGGTTCCGTACAGTCTACCTCTTCTATAACGGTTTGTAATTTTTTCGACAGAGCTTGATTAGATATCTCAACTTTTTCAATAATGACTTTGAATCGACTAATATTTTTTGTTGAATATGGTCTAAGAGAGAAATAAGGGGCGGATGTGAAAGTTATTGTATTCCCTTTTTCCATAGGTAGAAAAAATAATCCATGATAGTGTTCAAGAGCTAACTTATAATCAAATGTACAACTAAGTATATGTGGTGGGTATTTATGTGGAATATTACAACTGAAATTTCGGTGTTCTAAAAAAAGTTCTTTAGCAATTTGAAAAACATTCTTTTTTAGTTCATTCTCATGCTTTAGATAATCATAATTAGCAACTATTTCTGTATCAGGGCTTCCAACTAAGGCGAGTAAACACTCACCTTCATCATCAATCATTTCTTTTATATTTATATAAAAATTATCTCCATCTCTTTGAAAAACAATATGATTAATTATTTCTGAAGTTAAATTATCAATTAAATTATCGATACCTTGGTCTCGTAAACTCTGAAATTTATCCCACACATTGTTTGATAAATTTTGAATTGAATAATAGTCATCAGGATAGTGTTCCATAACAGCAATCCTATATATTTCTTGAGCTATAAAGTTCGTTATCTCTGAAAGAGCATGTTCTTTTTGGGTTTCTTGAGAGATGAGCATGTCAGTTTTTATTACCATAAAACATTTTAGTATAACAATATTCTATAGAAATTCTGGTCCATTTTTCTAATGGAAAGTTTGGCCCTATATATATCATAAAAGTGGATTAAATTGAGTAAACCGTTAAACCCCATAAACTTTTTTAATTGGAAATAAAATGGCATTACATCACCGCTTTAGACATAATATTGGTCAAGTTATTCCAGAAAATGAATTGAGAGTTGGCTTACCAATTCATCTTAGTTGTACCAACTTTGGCTGTTACTGGACGATCACACACTTAGAAAGAGTAAATGGCATTCTTTGGATGACACTTAAATCCTATTCAGGAAAGTATTTACGCCGGCGTGCTAGTTATGCACGTCATATCCGTAGAAATGAAAGGTAAGTATTTTTAAATTAAGCTATCTGTTTTATTTATAAGGTAGCTTTTTCTGATTACGCCTGCTCTATTTTTTATAATCATCATATTCAAAAACTGAAGGCGAAAAAAAAGCTCACGCTTGCATGAACTTTAAAAAATCTACTTTTTGTCAATTATCTTAGTCCTGTTTTGATAAGACCATACCTACAACCATAACAAGCATCGTAAGCACGAAAGCGAGTGCAGGTACGAATGATATAACTAGTACACCATACAATACTGCAAAGCCAATCAAATAACCCGCTGAGCTTGTTTCATCGAGAGATTCCAAATAAATCCTCCTTCAACAAAGCCACGACCCTTGGTGCTGCTGATCAAACGTGGTGCCCAGTCGTTACTGCCGTTTTTTCGAGTTCGCTCTAAAACATGCACTTCGAACTCTTCCTGTATACCAGGGAGGCGACAGCAACCCCAACAGGACTTTGAAAAGCTCATAGAGCTTTAATTTTAGAATTCTTTTACAAATTAGCCTTTTGATCAGCTAAATCTTATGTAGCGGATTTACTGCTATACAGCAATAAAGAGAATTTATGCCATATTAGTATATAAAAACCAATATATTTTATGGTGTTATGTATTTTTTATAGAAATTGCTGTGCTAAATAATATTTATTTGATAAATCTATATTTTTATTGAAATTTCAGATTTCCTAAAATCAACCTAATCTACCTTATACAAAAATGATATTTTTATTCCATATAAATCATAATTTTAAAGAATATAAAAAAACCAATCATCACCGATTGGGCTTTTTTAATGATTACTCAAGTTTCATGCTTACTTTTTGAGCTATTTCTCCCAATTTTATGTAGCTCTTCTAAATTCTAAAGCAGATAAATATCTACTCCAATCTAAATAATTTTAGATCCATTCTCCAGATCGTGAACATCCAAGCTTAAATAATGAGTATCTTTAAAAGAATTTATTGCATATATATGCTTTTCATAGTGACACAGGTTGTGTCGTTTTATCCAAAAAATGACATAGGTTGTGTCGCTGAAATTGTCATTATGTGTCGCAATACTTTCTAAGTAATTGAATTTATGAGTATCGAAATGACAAACCTTGTGTCGCATGACGGATTCAAAAATCCCGTCTTGATGGCGGGATTTTTTATGCTTGATTAATTTCTAACGCCAGATAGAATAAATATAAATCAAATACTTAAAATAAAAATATGCTTACAGCGCTGCAGCAGAAACTCAATGACATCCCCAAAGCCCTATGGGTGCAAATGTACCGTGACCGCATGCAAATGCTGGATCATCAAGGGCACGTTCTGCACCATATTTACCCTGCAGAAAAATATGACCATCCGCGCTCTATTTTAGATCAGTTCCATGCAGCCGAAAGCACTTTAGGCAGCTTGCTCAAAATGCAGAAGCAGCCTTGGTATGATCCAGCGCCCATCCTGTTCCTGCAAATTAATGAATCATGGGAAGGCGGCCTAACTTTTATTGAACGGCGCGCTTTAAAAGAAATGAGCTATAACGCAGGTGCGCGCCAAGCCTTGCTCTTCGATCAGCATGGCGATTTGATATTGGAAGAGCGCAATCAAAATGCGCCCGCTTTTTCTTTGATTGGCACCCTATACAGTAAAATCTTATTATTGATCATACTGGTGCTGATCATTGCTTCCAGATATTGGCTATAAGGCGCTTATTTTCCAGCCAACCTCAGCCAGCAGAATAATCCTGCCGCACAAGCAGGATGTATGGGCACAAATGATCTTAGCGCCAGCCTCAAATCATCCCTCTGCTTTAGCCTGTGCAGTTAAGCTTTTCGTCCACATCAAGCGCAGCGCATACACCACAGCCATGGCAAAAATCGCATAGCCGGCCGGTTCAATCAGCAATGGAATGCACAGCACAATTGCAGCCGTCAGCGGATACAGCCATTTCTTCAATCCGTGCTGATGATGCGCTTCATGCAAAATATATAAACTGGCGGTATAAACAATCAAGCTGACCGCCACAAAATAGCTTTCATGCACCGAGCTGATCAAAGCTTCATTTGAAACCACATCAACGGCTGCCGCCAAACCAGCGCCAATGGCCGCAATGCTGATGAAAACAAAGAAATGCCCATAGCCCCATGCAAAGGCCATTTTCCGGCTGTTTAAGCGTTCAGCAATTTCACTGTCAAAATAAGCCCACCACATGGTGAACATCATCATCAGCCCGCCAATCATCAAAAAGATCAGTTCAGTGCTGAAACGCTGATTGCTCAAGGCATCCGTAATGGCGATAGAGCAGCCGACAATGGACTCCCCCAGCACAATAATGGTGAGCAGTGAATAACGCTCTGCGATATGATGCGCATGCCACGGCGTGCGGCTGGCCGCTTCAGCAATCATCGGCACGCTCAGTTCTGCAATCGCCAGCAGGACAAAGAGCCATACTGAAAAATGAACTGGCGTAAAGTGAAACAGCAGCCAGCCCATTTGCACAAGAATAATGCCGAATGCATAGCGCATGGCGGTTTGACGCCGTTCAGGATCATGCTTTGCCACACGGAACCATTGGGTGACCAAGCTGAGGCGCATAATCACATAGCCGATAATAATGACATCAAAATCCTGCTGCTGGAAAGCGTTAGGAATGCCTGCCGCAATCACCAGCGAGCCGATGATCTGGACAAAGGTCAGGATGCGGTAAAGCGCATCATCATTGTCGTAGGCGGAGGCGAACCAGGTAAAATTCATCCACGCCCACCACAGCGCAAAAAAGACCATGCCGTAAAGGGTTAAGCCATGCGCCAAGTGGTTTTCAACTACAGCATGATGCAGCTGCTGCCCTGCCGTGGCAATCGCCACCACAAAAATCAGGTCAAACAGCAATTCTAAAGAGGTTGCGACACGATGCTTTTCGTGCGGATCGCGGGGAGTCAGCGGTTTAAGCCAAGTAAAGGCCACTGAAAGCGGATTGGGCATTTTATTTATCTAGTGATCCATTCAATAGTGTGAATTTTTTCAAATTCAGCCCGCAGAGACAAGCCGGCTTACAAAATTAAATAGCTGAAGATTCAGATGCTGCCATCACGCCCTTGAAGCATGCCGCCTAAAAAGGACAATGCGCTTAAGCGGATTTGCTGCTCAATTGAGGAATCAGCTGCACCAGATCGGCAAAAGACTGCACCTGCGCTTTGGGCTGTGCATGCGCCAGCTCTTCTGCTGTTCCATATCCATAAGCAACCGCAATGCTTTCAATTCCATTGCGGCGCGCGCCTAAAATGTCATATTCACGGTCACCAACCATCAGGCACTCAGCAGCATTCAGCTGCTCCTGCTCTAGAAGATAAGCGATCAGCTCGCCTTTATTGGTGCGTTCGCCGCTGAGCTCGCTGCCGTAAATTTTGCTGAAATACTGCGCCAGCTGAAAATGCGCTAAAATTTGCTTGGCATAGACCGTCGGCTTTGCCGTCGCCACAAACAGCTTAAAACCCGCCTGCGTTAATGCGGCTAAGGTTTCCGGCACATGCAGATAGACCTGATTTTCGAATAAGCCCGTTACTGAAAAACGTTCACGATAGCCGAGCAGCGCCTGCTCAGCCAGATCATCGTCTAAAGCGACATTCAAGATTTTAGCCAGCGAGGCTTTCAATGGCGGGCCAATAATCCAGTCAATATTGACACTGTCTGAAATAGGGTGGCCGACTTTTTCCAGGCCATAACGCGCAGACGCTGTGATGCCAACCTTTGGATCAGTCAAGGTTCCATCCAAATCAATCAATATATTTTTAATCACGGCTGCCCCTTATCGTCTGCACCCCGCAAAATGCGCTCGAGTGTTGCTTGAAAGTTGCCTATACTAACGCAAATTCTGTGTAATAAGGACATCATTGTGCGCCCGACTGTACTTTGCTTTTCTGGCCTCGATCCATCAGGTGGTGCAGGGATTCAAGCCGATATTGAAGCTATTGGCCAAAGCGGCGCGCATGCGGCGATTGCCTGCACAGCGCTGACCATTCAGAACTCGCAGCAAGTCTTTGGCTTCAGCGCAACTTCAAAAGAACTGCTTCTTGCGCAGGCGCATGCCGTGGTCAATGATTTGCCCATCAAATGCGTCAAATCCGGCATGCTGGGCACCACAGACAACATCGCTGCATTGGCGGAGTTTTTGCGCGAACAGCCTGAATATTTATATGTATTAGACCCTGTACTGGTGGCCAACAGCGGCGGCTCGTTGGGCGATCAGGCGACGCTGGTGCAAGCCTTTGCAGAACTGATCCCGCTGGCAACCCTCATTACCCCCAACACGGTAGAGCTGCGCGCTTTAACCGGGGAAGATGATATTCAGCAAGCCACAGCCAAGCTCTTTGCCATGGGCGCGCAAGCGGTCTTAGTCAAAGGCGGCCATGAAGATACGCCTGACTATATTCAAAATGCGCTGTATGTGAAAGGTGAGCAGGTTTCTAAAACCCGCTGCCCGCGCTTGGCGGGTGAATACCATGGTTCCGGCTGTTCTTTAGCCAGCTTTATTGCCGGCCGTTTAGCCTTAGGCGAAGATTTAAAAGTTGCTGTACACCATGCTGAAGCATGGCTATTTGGTGTTTTAAAAGCTGCCGATTCCCCTGTTGAAGGCGGGCAAAAAATTCCAAAGCGCTTTTAAGCGCGAAACGATTCTGATCTGAAAAAATACCATTCGGCGCCCGGCAAGCGGGCGCTTTTTTCGATGCATGAATTAAAGCATCTTGATGATGCTGAGCGCATAAAACTCAATGCATGGCTTTCAAATGAAGATGGTTTTCGATTTAAAATGACTTTTGATTTGGAATAGCTATCTATTTGAGATGTTTATTCATTTGCAATGATGATCAACAGCCCATGCTTAGGAACCATGCTTGGGCTGCGCGCTGCTTTCCCGCATCTGATGGCAGTTCTTTGTTAATACGGCCTTTATGTTCAAGCGGCCCTGTGCAGCATCGATCCTTGAACCATACAGCACAATCAGCAAAGCCAATGATTCATGGCTGCTTAAGTGAAGAAGCTGCGACTGATCCGCAAAAGCTATTGCGCCATTTGCACCCGGGCAATAAAAAGCGGCATTTCCCATGCGCCTCCCGCAAAACCTTTGCACTGCGCCTGTATCGCCCGATAGGTCTGCACAAAGCGGCGGCCATTCCATGCCCACTCCTCCTGCGCCATGCAGTCAGCAATCCCGCGGCCTTTTTGTTCCGAAAATATCTGCCCTTCGCTAAAACTGGAACCGGAAGCAGTGACAAATTGCTGGGTTTTCTGCAGCGCGCTGTCCATCACCCAATAGCCATAGCCCGCATTATATGCGCCGCGCCAGCATGGCGCTTCCACCACAGCCGTTTGGCGGTTCAGCGGATAAATGGTGATTTCATCATCAGGCAGATCATTTTGAGCATGCAAAAGCGGACAGCTGTCTTTATGCGCCGTTTTTTGCAGCAGCGCGCTCAACTGTTGAGTTTGTACGGCATTCATCTTCCAATGTTTTGCAATGCCGGGACTATAGCGCTTAATCTGCACCAAAGGCAAAGACTGCATCTTTAAAACGGATGCATCCGGCTGCCGGCCTTTGCGGATCAGCGCTGACGGTGTGCCGACCCGTTTTTGAAAGTCATCCATTTTCAGTAAAACCGCACTGGCGCCTGCAGGCGATAAAATCCACTTGACCTGTTCAGAGTGCCAAATAATTGGATCTGCACCCTGTACCGCACTGAGCAGCGCCCGCGCTTGATCCGCCGTCAGCTGGCCCTCACCAGTCTGCGCATTCAGCATCACTGCGCCATAATTGCGGCCAAGCACATGCAGCTTTAATGATTGATGCTGCGGCGGAAGATCCTGCACATTAATTTTCACCCTCGCCGCAACCGAAGATTCCGCCCCGGCAGCCCGCTGCAGCAGGATTGAAATAGGACGTTCCGCATGCTCATCAGACTGATAGCCTGCAGCGCGGCAGGTGCCGGAATTATCGCAGCTCAGCTCCCAGTCTTTATGCAAAAAATGCAGCCCTGAAACCGCAGCGCCGCTGTAAATGCCGGTTACACAGGGTCATGGCTGCACCTCGCGAGTTCTGTTGAGTTTTTCTTTAGAATACTGAACCGCGGCGCATAATCATAGCCTTAGACGCACCCCCCTATTTTCGTCTTTTGAAACAGCGCCAACTAAAAGCTTCGACTGTGCACAGCGCCATTAAATTGCAGGCAATCTTCCACCCGGATGCGCTGCACCGCGCTCAGCTCATCGAGCGCAAACCAGCGGTAAGCGGAATGCTCACTGCTGAGCTGGATCTGCGCTGTTTCAGCTAAAGAACAGCGGAAAATAAAGGCATGCGAACAGACGGCCGCATGAAAATAAACGCCGGATAAATAATCAATCTGCACGGAACAGCCAATTTCTTCCATGCACTCGCGCAGCAGCGCCTGATGGATCGTTTCCCCCATATCCAAACCGCCGCCAGGCAATCCCCACGCCAGATCGGCATACGCCGCTTTCAGCAGCAGGACTTGATGCTGTTCATTCACAATCACGGCGTGTGAACTCATCCGGTAAAAATCATGAAATCCCATACCGCCCTCCAGCTCAGAATTCTCTTATCCGTCAAAACGCTTTTTATAGATTTTTTATAGAATAGCAAGCAAATCGCTGCAATGGCTTTTTACCCGTAGATTCAAACAGACTGAATGGCGCCATCTGCCTAAACGCACACTGGGCTGAACAGAAATACAGCTGTACGGGTATGCATCAGAGACGCCACTCGACTGGCGGGATTGATTTTTCTTCTTTGGGCGATGAAATATGCTGGTGAATAACCTTCCATTGATTATTTTTTTTCCGAAAGCAAATGCTCGTCCTGCACCATAAAATTCCAGGTGTCGGGATCCCGCTTTCTACATCAATTTTTGACAGGCAATAAGCAAATGCGATATTCGGCTCTGCATTGATGTTCACATTGTCTCTAAACACCTTGAGGCCCTTGCGGAAATAATCCTTATACGCATGCCAAAGCTGCTGATAAGCACTGATTCCATTGAAGTTTATCGTGACATCATAAAAACTGACATCAGCAGCGCAGTGCTTCACAATTTCATGCATATCCAAACTGCAAATGGCTTTATCCCAGCTGTTGAGAAATTCTACAATTTCCTGCCCAGCCGCTTGATCTCCAGTAATTTTCATCTGATCCCTCTAACCCCCATTAAAGAGTTTTTAACATCCCGATATCAATGCTTTCCTCATTTTCTGCAGCCCCAAAATACAGCCCCGAACTTAACACTATATTAAAAATCGAAAGTTTAAATCAGTTGGGCAATATAATCGCCACCATTTTCCAGCTGAACGCTGAGCGTTCTAATTCAAAGCGCGCCACTTTGCCTGAATCATTGGGCGCCGCAATTTCGAAACGGTTCCAGCCCGTATAATGCGCCTGCAGTTTTGGCTTAAGCATTTCAGCAGCTGGTGCATTGTGCATCTCCATCTCCTTTGCAGGCATTGCGGCATGATCCGCAGGCAGATGCTCCGGCACGATCTGCTGAGCGGCTATGCTGCTTTGCGATGCATCGCCTTGCGCTGAATATTCCGCCAAACTTTGCTGCAGTGATTCTTTCAGGCTTTTCCCCTGCATCAATAAAATAATGCTGCGCTCATTCACGGCGGCATCGACCACTTGCGCGCTTACAGCCGCGCTTAACTGGCCGCCCCATTTCTGCAAAGCGCCCGGAAGATGATCCAGTCCTGCCGCTTGGCCTATTTTTTGCTGGATCTGCGGCTGCAGGCTTTGCTTGACCCGCTCAAAGTCAATGTATTTGGCTATGCCCGCAGCATCATTGCGCTGATAGGCCTGATTGATTTGATACAGCACCCAATAAGGCGAGGCAAAAAACACCATCACTGCCAGCAAGACCGCACTGGCCAACAAAACTTTGAATGCTTTCACGCTGCTTTTACCTCTATTCAAATCTTCAAATCTTCAAATCTTCAAATCTTCAAATCTTCAAATCTTCAAATCTTCAAATCTTCAAATCTTCAAATCTTCAAATCTTCAAATCTTTTGAATCATAATATCGAAAATAAAAAAAGCATGCCCTGACATGCTTTTGGAGTCTATTGTGGCTGCACTTTACATCATTTAAGCCATTAGCCCGTCAAGTCTTTAATGGTTGTACTGCCGCCATTGTTTTTCACAGACTCAATGCCTTTGTCCCGGGACTGCTCGCTGCCATAAAATTGGCTGGTGCCAATAATTTGGTGATTGACCGCCTTTAAGTTGAAATACGGCTTGCCATTCTTGGCTTCCAGACGATCATAACGGCTGTCATCTGGGCTGTTTTTCTGTACAGACTCTATCCCATTGTGCGCTGAAGCTTTGGCCTTATATAATTCGCTGGTCAAAATGATTTCGCCATTGCCTGCTTTCAGCACAAAGCGGAATTGCCCATCGCTCGCCTGACTAAGTTCATACCATCCCGCCATCTCACACCTCTTTTCATTATAAAGTTTGTATTTGATAGAATTGTACTGTCTAAAAATTATTCTATTTATATGAATATAATAGAAGTTTATTGCAGAAAACAATCTTTTTTTCTTTAGCGGAACAGCTCTGCCAAGCACTTTATTTAACTATGAAAATATTGTTGTTTTTCATTATTTTAAATTAAAAAACCGTTCAAAAAAAATACGGCATTTGCCGTATTTCTTCTGTTGTTTTTATTTTACGATCTGCTTGCTGTAGGTTTCTTTATTCATTTCCAGCATTTCTACGCACATCTGAATGCGCAGGCCATTTCTAGCCAACACCTGCTGCTGCAGCACCGAGAGAAGCAAGGCTGAAATTTCCTGCTGCACCGCCATGCTTCTGCCGGCCAGCAAAGAAACCTTGGCATGCAAATAGGCATCACTGCGGTCATCCCCCAAACCAATCACAAAATGCTCCTGACAGACAGCGCGGCTTTTGATGTCCGACACATTGCTGACATAGCCGGATTCAAAAAAGGCGCGGTTTAAGGCCGTCAGTACAGGCTTGGCATCAAAAGGATGCAAGTTCTCAGAATATTCCAAATGAATGTGCGGCATCGCGATCTTCTTGCAAAAATATAGCGCTATTATGCCTTGCCGCATCAAAAAACGCTGAATGATTTGCATCATTCAGCGCAGTTCTAAATCAATCAAGCCCAATCAGTAAGATTAAGCTTTTTTCACATATTCAGATTTCAGCTTCATTGCGCCAATGCCGTCAATTTTGCAGTCAATATCATGGCCATCTGATGCATCAGTCAGCAGACGGATATTTTTTACTTTAGTGCCGACTTTCACCACTGACGATGAACCTTTAATTTTCAAATCTTTAATCACGGTGACTGTGTCGCCATCTGCAAGCAGATTGCCATGCGCATCCTTGATAATGCTTTGCGCATCGCCTTCGGCAGCTTCGCCTTCTTTCCACTCATAAGCGCATTCTGGGCAGATCAGCAAGTCGCCATCTTCATAAGTATATTCTGACTGGCATTTTGGACATTGCGGTAAAGACATAACAACCTCAAAAAAAGAAAAAAATAGAAAAAACGAGCCGGTATTCAGCTCAAAGACTGCACTATAGCATTTTTATTTTTCAGCAGCTTAAATCACATAGGTTTTCTACGATTTTATCGCATTTTTTGAATGATTTGCACCGCAACGGCTTCTCTTCGCACTCATTCAGCAGCCTGCGGGATCAGCCCCGTTCTAAAATGCGCTTCAGCACATCCGCATGGCTTTTACCCGCATTTTTCGCAGCCGTCAGCAACGTCACTTTTTCCTTTTGGGCTAAGCTTTTCAGCGCCTGCACGTCTTCCTCCTGCTCCTCAAGCTCTGCGGTGTAGCGCTGCTGAAATTCATCCCAGCGCTGTTCAGTATCCACGTGATACCATTTGCGCAGCGCGTTCGACGGCGTCAAGGTCTTGGCCCAGTCATCCAGCTGAGCATGTTCTTTGCTGATGCCTCTAGGCCACAGCCGGTCAATGAGGATCCGCTTGCCATCCGCCGGTTCAACTGCATCATAAATGCGCTTAATTTGAATATTCATGTCATCTATTTACTCATCTGGAATATCAGGATTGACCAGCAGCGCCAAAAGCTGCAGCGATTCCTGCCAGCCAAGATAACAGGCATCTGCTGGAATGATATCAGGCAGTCCAGACTGGGTAATGCGCACGTCTGTACCGACGCTGACTTCTTTAAACTCTACGCTAACCTCAATTTCACCAGCCAGCTCCGGCGCATCAAAATGATCGGTATAGCGCAATAACTGATTGGCAATCACTTGATGGTATTTGCCATGAAAGGAATGCTTGGTGCCTGTCGAAAAATTGGTGAAATGCATGCGGTAGCTGCCGCCAGTGCAGACTTCAGCATACTCGACATGGGCACTGAAACCATGCGGCGGCATCCATTTCACCAAGGCGTCAGGATCAGTAAATGCACGGAAGACCCGCTCTGGCGGGGCGCTGAAAACACGATGCAGCTGTATGGAATTTTTCATTATTCTGCTCCATGGCGATCTTTTTATGCAGAAGGACTAAATCCAGCTGTGTTTAACTACTCTATTCCGGCTACCTGACTGGCGTCTAGCCACTTTGTGTATAAAAAATAGGCATCTTTTTAAACTATCCGTATGGCCGGTTCATTCCCCCGCGCTTCAGCTGACTGCTGGGTTAGCTAACAGCGTTATTGATGTTCAGATGCTCATTTAAAGACAGTATTCAAACAGCAGCAGTAAAACGGTTTCAATCATCCCTCTTGTTATAGGCTTACAAGGCGCATGCCCTGCAGATTGAATAAAGCCTTCAATCCCGGAAAGCTGAAAAATCAATTAAAAAAGAAGAAAATCAAGGCAAAGCATGCTCCATCAAAACAGCAAAGCCCTGCGTCATGAACACAGGGCTTTTGCAGGTGCAATCCGCTCAGCGGGATCAATTCAATCTGCCGTCAGCTTCCGCGTCGATTTCATTTTCGTCATCTTCGTCCGGCTCATCATCATAGACATAGGCCATGCAGCCCCAGCCGTCATATTCGCCTGCGAATTGCCCGGCTATTTTGCTGAACCATTCTTCCAAATCGACAATATCGGCGTATTCAGGTTCCATATAGACATAAATGGTAATCACCCATTCGCCAGATTCTTCATCTTCAAACAGGCTGATTTTCTGTTCTTCTTTCAGCAGGTAAAGCGCGCATTGATCGGCTTTTTCTTCGTGCTGGAAGGCAATTGAATATTCAATCTCATGCGCTTCGGTCAGATCATCGCCGTCTTCCTGCATTTGCCATAAAACATTGCCATTATCGTCATCTGGGAATTGCTGATAATCACGTGTCATACATTGTCCTTATTGTGCTTTTGTTATGCCGCTTTTAGATTAGCCGAAATTTGCTGCGGTTTGGAGATTTATTGCACAGCTTTTCGTTAAAAATCAGAACCGCTCGTTCTGATCAGGCAGACTCAGCCTGCATCAAGGCCATGAATTTCAGCTCTTCCAATCTTAAGTTCAAATAAGATTCATGCAGATGCGCATTGCTGAAATGATTGCCGTGAAAATTGATCAATAGAAAATCATCCCGAAGCTCCTGCAGCAGCTGGCCTAGGTTTTCGGCATTCAGCAATGATAAATACAGTTCCGCTTTGGCGTTAAAGACCAAGCTGACCAATGCAACCGCGGCCTGGCGGCGGCTGTCATCTAAATAATGGCATTCGGCGACTTGCCCGGCATCATTCACCGCTTGAATTTTTTCCCTGAGCGCCAGCATATGCTGCGCGGCATCGGAGGCGCTGTATCGGTCAATCAACTGCTTCTGCAGCTGATTGACCGATACAAAATAATGCGGCTGATAGCCGTTAATTTTGCGCTCCAGCGCCTGCATGATGTCATCCCGCTCCTGCAGCGCCTGCGCTTGCTTCCAGTAAGATTTTAATTTTTCCTGCGCGGTCTGCTCAATATGATTTTCGACACTCAGCTGATGCGCCGTCAAAAACGCCTGCACCTGCATAATCCGGTCTTTCAGTTCACTCAGCATGATTTCAGCATTGATTTTAGTCATTTCAATAAAGCTGTCGGCTTGCAGCCTGCGGGCTGTGACATATTGCTCTACATCTAAAATATGCTGATACTGTTCCAGCTGATTCACCCTGACTTTTAAACTGCTGAGCTGAATCCGCATTTGGGTCATTTCATACTTCATGTCATGGCTCTGCGTTTCCTGCTGACCCAATTCATTGCGGGCATGCTGTAAATTGTTCTGCAGCGCATGCTGCAAACGCCGGTTGCGCTGCAGGAGCAGGCCCGCAAGAACCACCAGTACAGCCAATACAATCAATGCGCCGATTAAAATAAAATGAGTCATACAGATTCTCCGCTGTGAATACGCTTTCCTCTTCAGCAATGATTCAATTTCAAGTCATTAGCTATAAGAAATAGACGATCCATTCAAATGCAGCAATAACGGCGTCCATAAATTAGATCAATGGACATTTGCACATATTGAAAGCTAAGTATTTATTTAAAATCATTATTTTTTTAATCACTGTCTGATTCAGGCAATATTTGAAACATTTTGAAAAATAATAGTCAGTCTGCAAATAATTGATATTTATTAAAAATCACTTTAATGATCTTGCAATATTGGGCTTGCATAGCAGTGCTTTCTATTTGCAATTAAGGCGCTTTTAGCCCCTGAGCTTTTGATTCAATCCAGCGCTCATCCAATGGAATGGATTTGAGGCCTTTTCGCTATAGATGAAAGCCCAATGAATGCAGGACAGCACAAAACCCTTTAAAACAGCATTTAAAACGGCATTTAAAACGGCATTATGCCATTAATTTCCACAGATTTTTTGCTCAGCGGCTGAGTAAAGGCCAAATAGCTGGCATGCAGCGCCATGCGTTTAAGCGGGCTCTGCGCAGCATTAGGATGATAGATTTTATCGCCAGTAATCGGATGGCCAATGTGCATCATATGCACCCGCAGCTGATGCGAACGCCCGGTTATCGGTGTCAGCAGCACCCGGCTGATATCTTGTTCAGCATCATAGCTCAGCGCCTGATAAAGCGTTTGCGCAGGCTTGCCCAGTTCATAATGCACCATCTGCCGCGGCCGGTTTTCCCAGTCGGTAATCAGCGGCTCATTGACACTGCCCTCATCTTGCAATTGCCCTTGCACCAAAGCGATATAGTTCTTTCTTACCGTTCGCGCCTGAAACATTTTGCTGACCGCGACTTCAGCCTCGCGGTGCTTGGCGAACATCAAAATGCCGGAAGTCGCCATATCTAAACGATGCGTTATTTTGGCATTCGGAAATTGCGCAACAACCCGCAGATACGCGCTGTCGTGGTGCTCCGGCAAGCGGCCCGGCACAGACAGCAGCCCCGCAGGCTTATCAATCACCACCAAATCCTCATCTTCATACACAATCACCAGCGGTTCTTGCGGAGGCATATAAATAAAATTGTCGTCTAAAGGCATGGGGCGTCAGCGTTGCGGGCGGAAATTTTTCCGCACCTTACCAACTGGCCTGTGCGGTGTCAATCACCGGCATCGATCAGGCTTGATCAAGGCTGAATGACCGTCATTCAGTCCAATCCGTCTGAACGCGAGCCCCAATCATCTGCACATCCACAGGAGATAAAGCTCACATTTACAGCGGCGGAATCTACTCCAGCATTGCCCAAGGCCCAATCAGGCATACAGCTGAATGATCATGTCATTTTGCTGACGCCGATGCTGTTGATGATACGGGAAGCAGTGTGCTGAAAACGCGGCTGTGATTTTGGAATTTTTAATCGGCTGTTCTTTTTTAATGCTTCCTTTTAGGCTTATGCTTTTTATTCTTCGTTTTTTTATGCTTATTTTTTTAATTCAGCGCTTTTATATGTGATGCGCCTGATGCAGAATTTTGAGGGCGATGTAGAGAAAACGGTTGGTTTACTTCAACTATCCTGACTTTGTAAGTCCTGATCTTATAGCCTATAAACTTGTGATCTATAGCGTCCTAAGCCGAATCGAGACCTTTTGGGTAAGTACTGCTCACGCGTTTTGCGCCCGCACAG
>NZ_JAYRTF010000038.1:0-17350 GCF_041919735.1 Acinetobacter sp.
CCACCCTACCTTAAATTACACCACACAAAATAAAAACTCTATATAACTGTTATATATAGAGTTTATTAAAATACCAATTATGTTATTTAGTGTATTTTATGTCGGTGACTCTTGCCAAGGTTGGGGTCGCGAGTTCGAGTCTCGTTTCCCGCTCCAAATTCAAAAAAGCCCTCATCGAAAGATGGGGGCTTTTTTATACATTTCTGAATATTACTCAAATTACCAATACTAACTCCGACAATCAAAAATACCAAATGGAGACATCAAACCAACAAGGGGTGTCTAAAAATAGAGCATCCCTCGTTGTAAGCATCCATCCTAATACTATTGCTGTGCAACGAACTTGGAATTAGATTGTTCTTATTTGGGAACTCATCTCACGCATTCAAACACATTAAAACTTCACCAAATCCCCTTTCAGTGCCACACCCGCCATAGCGGTACCTTTGGCGCATTGGTAAGTCGTCGTACTACGTGTTTCGTTCGACTTATAGAAACTCACTAGATTGGTCACAGCATTTGCGCCATTGGCTTTAGCTGTATTTTGAAATTGAATCAGTGCTGAACGAAGTACATGGTCACATGAACTTTCCGCAGATTTGGCAAAACCATTGGTCTTTTTATTGGTCACCAAACCCTTTTCAATCACCTTGCCACCCGACTTAGTGCCCGCCAAATAAAACTTCACTGAACCATCCAGTGCTCCATCTGCAACAGCACGGTTTACAGCTTCTTGAAATTTAAAATCATACATTTTGTCAGCCGCTTGAGCCGATGCAATCGCACCTAAAGACAACACAGCGACTGCACAGATTTTTTTGAATAACATAGTTCTACCCTTATTTTATTAGACACGTTTAAAAATCAGGGAGGTATTAATCCCCCCAAAAGCAAAATTGTTGCTCATCATCATTTGCGTTTCTGCTGAACGCATGTCTGAAACAATATAATCCAGATCACCACAAGCGCTGTCAATCTGATCTAAATTCAGCGTAGGTACCAACTGATTACGTCGCATCATTTCAATACTCAGCCATGCCTCAATGGCGCCGCACGCCCCCAGCGTATGCCCAAAATAACTTTTTAATGAGCTGATCGGTTTTTTACCCAAGATACGTGCAGTCGCTTGTGATTCAGCAATATCCCCCTGATCGGTCGAAGTACCATGCGCATTAACATAATCAATATCCGCGGCAGTAAGCTGTGCATCTTTCAATGCCAACTGCATACAACGTCCCATCATTTCGGAATCAGGTCGAGTCACATGCTGACCATCAGTATTGCTGCCATAACCGACAATCTCGGCATAAATGGTGGCACCACGCGCTTGCGCATGTTCATATTCTTCTAAAATTAAACAGCCTGCCCCTTCACCCACCACTAAACCATCACGCTTTGCATCAAACGGGCGTGGCGTTGTCTCAGGTCGATCATTTTTCACACTAGTCGCCAACAGTACATCGAACACCGCCGAACCTGCTGCACTGAGCTCTTCTGCCCCACCTGCAATCATCACAGTTTGCTTGCCATATTTGATCGCTTCATAAGCCTGACCAATGGCCATGGAACCCGAAGTACAGGCACTTGAGGTCGGTAGGGTTAAACCCTTTAAACCAAAATACACCGTCATATTGACTGCGCTGGTATGCGACATCATACGAATGTAGGTTGTGGCATTGAGTTGACTCATATTGTACTCAATCAACATCGAGCCAAACTCACGTACGGCATCCACACTGCCCGCAGAGGAGCCAAAGGCCACGCCTGCATCGCCACTTTTTAAGATATCGGCATGCAGTAAACCCGCGTCTTCCAATGCTTTTTCAGCACATACGGCGGACATTAAAGCAACGCGGCCCATACCACGGGTCACTTTACGGTTAAAATGCTTCGGTACAGTAAAGGACTCTACTGGGCCAGCCAATTTACTGCGTAAATCGAGATAAATCTCCCAGTCAGGCATATAGCGAATGCCGCTTTTGCCTAGTGCAAATTGCTCAAAAATTTGTTCTGCGGTTTCACCCAAAGAGGTAATCCCAGACATGCCTGTCACAACAACACGTTTCATTAGATTAGGCCTCCATTGACTGAAATCACTTGGCGGGTGATATAACTGGCATCATCACTGCATAAAAACTTCACCGCTTTTGCGACTTCTTCCACCTGCCCCATCCGCTGCATCGGGATCATTTTCAAAGCATGTTCTTTCACTTCTTCCGTGACCATTTCGGTTTCAATCAAGCCCGGAGCAACACAGTTCACCGTAATTTTGCGTTTGGCCAATTCCAGTGCCAATGCTTTGGTCGCACCAATCAAGCCTGCTTTGGCCGCACTATAGTTCACCTGACCACGATTCCCCATGATTCCTGACACTGAAGACAAGGTCACAATACGTCCGCCTTTTTTTAAGCGGATCATCGGCATCATCAAGGGTTTTAGCACATTATAAAACCCGTTCAGAGAGGTCGAGACCACGTCATCCCAGTCTTCATCAGTCAGTGCGGGGAAAGCACCATCACGGGTTAATCCTGCATTCAACACAGCGCCGTAAAAAGCACCATGCTGTGCTATATCTTGCTCTAAAATAGCGGCAATCTTTTCACGCTCATTCACATCGAACATCAGTACATGGCTGGCCTGTCCAAGCGCTTGAATTTCCTGAGCCACCGCTTCGGCCTCAGACTGTCTTGAACGAGCATGTACCGTGACATCAAAGCCTACCTTTGCCAACTCCAAAGCAATCGCTTTACCTATTCCACGACTCGAACCCGTGACTAAAATTCTTCTGTTCACACTAATTTTCCAATGATTTCATTCATATTTTCAGGCTCAAATACGCTCAACATGGCGCTGAACCGATGTTCTTGATATTCAATTTCACAATTAAACTGCCCCAAACCTTCGTGCAGATAACTTTGTTCTATTCGAATCCGCACGGTTGTACCCAAACTAAAATAGGCACAGGGTAACTGCATTTTACGCGTTCCCAATAAAAAGCCAATTTTCGGTGGCCAACCCTTGGTTTGCCCTTTATAACCGGCATAGGCACTAATGGTCTGCGCCATCAACTCAATGCTGCTCCATGTGGGCAAGCCTTCTGGCTCACAAAACATCAAATCTGGCGTGATGTGAAGTTCTGCAATCGCAAATTCATCATTGGCTTCAATCAAATGGCTCACGAAAACCATCGGTTTCGCATGCGGAATAAACTGTACTGCGTCCATCATGACAAAGCCGTCCCGAAAATTAAACTGATATTGCTCCCCCCAAAAGCAAAAGAATTACTCATCGCATAGCGAATGGGTGTATTCAAATGCGGTGTAAGCACATAGTTTTGCCTAGCCAAAGCCTCGTCCAATTCACCTGCATGATGCAGCGGCAACCATGATTGATCTAATAAAACCTGCTGGCAAATAAAGGCTTCAATTGCACCCGCTGCCCCCAGACAATGCCCCGTTTTATGTTTGGTGCTGCTCAAGGCCACAACTTCATCAGAGAAAACAGTCTGTACCGCCTTAATCTCCATCGCATCATTTTGCGGTGTAGAAGTCCCATGCAAATTTAAATAGCCAATATCTCTTGCTCCAAGCTGCGCAGCATCTAAAGCTTTTTGCATCGCCTCCGCAGCGCCTTGCCCTTCTGGATGCGGCGCTGAAATATGCCATGCATCCATTGACTCACCACTCGATAGCAACATTACAGGTGCTGGTGCTTTGGACAATAAAAATAGTCCTGCGGCTTCACCAATATTAATGCCGTCACGATTAGCACCACAAGGCTGACAAATACTGCTCGATAAACTTTCCAAACTGTCAAAACCATTTAAGGTCAGCTTGCATAGAGTGTCGACTCCACCGACTAAGACAGCATCGGCCAAACTGGCATTCAACAGACGTTGCCCCGCAGCCATCGCTTTAGCCGCAGAGGAACAGGCAGTAGAAATAGTATAGGCAGGCCCTTCCCAACCCAAGTACTGTTGTAAGGCTTTGGCTAAACTGCCCATTTCTTGTTTTTGATGCTGTACGGACTGCGGCACTGACTGTTGAAACTGTGCTTTTAAAGTAGGCTCATTATCCGCGATGCCTGAGGTTGACGTGCCAATAATCACCGCAAGGCGTTGTTTAGGAAACTGTGCAGTATAGGCACGAATCTCAGTTTCAATGTGTGTCAAAGCCGTTAGGGCAAAGCGTAAATTTCGTGAGTCTGTACCGCTCAAGCTTTCAGGCGCTGTTTGGAGCAAGGCTTGATCAGATGCGCCAACCCAGACCAAACGCCCCGCGATCAGATCCTCTCGTTGCGACAGGGTATTTTCGGTGTTTGTTAAGGCATGTTGAAGCTCAGCGGCATTTTGTCCCAAAGCCGACAGCGCCGCACTGAACTGAATGCCGACAGCTGAAACATGCTGTAGATTTTTAGTCATGATGGTCACCTTGATCATCTTCTAAAGTATTAGTCACCGCACTGATCACCATCTGATAAGGCACTTGCAGATTATCCAGCTCAATTGCGCCCTCATTGTGCTGAATTTTCAACACGGGCTGCTGCTGTATATAAATGGTATCGGCTTTGTGCACGACCGTATTTTGCGCAACATGTAATGCCGCAAAATTTGGATAAGTCGCATATAAAATATCACGCACCACATAATCAAAAGGCAAGTGTTGCATTGGGTCAATGCGTTGTTCCACGTGGACCCTTTGCCCATCGAAACTGAGTTTAAACAGCTGCTGTCCCGTAAGGGTGAGCGCCAACATATCCAATGCCTGTCCGTGTTGCTGCTGGTACAGCAAAAAGCTAAAACTCTGGCTTTTCCACTGCACCTCAATATGGTCTTGGCGTTGATAATTTTGTGCAACCCACTGCGGTGTTGCTAATCCTTGTGCTTTGGGTATCCAGCTTTGACAGGCACTACACAGCAGCGCACTGGCCAGAACCCAACTGATGGTTTTCAAACGCAGCTTAAGTTTCATTGCTTAAAGACTCTGCTTGCGGTGGTCGCTGTGGCTGTTCTGCTCGGCAATACTCAGCCAAAGTACTTAAGCGTTGCTTGGCATTACGGTGAATCGGATTGGTCGCATCCCACGCATAACCCGCCAGTAAGGATGCAATCATTCGACGAATTTTTTCATCTTGCTGGGTGGAGAACACCACATCCTGAAACTCACCCGAATACCACGACTCGACATAGGCACGGAACACTTGAATACCTTTACGCAACGGCTTTTCATATTGCTCCATCCAGTCGATCGCCTGACCTTGCAGCACTTGTTCGACCAATGGCACCGCTAGACTGGACGATTTTAAGGCAATGGTGACCCCTGAAGAAAAGACAGGATCGAGGAACTCACCAGCATTGCCCAGCAGTGCATAGTTTTCAGATGCCAAGTGTTTCACATCGGCAGAGTAGCCCACCAAAGTGCGTACAGGCGTGTCATGTTTGGCATGGCGCAGCACATGCGACAAGCTAACATCATCGGCCAAAATACGTTTCTGCAAGGCTTCTAAGTCATAATCTGCACTGCCGTCATAACCGTATTTTTCAAAGAAATCTTGCTCCGCCACGATGCCAAATGAAGAGCGCCCATCAGCAAAAGGAATCAGCCAGTACCACGCACGATGGTCTTTTTCATGTACGGTAATTAAAATTTTCTCACGGTCAAACTCAGGGTCATTCAATAGACCATCTTCAATGTGGGTAAAGACCGCACGGCGCACGGGAAAGTCCGATGGGCTTTCTAAGTCAAGAAACTTCGGCAGAATGCGGCCAAAGCCGCTGGCATCTAAGAGGAACTTGCCTTGAATTTGATAGCTGTCACCTTGCGCATCTTCCACCGTCAAAATCGGCTGTGTGGATGCCACATCGACCGCCAAAACTTCATGACCAAAACGGATATCTGCCCCCATTTTTTCAGCTTGCTGTGCCAAAAGTTGGTCAAAATTGGCACGTCGTACCTGCCATGTGGTCCCCGGTCCTTCACTAAACTTTTGGGTAAAGTCATAAAAACTGCGCTGTGTGCCTCTTAAAAAGGACGCGCCATTTTTAAACTGAAAGGCATATTCGTCGGCATGCGCACGCACCGTTTCCAATAAACCCGCTTCTTCTAAAAACACCATACACTGCGGCAATAAAGACTCGCCGATGGAAAAACGCGGAAAAAACTGCTTTTCGATAACCGTGACCTGATGGCCTTTTTGGCGCAGCAAAGCTGCGGCTGAACTACCTGATGGTCCCGCCCCAATAATTAAAACATCTGTCTGTTGCATGGTGCTCATTGGACTGTACCCTTTGACTCAGCTCTTTGGCTGATATTGTTGAACCACCACATGTTTTGCATCGGAGGATGTAAAAAGTGTGGCATAAATAAATGAAAAAATAACGCCCAGCAACACTGTTAAGCCAAAACTGTGAATGGCATAAGTATGACTAAAAGACAGCAAACCAAAACTAAAAAACGTCGACATCATGCACAGGAACAAAGCCATACCCACCACCTGCGGGTGATCATGTCCGTGGCGGTAGAAAATCGCATAGTCCACCCCAATCCCAATGATCAGGAAGGTGCCCATAATGCTGAATAAATTAATCTCGACACCGAGCCAGGCTTGAATCGCAAACGTGGTCATTAGAGCCATACTGACAGGCAACACCAAAGGCAGAATGGATTTTTTGCCATACAGTGCCCCTAAGCCAATGGCTAAAATCAGCAAAGCGCTGAGTAATAGCCACTGTGCCTGCTCACGGTGTTGTTTAAATAATTCAGACAGTTGATGAACGGGGCGTAACAGTTGTATATCCGCATTTTCAAGCTGTTGCACGGCTTTGACGTCATGCACATTTTGCAGCATCACTAAACGTTGTGTCGGACTCATCTGCAAAAAATGCAATGGATGATCTTTAAAGACGGCTTCGGTCAGCAACGGTTGGTCTTTTAAATGTGCTTGCCAGTTTAAAACATCGGCGGCGTTAAGCTGTAGTGCTTGCGCATATTTTACCAAAGCGGATTGAGAAATCGCCTGTAACATCGCGATATTGTGTTTTTGCTGCTCAAGCGAGGGAATCCACTGCCCTAAAGCTTGCACAGCATCTAACTTGCCAGCCTGTTGCAAAGGCGCAAGCTCTGCCAGCAGTTGCTGTTCATGCTGTTCTAAATCTGCTGGGGTTCTGCCCTGTACCACAAAATATTCGCTGCTTTGCTGTTGCATAAAACGCGAACGAATATATTGATCTTCCTGCTTTAAGGTGGCATCCATACTTTGCAAATTGCGGATGTCATCATTGCTTTTCAGAAAGGCGAGGCTGCTGCCTGTCAGCAGTAGAATCAGTGCAATCATGCCATAACGCAGCGTATTGTGGTTTTGCACATAACTGCGTGCTTTGCCAATAAAGCCCAAAGCACGTATCGCAGGTTCCGCATTCAGCGCAGGCAAACGTGGCAGTAATAAAATACTGGTCACCCATGCAGCACTCAATCCAACCATGGAAAAGACTGCAATTTGTTTAAAACCCGGAAATGGGGTAAAACTCAGCACCACATAGGCCAACAGTGTGGTCATCAGACCCACAAATAGGCTTGGCAATAATGGTTTTAAAACAGCAAATCCATCGATCTTTCGGTGCTGAGACTGCATGGCCATGAAGTAAAATGAAAAATCGACACAGACCCCAATCAGACTGGCGCCAAAGACCAGTGTCATCAGGTGAATTTCACCGAAAACCCAATAGGTCACAGCAAAGGCCACTAAGCTGCCTGTGCCGACTGCAACCATTTCCGTCAGCATCGGTCGTATCGAACGGAAGCCAAACCAGACTAGAAGCAAAATCCCGATGGTCGAACCCACACCAATGGTGGAAATTTCCTCTTTGGCAGAGTTAGTGCCGAACTGTGCAAACAGCAGCGTACCTGTCCAGTGCGGTTTAACTTGCAACTGGTTGAGCTGCTGATTGATATTTTGGATAAACGCAGCGGTCTGCTCTTGGTAGGCAATATTATAAGGGCTGTTATTAAGCTGAAGCACCATCAGGCGTGAGATGCCCTGCTCATCACGAATGGTCGCAAAGCCCTGCTCTAAATTGATATCAGCATTGCTTTGTAAAGTACCTAACCCCACTGCATAGCGCGGAAACAACAGCAAAGGATCTTGCTTGAGCATTTCAGCCGTAATCGGCATGCCCGGACTCATCAGTTGCAATAAGCCTTGCTCCATCAACGCTGCAGTATCCCGCCCTTGCACAATCTGTTGATCAGTCTTAGATAATAGCCCCGCCTTGTGTTGATACAGCGCTTGGGCAAATTGATCAGGATCAAGCTGCGGACGAACAGGTAAAAACAGCTGACTTTGATTAGCTTGGGTTTTGAGTGCTTGCGTTGCCTGTTCGAGTTGCTGATCCGTTTTGGCATCCAACACCACAAAGACTTTGTCATTTAACTGCTGACTAACGTATTGCTGTGCTTGTTCCAGATGCGCATCTTGATGTGCTTCAGGCAGCAAAGCAAAAATATTAGTCTCAATCTTAATGCCTTTATTCAGCCAAGCCACGCCCAGTGCCAAAGCAATGACACACAGCACCAACAGCCACAGGGCGCTAAATTTATTTTGCCAATTGGAAAAGCGCATTTTCCGCAGCCGTTAAAGTTTGAGGTTGAGCTGTTTGCTGGCTAAAACGAATGATGGTGCGATTATTGGCTTGTTCCAAAATCGTAATACGGTCCACATAACGCTGCCCTTGCGCATCGACTTGGACAAAAAGCTTTTTAAATAGACTGCTCTTCGGCTTTAAGCTGACATTCCACTGCGTCGGGCTGTAGTTGGCAGATACCACATTAAAGTTTTTAGCGAGTGCCGCTTCATTGCCGGACATCAACTGTAAAAACATCGTCGCTACAGAGCCATACGGAGTCTTATCAACTTCAATTTGACTGCTAGTGCGCTGCGTCTTTTGTACCAACTTACGCGATGTCACCACCAAATCGGCTTTGACTGGACTTTGAATCTGCCACAGCACCCCTTGGTTTTTGCTGAACAGCACTGTGCCTTTGGACACATAAGTTTTATTCAAAGCGGCCAGTTTTTTTTGCTGCTCAAATTGGGCACGCACCACAGGCGTTGCACCGAGCTGAGCAAACACCTGCTTCAATTCAGTATTTTGAGCATTCACTGCTGGAGCAAGCAAAGTCATCATACTGGCTGTACAGGCAACCACAATCGGCTTAGAAAATTTGTATCGAATCATGCTTGCATTACTCCGCCTTAAACTCAGACCATGCCTTTAAACAGTCCAACAACTCCTGTGGCGACTGGAAGCACATTTCACGTTTTTCAATGTGTACCGCCACTTGCGAGGTATAGCCCTTGGTCAGCTTTCTGCCCGAAACCGCATCGAAAATCAGATATTCAATTTTTAAGCGATTTTCCCATTCTTTTAAAATGGCGCGCACGCGAATTTTTTGCTCAAACTCAATGCCTTGTACATAGCGGACATGACTTTCAATCACCGGCCATGCATAGCCCGATTCGCGCATTTGGTTATAGTTATAGTGAAATTGATCCAGCAGTTTGCAACGAGCGATTTCAAAATATTTTAAATAATGCCCGTGCCACACCACATTCATGGTGTCGACATCATGAAAGGGCACTTCAATGATTACATCAGCATGCATGCTCATTTCCTATGAATATTGAACAGCAATGCTGTCTAACAGTTCTAACTGCTCAAAGCGATTAACCAATGCTTGAAGCTCTTGTTGCAAAGGACGATCTTCCTCTACATAGGTGAAGCTCTGAAGCACCCAGTGTTGAAATGCTGTTAAAACAGGGCTGAGTTCTGTATCTACACCTTTGAGTTTAACCGCCTGAACTGCTGCACAGCTAAGTGCCGCAACCACTTGTTCGGTCAGAGTAATGACACGACTGGCATCACGCGCAGCAATGGTGCCCATGCTAACTTTGTCTTGATTATGACATTCGGTTGAGCGTGAGAAAATCGACGCAGCGAGCGTCTGTTTTAAGGCTTCTGCCGTCCATGCCGAAACCCCGATTTGCACCGCTTTAAAGCCATGATTCAGCGGCAAACGCTCAGGGCTTGAACCCGTTAAATTGCGTGGTAAACCATTGTTCATTTTATAGTCCACCAACTGTGCCAACTGACGATCCATCAAGTCAGCAATATTCGCTATCATAATTTTCAGGCTGTCCATGGCTTGGGCAATATGTCCGCCATAAAAATGTCCACCATGCAGTACCCGCAGGTTCACAGGGTCAATCAATGGATTGTCATTGCTTGAGTTCAGCTCATTTTCAATAAACTGACGCAGCCACAGTTTAGAGTCTTCAAACACCCCAATCACATGCGGTGCGCAGCGCAGTGAATAACGGTCTTGCAGGCGTGAACTTTGGTGTTCGGTTTGTACTTCACTATTCAACCAGTCACGTAACTGAGCTGCAATATGTTGCTGTCCCGGATGTGGTTTTTGTGCAAACAAGACTTCATCAAAATGGCTTGAATTGCCTTCTAAAGCCAAAACATTCAGTGCGGTAATCAAAGTACTGGCAAAAGAAATCTGTTCGGCTTTTTTATAATTCAGGCAAGCGATAGCAGTCATCACCGCTGTACCATTCATGAGAGCTAAGCCTTCTTTAGGACGCATCACCAAAGACTGCACACCTTTTTCAGCATACACTTGTGCAATCGGCACGATCTGACCTTGATAGTACACATCGCGCTCACCAACCAATGCCCCAGCAATATAAGACAAAGGCGTCAGATCCCCACTGGCACCTACCGAACCTTCCGAGGGAATCACAGGAATCACATCTTCATTCAGCATCCAGACCAAACGGTGTAACAAGGCATGCGAAACACCCGAATAGCCGCGTGCCAAAGAACATAAACGCACCACCACTACAGCTCGCGCGGTGATGAGGTCTAAGTTTTGGCCCATGCCACAGCCATGAAAACGCGACAAATGCAGTGGCAGCTCATGCACTTGGTGGGCTGGAATTTCAACTAAGCACGAGTCGCCATAACCTGTGGTCACGCCATAAATAACGCCTTCGTCTTGCAACAGCTGATCGAGGAAATCTGCGCCGCGTTGAATCAATGCTGTCCATTCAGCAGAGGTAGGCAATGCCACCTGTTTTTCTTTACGCGCTACAGCCACAACATCTTCAATACTGAGCGGAGTTTCCCCAACAATTAACACAAGACTTATCCTTTATTCCAAAAATTATAAAAATTAAACCATTGATAGGGCGCGCGTATGCAATGCTGTTCCAACAGTTCCACATACTGTCGTGTGGTCTGTTGCATGGCCTGTAAACGCTCTTTACGTGGCCAATTTAACTGCTCCGCCACTTGATGAATATGCACTTCAAAATGTGTATTAACTCGATAGCAAAACACCGCCAACACTGGGGCTTTTAATAAACTGGCCAAAATCCATGCACCCTGAGGCCACAGCGCTTGCTCACCTAGAAAAGCAACCGATTGTACCCGATCCGACTGCACGGGTACGCGGTCTGCTGCCACAATCACCCATTCACCTTGATCCAATTTATCCTGCAAAATCAGTGCTGTTTCGATTCCTAACTCGTCCACCGAAACCAAATTGACATCGGCATGTTCATTCAGTTTTTTCAAAAATGCATTGAACTTGGTGGCATGCTTTTGATAGACCAACACATTAATTTTCTGCGGGTGCTCTGCTTTGATGGCACGTAACAATTCAATATTGCCAAAGTGTGACACCACAATCACCGCACCTTTTTGATAGTGCGAACGAAAGTGCGCATGACCATGTAGCTTTAAGTTCTGCTCAGGAATATGCCCGAGCCAGCCCTCAATTTTATCTAAAATACATTCGCCAAATTGCATCAAATGCGTATAGCTGTGCCACAGCTGTGGCTCAGTCTGAAATGGCGACTGTGCACCTGCAAAATGATGCAGTTTTTTTAAGTACAACAGGGAAGCCTGACGCGCAGTATTGGAAAAAAGCCAATACCATAAAATCACAAAGTATAAGATGACTCGGAACAACCAGCGCCCACCTAAACGGTAGAAACCCAGCATCAGCATCAGCGGTAACATCCCACCCCGCTCTTTCACGGCGCTCCATTTCTGCATATGCTTCTCTGACCGCCTTAGCCTTTGACTTTCTGATAAATCAGCTTGGGAAACCGCAGCAGCATGCCACCCAATAAGCGGCTATGCGCGCGCGCCATGCCCAAATTGTCACGCCAAACATCGAAATGTGAAATGCCGCCTTCAGGGTAAATCACATGCGTAGGCAGATTGATAAACGATACATTGTCCCATTTCAAACGCACCAAAATTTCCGAATCAAAGCCCATCCGCAGTTGAAACTTGGCTGTGCTTAAAATGTTCACCGTCTGCGCCAAAGGATAAATGCGAAAACCACACATGCTGTCCTTAATGTCAAAAGACAGGCTGTTAATCCACACCCAAATATGGGTTGCATAACGGCCATAGAGACGTTTTTTCGGAACAGTCGCATCAAAGATCGGCTGACCAATAATCATGGCATCGGGGTGCTGGATAGATGTGTCTAAAAAGCGTTGCACATCTTGCCAGTCATGTTGTCCATCTGCATCCAGTTGCAAGGCATGGCTATAACCGCATTGAAAGGCATGCTTGAGCCCTGTGATCACCGCCTGTCCCTTACCCTGATTATGGGTATGTTCAACCAAATCAACCCTCGGGTAGTCCTGCGCGAGCTGATGTAATACTGCTGTACAAGCGGCATCACTACCATCATTCACCATAATAATTGGCAACTCAAAAGAGTTTAAATGCGACAGTAACGCAGCCAAATAATGCGGATGGTTATACACAGGAATCACAAAACAGTGTTTCATTTTTATCTCTCGGCTTAAACGTCTGAAGGGACAGCAAACAGCAAACGTCCTGATGCCAATATTTTGTCATGATTTTTCAGCTCAAAACTGACCTTATGCGCTTTACGGCTGAGCACCAGTTCCACCGTTTGATAGGGTTGAATCAGTCCTTGAAATTTTAACTGCTCAAAACCATTGCACCACAGTAAATCCGCCCAGTTTTGTTTGGCAAAATGTTGAATAAATCCAATTTGCCCTACGCCCGGATAAATCGGGAAATTCGGGAAATGTCCTTTAAAGCACTCCAGCTCAGGAATAAATTCCAAAGCATAACTGACCTGCATATCCTGAGATTGCTGCGTCAATACCACAGGCAACGTCATCGGTTGAAAGAGTGATTTTAAATACTGTTTATTCAGCTTCGATTGTGCATTTTGTGGCATTTGCGTTAAAAACCGCCACTGCCGCGGAATCGCAATACTTTCCAGTTTTTGTTGTAATTTTTTTTTCAATTGTGCGGTAATTACAGCTTTGCCCTTTTCGGTGAGCAACACCCTTGCATCCTCGGTCAGCACCGCTACCACCGCTAACATCTGACGCTGTTCTTTTTCATGAATTAAAACATGGCACTGCTGTATTTCGACCAACTCAGCGATTTTCGCTTCTATTGCATCCAGACTTAAACGCTTTTCTTCGAGTTTGACAATGCGATCCAAACGCCCCAATAACTGAAATGGACTTTTGGGATTCTGTACATCTGCAACCTGCACTTGATCCCCAGTTAAAATCCAATCCGCGCTAAAAGCATGATTAGTTTTAACGGCTAACTCTTGCTGCTCGGCGCACTGAATTTCGACATTAGCAAAGGGGGTCCATAGCGCATCATCCGCCTGACGGTGAGCGATGCCGCCTGTTTCAGAACTACCAAACACTTCCGTAATCGGACGGTTCAGCAAAGGACGCACGCCGGCACCCAACTTTCCGCCAGAGGAATAGACCCTATAACAGTCTTGCAATACCACATCTGTGGTCCAGCGCTTCAACAAAGCGGGGCTGGAAATCAGATAATTCGGCAGCTGCACATGGGCAATTTTCTTTTGAAGATCGACCACATCCTCAGGAAAAGCCAGTTGTTTTTGATAGAAACTGCGCCCACTGGCTAAGGGCCACAACAGCTTAAACAACAAACCATAAATATGTTGATGACTCACCGTAGCAATCGCAACCGCCTGCTCAGGCAAATCAAAACTAGCTTCTAAACCACAAACTTCATTAAACAGTTGTTGCAGGGTGCGCGGAATCTTTTTCGGCTGCCCAGTTGAACCCGAAGTATAAAAATACAGCTGCGCCTGATTGAAAAAGGCGGCATCAAATTGAAGCTCGAAGGTTGACGCTACTGTCGACGGCAACCGTTTTAAAAAATAAATCTGCTGCCCAGCCAATTCTTTTTCTAAGTCGCTGACCCGATGCGGCGGCAATAGCACTTGCTTGCCTGCTTGCAAGGCCGCAAACAACAACACTAAAAACTCGTAACTGTCTTCTTGCCAAAGCGCCCATACAGGCTGTTCCAACGGCTGAATTTGCGCAGCCTGTTCAGCCACATCCAACCAAAAAGTGTGAAAGGAAAAGAAACTTGAGTCCGCCTGAATACACAGGGGACGCGATGAATGAAGATGCTGCTGAAAATGACAAGACATAAAATTTGTTTTTAAAAACCGTATTTCTAATCGCTATAGTTCGAGGCCGCTGTTTCAGCTGCCCTGACGGAAACGCTGTTATTTCTGTGCCTGATGCAGCCGCTGCTGGCGTTTGCGCAACACAAACTCACCCAGCAACAGTCCACCCATCAAGACATAAGAGATCAAGCCGTTATACAGCACCCAAATCTTCATTGGTGCAAAGAAAACAGTGATCAGGGCAAGGACCGCATTGATGCAGAAAAACCCACACCAAACTTTGGTCACTTGACGGGTCCATTCTACCCCTTCTTCGGGCAAATTAGGCTCTGCCAAACGTGCAAAACGTTCAATCATCGAAGGCGGTCGAATCAAGGTGTTGGCAAAAATAAATAGCGCCCCGAGACTCATAAAGACAGGATAGAGTTTAAGCCACGCATGATCTTTTAAAATCAAACTCAACCCGCCACATAAAATGGCAAAACCTGTCAATGGCCACAGCAAAGTATTGCCCTTACTCAATAGACGCAATATGCCCAGTGCAATCAATACCGCACTGACCCAAACATACTGTCCATGCGCTAAAGCATAAGCCACAAAAAAAGGATAGAGGATCAATCCGACCCCTGCTATCCATTTTAAAATGTTGTTCATGCAGCCGACATATTCTGAATCACGACCACCACATCTTGTACGGTACGCACGTTTTTAAAGTCTTCAGGATTGACTTGCTTGCCTGTCAGTTCTTTAATTTTTACGACCAAATCAATGGCATCAATACTGTCAACATCGAGGTCTGAAGCTAAGTTTGATTCTAACTGCACATCTTCAGGTGCAATTTCAAACAGCTCTTCCATCCACTCACGTAATTTTTCTAACACGGTTTCTTGTGCAAGCATAGCAACCTCTTATGCTGTTTTCTGTGCTTCAACCAAAGCCACTAAGCTTTGAATTGATTTAAAATGTTCTTTGGTTTTTGCAGACTCTGCATTTAGATGAATGCCATAACGCTTTTTCAATGCCAAACCCAGTTCCAAAGCATCAATCGAGTCCAAACCCAGACCATCACCAAACAAAGGTGCGTCTGTATCAATGTCTTCAATACGGATGTCTTCAAGGGCGAGGACATCAATAATCATTTGCTTTAATTCATCAGCAAGATTGCTCATTTACGGATAACTCTTGGTTAAAAAACCATTGTAATTGTTGATTTAACTGACGCACATTTTTGGGATTGACCGTTACATCATCCAATACGTCTTCCACTCGGATCGCATCCAACACTTTCACATGGATATGAAAAGGCTGTTCTGGAATGTGATACCACTTTTCATTTTTAGTCAGGGTCGATGGCGTGCAGCTAATCAGCACGGGGCGAATCGGCACACCAGCACGCAAAGCAATATTGGCCGCACCACGCTGAAAATCATTCAGTTGCTCACCTTTTGCTGTCCGCGTCCCTTCAGGAAAGATCAACAAGGACGCCGCATGATCCTGCTGTAATTTGTGTACGCAGTCCTGAATAAATTGTTCAGAACCTGCATTTAAAATATAGCCTGCGCTTTGTACAGGACCTTTGGTAAATGGATTCGACCACAGCGCCTGCTTGACCACACAGTTTGCTTGCTCCATTAAACCAATTAAAACCACCACGTCAATCAGTGTCGGATGATTGGCAATGACCAACTCTTGTTGACTGTTTTGTAATTTCTCTAAACCTTCAACCGTATAGGTCATAATGCCCAGTTTCACCATCATTTCGGTGAAACCTTTAAAACTGTGCTTAATCACCTTTTGAGTGCGCTGCTTGCGAAGCTCAAGGTCTGCTGAGCTCAGCTTGACCAGCGGCGCAACCAAACCACCAATCGCCACACCGCCCAAGCCAAAGCTGGCAAAGCTAAATCCTGTCGCCCCAACGCGCCAAACATAGTTGGCTTGTTGCTTGATCCGATTTAATTTCAGCATTTCGTCCACGCTTCAGATTCAGTTTGCTCAGGATTAGTCCAAAACGTGTTAAATGCTAAAGCCTGCTGATAGGCTGGCGTTGAATCCATCTGCATTGGTGTCAACATCAAATTGGCAGGCGCTAATGAAATCATCGCTGCCATCGCAAAAGCAGCAAATGGTTGATGCTCGATATAAATGTCTGGCAAGGCTTCATCATAATACACCAGCAAAACCTGACCGGCTTCCGGCATGGTTTTTAACCATGCATAGGCTTCAATCAACCCATCATTCCATGACCCCGCCAAACTGGTTGCAGGTGTCGCATCCCGACATAAAATAGAATATAAGCCCGAAATTGCATTATGTACCGACGTTGAAAATTGAGTCGGTGAAGGGGTTTGCTCGCTTAACACATCTTCTAAAATATTCAGTGTTTTTGCTTCATCGCCATATTGCGACACCCAAACAATATAATCGACATCGTGGGTGTCTAAAGTCTGTATTGCGCTATTCAAAGCTAGCTTTGCAAGACGCGATAAGCGTCGGCGTTGCATCGCAGGAATGTGTTCTATAGCTGATAATTCTTGATCAACCAAGCTCATATTCAAGCGGGATACGTGGAGTTGCATCATCATGATCAGTGTTTAAAAGTTGACAAATTATCAGGCGCGCAATTATAGCACTGAGCCACATTTTTCACAAAAAATAACAAGCGCTGATAGGTTCAAAAAAGGAGGATGCAGCAACACTGATCCCCCCTCCTTAAAACAAGAGCAACTAGATATAATATTGCGTTCTTTTCTTGGCAAATTTATCCAGTTGTTTTAAAAAGCCTTCGAAATAATCCTTCTCTTTTTCCTCAGTACGATAGCCTG
>NZ_JAYRTF010000039.1:0-15847 GCF_041919735.1 Acinetobacter sp.
AGCACAAACTTTAGCCCATTTACTCATGGAAAAGCAGGCTGGATATTTGCAGGACAGTCCCGCCTTAATTGTTGCACCCACATCGCTGATGCATAACTGGTTCAAAGAAGCGGAGAAATTTACCCCTGAGCTCAAGGTATTGCTGCTACAGGGGCCCGATCGCCATCAGTATTTTGAGCAGATTCCGCACTATGATATTGTGTTAACCACCTATCCGCTTCTGGCGAGAGATGAAGAGCAACTAAAGCAATATGAATATCATCAACTCATTTTGGATGAGGCGCAGAATATCAAAAATCCGCGTGCCAAAGCTGCACAGGTAGTAAGGCAATTAAAAGCACGACATCGTTTGTGTCTAACAGGTACCCCGATGGAAAATCATTTGGGTGAGCTGTGGGCACTATTTTATTTCCTGATGCCAGGATTTTTATATTCACAAGAAATTTTTAATAAAAAGTACCGTCATCCGATTGAAAAACGCGGTGATCAGCAGTTAAGGCAAAAGCTGGTCAACCGCATTAAACCATTTATTTTACGTCGCTTGAAAACTGACGTAGCCAAAGAGTTGCCAGAAAAAACCACGATTGAAGTCAATATTGACATGAATGAGCAGCAATCCAAGCTATATGAGGCTGTTCGCGCCACGATGCAGGCAAATATTCAGAAAATTGTGGCAGAAAAAGGCTTTAAGCGTAGTCAAATCCAAATTTTAGATGCCTTGCTGAAGCTGCGTCAGGTCTGTTGTCATCCTAGCTTGCTGAAACTGGATTCAGTTAAAACCGGGCAGGCGTATTCTGCCAAACTTGAACAGTTGATGGATATGGTTGTTCCAATGGTGGAAGAGGGACGAAAAATTCTTATTTTCTCTCAGTTTACCTCAATGTTGGAACTGATTGAACAACAGCTCCATCACGCAGAAATTGGCTATGTGAAGCTGACTGGGCAGACCAAAAAGCGAGATGAAGTCATTACAGCATTTCAGTCTGGACAAGTGCCGGTATTTTTAATCAGTCTAAAAGCAGGAGGAGTCGGTCTGAATCTAACTGCCGCAGATACGGTCATTCACTATGACCCATGGTGGAACCCTGCTGCTGAAGATCAAGCTTCAGATCGTGCATGGCGGATTGGACAGGACAAGCCAGTATTTGTGTATAAGCTGATTACCAATAAAAGCATAGAAGAAAAAATTCTTGCCTTACAGCAAAATAAAGCAGAACTGGCACAGTCTATTCTAAGTACCGATCATGAGGGCGAAGCGAAACTGACGGAAAATGACGTGATGAACTTGTTTGAGAAATTTTAGTTTGGTTTCAAATTACCCTCATCATCTATAGGTATTTGAAAGTTAGATGTAATTTTTCAAAACCGCCAGCCTTGGCAAGAGTCATCGACATAAAATATATTAAATTACATAATAGATATTTCAATAAACCCTATATATAACAGCTATATAGGGTTTTTATTTTGTGTGGTGTAGTTTGAGACAGAGGGGGTGAACAAATTAGCTTTATGGAGTATCAGGGGCGTATCAAGCTCAATGGGATGAGCGCAGAAGCCTTTGAGACAGCTTCAAAATGAGGCTGTCTCGTGTCTAGGATACTGGGAGCAGTCCAGTCCTGATTAGTTAAATATTTAAAATGGCGGATTAAACATCGCATAAAGAACAGTTAACGCCGCGGCAATTATGTAAAACCGAGCTGCGTGCGCTATTTTTGTTGGTACCGGGTCCTTCTACCAGAGGCCCTGCAAGTTGTTCAGCACCTGAACCCGGACGCCATTTGCTTTTCATATTAATTTGCTGATGACCAGTAATCATCGGTTTAGCTAAAGTCTGCTGTTGGCAATAATTACATTCAATCGTATCGGTCGAGATACGGGCAATTGGAACCCGTTGTTCAAAAATCCCCTCGCAATGCTCACAGCGGAAATCATATAACGGCATTTCTGTACTCCTGTAGCATGAAGGCCTTAAATTAAAAAGACGAGTAGCCGAAAGCTTTAAGTTGGATGACTACCCGTTGTGAAGCTAGAATGACAATAAATTGTAAAACTAACGTTTATGCCCCCAGAACTTATCATCGTTCAGCGCACCCTGAGGCAGGATATTCTGTTCAAAAATTGAAGTTGGCAGAGATACGGTACATGCACAGTTCGGAATATCCACGATGCCACCGATACGGCCTTCAACTGGTGCCGCAGTCAGTAACATGTATGCTTGTGAACCGGTAAAGCCGAAGTTTTCAAGGTATTTGATCGCTTTTAAACACGCTTGACGATATGCCACAGTGGCATCCAGATAATGGTTTACGCCATCTTCAACGCTGATGCCTTCAAAGGTCAGCCATTGGTCATAAGCCGGACGGACATTACTTGGCACAAAGATTGGAGAATCGATATTGTATTTTTCCATACCGCCCTTGATCAGGTCGAAGCCGACACGGGTAACACCATCCATTTCGATCGCGCCACAGAAACCGATTTCACCATCTCCTTGCGAGAAGTGCAGATCGCCCATCGAAAAGCCAGCACCTTTCTGATAAACAGGGAAGTAAATACGGCTACCGGCTGCCAGGTCTTTAATGTCCGTATTCCCGCCATGTTCACGCGGTGGAACAGTACGTGCCGCTTCAGCTGCCATACGGTCGAATTCAGCACCTGTTACGCCACGCAAAACGGCAGTACGTGGATCAGGCGGATTAGCCTGACCTTTAGGAACCAGTAAAGCTTCACGGCGATTCCATTCCTTTAGCAAATCATGCGATGGCAAAGTTCCCATCAAGCCAGGGTGTTTTAAGCCGGCAATACGCACGCCCGGAATATGACGTGAAGTCGCAAATAAGCCTTTCAAGTCCCAGATGGCTTTATCAGCTTCAGGGAAATAGTCAGCCAGGAAGCCACCGCCATTTTCCTTGGCAAATACGCCCGAGAAACCCACATCTGAAATTGGCTGAATGTCGAGCAGGTCAATTACCAGCAAGTCACCTGGTTCAGCACCTTCTACATAGAAAGGTCCGGTTAATGGATGGGCACGGGTCAGGTCGACATTTTTGACATCAGAAATGTCATCGGTATCTTTAATCTGCGCATCCAGGAAATCCAGACTTTCAATCAGGATTTCTTCACCCGGTTTTACCGAAGTCAGAAATGGCAAATCCGGATGCCAGCGGTTATGTCCAATTTCCGCCTGTTCTGCCAGCGGAACCCCCGGTTTAATTTTAATATGTTGCATGTTTTATCCCCTGTGTTGAGGTCGAATAAAGCTAGTTTTTGATGTTATTGCCCGTGTCATCCATGATGAACAGCGGATCTTCGATCACGCTTTCAACAGGAACTGACTGAACCTGGATCGTTTTGCCGTCATAATCAATGATGATCTGACCGGCTTCTGGATGCTGAATAAAAAACCTGGCGAGTTGTGGCTCAACCAGAACCCGAAAGCGGCGACTCAAGCCTCGTGCTCCGAAACGGACATCATGCCCGCTAGACAGAAATAGGGTGGCAGCGGGTGTAAGTTCAACCGTACGGCTCTGCTTGCGGAGTCGCTGATTCAGTTTCTCTATTTCCAGACTGACCAGTGTTGGCGCGAAATCAGCTTCAACCGCTTCATACTGCAGAATACGTTCAATACGATTCAAAAATTCAGGATCAAATTTCTTGTACAACGCATGTTCGGTAATCTGGCTGTCATCCAGTTTGGCCAGTCGAGCCAGTGTCTGAATAGGCTTTGGAAGCTTGGCCAGCTGTCTTAAGCGTGCCTGAGCATCTTTGGCGCCGACGTTACTGGTCATAAAGATCATGCAGTTTTTGAAATCCAGCACTTTTGTGCCTGCGGTCAGCTTTAAGGTTCCGGTTTCCAGAACGTTGAGCAGACCGCGAATGACTTCGGTACTGGCTTTTTCAATTTCATCAAACAGCACAATACCTGGCTTGGAAAAACTGCCCTGAATATGGGCCTCATCAAACAGGGTATTGCCTTCTTTAGAGCCGACATAGCCTGGAGGGGCACCTGTCAGTGCTGCAGCATAATGTTCCTGTGCCAGTGTGTTCATGTCGATCCGGCAGAATGCATCGGGCTTGCCATGGATTGCCTCAGCAATCAGCCGAACCGTTTCAGTTTTCCCCACACCCGTCGGTCCGAGCATCAATGTGACTGCCAGTGGCCGGGTAGGAGCATTAAAATCTGCCTTGACGGTTAAGAGCATGTTTTCAATTTCCTCTAGGGCAGCACGCTGCCCAATGATATGACCACGGACATGCTGCATGACTTTTTCAGGATCAAAGCTAAAGCGAGAGGTACGCGCAATACGTTCTTTGCTCTGCATCTCATAACGCTGTTTGGCCAGAGTTTCCTGATTGGCACTGATGCGGTCGCTGGCAAATGTCATATCGAATACCTCCTCTCAGACCAAACTTAAGATGCTTCTTTTTCTAGGCCTTCATGTGGCAGATTGCCGATTGGGCATTCCGCAACACCGATGGTAGAGCGGGTAATTTTTTCCACGTTCTCTTGCGCTTTTTGAGCATCCAGAACCCAGGTTTTGTAGAAGTCGAATGGACAGTCCGCAACGCCTTTATCGCCGTCACCATTGTTATAGACACCGGTATAGCCGCGGTGCAGCAATTTAAATAAATGGTTTTGTGACTGGTCGTATTTACGTGCATCACGAATTTCATGCAGTGACAATTGTGCGTATTGGATGCCGTTTTCTTCCGTACCACATTCACCCAAGGTACGGCCGTCGAAGCCGACTACTGCTGAGTGACCGAAGTAGGTGTAGACCCCATCAAAACCGGTACAGTTGGCAACAGCAACGTAAACGTTATTTGTCCATGCCATGCATTTCGCCATGTTGATCTGCTGATCTGCAGCCGGGTACATATAGCCTTGGCAACGCACGACCAGTTCAGCGCCTTTCATGGCACAGTCACGCCAGATTTCTGGATAGTTACCGTCATCACAGATGATCAGTGACATCTTGATGCCCTTCGGTCCTTCAGTCACATAAGTGGTATCACCTGGGCACCAGCCTTCAATCGGGCACCATGGGATAATCTTGCGGTATTTCTGAACGATTTCGCCCTTGTTATTAATCAGGATCAAGGTGTTATAAGGCACCTTGTTTGGATGTTCCTCATGTTGTTCACCGGTAATCGAGAACACGCCCCAGACGTTGGCTTCAATACAGGCTTGTGAGAAAATCGCGGTTTCATCGCCTGGAATGGTGGCAGCGGTTGCCATCATCTCGTCATGGTCGTACATAATGCCCATGGTGCTGTATTCAGGAAAAACAATCAGGTCCATACCTGGAATACCCTGTTTAATTCCTTTCAACATTTCAGCAATTTTATACGCGTTATCAATCACTTCTGCTTTGTTGTGCAGACGAGGAATTTTGTAGTTTACAACTGCTACACCTACTGTATCTGGGCTGCTTGAGATATCACCGTGACGCATTTAAATTTCTCCAACTCTTTTATCGATTCAACTTTATGATTCGAGTGTCGCGTGAAATACGTTGCAGCAAAATACGTTGAATTGCGTATATGGATGCGTAGACTGGAAGAAATTTTTAAATGTGAATAATCAAATAAAATATTTAAATACAATTCTGGGATATTAAGTGAAATAGAAATTAAAAATCCCCCGACGAATCGAGGGATGTAGAGAAAAATTACAGCCAGATTAAACCAGGAAGATTAAACAGAGAGATATTTACTGATGGTGGTCTCATCGACATTTTCACGGACATTTTCATAAGCAAAGCGGCCCTTATCGATCACCAGGAAGCGATCGGCCATCGCCATGGTGAAACTCAGCACCTGTTCAGAGACCACAATGGTCAGATCACGCTGATCCCGAATCTCTTTCAGTGTTCTGGCAATGTCCTTAATGATAGAAGGCTGAATCCCTTCCGTCGGTTCATCCAGCAGCAGTACTTTAGGATTAGTCGCTAAGGCACGGGCAATTGCTAATTGCTGTTGTTGCCCACCCGATAAGTTTCCGCCTTTACGTTTGCGCATATCCCAAAGCACAGGAAACAGCTCATACAGGTCATCCGGTACTTTGCCATGGGCAGAAGCCGGTAAACCGGTCTGGATATTTTCCAGCACCGACATGGTGGAGAAAATCATCCGGCCTTGTGGCACATAAGCCACACCGTTTTCTACACGCTGGTAAGGATCCAGTTTTTCCAGATTCTTGCCATCCAGCTTGATTTCACCTTTGGTATTTTTAATATCACCAATCAGGGTTTTAAACAGGGTGGTTTTACCCATGCCGTTACGCCCCATGATCGCTACAATTTCCTTCGGCTGGATCTTCAGTTCCAGGTCGTGAATCACCTGACTTTGTTTATATCCTGAACACAAAGCATTAATTTCTAATAATCCGCTCATAGTGGCCTCCTTAGTGTCCCAGATAAACTTCAATCACTTTTGGATCATTTTGCACATCGTCCATTTTTCCGGCTGCCAGAATTTTGCCCTGGTGCAGTACTGTGACTTTGTCCGCAATGGTTTTGACGAATTCCATGTCATGTTCAATCACCAGCACAGAACGTCCTTTGCTAATCTCCTGCAACAGTTGCGCCGTCTGCTCACGTTCCGAGACACTCATCCCTGCGACAGGTTCATCCAGCATGAGCAGCTCAGGGTCTTGCATCAGCAACATGCCAATTTCCAGCCACTGCTTCTGACCATGAGAGAGCAGACTAGCGGAGGTATCCAGCAGGTCAGTCAGGAAAATCTTGCCAGCAACTTCACGAATACGCTCATCGACATCTTTGGTGCGTCTGAAGAACAGCGCACCAAAGACATTACGGCCACGCGGGAACGACATTTCCAGGTTGTCATAGACCGACAGGTTTTCATAAATATTCGGGTTCTGGAATTTACGCCCAACCCCTTTACGTACAATGTCGTACTCTTTCAGTTTGGTCAGTTCAATATCATTAAACTTGATCGTACCTGAAGTTGCTTTGGTCTTGCCACAGATCAGATCCAGCACTGTGGTTTTGCCGGCTCCATTGGGACCGATCACCACATGGACTTCGTTTTTATCCAGATAGAAGTTGAGATCACTGACTGCCTTGAAACCGTCGAAGGACACGGTGAGATCTTCAATGACCAGCACCGGTTTATTCATTTCTACGCCGACTTTATTCATTTCACGCCTCCTTCTACAATTGGATTGATCGTTTTATCCGGATCACTACTTGGCGGTGGCGAAGTGCTGTCGATCGGTTTCTTTTTCAGGAACAATGGACGGACATATTTTTCATACAGACCCGCTAAGCCATTCGGTAAGAACATGACTACACCGATGAACAATGCACCGAGGAAATACAACCATACTTCAGGAAAGGCTTCAGAGAAGTAAGTTTTACCCAGATTCACCAGAACAGCACCATACACTGCCCCAATCAGTGACAGACGACCACCGACTGCAGCTAAAATGACCATTTCAATCGAAGGTACGATGCCGATAATCGTTGGTGACATGAAGCCGACTTGCAGGGTAAACATCGCACCACCAATAGATGACACCACAGCTGCGAAACAGAAAATGAATACTTTGTACATGGCCACGTCATAGCCAGAGAAACGTACACGTTCTTCTTTGTCACGCATCGCAGAAAGTAGACGTCCGAGTTTAGAACTGAGGACAAAACGGCTGATCATGATCACTGCAATGAGCAGCAGGGCATTGATGTAGTACAGGACATATTTGGCTTCATCGGTACGGATATCCCAGCCATGCAGGGTTTTCAGGTCTGTAATCCCGTTAATGCCGCCAGTGAAACCTTGTTGACCAATAATCAGAATGGTCAGGATCGCTACAATGGCTTGCATGATGATCGAGAAGTACACATCACCGACACGACGGGTAAACATCGCGAAACCGATGATGAAGGCAAGCAAGATTGGAATGATGATGATGGCAAACAAAGTAAACCCGAAGCTATGGAAAGGTTCCCAAAAGCCTGGCAAGCTGGTGATCTGGTTCCAGTCCATAAAGTCTGGAATTCCTGGCGTGGTTTGCGCTGCTGTAGATTGCATGTCTGAAGCTTCAAGTTTCAGGAACATGGCCATGCAGTAGCCGCCAATGCCAAAGAAAATCCCTTGACCTAAACTTAAGATACCACCGTGTCCCCAGCACAGAACCAGGCCGATTGCGACAAAAGCAAAAGTCAAATATTTACCCATCAGATTCAGACGGAAAATATCCAGGAACATTGGCATGACTAGCAGGATCAGTACGGCAAGAATCACCAGACCAATCGCACCTTCTTTACCGCCTAAAAAGGCATTCATTAGATTCTTCATAATATCTCTCCTGAATCCCTATTTACGTACTTTGATTGAGAAGAGACCCTGAGGACGCAGCATCAGGATAATAATGACTGTAGCCAGTGTCAGGACTTTAGCGACAGAACCAGAAAGGAAGAATTCCAGAATAGATTGTGCTTGCGCGATACTGAATGCGGAGGCAACGGTGCCAAGCAAGCTTGCAGCGCCGCCGAAGACCACTACTAAGAATGTATCGACGATATACAGCGAACCGGCTGTAGGACCAGTAGAACCGATGGTTGTGAAGGCTGCACCCGCAATACCTGCAAGCCCACAACCCAAGGCAAAGGTTAAGCTATCAACACGTTTGGTATTGATCCCGACAGCACCACTCATAAAGCGGTTCTGGTTGGTTGCACGAAGCTGTAAACCCCAGCGTGAACGGTAAATCAGAAAGTAGACAAATGCAGTAACACAGAGGGTAACGCCCACCAGGAACAGACCATTGATAGGAATATCGATGGCTTCCGTCGGTTGATAAGAACCCATTAACCAGTCAGGTAAAGTCGGGCTGACTTCCTTAGGGCCGAAAATAGAACGGAACAGCTGCTGCATGATGAGGCTTAAGCCCCATGTTGCAAGAAGTGTATCGAGTGGCCGTTGATAGAGCCGGCTAATCATGAGCCGTTCCACCATGTAACCGATAATGCCTGCTGTGAGGAAGGCTGCAATGATTGCAATCAGGAAATAGTAAGGTAAGAGTTGAGGGAAAAAACTTTCAGTCAGTGTGGAAATGAAAAATGTCGTATATGCACCAATGGTCAGAAACTCACCATGTGCCATGTTAATTACGCCCATTTGCCCAAAGATAATTGCAAGGCCGAGCGCCATCAATAACAGCACACAGAACACAGAGAGACCATTAAAGCCTTGCATGGCAAATATTGCACCGAATTCTGCAAATGATAGATCCATCGCATCATCCTCCAAGCTTTAAAAAATTGTGTGGAATAAAAAGATCAGGAGAATGGCTTCCCCTGATCATGTGGCTGTTAACTCAGTAACCTTTAGGGAATGGGTTTGGTTTGATTAGACCTTTAGACTCGTAAACAACCTTGAACTGACCATTTGGTTGCACTTGACCAATACGTGATTTGCTCCATAAATGGTGGTTGGGGTCAATTTTTACGTAGCCTTCAGGCGCGTTTTTCATTTCTAGGCCTTTAGATGCTGCAGTCACTTTCGCGACATCGAAGCTACCGGCTTTTTCAACTGCGGCTTTCCATAACCATGGACCAAGGTAGGCTGCTTGTGTTACGTCACCTACCACCGCTTTAGGGCCATATTTCGCTTTAAAGGCTTTTACGAATGCAGCATTATTGGGGTTATTCAGGCTTTGGAAATATTTCATTGAAGAGTAGAAGCCCTTCATGTTTTCGCCGCCAATCCCCAGCAATTCATCTTCAGTCACTGAAAGGGTAAGCAGTGTCTGTTTGTCGCCTGTTACACCCGCAGCTTTCATTTGTTTGTAGAAGGATACGTTCGAACCGCCCACAACTGCTGCAAAGATAGCATCTGGTTTACGCAGTTTGGTTTTGTTGATGAGGGAACCGAATTGTGTATGACCCAATGGATAGTATTCTTCGCCGACCACTTTGCCTTTCAGTACTTTCTCGATGTGGGTACGGGCAATTTTCATGGTGGTGCGCGGCCAGATGTAATCAGAACCAATCAGATAGAAGGTTTTGGCTTTTTTCTCTTTTGCCAGCCAGTTCAGTGCTTCAAGTACCTGTTGAGTTGCTTCCTGACCGGTGTAGATCACGTTTTTAGATTGTTCTAAGCCTTCATAGAAGGTTGGGTAATAAAGTAGAGAGTTGTTGCGTTCAATAATCGGCAATACGGCTTTACGAGAGGCTGAAGTCCAGCAACCGAAAATTGCAGCAACACGGTCTTTTTCAGATAATTTACGTGCTTTTTCTGCAAAGGTTGGCCAGTCAGAAGCACCATCTTCCTGAATAATTTTGATCTGTCGACCAAGTACACCGCCCTTTTTATTGATCTGTTCAATGGCCAGACGTTCTGCCTGGATTGAACCGGTTTCAGAAATTGCCATGGTACCGGTTGCCGAATGTAGCTGACCCACATATACAAACTTGTCATCGACTTTAAGTTTCGTGGTATTGACCTTTGCCGTTGCAGGTACGCTGGCATTGGTTAGTGCGGGTGCCAGCAAGAATGGAACAGCAAGTAAACCTGCCAGTAATCCAGATGTCTTTACTTTTGATTTTAAGCTCATGTCGGGTTCCCCTATAGAATTAGATGTGCTGATGCGCTTAATCATAGGTTTGCGCTTGGTATGCAACTAAGCCTAAGGGGAGTTAAAAATTGAGCATATACGTCACTTTACGTATATAACCTTCAGTCGGATTATTTTTAGATACTGATAGGCTGGGCATAGTTATTGCATTGTAATAGCAGATATTTAGCTTTATTTGATCTGTATGGACCCAACAGCGAATACCAGTCAGGCACCGCAGCGCGTCATTCATACCCGACGTAAATACAATACCTGGGTGGTCGATGAAAGTATTGAGGATTACGCCCTGCGCTATGCGCCTAAATCCGTCCGGAAATGGTCGCTATGGACAGTGACCAATACGGCACTTGCGGCTGTCAGTTTCCTGGCAATGGAGACACTTGGAGCAACCATGCTCTGGCAATACGGTTTCAGTAATGCTTTCTGGGCACTGGTGGTTGTGGCGATTATCATTTTCCTGACCAGCTGGCCGATTGGTTATTATGCTGCCCGTTATAATGTCGATATTGATTTACTGACCCGTGGTGCCGGATTTGGTTATATTGGCTCCTCCATTACCTCGGTCATCTATGCCAGTTTCACCTTTATCTTTCTCGCCTTTGAAGCTGCCATCATGGCGCTGGCATTGGAGCTAGGCTTAGGGATACCCCTGAGTATTGGCTATCTGATTTCAGCACTGGTGATTTTGCCATTGGTGGTCAAAGGTATTGGCTTCATCAATAAGGTGCAGGCCATCACTCAACCACTTTGGTTATTTCTGCTTTTATTACCATGGTGCTTTGTGTTGGTGAAGCAACCTGATTTGATCAGCAATCTTGCATTGATTGAGGGCGCAAAAAGTCAGAGCGCTGCCTTTAATCTGTCTTTTTTTGGTGCATCCTGCACGGTGCTCTTTGCCTTGATCACCCAGATCGGAGAACAGGCGGATTATCTGCGGTTTTTACCCGATAAAAAACATATTCAGCGTAAATGGAATTGGGCAGTCTTTTTAGGTGGACCAGCTTGGATTCTGGGCGGATTTATCAAGATATTCATGGGTATGCTACTTATGGCGCTGGCAATGCAGTATCTGGTTGCCGATTCCGAACTGAGTAACCCCAATTATCTGTACTGGATTGCCTATCAACAGGTGGTCAATCATCCCGGCATCGCTTTATTTCTGACTGTTCTATTTGTCTGCGTCGCTCAGATCAAGATTAATGTTACCAATGCCTATGCAGGGTCATTGGCTTGGTCGAACTTTTTTGCGCGTCTGACGCATAGCCATCCAGGGCGCGTAGTCTGGCTGGTATTCAATATCTTTATCGCTTTGCTGTTGATGGAACTTGGGGTAATCCATGCGGTGGAGCGTGTGCTTGGCTTATACAGTAATGTGGCCCTTGCTTGGATCGGTGCCATTGTTGCGGATCTGGTGATCTGTAAACCACTGGGACTGAGTCCAAAAGGAATTGAATTTCGACGGGCCTATTTATATGACATTAATCCGGTTGGAGTCGGTAGCCTGATCATTGCATCGGTCTTATCCATGCTGTGTTACTGGGGAGTTTTTGGAGAGATTGCCCGGTCCTTGGCCGGCTTTATCGCACTCGGTACGGCGGTGTTATGTGTACCGCTAATTGCCTGGTTTACCAAAGGTAAATACTACTTGGCACGTCAAGAAAAGCCTGAGCTGAAGTTGGTCGAAACCCAAACCTGTGTAGTCTGTGAGCATGATTATGAAACTGCAGACATGGCCAGTTGTCCAGCCTATAGCAGTCAGATCTGTTCTCTGTGCTGCACGCTTGAAGCACGTTGTCATGATCTGTGTAAGCCGCATGCACGCTGGTCTTCACAGCTAAGAGTTTTTGCAGCCTGGTTCCTGCCGAAATACTGGGTACAACATATTAATACCCGTTTAAGTCTGTATATCCTGCTGATTTTTGTCTTGGGCGTGGTGTTGGCAGTTAGTCTGAGCCTGATTTATTTACAGGAGTCTGCCAGCCTGGGTGCTTTGTCACAGCAGCAGGATGCGCTGACAATGCTGTTCGTCAAAATCTATGCCGTACTGTTCCTGCTACTGTGTGTAGCCGCCTGGTGGTTAGTGCTGAATGATGAAAGTCGACGTCAGGCACAGCTGGAAAGTAATACCCAGACTCAACTGCTGATGGATGAGATTGAAGCGCATAAAGTTACCGATCGCCAGTTGCAGGATGCCCGCATTCAGGCTGAAAAGGCCAATGAAGCCAAAAGCCGCTATGTGATTGGCATCAGTCATGAATTACGAACACCGTTGAACAGTATTCTCGGTTATAGCCAGCTACTGCAGAAACAGGAAAAACTGTCTGAACAGGGCGAATCTGCCCTGGGCGTGATTAGCCGGAGCGGTCAGCATCTGACTTCTCTAATTGATGGTCTGCTGGATTTGGCACGGATTGAAACTGGTAAGATTTCTTTGGAAAATTCCAATATCGACCTGCCAAAATTTCTTAAACAGATCGTGCATATATTCGAGCCACAGTTTGCCCAAAAGCAGCTGAAGTTTGATGTGGAGATCAGTAGCAAGATTCCACAGTATGTCCGTATTGATAAAAAACGTCTGGAACAGATACTGATTAATCTGTTGGGTAATGCTTTGAAATTTACCCTGGAGGGGGGAGTCAAATTTAAGGTCGATTACCGTTTTCAGACCGCTTATTTTGAAATTCAGGATACTGGTTGTGGGATTGCTGAGTCGGATGTTGAGCGGATCTTCCAGCCTTTTGAACGTGGTCGTAATGTGGTACAGGGCAGTTTTGCCGGCACGGGTTTAGGGCTGCCGATCGTGAAGCTTCTGGTTGATATTCTTGGTGGCGAGCTGACCTTGAGCAGCCAGTTAAAACAGGGTTCAGTATTTAAAATAAAACTGTATTTGCCTTCTAAATCCCTGATCCATCCGATCGCTGACGTTGCCTCTAATACTGTAACCGGTTATACCGGAGAACGCCGTAAAATACTGGTGGTTGACAATGAAGCGACCGACCGTGGCCTGGTTCTGAATTTTCTTAAACCCTTAGGTTTTATTTTAGAAGAGGCAGAATCAGGTTTAGCCTGTTTGCGTCAGGTTCCAGAATTTAATCCTGATCTGATTTTGATGGATTTAAGTATGCCTTTACTGGGCGGCTGGGAAACGGCGAAATTGCTGCGCCAGAATAAAATCACCAATGTCCCGATTATTATTATTTCTGCAGATGCCAATGAGCGGATGATTAATCCGGAAACGGATGTATTGAATGAAGACTTTTTAGTAAAACCGGTCGATCTCAATTTATTATTAAACAAGATTGGCGATAAGCTGGGCTTAAGCTGGCTTCATCAGCATGAGCAGCAGCCAGAACAAGAACAGCCTTCTGACCAGAAAGTACAGATCTCCACGGTTGTGGTTGAAAGCAGAAATGAATTGAACCCATCCATTCCATTGTTGAGCGTGGCAGAGGTGGTCATTCAGCTGGAACAGCATTTAAGTATTGGTTTTATCCGGGGGGCAAAAGATGTACTGCATGAATGTGGCCAGCACTTTGAACAATATAACGATATATGGCATCAGATTGAGCAGGATTTAAAACAATTTGATTTTAAAAGAGCAATTCAGCGACTTCATGAGCATGCAGATGTGCTGAAGTAAGGGTAAGGTGGACATGTTGGAAAGTATTTTGATTGTGGATGATATACCTGAAAATCTAAGTCTGTTGCATGAGAGCCTGGATCAGGCTGGCTATCAGGTACTTGTAGCGACCAATGGATTTGATGCAATTGAAATTGCGCATCGCATTCAGCCTGACATGATCCTGCTTGATGGCAGTATGCCGGAGATGGATGGTTTTGAAACCTGCACTCAGCTTAAAGCCAGTCCAGTGACTGAACATATTCCAGTGATCTTTATGACCGGGCTGACAGAAACCGAACATATCCTCAAAGGCTTTCAGGTCGGTGGGGTAGACTACGTCACTAAGCCTTTAAATATTGATGAAGTTCGGGCACGAGTAAAAACCCATTTGTTACAGGCTCGTTTAATGCATCAGCAGCGACAAATGCTGGATGCAACCGGTAGTGCGATTCTATCGCTGAATCTGGAAGGTGAAATTATCTGGCAGACCCCCATCGTCAGTGAATTGCTGAAAAATCATCAGGTGGATGTACAGCATTTTCAGTCCAGTTTGAATCAGTGGCTACAGGACTTGCTCAAGCAGCCAGATCAAGCACACTTACTGCATGGTCAGTACGGTCATGGCCATCAGCAGTTACAGCTTAACCTGCTTACCAAACTGTATGCAGGGCATATCTCTAAACATGTATTGGTGCAGTTGAAAGAGCAGACCCAAATGCCGAGCGCAGAGGAAATCGCGCACGCCTGTCCCAACCTGACGCCGCGTGAAGCAGAAGTGATGCATTGGGTCACGATGGGGAAGACCAACCGGGATATTGCCGAGATCCTGCAACTCAGCCCGCGGACGGTGAACAAGCATCTTGAGCATGTCTTTGAAAAGCTCTATGTAGAAACACGGACGGCTGCGGTATTGCATGTCATGTCAGCTTGTCAGAATCAGGCAGTGGCTTAGTTTTCCCTTAGTAGAGGAATCTTTGGAGGATTTACGACCTCATCCTAACTGATATGTGCTGAAAAAACAGGAGGTTTTAAATTGGTAAACTATACATACTCATCATGATTTTAAGCAGCCATTATACGTTTAGAAATAATTAACTTATGCAACAACATCCAAAATGCTATCTATGCAGAGTTTCTAGGAAATGAAGTGGAAATTTTTTAGATGGATGGGGGGCTTCATCTTTTTTCTGTATAGGCAAATCAGACAGACTATATTTGTTTAGGAGAGTGATGGTAGCCCATAAAATTGTGTGAAAAATACAACTCGCCAATGGTACTGGCGTGAAAAGATACTTTAATAGTGCAACTCACTTATTTATTATTTTTTATTTGAAATTAAATAATTAGGTTTTAATTTTACCCTAAATATTTTGATCTCCATTAGAAAATAAATGTTGGTTCAAAAATTGCTTCTATGTTTATTGTGGTGCAATTTTGCATGCAGGAATAAATTTTGAATCAATTTAGGTCAAAAGTAATACCAGATAAAGTAAAGCATGGAGAAAAAATGGAAATTTATACTCAACGATTAGAAGCAGTTACAGAAAATTGTGACTTTGATGTCATTGAGCTGACTTTCGATACGCGCCAAAAGAGCCGTTTTCGTGCAACTTTAAAAA
>NZ_JAYRTF010000040.1:0-12656 GCF_041919735.1 Acinetobacter sp.
AGACTTTAACTTAGACCAGTGTTGATCATTTAACATTGTACGAGGCATAGTGAGTAGTGAATTAAGTTTGGCGATTTAATTTTACTATCTCGCTATTTTTTATACAGTAAATGTCAACAGACTCTAAACATCATTTTCCCTATTAAAAAATTCATCCAACTTTTTTCAACCATCCCCAATACACCTGAACTTCACAGCCCTCCATTGCATGATCAATTTTCATAGCGCCATGAAAGCCGAAGATACACATAAAAAGCTGGAACATGCCGCCTGCCTAAATTCCATTAGCCAGATCAGATTTAAACTGACCATTTTGTATAAGCTTGCTTATACCGCATAAACTTAGGACTTAGTCCGCTTGAAACCCAGCTTGTAGCCACCTGCTAGGAGAATAAATGCCCCATCTGCCAAGCTGAAGACCAAAAACATTGTGAACAGCTATTTAACAAGAATAAAAAAAAACCTGCAATTTGGGGAAATTGCAGGCTGTAAACTGAGATTTTCGACATTAATGGAGAATTCGATACTCAATATTGATAAATATATCACGTTATTTATATAACACGTGACTTAATTTACATTAATTAAACAAGTTCATATTACATGAAAAGTAGGCTTATCGATGATCAAATAAAAAGCCTGCCATCTGCTGAGCTTTAAAATTAGCCAAGCGCATCAACATACACTTCGACCACCGTAACCATATGTTATATCCCTTACGCAGGGTCAAGCAGAGCTGATTAAGCGGTATCCAGCAAAGCGTTATCGTTCAATCCGCTTTTATGCCAGCCATGCTGTTGAGGCAATTCAAAGGTAAGCGTATACACCTCCATTGCCTGAAATTTACTTTGCATTTTCAGTGGAAAACTTTAATTGATCCTGTCTGCCTTCATTCATTGTTGAAATGAACTTTCGGATGGCCCTGTCAAATACAGACCGTCCATAATTAAGTAAAGTGCCTATCTTACGTATAAGTGAATGCTTGAAGTCAAAGTGCTGCTTTTAATATTGCTGCAGTGCAATTAAATGATGCACGCATTCCATAGCTGCAAAAATTAATTTAAATGCAGTTTGACTGATGCTTTATAAGTACAAAATCGCTGATAAATGGGTTTCAATGCCTTTCAAAATCCATATCAATAAAATCCATATCAATAAAAGAAGGATTTTACCTTCAAACGTTTATATTTTTTACTTATCAACATGCATAAAAAGCTAAAAGCAAATCTGATTACGCCCGCTGTTTTTAGCAGAATAAAGCCGTTGATCTGCCATTTCCAATGCATTCATTAAATGTTCTTCACTCGCAATACAGGCCACACCGAAGCTGGCTGTCACCTTAATATTGTTTATAAATAATTGATTTTCAATCTTGCTGCGCAGCCGCTCAACCAGATGATAAGAAGAAGCTTCGTCTATGCTTTGAAATAAAATAATAAATTCCTCACCGCCAAAGCGGGCAAGGATATCTTTTTGGCGAATATTATCTCTTAATAGCGCAGCGACCCGGCATAAGATTTGATCTCCCGCCGCATGCCCCCAGGTGTCATTAATTTTTTTAAAAAAATCGATATCGCACATGACCACATAAATATGGCCAGCATCTGGTTCTGCAAACAAGGCTTTCGATTTTTCGAAAAAACCGCTTCTATTGTATAGCCCTGTTAAAGGATCCCGAATCCGCTCATCATTCAATACCGTAAAAAATTCTTTAATGGTCGATGCAGAAATAATAATGGCAAACCATACACTTAAAACAATATTGACCGCCAGCATCAGCATCCACCATGGAGATGTTGAGAGCATAATGCTGTTTACATTCTGCAGAAAGAAAATAACAGCAAGCGTTCTTAAAAATGCATATGAAAAAAGCAGGAAATAGCTGAAACTGAGCAGCTTCAGCAGGCCGGAAGAGTTTCGGTACAAGACATAAACAGCTGGAAGCGCCAGCGCTTCGAGGCAAATAATAACCAAATTGATTATAATTATTCTGATCCATAATTGCTCATCAGCATAGGCAAAATAGAATAGGGATATTAATCCCAGCACTGCAACCGCCGCAGACTGGATATGCTTAGGCTGCGCATTTGCCTTTATGGTCATGCCATGCGCAACCGCCCATGCCCCGCCAAGATATAAAGTCCCGATCCACGGTGCTGTTGCCGCGAGTTGAGCATTCGTCATTAAGCTTTGCAGCCCCAATGCCGTATAAGGCAAGATACAGCCAAGCCCCATCCAAAAAAGATATTTAGGCGCTTTAAAAAACCAATGTGCGGAGATAAAGACACCGCCTATCAAAATCAGGCAGAAAGGGACAACTAGTAAAAAATATTGTGTGTCTGGAAAATTCACGGACGCATTACAACTATCGCTGTGCTGATCACATATTAAATCTTTTTCTTGAACCTGTTCAATAAATATTTATTTAGAAAAGAATAATTTATCAATCAGCATGTTAAGCTGTATCTTGCAATTTGCTTAAATAATCATCTAAATTTTTCTGATTAAATGCTATAAAGTATGTGATTATTCATGTATAAATAAGGGATGCTGAAATACTGCATATTTGACAAGCGCCAGCTTCTATAGAGCCAGTGTCAGAACATTGCGGTAAAATGATAGATTCACCTCATAAAAAATAGCTTTTTATCTGAATAAATGCAAAATATGTATAAATTATGTGATTTAATTATCACCTTATTCATGCACGCGCTTTGGCCAAAATAATATTGGCGTCACCACGATGCGCAGCCCCCTTGAGAAATCCAAATTGAGAGAGCCAGGCACTTGAAACAGTTTGCTTTACTGCTGAAATTAGATCTGCAAAGACTTATTTTAATCTTAATCATTCTATGCGTTTCCTGCCTATTTGTTGTTTCAGTTTTTATTCTCAATTCTGTAATCAAAGCGCAATTAATAGAAAATTCACTTTCTATTAATGAAAAATATGCCTCTAAAGTTGCCTTAAGTACAGATCTGTATTTCCGCAATATGCTTCAGGAACTGCAATACAGCGCAGACCAGCTTGGCCAAGATTTTTCCAATCAAGGCCTCGTTCAGCAAGAGCTGCATCGATTAAAATTTCAATCCAATCATTTCAATTCAGTCAGTGTCATTGATCAGACGGCCCATATTCGCCATATCGAGCCGCAAATCTTAAAATTTGACGCAAAAGCGTCCTATAGCACCTTAGGTATTGTAGAATCCTTAAAATCTAAACAAACCTATATTTCAGCGCCTTATTCCTCCATAACAAATAACTTGATTGTGCTGATGTCTCAGCCGATTTTCAGTCCTGAACATCAATATTTGGGGGCAGTAACGGGCACATTGTATCTACAGAAAAAGAATTTAGTCAGTCAAATTTTATCGACATCGTACTCTTATAAAAATAGCTATATGTTTGTGGTCGATAGCAATCGGCGGATTATTTTCCACCCAGATGCCAGCCGCATAGGAGAAACCGTAAAAGATAATAGCGGCATGGATTATATGTACCAGCACAAAACAGGCCACATTCAGCTAGTCAACAGCCAAGGGATCAATAACCTGGCGGGTTTTGCGCATATTCCCAGCGTGAACTGGCTGGTTGTTTCACAGCAGCCAACCAAAGCTTTATTCCAGGAAGCCAATAGCATCATTATCAAAGTGGCTTTCAGCTTCTTTATTTTTTATATCGTTCTGTTCTTTATCATCTGGAAAATTGCAAAATACATTTCCTCTCCTTTGAATGGCCTTGCGCAAATGGCCGGCATGCTGAATAAGCCCGAAACAGAACATGAAATTCAAAATATTGATCCGTGGTATTTCGAAGTCATGCGCTTTCGTACCGCCCTGCTGTTCAGCTCAAAGAAATTTAAAGATAAGATTTCCGAGCTGAATTTGCATGTAAATACAGACCCGCTGACAGGTTTGCATAACCGGCGCGGCATGCAGCTGTTTTTGGAAGAACTGCAGCATATGGGTACAGAGTTTGCCGTGCTGCTGATCGATATCGACTTCTTTAAATTGGTGAATGATCGCTTTGGCCACGATCAAGGCGATCACATGCTGCGCTTTTTAGCCGATCAAATGAAAAAGAATTTCCGTGACAATGATGTTTGCTGCCGCCTTGGCGGTGAGGAATTTGCCGTCTTGATGGCTACAACCGATCGGGAGGCCGTATTTAAAGCGGCCGAACGCCTGCGCAAAAGCGTTCAGGAAATGACGGCCAGCTTATCTACTCCAATTACTATTTCTATCGGGGTGGCATTTTGGCCTTCGGATGCTCAAGAAGTAACTGAGGTGTTTAAACAAGCGGACAACCGTTTATATCAAGCGAAAAATCAAGGCCGGAACCAAGTCTGCTAATTTGTTGATGACTGCAATATTTCCCGTTGTGATATTTCCAGCTTCCATATTTTTAATTGCAATCTGGAAGCGCCGATGAAAAGCTATTATGCTTAGCTATAAATCATTCTATTTAGATAAGTTTTATTTGGAATAGCAAAAATGCTTTACCTTATCAGCATAGGCCTTTTGGTCTTTATTGTATACCATTACAGACTGCAGGACGCAGATGCAGGCAGCAGCGAATTTGTGATTTCATTGCTGGTAGGCCTACTTATTCTTTGCTTAGTCAAAATCTACCGCATCGTAAATTAATCCTGCTGCAGAATGCTTGGACAAAAAATAAAGCTTTGCGTTCTCATAGACTTTCCTCAGCAAGATTTATCCGCCATAAAATAAAAAAACCGCTTTCATCTCAAGCGGTTTTTTATTTTTAACTTTCGAATCAAATACTTAATTCAGCAATAAATCCAAGCTCTCAGCATCTTACTGATTCAATGATTTTTTGCTCAAAGACATGATTAAAATGGGACACGGTGATATTGGCGATACTCCGGTTTCCAGAAGTTCGCTTCAATTTTCTGTTCCAAATCTTTCAGGCTCATCACTGGCGCCACACCATCCTCCATGGCCGCTTGAGCGACTTTGACCGCAATGATTTTGGAAATTTGCTGAATCTGGCTTAAATCCGGCAGCAAATCCGCATTTGGATCCTGCAATTTAGGCGAACAGTCGGCCAGAGCATTACTTGAAGCCATCAGCATTCGGTCAGTCACTCGTTTTGCGCCGGAAGCAATCACACCTAAACCGATTCCAGGGAAAATATAGGAGTTATTGCATTGTGAAATATTATAAATGCGTCCTTGATAATTGACTGGCGCAAATGGGCTGCCTGTTGCAATCAAGGCTTTCCCTTTAGTCCACTCAATAATATCTGCCGGCACAGCTTCCACGCGAGAGGTCGGATTCGACAGCGGCAAAACGATTGGATCTTCACAGTTTGCCGCCATGGTTTCAATAATTTCTTTGGTGAATAATCCTGGCTGGCCAGACACACCGATCAATACCGATGGCTTGGCATTTTTAACCACATCCAGCAAAGAAATAATTTCATCCGCATTGCCCCACTTGGCGACATCAGCTGGCTGCTGCGCCAATTTACGCTGAAAATCCAGCAAGTTCGGCTGATTCTCTGTAATCAGGCCAAAACGGTCCACCATAAACACTCGCTTACGCGCTTCTGCATCAGTCAGGCCTTCCGCAATCATTTGCGCTATGATTTGCTCGGCAATACCGCAGCCGGCTGAACCCGCGCCCAAAAATGTGATCACCTGATCTTTCAGCTGTTTCTTGGCGGCGTGAGACGCTGCAATTAAATTGCCCACTGAAACAGCGGCCGTACCCTGAATATCATCATTAAAACAGCAGATTTTATCGCGGTATTTTTCCAAAAGCGGCATGGCATTTTTTTGCGCAAAATCTTCAAACTGAATTAACGCTTCAGGCCAGCGGCGCTGAATCGCGCTGATGACCATATCTACAAAGCTGTAATATTCTTCACCCGAAATACGCGGCTGCTTGCTGCCCATATAAATCGGATCATTCAGCAGCTGCTGGTTATTCGTCCCAACATCCAGGGTGATTGGCAGCGTATAGGCTGGGCTGATCCCGCCGCAAGCGGTATACAAAGACAGCTTGCCAATAGGAATACCCATGCCGCCGATCCCTTGGTCACCCAAGCCTAAAATACGTTCACCGTCAGTGATAACAATGACTTTTACATTACGGCGGTTCACATTATGCAGAATGTCGTCAATTTGATCACGGTCAGGATAAGAAATAAAAATGCCGCGATGACGGCGGTAGATATCGGAAAAACGCTGGCAGGCTTCACCGACTGTTGGCGTATAGATAATCGGCATCATCTCGGTCAGATGATTTTCAATTAAATGGTAAAATAGGGTTTCGTTGGTATCTTGAATATTACGCAGATAAATATGCTTATTGATGGCGTCATTGAAAGCGCAATATTGCTGATAAGAGCGCTGGCTTTGCTCTTCAATGGTTTCAGCAACATGCGGAATAAGGCCATGTAAATTAAAATTTTTACGCTCATCTGCTGTAAATGCAGAACCTTTATTCAGTAAAGGCAATTCCAGCAGTGCATTTCCAGCATAGGGTATGTACAGCGGGCGTTTAGATTTCAAATTATCTACGGGCATTTTACTATCTCTGTTCCTATTTTAAACAATATGAAGTTGAGGTCGGCTTTTCACTTCTGTTTTAATAGCTTAGACCTATTTGTTGCAAATAGGACATTTATAAAATTAATAATGATATTGCCAACATTTTATAGCCTTATGGTCTGCATTCAAAAGCTCTGCTTTGTACGCCCAGATTTAAATCTAGAATTCATCCGGCCTAAAAAGTCCTTAGATTTAGATATTTTTAGTATCAATTCCGGTATACTGTTTTGTGCAGATGAGCCCGCTGTTCAAAGGATGGGGCTTGCGTTTCTCAATCATGCATATCTTCAAAGCAGCCGATCTTTCACCAGCCTGCACCGCAGCCATTACACAGCATGCCGATGATCTTTCCGGCAGAAAACAGCAGCCCAAATGACAAAAAATCTTGCAACCCTCATTGGCTTCAGCGCAATTCTGCAATGGTCGACTATTGTTGGATTGCTCAAACGCATCAGTTCAAGCATCGGACCGGATTATGCTGTCGCTTTTATGTACACGTTCAGCGCTGTCATTTTGCTGCTTTTATTCCGCATCCCGAATTTAAAAGCCATACCTAAAAATTATTTGATTTTCGCGACAGCGCTGTTTGTCGTTTATGAACTCTGCTTTTCTTACGCGATCGCTTTGGCTCAGTCTCCGCAGCAGGCCATTGAAATCAGCCTGGTCAATTATTTATGGCCAAGCATGACCATTGCCGCGCTGATTCTCTTTAAAGAATTAAAATTCAATGCATTGGTGCTGATCGGGCTGGCTGTCAGTTTGAGCGGTATTGTATTGATCCAAACAGGAAACGGTGCGTTTAGCTGGAGTTCTGTATTTCAGAATATTATGACCAATCCTGTCAGCTACATTTTGGCCTTTATCGGCGCGGCGCTTTGGTCGCTTTACTGCGTCATCACTAAAAAATACAGCCATGGGCATAACCCTATCGCTTTATTCTTTGCCGTCATTACCGTGGTGCTGTGGGCAAAAATGTACTTCCTGCACGGTATTCCTGAATTGCCGGCTTTAGAGATGGATACCCTCGTCTGCATGCTCGCGGTTTCATTGGTGACGGCTTTAGGCTATGCGGCCTGGAATATCGGCATCATCAAAGGCAATATCACGCTGCTGGTGACTCTCTCCTATTTCAGCCCATTGATTTCTTCAGTCTTTTCCATGCTGATCCTGCAAACCAGTCTCAGCGCCGCTTTCTGGCAAGGCGCCATTTTAGTGACATTAGGCTCATTTATCTGCTGGATCTCCACCAATTGGCCGCAATTGAAAAGCAAAATCCTGCGTTAAGCAATTGATATCCACATGGCTTGATCGGCTTATTTTTTGAATTGTGAATCTGCTCATTTATATCGGCGCCCTCTATTGTCTTTAATCGTTCAAATATAGATATGAACAGTTTTAAATACGGCCTAAATCAAAACAGCACGCTTGATACGCTGCATTCACAACGCTCACACAAAGCTCAATCCACTGATTTGCTATAAATATTTTTCTTCGACAATCGCCATTAAATATTTCAACGATGATAAAGTCATCGCATATTGCTCATGCAGATTTTAAATCGACAAAACGTTAAAGATACCGAAATGATGCATAACAATACTGAATCTGATTTTTAGCTGTTTTTTTAAACACAGTCCGCCCAATATTCACAAAAATGCATGAAAAATCCATATTAAAGCCTATTTTGATTGGCAATATCGAATGCGAACATATACACCCGCATGCATCATGCCGTATTCCACGTTTTACCCAGTTCATTGGAGGTCATAGGATGATAAAAAAAATATTCAGCGTAATCGGGCTTTCTCTTGTTGCTGCCAGCGCATTCGCAGCAGACCCGCTGCATGGCACAAAATGGAAAACTATTGATGATAAAAGCAAAAAACCGCTTTCTATTGTTCAATTTACCGAAACCGCCAATGGCGTTCTTTCCGCCAAAATTATCAACGTCTTAGAAAATGGTGAAGGTGGAAAATGCACAAAATGTGAAGGCAAATTTCACAACAAATCGCTCAACGGCGTTCAAATTGTATCCGGGCTTAAAAACACCGATAAGAACTTCTACGATGGCGGCAAAATTATTGACCCAAAAAACGGCAAGACTTACAGCTTTAACGCCAAACTCTCGCCAGATGGCAAAACACTCAGCGGCCGCGGCTATATTGGCGTATCTGCGCTGGGACGCAGTCAAACTTGGATTCGGGCAAACTAAGCCTTTCTTCCTGCATTCCTTTATAAAAGCGGCCTTTGCCGCTTTTATTGCATTTAAACTATTGCATTTGAGCTATTGCCTGCATGTTCTTGATCATCCATTTTTTTGGAATGACATCTGAATTACTCCGCTTTTCATTTTGAATCTCGAAGACCGGCTGAAATTTAAATCTACATTGCTCAACAGCAGCTTCAACGCGCAATTTTGCATCCTTCTTTTTAGCCTCATCGGCTTTGACTTTCGCTATACTGTGACTGGATTGGAGTATTCAGGCTGACATTTCATGCAACTTATTTGGTTCCGGCAGGACCTGCGTATTGCAGATCACGCTGCGCTTTGGCACGCATCGCAAGCGGGCCCCTGCGCCGCAGTTGTATTTATTTGTCCTGAACAATCCAAATTGCATGATGATGCGCCTCATAAAAACCTGTTCTATGTACGTCAACTGGAATGTTTAGGCCGTCAGCTGGACGCTTTGAATATTCCGCTGATCATTCGCCAAGTTCCGCTTTGGAAAGATATTCCCGCGCAATTAAAAGCGCTTTGCCTGCAGCTGAAGATTCAAAATCTGCACGCCAATATCGAAGCTGGCGCAAATGAGCAGCTCAGAGACCAGCAAGTGCAGCTGGCGTTAGCCCCGCATCATATTGCATTTAAGCAATATACAGATCGGACGGTTTTTCCGCTCGGATCGATACTGAACAAATCCGGCCAGCCATACCAAGTCTTTGGCGCATTTAAAAAGCAGTGCTATGAACGCTTGAACATTCAGTTGCCACCATGCTATCCAGCGATCCATCCGCAAGAAAAAATCCGTCTAAACATAGGGGATCAATCCACAGTAGATCTTTCAAAGTTAAAAGATGCGCTTCAAATCGGGCTTCATCCCTCTGTGCAGGACTTATGGCCCGTGTCCGAACAGCATGCTGCGGCGCTGCTTGAACAATTCAGATCAGAAGATTTAAACAAGTATGAAGCGCAGCGCGATTTTCCCAATATCGACGCCACAAGCAAGCTGTCGCCCTATTTAAACATGGGCATTCTCTCCATTCGGCAATGCCTGCAAGCGATATTTGCGCCGCACGGCCACTTGCACTTCAATAGTCTAGGGCAGCAAACTTGGCTGGATGAACTGCTGTGGCGTGAATTTTATCAGCATATCCTGTTGCATTTCCCGCAAGTATCCAAGCATCAGCCTTTTAAAACCGATACTCAAAAAATACCGTGGCGCCAGGATGAGGCAAGTCTGAAAGCTTGGCAGCAAGGCTTAACAGGCATACCGATCGTCGATGCAGGCATGCGCCAGCTGCTGCAGACCGGCTGGATGCATAACCGTGTCCGCATGATTTGCGCAATGTTTCTGAGCAAAAATTTGCTGATAAATTGGCGATTGGGCGAAAAATGGTTCATGCAGCATTTAATTGATGGGGATTTAGCGGCCAATAATGGCGGCTGGCAATGGTGCGCATCAACAGGTACCGATGCGGTGCCTTATTTCAGAATTTTCAACCCTGTAAGCCAATCACAAAAATTTGACCCGCATGGCGATTATATCCGCGCTTGGCTGCCAGAATTAGCATCTCTGGATGCAAAACGCATCCACGATCCTTTTGCTCAATGCCCGCAAGATCAGGAACTCGATTATCCGCGTCCAATTGTTGATTTAAAAGCATCGAGATTGCGTGCAATCCAAGCATTCAAATCCATTTCCAGCTAGGCATGTGCAAAAGGGCGATGTTTCAATAACATCGCGCCTGATAGGCTGATGCTCAATGCATCTATCCCAAAGCAATGCTTGCAAATATTTGCGGATGCAGCCAACACATTTGAATCATTCTTCGCAGCACTATTTCACTTCGAAATATTTTTTTTCAGTGACGATTTTAACTTTTAAGCCCTTGTAATAGCGGATCATTGGATCTATCTGATCTTTACTGATTTTATCGGCGAATTTATCTTCACTCATCAAATGCGCATAGGTTTTGTAACCTACAATAAGCTCTTTAGGTTCATTACCGCTTTGCTTGAAAGTATCAATTTTCTTATTTATTTCTTTAACGCTGTAGTTCATTTCAAATCAATTCAAAGCCGTAAAAAGCTTTTTATAGCAGTACAGCATGACATTTTTATTACATTCATCGTTTTACGTTCTGCTTTTTTGATGACTGCGCAAAATAAAAGCTCCCTATTCAGGGAGCCTCGATGATGTCTAATGAGGGTCTTTAAAACCTTAGGCATCTATCTTACTAAATGCGACAGCAGTTAAGATTGGGATACCAAAGCATGGAAGCAGCAATAAAATCCAGTATTCTACCAATGGCTTTTCTGGTACAAAACTGATCAGCAATGCGCCAACAACCATTACAGCCAGTATATATACAAGAAAAGTCGTAAAAAATTTTATAGGCATATGAGTCTCCAACAATGATTTACCCTTCCCCCCACTATATACCTGTTCTGAGAAAAACCCACCTATTATTTAAACCAATTAAACCGATCATTTTGCTCAACTTTTTACAGTGAACTCTGAGGATCGGCTCTATTTCATTATTCTAAAATCAGGCGTTTTCTAAATTTTTTCACTCATCGATAACAGCATTGATTTGCTGCTCATTGCACAAAGATGCAGCATCTTTGTGCTCAGCGATGAACACACTAGCCGCATGAAGCTCGGATTATTTTACCAGTCGCGCTATCCACGGTAACTGTCACGCGATTTTCGCGATAATCCATTGTCAGAGGCTGGCCTGGCGCACTGCTTCTTACAATTTCAGCCCCGGTAAGCTGCTTGATTTGCGATTCTGAAAGCTTAGACTGACCAACCAATTTATTTGCAGCTTCTGACTGGCATTTTCCCTGCTGGCTGGAACGGAACAGCGCCCATTCTTCAACAATTGCGCCATTCGGCAGATGACAGTACCCAACCTGTCCATTTTTCTCATTTTTAATCTCAAGCTTCCCGCCTTGATCTATGCAGTAACGGCTGGCAGGATTTTCCATTCCCAGTTTTGGCGCATGCTCATCAGCAGTCGGTGCTGTTGAGCACGCGGATAAACCTAAAACAGCCATCCCCAATAATATTGTATATTTCATTTTTTTCATTGCTCAATCTCTCAGTTATTAATCGCCAACTCAGTGTGCAGCAATATCCCAAAAACCGCAAATTCTATCACGGAAAAACTTTCCAAATATATCTTTATAAAAATAGGATGAATATATTATTAACATTCTTTATATTTTTATACCGCATAAAAATCTACTGAAATATATTTCACTTAATTATTAAAAATAAAAAAACCCATTAAATGGGCTTTTTTATTGCTAGAAAACCATGCATTATTTTGCAGCAGTTTCACTGGCTGCCGAACCTTCCTGTTCTAATGGCGCGGCATCGATCATTTCAGGGCTAACTTCAACATTGGTTACAGCGGTGGCTTCTCCAGTGCCCGATGATGCAGCTGCAGGTACCTGTTCTTCCTGCTTTTTCCCGCATGCTGTTAAGCTTAATGATGCTGCAGCAACAGCAAGTATAAGACCAGCGTGTAACTTTTTCATAGAAATGCCTTTTTATAAGGTTTTTAAAATTTAGCTTATTGTAGTCAATTTTTTCAAATTCTGGGAGTACTGATTGTATGAGTTTGTAAGTTTTTTAATTTTTTTCAGTTCAATATATGGAATTAAAGCCTGCACCCTCAAAAAAAATTAAAAACCATAGTTCACATTATAAAACTTAAAACCGCTTAATACATTTAAAATATATGATTAAAATTAAACCTAAAAAAAGACCATTATTATTAACATAACCACATATTATGTTCACAACATTATAACCCAATTTAATAAATACTATTTCCCATTCAAAATAATCT
>NZ_JAYRTF010000041.1:0-11957 GCF_041919735.1 Acinetobacter sp.
AAGATCAAGGTATTGATTTGATTACTTACCATCGAAAAAACATGCAATCCATCCAACTATCTGCATCAGATGAATATCACTTAAGACAACGAAATAAGATAGAGACGTTATTCAGCTTATTGAAAGGACAATACAATTTAGTGACGAGTAAAGCTCGTAGTATTCATGGATTTCTGAGTGGGATTTACGCATCGTTATGTGCATATCAACTTAATCATCAAAATAAACTAACAATTCAAATTATGGAATCATTGGCTTAAGCAGGATTCGGGTTAAGTAATATTTGGCTATTTGTGTACGAGCTCAAAAACACCCCGATGAAGATAATCACTTTATGTTGGCAAACTTGGATTATGCCGTTGTGGGTTATCAGTTATATCTACCACGATAAAACCGTGAGGGAGGATGGTTCTGAATAGGTGGTTTGGTTTTAATAAAGTCTTTTATAGCAATATTTGTGATGGCAAAGAAATTGATTTAACGCAGGAAAGCCCATGCATAGTCGGTACAAAATAAATATTGAAAGCCGCCGCATTTTCTGATCCTGTCCAGCCCGAACCCATATTGCTGATGAGCAGAAATATGCCACATTGGGGTGAATGTCTTGGGCATTTTAAAGTAGAACCTCAGTATGAAATGATTGTTTTATATATTAGCGTAAACAGAAATCAATACGATTTAAAATCTTATCATTAAGATAATCATCAATATATTAAAAGCATCGACCCGATGCTGTTTTTTCTCTAAAGAGTTATTACTATTCGTTAAAATACCAATTATTAGTGATATGCAAGCCCTAATGTAGTGAGTTGTAATTATACCAATACTCAAAAAAAATAAGGTATATACCTGTGAATCACATCTTTAAAAAAAATCTGGAATAAATCACTGGGGCGTATGGTGGTGGTTTCGGAACATGCCAAAAGTGCAGGCAAAACTGACAACACTACAGACACACAACAAAATAGCCTATGCGATGTTCATCATGATGAACAAGGCAAAAACCTCGTTTTTGCCTATATACCGCTTGTACTCAAAAGCTTGGTGCTGAGTATTGCCACGATTTCGGGGAGTCATGTTTGGGCAGGGGTTGTTTGTACAATTACAGGTATAGGTTCTGCATTATCGACTGCCACAGGAACAAACGCAACTGCTTGCGGGGTGGGTAATGCCGCATCGGGTATTGATAGCAGTGCGGTGGGTTCTAGCAATACCGCATCGGGTGATTGGAGCAGTGCGGTGGGTTCAGCGAGTGGTTTTCATATACCTTATTCAAAGATACTGCTGGAAAAATTACCGTCGCTGGTATTGAAGTGAAGACCACAGGCAACACAACAAATATTAATGGCATTACTTCATTTATTGCAAATGGTGTAACGATCAGTGATGTACAGAAAGTACAGGACTTTAAAATGCACTGTACTCTGGAGGCAACCTTGCTATAGTAGATAAAAGCAGTGTGTTTGGTGTAGGGAGTGTTGCAACTGCAAAAGGTGCCACCGCTATTGGTTATGACTCTTTTGCTAATGAAGAAAATACAGTTTCGGTTGGACGTGCAGGTGCAGAAAAACGGATTACCAATGTTGCAGACCCAATCCGTGCCACCGATGTAGCCAATAAACGTTATGTAGATCAAGCATTAACTGGTTTTACAGGCAATGCGGATACAGTTTTATACAAAACAGGTTCAAATAAAGAAATCTTAACCCTTGCGGGTATGAGTGGTACAAAAATTACCAATTTACAAAATGGTACAGCCGATAACGATGCAGTGAATTTGGGTCAGCTAAAAACAAAAGCAGATCAAACAGCATTAACGACAGGTTTATCCAATACACTAACCGATGCGAAAGGCTATACAGATGTAGAAGTTGGTAAGCTGGATACTAAACTGGGTGCAGAAGTTGGCAATTTAGATACCAAAATCACGACCAATAAAAATGCAATTACTGCATTAGACGGACGAGTTGATGTAGCTGAAACAGACATTGCACTATTAAAAACCAATACAGGAAATTTAGGTGCAAGTGCGGTTATTTATGATGACGCAACGACCAAAGACTTGATCACCTTGAAAGGTACAACTGGTACGAAAATTACCAACCTAAAAGATGCGACTTTAGATGCAAATTCAACCGATGCGGTGACAGGTAAGCAGTTGCATGCAACCAATACCAATATCACAGCATTGGGTGATCGAGTGACAACAGAGGTTGGAGTGTTGAACACCAAAATTGGTAATGAAGTTACAGCTTTAGACACCAAGATCGGACAAAATACTACGGCAATTGATACTTTGGGTAGTCGAGTCACAACTGAAGTTGGTAATTTAAATACAGCAATTACCAATACAGCTACTACCATTAATACCCGTATTATCAATGAAGTTGGAATGTTGAACACCACAATTTCAGGAATTGATGGACGAGTAACGACCAACACTCAGGATATTGCAGCCTTACAAAGCGGTTTGGGCGGCATTTCAGCCAATGCAGTTGTGTATGATTCTGCGGCTAAAGATACGGTGACTTTTAAAGGTACGAAACTTACAGGTCTAAAAGATGCGACTTTAGATGCAAATTCAACCGATGCGGTGACAGGTAAGCAGTTGCATGAGACCAATAGCAATGTCACGACATTAGATGGACGAGTTACGAGTGAAGTGGCGACTTTAAATACCCGTGTAAATACAGGTAATGCTGCTTTAGCCAGTGCTTTAGGTGGCAGTGCTGCATGGAATAATGGAGTATTTACTGCACCGACTTATACCATTCAGGAGCAAGCTAAAACTACAGTGAGTGATGCATTTATTGCAGTGGACCAGCAACTAGGGTCAATTAAAACCTCTGTATCAGATTTAAAAACATCTACAGACCAGCAAGCTGCATCTAATTTGAATGATGCAAAAAATTATGCAGATCAGCAAACAACAGCAGCATTGAATAATGCAAAAGCTTATACCGATAAGCAAACTACATCAGCTCTAAATGATGCAAAAAGCTATACAGACCAAAAGGCGGCTGATGGTAAAGCCTATACAGACCAGCAAACTGCATCTGCGCTTAATGATGCAAAAAGCTATGCAGATCAGAAAGCGGCATCTTCTTTAAGTGGTGCGAAAGATTATACCGACCAGAAAACTGCATCTGCTATTTCTAGTGCAAATAGCTATACCGATAGCAAAATTGCAGATGTACAAAATCAGCTTACAGCGAATAACCAGTTTGTTCAGGTGAATGGCGTGGCTAATACCCAAGCGGCTTCTGCAACAGGTGAAAACTCTGTTGCGATTGGCGCAAATACAGTTGTGACAGGCAATCGCTCAACTGCTGTGGGAGTTGGTAATCAGGTTTCAGGTAATGGTTCTGGTGCCTTTGGCGATCCAAATATTGTGGCTGGAAATGGCAGTTATGCTGTAGGTAATGACAATAAAATCACAGGCGATAACACCTTTGTACTGGGCAATAATGTCGATACCAAAGCCAAAAATGCTGTTGTTCTGGGGAATGATTCTGCATCAGACCGTGACAATACTGTATCAGTCGGGGCAAAAGGCAAAGAGCGCCAAATCATCCATGTTGCCGATGCAACGGAAGATACCGATGCCGTGAATTATAAACAATTGAAGGCAGTAGAAAGTTCAGCCAACACTTATACCAATGACCGAGTCAATGCGCTCAACAGTGCATTCCAAGACTATAGAATGGAAACAGAACAACGTTTCCAGAAAGTGGATGAACGCTTTAACCGTCAAGGTGCAATGACTGCGGCCATGATGAATATGTCAAGCAGTGCAGCCAGTGTCAAAGGACGGAACCGTATTGGTGTAGGTGCTGGTTTTCAGGGGCAAGAGCAAGCAGTTTCAGTGGGCTATCAACGCCTTATTAATGAAAATACCTCATTGAGCATTGGTGGGGCGTTTACTGAAAAAGAAAGCTCAGGTGGTGTCGGTGTTGGCTTTGGTTGGTAATCGCTAAATATCATGATTGTAATTTAATATTTTGTGTGATTCATAGAGATCGTTTAAATGAGCGATCTCTAAATCTATCTTATATTGGCGTGTTGAATCCGTTCATTTGATGGGTGGATAGGATTTTATGAATAGTCGCTAAGGACAACGAGACGCCGTACAGTCTTATCAACTTTGTTTGCAAACGTCAAACACCAAGGTTTTTAGCAGTGCGCATTTCTAATATTCAGGCTTCTAGCTCAGCATTGATTTTTTTAATTCATTGATTTTTAAAATATAAACTTAAGCTTGGTGTATCAATTATATTTTCTAGAAAATATTGAATATGTTTCAAAGTTACACTAGGGATGACAACCAAATTTATATCACAGAAATACTGACAAGAATTTAAATCATCTTGTATGTTTTGATTAAGCCGTGCAGGGTCATAAAAATTAAAGGTATACATATGTTGATTAATTTCAACATCGACCTGCAGCCATCCTTTTGCTTCAATTTCCCAAGCATATTCATGGAAATCATTTTCTAATTGAATAGTGTAGTTCTTCATCAAACGCATTTTTAATGGTGATTGATCTTTCGGCAGGATATGAAATTTTTTGACCATATTGCACTAAGTGGGATAAGTTCAGGGAAACGTATTTCCCTAAACTTAAAATGAGATAAATCAATTACACAGAAGCTGGCACGCCAAACAATTCTTGAAAGGCCTGATCAGGACGTGGCTGCTTCATAAAACTTTCACCAACCAAGAAAGCATGAATGTCATGTTCTTGCATCATCGCGACATCGGCAGGTGTGGCAATGCCACTTTCAGTTACAAGTAGGCGAGAAGGCTCAAGCAATTTTTTCAAACGTAAAGATGTATTTAAATCAACATCAAAGGTTTTTAAATTGCGGTTGTTCACGCCCAAGATGCAGCGTTCAGACAGGCGCAAAGCGCGTTCCAGCTCTTCTTCGTCATGCACTTCAACCAAGACATCTAAATTATGCTCAAATGCAGTTGTCGACATCTCTTCCAATTGCTGATCTGACAAACAGGCCACAATCAGCAGAATGCAGTCGGCATGCAAAGCGCGCGCTTCGATCACGCCGTATGGATCAATCAAAAAGTCTTTGCGCAGGGCCGGCAAGTCACAATGCGTGCGTGCAATTTGAATGTTTTCATCGGCGCCTTGGAAAAAATCCACATCGGTTAAAACAGATAAACATGCCGCGCCAGCATCTTGATACTGCTGCGCAATTTCCGCCGGATTAAAGTTTTCGCGGATAATCCCTTTTGATGGCGATGCTTTCTTGATTTCAGCAATCACGCCCGGACGCTTGCTTTGCAAAGACTGCGCAAACCCGCGCACAGGTGTTGCCGCCTGCGCCAGTGCTTCGACATCTTTATAGCTGCGCTGTTTTAAACGCGCGGCGAACTCTTTCTGCTTGCGGTCAACGATTTTACCCAAGATGGTATTTGCGATATCAACCATGATTTTATTCCTTGACCGGTTAAGCTTCGTATTGTTTTAAGGTTTTGGTGAACTCGGACAGCACATCCATTTTTTCTAAAGCTTGGCCGCCATAGATAATGTCATGCGCCAGCGCTACGCCTTGCTTATAAGAGGTGGTCAGGCCAGACACATAAATGCCAGCGCCTGCGTTCAGCGCAATCATGCTGGCCGCTTTTTCACCAATAGGCGATTTCTTCTTGCCCAAGGCATTTTTAATCAGCGCCAAGCTCTCAGCAGAACTGTCTACAGACAGGCCTGTTAAGGTTTGAGATTCGATATCGACCGCTTCAGGCTGAATTTCCCATTCGGTAATTTCGCCATTTTTAAGTTCAGCAACATAGGTTGAAGAGGCTAGGCTGATTTCATCTAAACCGTCTTTAGAATGCACCACCATCACATGTTCAGCGCCGAGCTGCTTCAGCACTTCAGCCATTGGACGGCACAGTTCAGTGGAAAATACGCCAATCACAAAACGTTTCACGCCGGCCGGATTCGTAAGCGGGCCAAGCAGGTTGAAAATGCTACGGAAACCCAGTTCTTTACGCGGGCCAGCGGCATATTTCATGGCTTTGTGATGATTCGGCGCAAATAAGAAGCCGACACCCAAATCGCGGATGCAGCGTTCAGTTTGTTCCATGTTCAAATCGAGGTTAATGCCAGCCTGTTCCAGCAGGTCTGACGAGCCGGATTTAGACGACACGCCGCGCCCGCCGTGTTTGGCAATGGTTGCGCCCGCCGCAGCAATCACAAAAGCTGATGCAGTCGATACGTTAAACAGGTTTTGGCCGTCACCGCCAGTTCCGACAATATCTACCAAATGCGGCAGATCGCTGACATCAATTTTAATCGCCAGTTCACGCATGACGCGCGCCGCAGCGGTAATTTCGTCAATACTTTCGCCTTTTAAGCGCAGGCCCATCATCAAGGCGCCAATTTGCGCGTCTGAGGCTTCACCATTCATGATGGTGCGCATCACTTCTTCCATTTGCGGCTGAGTGAGTTCGATATTTTTTGTAATGTTATTTAAAGCTTGCTGAATATTCATACTTTGATTGCACCTATGTTAGGCATAAATTTCTAAGAAGTTTTTGAAAATCTGATGGCCGTGCTGGCTCAAGATCGATTCAGGGTGAAACTGCACGCCTTCAACCGGCAAGGTCTTATGCTTCACGCCCATGATTTCTTCAATCGTGCCATCTTCTTCATTGGTCCAGCAGGTGATTTCCAGGCATTCCGGCAGCGTCGCCTGATCAATCACCAAAGAGTGATAGCGCGTTGCTGAAAAAGGCGATGGAAGGTTGCTGAAAATGCCCTTGTCACTGTGATGCATGTCTGACAGGCGGCCATGCATGACTTTTTGGGCGCGGATGATATTACCGCCAAAAGCCTGTCCAATTGCTTGGTGGCCTAAGCACACACCGAGCAATGGAATTTTGCCTGCAAAATGCTGAATCGCTGGAATAGAAATGCCAGCTTCGCTTGGTGAACAGGGGCCAGGGCCAATGACCAAATACTTCGGTTGCCATCGCTCAATATCTTCCAGAGTGACGGCATCATTGCGAACGACTTTAACTTCTTGATTTAACTCGCCAAAATATTGAACGATGTTATAAGTAAAGCTGTCGTAATTATCAATCATCAGAAGCATGAGTTTAATAACCTATTGAAATTTGTGCACTTAACTGTGCTTATTTAGTCCGGATCGGCTCGCAGTTTTCCTGCGTCTAAAACGCATTATTTATCCGTAATATAAACAGAAATAAATCTGAAAAATGGAGCGCAGGTCATCATAGCAAAAAATAAACATTTTCTGCTGAACTATTTCTCGCAACAGGCGCGAAGCCTTTTGGATTCTGCCGATATGGCTATTAGGTTTTAGTGATAATTGATTTTGCTTTGAGGCCGTGAACTGCTTTTTATATAAGATACATAGCTGGGGTGGCGAGCGCAGAGTAAGAAAGATCATGATAGCCGCGTGGCTGAGCGCATTCCTGAATGGGCTATTTGCGGCTTATCAATCTAGGACTAAGGGGACTGTATTTTTCGAGAGATGCAGAATCCATTCAGTATTCTGGATCTGCATAGTGTGCGGCCTATGGATAACGTTGCAGTGATTGCGTTTCCATCGCATAACGTAGGGAAAAATCAAAAAACGGAAAACGGCATTTTTGAATCAGCTAAAAAATAGGCATTCAAAACACAATATTCACTCAAATGGTGCATTTTCTGCATGAAAGATTGAATTTTAATCAGGCTTTTTTTGCCTGAAAAAATCAACGGCATAAATTGAATTTCCCTGCATGTAAAAACCAGGCAAAACGGGGATGAAACATGCTTTTCCATAGGATGGAGAAATTCAGTTCAGCGCTCTTAACGCTTGAGCTTTAAGCAAAAAATATGAGTTGAAGTATTTTCACGCAATTGATGCCGGTGCTGCCGTGGAAATTGCTGAAAAATGTTGGTGCAAATGGTTTGATGTAAAATAATTGCACCAAATTGGATCATCTTATGACACTTTTTGAACAAATTTAAAAGACAGTGTTTGAATATGGTGCATTTACATTGAGGCACAGTATAATAGGCGCAAAGCAAAAAGCTTAAATCTTCTATTCTGATAAGGAATTCAATATTTTAGCTTTGCTTTTAAAAGTTGGTACGGTAATTGCTTAATAACAGCCAACTACTAACACGCACTTAGCGAGTGCAGCAAAAAAACATCGGAGCAAATTGAGCATGGCGAACAAGGTCCTTCAACTCATCCAAGAAAGTGGCGCAAAATGGGTCGATTTTCGCTTTACTGACACCAAGGGTAAAGAACAGCACGTAACTTATCCTGCTGATACAATCGACGAAGATACATTTGAAGACGGCAAAATGTTTGACGGTTCGTCAATTGCTGGCTGGAAAGGCATCGAAGCATCTGACATGATTTTACGTCCAGATGCAGAGACTTGTTTCCTTGATCCGTTCTTCGCTGAAGCAACAGTTGTTGTCACTTGTGACGTAATTGAGCCATCAACTGGCCAAGGCTATGATCGTGACCCACGCTCTATCGCTCGCCGCGCAGAAGAATATTTGAAATCTACAGGTATCGGTGATACTGCATTCTTCGGCCCAGAACCAGAATTCTTCGTATTTGACGAAGTGAAATGGGACATCGACATGTCTGGCGCGCGCCATACATTGATCGCTGAAGAAGCTGCTTGGTCTACAGGCAAAGACTACGAAGCCGGCAACTCTGGCCACCGTCCACGCGTTAAAGGCGGCTACTTCCCAGTTCCGCCAGTGGATTCTTCACAAGACATGCGTGCAGAAATGTGTGCAAAAATTGAAGACATCATGGGCCCAGGCCGTGTAGAAGTTCATCATCACGAAGTGGCATCTTGCCAGCTTGAAATCGGTGTAAGCTTCAATACCATGGTTCGTAAAGCTGACGAAGTGCAGCAGTTCAAATATGCGGTTTGGAACGTTGCTCACCAATACGCTAAAACTGCGACTTTCATGCCTAAACCAATGGTTGGCGATAACGGTTCAGGCATGCACGTTCACATGTCGATCTCTAAAGACGGCAAGAACTTGTTTGCTGGTGACGAATATGCAGGCCTGTCAGAAATGGCATTGTACTTCATTGGCGGTGTGATCAAGCACGCTCGTTCATTGAATGCGATTACCAACCCGTCTACCAACTCGTACAAACGTTTAGTGCCACACTACGAAGCACCGATCATGCTGGCTTATTCAGCACGTAACCGTTCGGCTTCTATCCGTATTCCTTACGTTTCTAGCCCTAAAGGCAAACGTATCGAAGCGCGTTTCCCTGATCCAATGATGAACCCGTACCTAGGTTTCGCGGCATTATTGATGGCAGGTCTTGACGGCATTCAAAACAAAATTCACCCAGGTGAAGCGGCTGACAAGAACTTGTATGATCTTCCTCCGGAAGAAGAAGCAAAAATCCCAACAGTTGCTCATAGCCTAGAAATGGCGCTTGAAGCGCTTGAAGCGGATCATGATTACCTGCTTAAAGGCGGTGTATTCACTAAAGATATGCTTGATGCATACATCGAAGTGAAAACTGAAGAAGTTCGCCGTTTGAATACAACGACTCACCCAGTTGAATTTGATATGTACTACAGCTTGTAATTCTGAACAGCATTACACTGTAAAAAAACCCGCCTTGTGCGGGTTTTTTTGTATGATTGAGCTCATATTTTCTAGGTCAGTAAATTAAGATGGCGCAGCGAAAAAAGCACACAGGTTTTTTCCCTTGGATTGATCCCCAAGATCATAACAAAGGATTTAAATTAAACTTCTCTGAAGTGACTTATGTTGAGGTGGGGCGTACTGTAGAGGGGTATAAGCAGGCTGAATTTGTTACATTGAAAAATCCAGAATTGGCTTTGGACTTTGATTATCCTCAAAGCTTTTATATCAGTGCGGAAGGTTTGGTACTGATCAAAACACCGCAAGGCAAATTTGAAGTGATTGCAAAAACGGATAATGCTTAACTATTCAATTGTATGATGCTTGTGGATATGGCTTTATATTATGTGCAACTTTCAGCCTTTGGTTGAATTAAGCCACTTTTAAATAAACAAAATAATTCCAAAAAATTGAATCTGATGATGGGCTTGATGCAAATTGGCCCGTCAAAGTTAATTGGCCATGTGTATAATCCTAACACCTGATCATCAACATCATTGCTGAGTTTATAAGGCGAGGGACATGCAGAGCACACACAGTCAAGCAAAAACCATTCCAGAAGAATTAAAAAAATGGCTGTATGCTTCAGGCTCTTTAACACAGCAGCTGACCGATTTAGCAGGCGGTCAATTTCAAGTCGAACCGACTAAAGAGCATTTTCAGCGAATGAGCTTTATTGATGCAAAGTGGATGGGCATGCCGTTTCAGCATACCTCGTGGGTGCGGGAAAGCTACTTATATGGCAGCGAAGCTGAGCCTTGGGTCAAAGCAAAAAGCATATTTCCGATTCTCAGCCTGCACAAGCGGGCACGGATTTTTCAGCATATCGGCGCCAAACCGATCGGCTTCTTTTTGTTTCAGCGGACAAATCCAGCATGTGAGCGCCGTGTCATTCGGCTTGACGATGGCTGGACACGGCAGAGCTGTTATACTTGGCACGGCTGCAAATTCATTGTGCAGGAAACCTTTTTAGAAAGTTTTGAACAGTATTTGCAAAAGCAACACTCAGCGGGTTAAGGACAGTCATGACAGCTGCGCATCAAATTACTTGGCGTGAACGTTTAGAAGCATATTATTATCTTTGCCGGTTTGATAAGCCGATCGGCACAGAATTGGTGTTTTGGCCGACGATGTGGGCGCTTTGGCTGGCCAATGCAGGCACGCCAAGTCTATCGATATTGATTCCCATGATTCTCGGCACGATTTTTATGCGCGCTGCCGGATGCGCCATTAATGATTTTGCTGACCGTAAAGTGGACGCGCATGTGGAGCGCACCAAAACCCGTCCGCTGGCTACAGGGATTATTTCTGCCAAAGAAGCGGTTTATGTCTTTCTGTTTTTGGTGGCGGCCAGCGCCTGCATGCTGTTCTTTTTGCCGATCGAAACGTTTTACTGTTCTTTCGGCGCGCTGTTTTTGGCCTTTATCTATCCCTTTATGAAGCGCTATACCCATTTGCCGCAGGTGTTTTTGGGCGCAGCGTTTTCGTGGTCTATTCCTATGGCGTATACCGCAGTCGGCCATCCGCTGGATGTGACCTGCTGGCTGCTGTATTTCGGCAATTTGGCCTGGACTGTCGCCTATGACACGCAATATGCCATTACCGATCGTGAATATGATCTCAAGATAGGTGTAAAATCGACAGCGATTTTATTCGGTAAATACGATATTGAAATTATTTCGGTATTGCAGGTCATCAGCATGGTATTGATTGGATCGGCGCTGTATCTAAAGCAGGCGCTGATTCCTTTTGGCTTAATGGCATTGCTGGCCGTAGCCGCTGATTTTGTTTATCAATGGACGAAAACCAAAAGCCGCGATCCGCAATGGTGCTTCAAGACCTTTCTGCATAACCGCTGGGTTGGGGTGATGATTTTTATCGGCATTTTCTTTGCAGTTTTATGAAATATTTGCATAAATATTTTTAAGTTCATCTTACAAAAAGCGCCTAAAACAGGCGCTTTTTTATGCTTAATAATTTAAATTTCGTGATGAGATTACGGCGAATAACAAAAAAAGGAAATGAAAATAAATCAAATGCTTAAACGGAGTTCGTTGGCGGTTGTGTGTTCTTTAGCCTTATTTTTAAAGGCGTGCGGCAGTGGAGATGATGATTGGGATATATGGACGAAAATCAAAAGCCGCAATGGTGTTTCAAAACCTTTCTGCATAACCGCTGGGTTGGGGTGATGATTTTTATCGGCATTTTCTTTGCAGTTTTATGAAATATTTGCATAAATATTTTTAAGTTCATCTTACAAAAAGCGCCTAAAACAGGCGCTTTTT
>NZ_JAYRTF010000042.1:0-11400 GCF_041919735.1 Acinetobacter sp.
TTCTCTGTCACTTGTTTAACTGCTTCAATTTTGAATTCTTCAGGGTATCTTTTACTGCTCATAAGCACCTCGTTAATTAGCCATTTTATCTAACTAAAAGGTGTCTACAAAATCGGTGGCTATTCAAGTAAAGTATGAGAAATGCATTCCTCTTCTTAATAAAGGTCAATTAACGAATAATGATACACTAATAAAATGGTTCCCTATGAAATATCAAGTTGATGATCTATTAAAGTTGGGATATGAGGAGAAAGCTAATGGAAATATAAGAGTTAGTTACCAAACTCAGGTCTCTTTTAGTTTTAAAGGTGAACAGAAAATAGCATTTCCTTATACATTTGAAGAGTCTGTTTATTTTGAAAATAGGCCTTTGATTAATACCGTCTTTAAAAAAGATATAAATAAGGATGATAAACGGATAAAGGCAACTGGGGTTCTATTAAAAATGATTAAGGCAGAGGAGTGTGAAGACGTTGATCATTTTAGGCAGAATATTTTTTCTGCGTTAGACAGTAATAAGGTTGATATGGCTATGGATTTAATTTATGGCCTAGAACCTAAAGAATTAAAAACACCGCAATATATTGATGAAGGCCTAAGTTGGCTAGAAAATAAAATAATAGGTGTTGATGAGTTGGTAAAAGGGGAAATTAATGAAGTCTGTTGATGCTGTAGTTTTAGATGATTTAATTTTTGATTATGTATCTTCATCACCCCCTCAAAGTTTCGTTTTATATGCAGGTGCTGGTGCAGGGAAAACACATACTTTGCATCAAACACTCAAGAAAATAAAAGAAAATATTCTTTTGTCTCTGAGTCGAGAAAATAAAAAGCTTGCAGTGATAACATATACAAATGCTGCCTGTGATGAAATTAAAGAACGGATAAACTTTGATAGTAATTTTTTTGTTAGTACGATACATAGTTTTGCTTGGAGTTTAATTTCACCTTTTACAAAAGAAATTAAAGAAATAATTAGAGAGAGGTTGAAAGAGACAATTAGCGATGAAGAGGAAGCCTTAAGTAAATCTAGAAATTTAAACAATAAAACTAGTTTAGGTCGACAAGAGAGGATTAAGAAGTCTTTAAAAAGATTATCTTCATTAGAGTCAACTAGACGTTTTTCTTATAACCCAAATTCTTCAAATGTTGAGGAAAGCTCATTAGAGCATTCAGAGGTTATAGATATTTTTTCAAAATTATTAATTGAAAAGAAATCATTTAAAAAAATTTTAGTGAATAAGTATCCGATTCTCTTTTTAGATGAAGCTCAAGATACCTATGAAAAAGTAATTGATGCATTAGTTCAAACACAAATTGAATTTCATAATCAATTTGTGATTGGTTTGTTTGGCGACAATATGCAACGTATTTTTACTAATAATAAAAAAGACTTAGACACCTTTGCTCCTGAGAATTGGAGACGACCACAAAAGGTTGAAAATTGGAGGTGCCCAAAAAGAGTAGTAAAATTAATTAATAAAATTAGATTTGATGCTGATAAATTCCAACAAGAGTCTAAAGTTAGTTTTGATGGTGTCGTTCGTTGTTTAATTATTGATTCTAATAATCCGAGTTTGGATAAGTTGTTAGTAGAGGATGAAATATGTAAAATTATGGGAGGGGTAACTAATGATGATAAATGGAATTCACGTTCTGAAATAAAAACCTTAATTTTAGAGCATCATATGGCTGCAACTCGTTCTGGATTTCATATATTTTATAAGCCATTGTATGATTCTGCATTGCGTAATAAATTAAGTGCCGCAGATACCCAATCCTTAAGGTTTCTAGTTGGTACATTTTGTGAGTTTATTAACTCCATAATATCTAAAAATGATTTTAATATAATAAAAATTTTAAGAACTAGTTCCGATGTATTTCGTAATTTTTCTATTGTGGACGACCAGTTATCTTATTTGAAAATTATAAGAGACAAAAAAAATGAACTCTTTAATTTGTTAATGGATAGTAATAACTCTATAAAAAATATTCTTAATTATATTTATGAAAACAGTCTCTTAAACATTCCACCATTATTATTGCAAGCATTAATTTTGGATAGCCACTCTCTCGATGACGATGATATTTCTTTAGAACTTATTGCATATAGCCAAGCCTTGGATGCCAAAATAGATCAATTATTTAAATATGCATCCTATATTGATGGGAGTTCAGCTTTTGATACTCATCAAGGTGTTAAAGGTTTGCAATTTGAGAGAGTAATGGCGATTTTAGATGATGATGAAGCAGGTGGTTTTTTATTTGATTATGAGAAGTTTTTAGGTATCAAGGAGTTAAGTGCATCAGATATAAAGAATGAATCGTTAGGGCTTGATAGTGCTTTATCCCGTACCAGAAGGTTGTTCTATGTAATTTGTAGTCGTGCTGAAAAAAGTCTTGCAGTAGTTTGTTATACAAAAAGTCCGAAGTTTTTAAAGGATAAATTAATTGAAAAAGAGTGGTTTATTGAAAGTGAAATACAATTGATTTAATGAAATATAAAATCCTACATTAATGAAGTGAACCCTATAAGTTGGGTACAACTTATAGGGTATTTTTTTCAATGACAACTTATATGTCGCTCAATGACATTTTATGCGTCGCAAATGACAACTTATGTGTCGCGTGATGGAATCTTTCACTTACCAGCTCAACGCGCCGCCAGTTTGATAGTCTGTTACGCGCGTTTCGAAGAAGTTCTTCTCTTTACGCAAGTCCATCATTTCTGACATCCATTGGAATGGGTTGTTCACGCCAGCAAACTGCTCAGGCAAGCCCAATTGGCTTAAACGGCGGTTGCAGATGAATTTCAAATATTCTTCCATCATGCCGGCATTCATGCCCAATACACCGCGCGGCATTGTGTCGCGTGCATATTCGATTTCGAGCATGGTGCCTTCAAGAATCATCTGCACGATTTCTTCTTGGAACTCAGCAGTCCAAAGATGCGGGTTCTCGATCTTGATTTGGTTAATCATATCGATACCGAAGTTCAAGTGCATAGACTCATCACGCAGGATGTACTGGAACTGTTCAGCAACACCGTTCATCTTGTTGCGGCGGCCCATCGACAGGATTTGGCTGAAACCGCAGTAGAAGAAGATGCCTTCAAGTACACAGTAGAATGCGATCAAGTTGCGAAGCAAGATTTGATCCGTTTCAGGTGTGCCGGTTTTGAAGGTTGGATCGCTTAACTGCTGCGTATATTTCAAGCCCCACGCCGCTTTACGTGCAACTGACGGCACTTCACGGTACATGTTGAAGACTTCGCCTTCATCCATGCCTAAAGATTCGATGCAGTATTGGTAAGCGTGCGTGTGAATCGCTTCTTCAAATGATTGACGCAAAATGTACTGACGGCATTCTGGGTTGGTAATGTGGCGGTAAATCGCCAAGACCAGGTTGTTGGCAACCAATGAATCCGCAGTTGAAAAGAAACCCAGTGAACGCATGACAATGGTACGTTCGTCTTCGGTTAAGCCATTTTCAGACTTCCAAAGCGCGATGTCATGGTTCATGTTGACTTCTTGCGGCATCCAGTGGTTGGCGCATCCGTCTAGGTATTTTTGCCAAGCCCATTCGTATTTGAACGGCACCAGCTGGTTCAAGTCAGCACGGCAGTTGATCATGGCTTTATCATCAACCTGCACACGCTGCGCGCCCATTTCCAGCTCTTCTAAGCCAGGCGCAACGTCTAGAGTTTCTAGAGCGTTAGATGCTCTTGCCAACGGATCGGCTGAATCTGCTGGTCGATTTGGATTGGTTCGAGCGGGTTGTGCAGCTGCCAAATTCGGCGATGATTGCTGTGCATCAGATACCACTTGCGAATCAACCGCTTTTTTCGGCTCGACGGGCGCAGGCTGGTGAGCTTGTGCAGCTTGTTTCGGTTCATCATCTTCGAAATCGTCCCAACTTAGGATAGACATAACAGTTCTCTCTTCGTTGCTTTATATCTTTTATATAGTCATCCATATAGCGGACATCAAGCCATTGAAGCCAAGACGTCTTACTATACGCTCATTCTGTGTAAGCAAAATTAAGTTTTGTCGATGGATGCTCTAATTTTATTCGGAAGAGCAAATATCCCCACTACTTATTTTGATTGCGCTGCTGTTCGCGAATCTTGACCCAGGCATAGGTCAAGGGCATATAAAAACAAACAATAAAGGACACCACCAAGGCGATTAGCCCTAACTGATAGTTATGCGTCATATGGAGCATGGGGATTTCCTCTATTATTTTTAATTCATTAGTCCTCCCTAAGCCTCCTTTTAAAAAGGAGGGGACTCCAACTCTCGAAAGTTTGGAAGTCCCCCTTTGAAGAAGGGGGACTTAGGGGGATTTGAAACCTGTCAGCTTACTGACAAGCCTCACAATCAGGGTTGTCAATTGAACATGCCATTGGCACTGGAGCCGCTTGACCGAAACCGTCTTCTTCAGCAGGCGCTTCAGCTTTTTTCGCTTCAACTGCTGGAGCGGCAGCGGCAACAGGCGCTGCTACAGTTGCAGGTTTTACTGCATTCAATGCGCCAGTATTGATGGTCGATTTCTCTGCAGAAGTTGCACCCAATGCACGCAGGTAATACGTGGTTTTCAGGCCGCGCAGCCATGCCATTTTATAGGTCATGTCCAGTTTCTTGCCGTTTGCACCAGAGATGTAAAGGTTCAGAGACTGAGCTTGGTCAATCCATTTTTGACGGCGTGATGCAGCATCCACAATCCAGCGCGGTTCAACTTCAAACGCAGTCGCGAAGATCGCTTTCAGCTCTTCAGGAATACGTGAAATTTTCTGTACAGAACCTTCGAAGTGTTTCAGGTCATTGACCATCACAGAATCCCACAAGCCGCGATCTTTTAACGCACGTACCAAGTACGGGTTGATCACTGTGAATTCACCGGAAAGGTTGGATTTCACATATAAGTTTTGGAATGTCGGTTCGATTGATTGCGAAACGCCGCAAATGTTCGAAATGGTTGCTGTCGGTGCAATCGCCATCACGTTCGAGTTGCGCATGCCGTCTTTTTGAACTTTGGCACGTAGAGTGTCCCAGTCCAAACGCTGTGTGCGGTCAACTTCAAACATGCGGTCTGGACGCGCTTTAGCAACAAGATCCAAAGAATCGATCGGCAAAATGCCTTGATCCCACAATGAACCTTTAAATGTTTCATATGTGCCGCGTTCAAGCGCTAGATCGCTCGAGGTTTGAATCGCGAAGTATGAAATCACTTCCATTGATTCATCTGCAAAATCAACCGCAGCCTCTGAACCGTAAGCCAGTTTCATTTCATATAACGCATCTTGGAAGCCCATGATGCCCATACCGACTGGACGGTGTTTCAAGTTTGAATTTTTTGCTTGCGGTACAGCGTAGTAGTTGATGTCGATCACGTTGTCGAGCATGCGGACTGCTGTTTTAACGGTACGCGCCAGTTTTTCACGGTCAAGAACGCCGCCTTGAACGTGCTGAACCAGGTTGATCGAACCTAAGTTGCAGACTGCGATTTCATCAGCGTTGGTGTTCAGGGTAATTTCTGTACACAAGTTTGATGAATGCACGACGCCAACGTGCTGCTGCGGAGAGCGCAGGTTGCAGACGTCTTTGAATGTGATCCACGGATGGCCAGTTTCAAACAGCATAGACAGCATTTTGCGCCACAAATCTTTTGCACGGATTTTCTTGTGCAATAAGTTTTGTTCTTTGGCAATGCCTTCGTAGTACGCATAGCGTTCAGCGAATTCTGCGCCAGTCAAATCATGCAGGTCAGGCGTTTCAGACGGCGTGAACAGTGTCCATTCCGCATCTTCAAATACACGCTGCATGAACAAGTCTGGAACCCAGTTTGCAGTATTCATGTCGTGGGTGCGGCGGCGGTCATCACCGGTGTTTTTACGCAGCTCTAGGAATTCTTCGATGTCCAAGTGCCAAGTTTCAAGGTATGCGCAGACTGCGCCTTTACGCTTGCCGCCTTGGTTGACTGCGACAGCTGTATCGTTGGCCACTTTCAGGAACGGCACAACACCTTGTGATTTGCCGTTGGTGCCTTTGATGTATGAGTTCAAAGCACGAACTGGCGTCCAGTCATTGCCTAAACCGCCTGCCCATTTAGACAGCATTGCGTTGTCACGCATAGCGCCATAAATGTTGTACAGGTCATCGCCGATGGTGGTTAAGTAGCAGCTCGACAATTGCGGACGCAATGTGCCTGAGTTGAATAGGGTCGGCGTAGAAGCCATGTAGTCGAAGCTGGACAATAAGTTATAGAACTCAATTGCGCGCGCTTCTTTGTCATCTTCATTCAATGCAAGGCCCATCGACACACGCATGAAGAACAATTGCGGCAATTCGAAACGGATGCCGTCAGAGTGAATGAAGTAACGGTCAAATAATGTTTGCAGGCCAAGGTAGGTAAACTGGCTAGAGCGTTCTGGCTGAATCGCTGCTGCCAATTTCACCAAGTCAAAGTTCAGCAGGTCTTCTGACAGAAGATCCAGCTCAACGCCTTTTTTCAGGAATGTTTCTAAGGCGTCATTCTCTAAAGTATCTGCAGATAAACCTAAGAACTCTAAGCCAGTTGCAACCAAGTTGTCGCGAAGCAGGCGGGCCGTCACATAAGTATAGTTCGGCTCTTGCTCAATACGGGTACGGGTCGCCATCATCATGGTGGTTGCGATGTCTGACTCTTTTACGCCGTTATATAGGTTTTTCACGGTCTCATCGATGATCGCTTGAACATCAATGCCTTCCAGGCCTTCGGCCGCTTTGGCAATATGCGCTTGCAGCGCGCCTAAGTCTAATGGGCGAAGCTTGCCGTCGGCTGCAGTCACTTGCAGCGTTGGGTGATGATTTGCGCCAGCTTGCTTGCGCGCTTCAGCACGCTGTTCACGGTAGATCACGTATGAACGTGCAACTTTTTGTTCGCCTGTACGCATCAGCGCCAGTTCAACTTGGTCTTGAATTTCTTCAATATGGATTGTTCCGCCAGACGGCAAACGGCGGTTGAACGTATTCAATACCATCTCGGTAAGTTGAGAAATACGGTCGTGGATGCGGCTGGAATCAGCACTTTGCTGGCCTTCAACAGCCAAGAACGCTTTGCCGATCGCTACAGAAATTTTTTCCGCATCAAAAACGGCAACATCACCGGTGCGTTTAATCACCTGCAATTGGCCTGGGGTAGACGTGATTACGCTCATGTCAGCATAGCTCCATTGTCTCTATTGTTATGTTTATAGACCGTTTGAACCGGGCAAATGCTATGCCGCAGTGTTTGAGGTTTAAACACAAGACTTAGTGGTTTAAAAATGAATTGAACACAAGATACGGGAAAATTCAGGCCAGATCAATATTGACATTTTACTAAAAGCTTTGACTTTTTTTGGCAGAAATCCATCTCTAAAAATCTCTGTTTTTTTATCTTTCTTGTTTATGCCTTATCGGACAAGGGCATAGCATAGCAAAGCTGCGTGCAAGTGCTTATAGATAACCTTGTGGATAAGTTTGAAAGCTGAAAACTAATTCAGGCTGCCGCTGGTCTGATTGCTGTAAATATAAACATTGGCTGTTTTTTACTCTTTTTGTAACTAAATATTTTTGCAAAAGCCTGAAGAAGCGCATTGCTGAAAACAGCGGGATTTCATGAGGATTTCAAAGTTTAAAAGTTTTTAACAAATTGCAGCCATGATGTATCGGTTTCGTGAACGGCATCTTGTTTACAATGTAAACGTGTGTATATTGCAAATTATATTGAATTGTATTTCTTGGATTTTTAAGAAATGCGTCCAGTCATATAAAGGGGCACTCTATGAGCCAAGAAGAAAAGTTACCTAAAATTTTAATTGTTGAAGATGATGAGCGTCTTGCCCGCTTAACTCAAGAATACCTTATCCGCAACGGACTGGAAGTTGGGGTTGAACCGGACGGCAACCGCGCGATCCGCCGCATTATTGCAGAACAGCCGGATATGGTTGTGCTGGATGTGATGCTGCCAGGGGCGGACGGCTTAACCATCTGCCGCGAAGTGCGCCCGCATTATCATCAGCCGATTTTGATGCTGACTGCGCGTACCGAAGATATGGACCAAGTGCTTGGTTTGGAAATGGGCGCAGATGACTATGTGGCCAAGCCTGTTCAGCCGCGTGTATTGCTGGCGCGTATCCGCGCATTGCTTCGCCGCACTGACAAAGCGCCGGAAGATGAGGTGGCGCAGCGCATTGAATTTGATGATTTAGTCATCGATAATGGCGGCCGTTCAGTGACCCTGAACAATGAACTCGTTGATTTTACCAGCGCTGAATATGACTTGCTGTGGCTGCTGGCTTCCAATGCTGGCCGCATTCTTTCCCGTGAAGATATTTTTGAACGCCTGCGCGGCATTGAATATGACGGGCAAGACCGTTCGATTGATGTGCGCATTTCCCGTATCCGTCCAAAAATCGGCGATGATCCGGAAAATCCGAAACGCATTAAAACCGTGCGCAGCAAAGGCTATTTATTTGTAAAAGAAACCAACGGCATCTAATCGATGCCATCCATTTGGGCTGAAATTCGGGACACGCTTAGGTGTTAAAGCACAGTATTTTTTTGCGCATTTATGCGGGACTGGTCATTTTGGTGGTCTTGGTGGCTTTATTTGGCTACTTGCTGGTGCAAATCATCAACTATCAGCGCGCGCAGGAATACCGGGAGTCTCTGACCGACGGCATGGCTTATATTATCAGTGAAGGGATTGCCCGCCAGCCCAATGAACAGCAGCGTATGGACTGGATCTCCGATGCTTCCAATCTGCTGGAACTGCCCATTTACTACGTCAAAGCTGAAAAAGTCGATTTAACCCGCGCCGAAGCGAAGCGTATTGAAGAACGCAAAGCTGTGGTGCGCTGGGATGCGCAGACCAATGTGGCATATATCATTGTCGGCTTGAGGGATGACGCCAGCCATCTGCTGTACATCAAAGCGGAAAACATCACCGAACGGCAAATGAAAGCGCTGCCGGTGTTTGTGCTGGATTATTTGGTGTACTACCCAGGGCAGGAAAAACAGTATCTGGAAAAAATTCAGCACTATTTTTCATATCCAATGGAAATTGTCGATGTGAAAAGCCTGCCGCTGGATTCCGAGCAGATCGGCCGCCTGAGGCTGGATCACAGCATTATTCTGTACCGTGACAGCGCCTCCGTGCGCGGCACAACCATCTCCATTGTATCGCCGATTCCAAGTTCGACCTCTGAAGTGCTGGTTATGGGGCCTGTGCCTTTGTTTAACTGGATGCCGTTTCAGCTGGCGGCCGGCATTACCTTGCTGAGCATGTTTGTGCTGAGTTTGGGCGTTTACGGTTTGCTGGTGCCGATGCAGCGCAAGCTGCGCGCGGTGAACTATGCCTTGAATAAAATGAAAATTGGCGATATGTCCGTGCGCCTGCCTGTGGAATCTACCGATGAAGTGGGCTCGCTGGCTTCCAGCTATAACTCGATGTCTGACCATATTCAGCGTTTAATCGAAGCGCAGCGGGAGCTGATGCGTGCAGTATCGCATGAGCTGCGCACGCCTGTTGCGCGTATCCGCTTTGGCATGGAGATGATGGCGGATGAAGACGACTATGATTATCGCCAGCAGCAGGTTGAGCAGATTGATAAAGACATTGAAGCTTTAAATAACCTGATTGATGAGATTATGACCTACGCAAAGCTGGAGCAGGGCACGCCGTCACTGGATTTTGAGCAGATCATTTTGTTTGAAGTGCTGGATCAGGTGGTGATTGAAACGGAAGCACTGAAGACCGGCAAGACATTGGAGCTGATGCCGCCGCCAATCACGGCAGTTGCCGATGCAGAGCGGCGCTATCTGCATCGTGTGGTGCAGAATCTGGTGGGCAATGCAGTACGCTATTGCGATGATAAAGTGCTGGTCAGCGGCGGGCTGGATGAGCATGGCAATGCTTACATCTGCGTAGAAGATGACGGGCCGGGCATTCCTGAAGATGAACGCAGCCGCATTTTTGATGCATTTACCCGTTTGGATGACAGCCGGACCCGCGCATCGGGCGGTTATGGCCTAGGCTTGTCGATTGTCAGCCGGATTGCCTATTGGTTTGGCGGTTCGATTGCGGTGGATGAAAGCCCGAATTTAGGCGGCGCGCGCTTTACGATGAAGTGGCCGGCCAAACGCTTTAAAGACAGCAAGCGCAAGAGCGGAGATGCTGGAAGAGATTCCGATGCAGAGCATTCAGCATAGGGCTGGCTTTACAGCCAATTGGGTTCTGTTGGGTTCTGTAAAATATAAAAAAGCCATTCTGCAGAATGGCTTTTTTATTGGATGGTTTTAATTGAATTTGCGGCTTTGAAAGAAGCTCATCAAATGCTTTTCCTCAACCTGCAGGATTGAGCTTTAGGTTTAGGATTCATGGATTATTCGTGCGATGTGGCATCCGGCGCAATAATCTCTTTGCCGTCCTTTATGCTTGCCAGCGCATTGGGATTGAAGTCGATCAGCAGTGAATTGTTCTTGGCGTCAATGCTGTAGCGGCTGATCAGCTTTTCATCTCCATTCAGTGTTTCGACTTTGTATTCATCTGCAATGTTCATAATGCCGTCAAGGTTGGTGGTGGCAGACGCTTTGTCCTGGCGGAACAATTCATAGATATCACGCAAATCAAAAATGGCATTATCAGCGTCAGGATGCTTGGCAATATAGTGTTCAATATGACGGATAATGAGCTGGGCAAACAAAAAATAGTCTGGTTTATGCGTAAACTCTAGGTTCATGTATTGCTCCTTCTTTATTGTGGTGATTTGATTGTTTTATATAGGAATAGCACAAATTTTTTTAAATGCGGACAGATAGTTTGGATTTGCTGCAAAAAAATACAAATGGCTTGAAAAATACATGCTGCCGGAAAAAATGCTTGCACGCTTTTTGCGGTGTTGAGCCAGTGCTGCAGGTAGGTGAAAAGTAGGGGATGTCTATTTTTAGGCAATGTGGATTTTGATTGAATTCTCACATTGTGCAAATTTAATTGGAAAATTTAATAAGCGGTGAGTTTTTAAAAAACTTTCCCTTATTTCGTGATATTTGGCTTTTAAAGTTGCGGATACCGCCAGCTTCAGGCGCAGTAAAAAGAAAATTTGTAAAAATAATCATAACTTAAATATTTATTTGGGAAAACGATAACTTGTTGCGAAATACTGCTTTAGTCGAGCATTAAAGTGAAAATGCTTAAAAAATCATCCCAAAGACTAAGGCTTATAAGCTAGCAACTTGCATCACCAATCAGGTACAATTGGCGGGATTAATTTTGTGTTTGGTGTATTTGAAGGCCAATACATACATTCTTTGTTAATAAATTAGGCCTGCCAGGAGTTATCCCCGCATGAGTGCCATTACTCCATACGATTGGGCA
>NZ_JAYRTF010000043.1:0-9785 GCF_041919735.1 Acinetobacter sp.
GAATTTCTTTGTCAGACATAGTGATCAGCATCTATATTTTATATCCAGTCCATGGTGATAAAAACCATCATAAACTAGACATTTTTATTGGTGAGAATATAGACACTTTAAATGGGTTCTAACAAGTTCAGCACTCTTTGCTCAAGACCTTACTGGTGTTTGGCAGCAAATTGATGACAAAACGGGGTCACCTAAAGCCTTGATTGAAATCCGGCAGGAACACAATGGAACCTATACCGGAAAAATCACCAAAATCACGCCGCGCCAAGGCTATACGCCGCGGGAAAAATGCATAGACTGCCCGCCGCCTTATACCAATCAGCCGATCCTCGGCTTAGATGTCTTTAAAAACTTAAAAGCCGATGGTGAGAACGTGTACTCATCAGGCAAAATTATTGATCCGCTTTCTGGTAAAATTTACAACCTGAAAGCGAAGCAGTCGGCCAATGGCAAACGCCTGCTTTTACGAGGATATATCGGCATCTCCGCGATTGGCCGTACACAAACATGGCTGCGCCAAGAGTAAAGCATTCATATCCATGCATGCTTATTGCGGAAAATCATTAAAGGTTTTTTATGAAGCGTAATTTTAAATTGGGGCTCCTTGTGCTCAGTGCAGTATTCAGCGGTTCGGCACTGGCGCAGGATTTAACCGGAACTTGGCAGTCTATCTATGATAAAACAGGCTCGCCTAAAGCGATTATTGAGATCAGCCAAGAAGGCAATGGCTCTTATACAGGAAAAATTGTCAAAATTACGCCGCGTCCAGGCTATACGCCGCAAAAAACCTGCAATGACTGCCCTGCGCCCTATACCAACCAGCCGATTTTAGGCATGGAGATTTTAAAGGGTCTGAAGCATGTAGATGGCACCAATAACTATGAGCGCGGCCGTGTCATCGACCCGCTAGCCGGCAAGCTTTACAATGCAAAAGTAAAGCTCAATGCCACCGGCAAACGTTTAACCCTGCGCGCCTATATGGGGGTTTCGACTCTAGGCCGCAACCAAACGTGGATCCGCCTAGACTGATTCATTGCCTGAGCGCAATTGAATCCGCATAAAAAAGGCCGCAAATGATGCGGCCTTTTTTATGCAGTTTTAAAGTTGCTATAGCCAATGAAATGATTTTCATCGCACGGCCGCATTTAAAACCTAGAGTATTTAAAACATGGGATTGTCCGCACGGAAAATCTCTTGATCTTCCAAGCGGTAAGCAATCAGCTGATTGCCCCAGACACAGCCGCCATCCACATTTTGAATGCGCTCTGAAATGGTTTTCCCTTCCAGCGCAGCCCAATGGCCAAAGAAAATCTGATGCGTTGCAGCCGCTTTCGATTCAAAATCAAACCATGGCAAATAGCCTTCCGGCATCGGATCATCCAGAGCATCTTTAAAGCTGAATTCCATCCGCCCTTCAGCATCCGTCAAACGCATGCGGGTCAAATAGTTGGTAATGCAGCGCAGGCGCTCATTGCCTTGCAAATCATCCGACCACAGCGCCGGTTTTTTACCGTACATGCCCTGCAGAAAATCATCCAATACCGCAAAATCATCATGGCTGATGACCGCTTCGACTTCTTTAGCCAGCGCCGAAGCCTGTTCAGCAGTCCAGTTGCATGGAATGCCTGCATGCGTCAGCACTGTGCTTTCATTCGGAAATAGGCACAGCGGCTGTTTACGCAGCCATTCAATCAGCTCATCACTCTCTAAAGCATGAATCACATCATCAATCTGATCTTTCGGATTCGGCTCTTTAATGCCGCGCGCAACCGCCAGCAAATTTAAATCATGATTGCCCAGCACTGTCGCTGCAGCACCGCGGTCAGCCAATTTCTTGATAAAGCGCAAGGCGCCGATCGAATTTTCACCGCGCGCCACTAAATCACCGGCAAACCAGATAAAGTCCTGATCCGCGTCAAATTGAATCTGCTTCAGCAAAGCCTTGAGCGCTTCAAAACAGCCCTGCACATCACCAATGACATAGTTATAGCGCGCCATCTTATGCACCTGCCATTTGATCCGCCAGCGCCACGAACTGCGCCAGCGTTAAAGTTTCCGGACGCGCCATCGGATCGACGCCCGCCTTTTCAAAACCATCTTCCACCAGCATCCCTTTCAGGCTGTTGCGCAGGGTTTTGCGGCGTTGGGTAAAGACATGGGACACCAAACGCGCCAAGGCTTTTTCATTTTTCGCCACAATCGGCTTAACTGCATACGGTTCCAGGCGGAATACGGCTGAAGTCACTTTCGGCGGCGGATTAAAAGAACCCGGCGGCACTTCAAAGAGGAAGGTTGGCTTGCAGAAATACTGGATCATCACCGACAGGCGGCCATACTCTTTGGTGTTCGGCGCAGCGGTAATGCGGTCCACCACTTCTTTTTGCAGCATGAAGTGCATGTCTTGCACTTTGTCGCCAAACTCCAAGAGGTGAAACAGCAAAGGTGTCGAAATGTTGTAAGGCAAGTTGCCGACTACACGCAGCGGGCGGCCTTCCTGAAACAGCTCCGTAAAGTCATATTTCAAAGCATCAGTTTCAACAATGGTCAAGCGCTCAGGATGCGGCACGCGTCCCGGCAGGCCAGCGGCCAAATCACGGTCCAGCTCCACCACTGTCAGCGCATCGCACTCGCCAATCAAAGGGGACGTCAAAGCCGCCAGACCCGGGCCGATTTCAACGACATTGTCGCCTGCGCGCGGATTAACAGAACGGACGATTTTGGCAATGACACGTTGGTCATGTAAGAAGTTTTGACCAAAACGCTTACGCGTGTGATGCCCTTCATCTTTCGGGTTTAAGGCATTAATCTGATACATAGACAGTTCCAACGTGTAAATAAGACAAAATCACTGGCGCGCCAATTCCAGCGCAAGATCCACAGCAACATGCAGGCTCGAGCTTTTCGCAAGCCCAGTGCCGGCCAGGGAGAGTGCTGTGCCATGATCAACAGAAGTGCGGATAAACGGCAAGCCTAAAGTAATATTGATGGCTTCGCCAAAGCCCTGTGATTTTAACACAGGTAAGCCCTGATCGTGATACATCGCCAAAACAGCATCGGCATCTTTTAAGTTTTCCGGCGTAAATAAGGTATCCGCCGGCAAGCTCAGGCTCATATTCACGCCCTGCGCACGGTAGCTTTCCAGCACGGGATTAATCACCTCAATTTCTTCCATGCCCAAATAGCCGTCTTCGCCCGCATGCGGATTTAAGCCGCAAACCAGAATATGCGGATGTTCTTTCTTGAATTTGCTTTTCAGATCATGGATAAGAATATCAATGACTTGATGCAGGCGTTCTGCAGTAATGGCATCCGGCACTTCACGCAAAGGCAGATGCGTTGTCGCCAAAGCGACGCGCAGCGTTTTGGTCGCCAGCATCATGACCACACGCGGCACACCCGCAAATTCTTGATAATATTCAGTATGGCCGCTGAAATGAATGCCGGCTTCATTGATAATCGACTTCTGCACTGGCGCAGTAGCCACACCGACGCTTTTCCCGCTCAGGGCATAATCAGCAGAACGGCGCAGCTGTTCCAGCACATAGGCCGCATTATTGACATCCAGCTGACCAGGAACAGCAGGATCGGCCAAAGGCACATGCTCGACATAAAGCGCGCCTTGCGCAGCCGTGGCTGCCTGCCCAGTAAAATCAATCAATTCAACAGATCGATTCAGCAATTCCGCCCGTTTTTGCAGCATGGCTTTATCCGCCAGCACCACAAGCGGCCGCTCATCAATACGTTCAGCCAAGCTCAAGCAAATATCCGGGCCAATGCCAGCCGGCTCTCCACTGGTTACATATAAAGGAAGCATAGGATTCATCTATTTTTTCAATTTCATTTATTTTAATACAGAATCGCAGCTGAAGATGCCTGCTTCCTTGGGCAGCCAAGCAAATCACAGCGCTTATTGACTGAAACATCGATGGGATAAAGGCTTCAGCCGCAAAAATAAAGCCTTGAAATCCGTATTCTGATCTTAAAATCGGCCCTTAATGCAGCGCTGTTTGTCCGATTTCAGCGTTTCATCCAATATTTTGATGGTTTTTCAAGCTCAGCTCTAGGCTTTTGATTTAAACTGCTATAAAATATGCCACTTGAAATTTTATATTTTCATTTGTGATTCTTCACGTATTCGTTTAGAATCGCGTCTCCTTTTGTTTGGACAGCTTCCATAGTCCAAACCAACTATAATAGGTAGTGGTTTAATGAAAACTCTCAGCGCTAAGCCAGCTGAAGTTCAACACGACTGGTACGTTGTTGATGCTTCTGGCAAAACTTTAGGTCGTCTTGCGACTGAAATCGCTCGTCGTTTACGCGGTAAGCACAAAACTTCTTATACTCCTCACGTTGACACTGGTGACTACATCGTTGTTATCAATGCTGAGCAAGTTCAAGTGACTGGTAAAAAATCACTTGATAAGAAATACTATCGCCACACTGGTTTCCCTGGTGGTATTCGTGAAACTAATTTCGAAAAATTAGTTGCTCACAAACCAGAAGAAATCTTCGAACGTGCTGTAAAAGGCATGTTGCCAAAAGGTCCTCTTGGTTATGCAATGATCAAGAAAATGAAAGTGTACGCTGGTACTGAGCATCCACATACTGCTCAACAGCCACAAGTTTTGGACATCTAAGGGATAACTGCACATGGCTACTAATTATGGTACAGGTCGCCGTAAGACCGCAACTGCACGTGTTTTCCTATCAGCAGGTACTGGTAAACTCGTAATCAACAACCGTACTCTTGATCAATATTTCGGTCGTGAAACTGCTCGCATGGTTGTTCGTCAACCGCTTGAGCTTTTAGAAGCTACTGAAAAATATGACCTTTACATCACTGTTGCTGGTGGTGGTATCGGCGGTCAAGCAGGCGCTATCCGTCACGGTATTACTCGTGCACTGATCGCTTCTGACGAAACGCTTAAACCTGCTCTTCGTCAAGCTGGTTTCGTTACTCGTGATGCTCGTGAAGTTGAACGTAAGAAACTTGGTTTACGTAAAGCACGTAAACGTCCTCAATTCTCTAAACGTTAATTCGTTTACCGAATCGGACAAAAAAGCCTTGGTTTATACCAAGGCTTTTTTTATAGCTCAAAAATTTCAGCTATTGGTTCAAATAAATCCGCACCAGAAAAAAGCATAACGCTTGTGCCGACACCCAGAACTGCAATTGCCCCGCCAATCAGGTATTGCCATCTATATTTCCTGAGCTCAGGATTCATCATCCCACTCAAAAGCGCCGTCAGAATAAGCAGCGCGTCGCTCATAATAGATATTCCAGCCCCTGCAGCGCCCAAGACTCCAATCAAAAAAACTTAATTTTTGCAGCACACTGAATTCCAGCATCATTTTTATTTTCCTGTCTGCCCGTGATTTTATAAGCAATTTTTAGTATCCTATCCTCTTCAAAACAGCTTGTTCAGGATTTATGTCAGCCGAAAACGCCACTCTTCAAGGAATCACGCTGTACAGCCATGCAGATGATTTTCGATCCCACTGGATCAGATACGTCCTTGCAGAGAAGCAGATCAAACACAATCTGATTATCACCGATGATGACGATGAAGATCTGGCCAGCTTAAATCCATACAATCAGCTTCCGATGCTGGTCGAAAATGAACTCAAGCTGTTTAATGCCAGCATTATTTCTGAATATCTGGATGACCGTTACCGTCAAAACAAGCTCTATGCCGATGCGCCTGCGCCGCGTGCGGAACAGCGCCAGTATATCTGGCGGTTTGAACAAGACTGGCTGCAGCTTGCCGATATCATGCTGCGCCACCCAGACACATTAGATGTCGCAGCGCAAAAAAAAGCGCAGATCAAGCTCCGCGATACGCTGGTTTCTCTGACCCCGCTGTTTCAGCATTTCCCTTATTTCATGTCCGAGCATTTCAGCATCCTAGACTGCATGCTTGCGCCTGTTTTTCTCAGGCTGCCAGCAATGGGCATTCACCTGCCTAAACAGCACTGCCGCCCTATCCATTTATATTGCCAGCGTATTTTTAACCGTCCTGCTTTTGTAAAATCAATGACATTGCAGGAAAAAAACCGCTACAGTGACTTATTGTCCAACTCTTCAAATTAACCGAGCTGCTTATGCCTGAACAAGAATTTAATCTTAGCCCAACCCGCCCGTATATGGCGCGCGCAATCTATGAATGGATTTGCGATAACCAGCTGACCCCTTATCTGCTTGTTGATGCCACGCAGCCAAACACCATAGTGCCGGAACAGTTTATTCAAGATGGTCAAATCACCCTGAATATTGTTCCGCATGCTGTGCATGCCTTAAACATGAGCAATGACGCCATCAGCTTTTCGGCGCGCTTTGGCGGGGTATCACGTGATTTGTATGTGCCTTTTTCTGCCGTATTGGGCATTTACACGCGCGAAAACGGTCAAGGCTTATTCTTTGACCCAAGTGAATATCAGCATATCCAAAATACCGAAGATGCTTTAAAATCAGAAGCTGAACAAAAAACTGAACAAACCAAGAAAAAACCTAGCCTAAGGTTATTAGATTAAAACTATGGAGCAGCAAGCATGGCTTTTGACTTAGTACAATATTTTGCAGAACAGATAGAAACCCAAAAGCCAGAGCTTCTCCCCTCTTTGTCCAGAGATGAAAAAAGGCAGCATATTTCAGACATTAATGCGCTGACGCTAGGCGAACTCATTAGCCAATGGCGCGCCAATGACAAAAAAGTCTACCAGGAAATTACTGCACCCGACGATCTGTATGTGCAGGAAGTCGCACGGCATTTAACCACATCGCCTGACAATGCATCCAGCCTGCCAAAACTGGAACTGGAACAGTTAACAGCCAGTATTTTTTCATTGCAGCTGCATGAATTGAAGCAGCTGCATGATACCGGCAGCCATAATCTGAACAGCATCCGCGAACTGCTTTTAGGGCAAATAGAGCATTTATCCGGTCAAGCAGAAGATTGGGTTTGGTCAACAAATAGACTGTTAGAATTAAAAGGCTCCAAACCTGTTATTCAAGATGAGCTATCATTAGAGGAATCTATGAAGGAGTTTAATCAAATGGTTAGCCAGCATACCAGCGACGAACAGGCAGACATCTCCCCAGTTGTTCCAACTTGGGCAAAAATTGCAGAACCCGTCGTTGCTTTAGTCATTTTATGGGTGCTTGCTTCCGCAGCATGCAACATTTTTGCTTAAGCGGAAAATAAAAAAGATCAGCTGATGCTGATCTTTTTTATGCATCAAATTCAAAGGCTAAACAAAACTGAGTGTTCTTGCATGCCCTTGGCAAACACGCAAAATGCTGGATTACTCTCAATTTTTTGCATCTATTTACATTTTTTTGCATGCAGCAAGCATATCCCCAAATAGCGCTCTTCAACACAATGAATCATTATATGCCACCCTCAGAAGAGGGAAAAATCATGACTTAGATTAGCATTTGAAGTGCAACACCCTGTTGTTGGCATAATACCTGACTCGGTCTTTTAAAGCCTAGTCTTTTTCTTGGGCGATGATTCAAACGTTGAGTGATGTCTGAGATGTATTCATCTGTATAGATACTTAAATCACTACCTTTTCTAATATATTGCCTGATTAAGCCATTTGTATTTTCATTTGTACCTCGTTGCCAAGCGCTATAAGGATCAGCGAAGTACCAGTCTATTTCTAATGCTTGAGCAGCATACTCATGTAGACTGAACTCCTTACCATTATCTGCGGTAATCGTCTTGAGCTGATCTTTGATCGGCTCAAGTAGACTGATGGTGGCTTGGCAAATGTCCTCTGCCTTACGTGAACGACACTTTTTCAGCCATAGGTAACCTGTCTTCCGATCTACAATCGAGACCAATGATTGCTGATGGTTCTTACCTACAATTGTGTCTATTTCCAAATCACCAAAGCGAATTCTTTGCTCAATCTCAAGTGGTCTGTCATGAATGCTTTTTCGGTTAGTCAGTTGACCACGGGTTTCAGGAGTGCCGTATTTCCTCTTTCTTTGATTTCTGAATCGTAGGTTGTGAAAGAGTGTACCGCCTTTGTTTTTATCCTGTCGTATGAAGTGATAAATGGAATGCATGCTAATTGGAACATGAGAAGCAATTTGTTCAGGACTCCATTGAAGATCAAGATAAGAGATGACATGTGCCCACATTTCACAAGGGATTCTTCTAGGGTTGGAGCAATGGCGTCTTTGAGCTATTTTATGGGCATGTTTAGCGAAATAGCCATTTCTCGCTCGGTTACGTTTGATTTCTCTAGAAATTGTGGAAGGTGAACGATTTAATCTCCAAGCGATGTAACGTTTAGAAAAACCTTCACGTAACAGTGTATAAATCTGATATCTTTCTTCTTGAGTAAGATGAGTATAGTTCATGATGCAACTTTGACTTTGGTCGGTCGGAAGCAAAATGCTAACTCATCTTGCTTCTTTCCAATATTTTAATCTCTGTTGCACTTCATTTGAGAATCTAAGCCTATATTAATGTACTTTATTGCGGTGGCACTCGTTGGTAGCAAAAGTGCTTCCACGCTTGCAGCTCAAGGCTGCGTCAGTATTGATCTAGAATTTTCTGCTGTAGAAAATACCGAAGTCATGCACATAAGATGCCGTTAGCGCAGTCATTAAGCTTAAATAACCATATCGAAGATATTTTCATAATCTTCCGCAAACTCATTACTGAATCCATTTTTTTAGCTTGCACCTGCTAATAAAGTATTGAAAAGAATTTTTTATGCCGATGTGCTTTATATAAAGAGCGGAATATCAACGATTGCCGAGCAGCATAAGATTCCAAGGCAAATGGCAATGTATCAGCAGAAATATCACTGCAGACAATATCAGCCGAATACACCTTGAGGATCATCACAATGCTCTGCCAGCGGTGACTGACGTGAAACCTAAACAAAGCATGTCAAAAACCGTTAAGGCAAATTGTGCAGAAAATTTGCTTTTCCACACAAGAGGTTTATATAATTTTTACAACAGTAAAAAGTAGTTTTACCGAAATCATGCATACTGGAAAGCACAAGCCATCAAATCCCTTTCAGAATATACTTTCCTGAATCAAATTAAGAAAAAATATCCCCATAAAGCGATGCATAAGATAAAGACAAATTTAGGCATACAAGCAAGGATTAGTGATCTGTCTTTTTTTATGAAACACGACGCAATCCCCAGAGCGACAGCCCTATTGCAATTAAGGAAGCAATTCCAACACTGATAAAAAGAACAGAGACCAATGCTTCCGCTAAGCCGCTCCCAATATGCCCCGCAGCCGCAATAGGAGTCATTTTTCCAGCTCCAGCAAATCCCGCAGCAATGCAAGCGAACCAATTGATATAACCCGAATAAAGCCATGACCACTTAAGCCAGGCGCCTTGCAGCTGAGAAAGATGAAAATACGGCCAAATAGCACCAATTGCTATGAGTAAAACACCGCTAAGAACACCGATAGTATGAGCGGAAAGTCCAAGCCTCGGAATAGCCATAAAGCGAATTAAAAAACCGCCTAGAAATGAAAGCAAAATAAGTACGAACGCATGACGGAATAAGCTGATGTTCATTGCCGTTCCTTACAAATTCGAATTCTTATATTTATTTTAGTGATTCCTCACACGCTTATCAAACAGCCGTATTTTCGCTTTTATTTTTTCTATCGCGCATAAAAAATCCCCCTCAGCCATTAAGCGGAGGGGGATTCGAATAATGAGCTGGCGATGACTTACTCTCACATGGGTAACCCCACACTACCATCAGCGCTAAGAGGTTTCACTTCTGAGTTCGGGAA
>NZ_JAYRTF010000044.1:0-5639 GCF_041919735.1 Acinetobacter sp.
ATTTCTCAAATAAACTTCGAGTAATTTCTACCATCAATCAATGAAAATAATTTCGATCGATCAACCAGTAAAAATCCACACAAGTTGTTCTTCATAATCTCTTAATGATCTTCTTGCTGACTCGTCACCAGCAAGCTAGGTCGGCTATATTACGCTTTCTTTTCAGAAAGTCAACCAGTAATTTTAGATTATTTTTAAACTTTCTTTCTAAAACCAAACTCAATCAATCCAATCAAGTCTTTGTTTTATCAGAAGTTTTAATCTTCATCACCACCGATGGATGTGCATTCTACAGCATTTCTCTTGCGTTGCAACACCCTTTTTAAAATTATTTATTTGAGTGTGTGTTTTTTATGCATTTTGCATTTTTTCATTCATATTTTGATCAAATTTGCTTTAATAGCAATTATCCAAGATTATTTGAGCGTTTTTACTTATTATACGGCAAACACTTTTGCTGAGTTAAAAGCGTCAGGACTATATATGCGCCATACTTCTTTTTTATATGCAGGCTTGCTGTCATTTGCAGTAACTGCGCCTGCATTTGCAAATACCGAACCAGCAGCAGAAGCTGAAGACAGCACAGAATCTGCCAATACATCCAAAACTCAGCAATTTAAGCAAGCGGCTATTGCAAAATCATCTGAAGTTGCAAAAAAATTATCCGTTAATGCGAACGCGGCTCAATCTGATGCCGAAAAAGATCCGTTTGAAAGCTTTAACCGGAAAATATTTGCCTTTAATGAAACCTTGGACACCTATATTGCCCGTCCGCTGGCTGTTCAATATGTTGAAAAAGTGCCGGAAGATGTCCGCGGTTCTTACCGTCAGTTCCGCAAAAACTTAAATGAACCATGGAATGCGGCCAACCAGCTGATTCAAGGCCGCCCAGCGCGCGCTGCCAAATCGCTAGGCCGTTTCACCATTAATACCTTAACCACGCTTGGATTTGCCGATCCTGCCCGCCGCCTGAATTTATCATCAGAATCTGAAGGTTTCGGCATCACCATGGGCTATTTCGGTATTCCTTCCGGTCCTTATATAGTTCTGCCGGTGCTGGGTCCAAGCACCATCCGCGAAGGTGTAGGCCTTGCTGTTGACAGCCAGGCGCGCCCGCAAAAATATCTCTTGGATGATCATGAAGGCGCTTATTGGTCAGAACAGGTCTTACGCGGCATAGATGCACGTTCTCAGCTGCTGGAATTGGAAAATGTACTGCAGGGCGATAAATACGCGCAAATCCGCGATTTTTATTTGCAGCGCATCAGCTTTGCGGTAACAGAAAAGAAAGGCATTGCTGAAGAAAACCTGTTTATCAATACCGATGATGAAGACGACAACTCTTCTGATGAAATGGCGCCAGACAACTCTGATGACCAGCCATCGACCGAAGAAAACGGCTCCAATTCTGAGGAAACCATCACAGAATAAGCAATTTTCTTCTCTTGCTAGAGGTGTTTTTTAACTCTAGCCAGCTTTTGCTTGTTATAGTAGTTCCATGACACACTCCGGGATCATGCAATTTTTTTATGTATTTCATTCAGCCGACTCGTGATATTCCTTATTTAGAACAGGTTATTGCCGCTCTGCCCAGTGTGCAGATGATCCGTATTGAAGATCTCGACTTGTATGATCCTACGATTCTTGCGATTGCTGATGTCCATGATTATCTGCAGCATCAATGGAACTTGCCGACTATTGTGCTGGCGCTGGAAGATGAAGGCGCCGCGCTGGCGCAGGCTTGGGAACAAGGCGCGCTGGCGGGATGGATGTGGAATAAGCCGCCGCTGAATCCGCAGCAGGCTTTAACTAAAATTGATGCGCAATATAAGCGCAATCAAGACAGCCGCGACCTGCCCTCAGCCGCTGAACTGCAAAAGAAGCTGCTGCCGAATCCGATTGAACTCACCAATTATAAAGTAGACACCTTTTTCCAGCCTTCTGCGTATTTGTCTGGCGATTGGTATGACTATTGGAAAATCAGCGACAAAGAAGTGCTGTTTTATCTGGCTGATGTTTCTGGCCACGGCGTCACCAGCAGCCTGCTGACTTCATGGATGGCCGCTTTTCACGGCCGCTCCAAAACACCGCGCGAATTAATCAAGAAACTGAACGGCATGCTGGTTCAGGAAAATATTGAAAAGCACATTACCATGCTGGTCGGGATCTTAAACTTAGAAACCCATCAGCTGCGCTGGTCCAGTGCCGGACATTATCCGCCTGCCATCTTGTTTGAACCGAATCAGGAACCCAAAATTTTGACCACCAGCAGTTTCCCGCTCGGCTTGACGGAAGATTTGGAAGTTGAAGAGTTTGAGTTCACCTTAAACCGTCATGCGCGGTTTATTATTTGTTCAGACGGCGCGCTTGAACCCTTTGAAGGCGGCTTGAACGAACAGCTGGGCCAGCTGGTTCATCATTTGCAAAATCAATCATTTCGAGCGCCGGAACATGTCGCGGATGATATTGCCATCTTAAGTTTCCGCAGAATGAATTAATTGACTAATCAAACATTTAGCATCTTCTGCTAATTTATAAGACTGTTGGCTACTTGAGTAAGCAGTGGCCCTATGGGATAATTTACTATCCTTCTCTGCAAATGGCATTTATATGTCAACAGGTCATGTTGAATATGCAAGCTTGAACGGAACGCATATTTTTAAGCTTATTGGCGAAGTGCGTGCCCAATCTTGCATTAGTTTAGACAAGTTACTGAATAAGATTGAACAGCAAGAGAATGTTATTGGCGCAATCGTAGATTTGACCCAAACAACATTCATTGACAGTACGGTTTTAGGCATCTTGGCTAAATTGGGCTTAAAGCTCAAGCAAATCCATCACATTCAGGCAGTCATGCTGTCTACCAACTCAGACATTACTACTCTGGCCAACAGTATGGGGCTGGGGCAAGTTTTTGTCATTTTAGATTACTGCGGTGATCCGAGCGTTTGCACCCGTGAATTAATGGAAGAGCATATTACCCATAACAATATGCTGAATACGGTGCTGGACGCGCATAAAACATTGATGAAGCTCAATGCAAGCAACCAAAATATGTTTGAGCCTTTGGTCAAGCAGCTGCAGAAAGAGCAAGACAGCTTAGACCAGTCCGCCCAGCAAAACGCTTAAGCCATTCTGCCTTCTCAGAGATCACCCATGACTTTTCTTTCCGTTGCTCAAATGAATTCTCAAAATGATATTGAAGCGAACTTCACTGTCATTGAATCCTTGATTGCGCAAAGCAAAGCCCAAGGGGCCAGCCTGATTGCCTTCCCTGAAAATTTTGTCTGCTTTGCGGCAGGCAAGCAGCGTGAGACCGCAGCCCAGTTTGAATCCATTCAGCAGCGCTTGGAACAGCTGGCGCATCAGCATGGCATATGGATTGTCGCTGGAACCTTGCCCTGCCCTTACCGTCCAGACGGCTCCATCATTGCAGATGGCCGCGTACGGACTGTCAGCCTGTGCATCAGTCCTGAAAAAACTGAAGCGCGTTATGACAAAATCCATTTATTTGATGTGCAAGTCGGTGATGCTGTCGGCGGCTATCAAGAATCGAAATTCTTTGAACCCGGCACTGATCTGAGCGTTGCCAAAACACCATTTGGCAATATTGGCCTGATGGTCTGCTATGACCTGCGTTTTCCGGAACTGGCGCTCAGCCTGCGCGCGCACGGCGCCAATATTTTGACTGCGCCTGCGGCATTTACCTACACCACAGGTGAAATGCATTGGCAATTGCTGCTGCAAGCCCGCGCCATGGACAGCCAATGTGCCGTTCTAGGCTCTGCTCAGCAAGGCTGGCACGGTGAAAAGCGTCAAACTTGGGGACATACTGGCGCAGCCAACAGCCGCGGCCAATTGCAGGACATGATTCAAACTGAAGGTGCAGGCTTGATTACCGTGCCGTTTGATTTAGCTGAGCAGGCGAAAATCCGTGAATCCATGCCGCTCATGCAGCACCGTGTTTTAGTGCAATACGGATGATTCAAACCCTATCTGCTCCGCTAGATTTGCACTCAATTGATTAAAATAAGAAAAAAATCAGTCAAAGCAGTTTGATTCAAGCATTAAAAACCATCGCCTCATTCTTCCACACTGAAAATACACCATTTTATTTATCTGTGGGCTCGCGGCTATAGAGCAGTGATGTGCGCAGCATAAATCCTTTAAAGCAAAGATTGAATTTCAACTGCAATATCCCGAAAAACACTGCAAGCCGTTATTTTCAATATAATTTAAAAGCAGCAAAATGATTCATATTTCATTGATTTTTCCCGCGGGGCTGACCCGCTTTGCTCAATGTATTGTTACAATTTAATTGATTATTATTTAAACAAAATCCAGCAGTATAAAGATTCTCAGAATATGCAGGAATAATAACGATGGCTTTAGAAAAAGCAGTATATACCGCAAAAGCGAAAGCGACCGGTGGCCGCGATGGCCGGGCCGTCGCATCTGATGGTCATTTGGACGTGCAATTGGCTGTACCAAAAGTCATGGGCGGCACAGGAAACGGCACCAATCCTGAACAGCTGTTTGCCGCAGGCTATTCGGCCTGCTTTTTAGGCGCGATGAAATTTGTTTCTAACCGCGATAAAATCAGCATGCCTAAAGAGGCTTATATTGAAGGTGAAGTTGGCATTGGCCCGATCCCGACCGGTTTTGGCATTGAGGCAACGTTGAATATTCATTTGGAAGGCATGGATGCTGCAGAAGCCAAAAAATTGGTGGATGCCGCGCATATCGTTTGCCCCTATTCCAATGCGACACGCGGCAATATCAACGTCACTTTAAATCCGATTACCTAAACACAAGCCGCTTTTAATTGCGCAATTGAATGTATTGCATGATTCAAAGCGGCAAATCGGCTTGCTACGGATAGGCGATAGAAACATATTAATATCCCCCTGCTTGCCAGTTTATTTATAGGTATAAGGCAGAGGAAAATTTTCAATTCAGCAGATTCAATTTTTGAAAAATACGCAGTTAATGCGATAAATTTATATATAATAATGATTCTTATTTAATATTTTTTCTTTCTAGCCATGCTCAAACCTTATCTCTTCGTTACCCTTTCAGCCGTTTTAATTGCTGTTTCCAGTTCTTCTTTTGCAGAACTTCAGCTTTCTGAAAAAATCCGCCCTACAGCTAAGTCATTGGTTAATCCTCATATTGACCGTTTAGCGATTCCGCCTACACCAAACCATATGTCTTTACCTGCATTTGGTCAGGGCATTATCGGCTGGGGAACAGGCCCAGACGGTGCAGAAAAGCGTTTAAACAACATTGCAAAAGAAGATGTTGAAAAGCTAAAAACGCAAGATGTCACTTTGGAGATGGTGCAAACCTGGCAAAAATTTTATGACAATGAAACACAGCGCAATGCCGGCAACCCGACTGCGCCTTTTCGCGCGCAGTTGATGAAAAAAATTGCTGAGCTTTGGTGAGTTGCTTGCGCTGTGGTAGAAGCCAAAAAATAAGCCCAAGGGTTGTGGGCTTTTTCTATTTTTATTTAGGGTCTGTTGACATTTCATAAGGGTAACCAAATATAGATACATGCTAGAGCAACAGCACTTTTATAATTTCGTTTGAATTTATCAAATCGTGTTGCAATTCCTCGAAAATGCTTCAAACGGCAA
>NZ_JAYRTF010000045.1:0-5566 GCF_041919735.1 Acinetobacter sp.
TTAGTTTGATCTGATTATGCCGATTCGTCAATTTCAAGCCCAGCGTATGCATGCGCCTCGTGATTTTCAAATGATCAGTCCTGATCCACTGTGTGTGGAAATTGGGGCGGGCAAGGGTAAACATGCTTTATTGTTTACGGCCAATCATTCTGAGAAAAAGCTGATTGCGGTTGAGCGAACCCGTGAAAAGTTTGTGGCGATGCAGAAACAACATGGCTTAGAAGGTCAGCAGAATTTACAGCTGGTACATGCCGATGCTTTACCGTGGGTGGTACATGCCTTGCAACCGCAGCAGGTTGAACAGTTCTTTATTCTTTATCCTAATCCTGAACCGCATAATCCTGCGCAGCGCTGGTTGAATATGCCGTTTTTTGAGTTTCTGATTTCACGTTTACAAGTGGGCGGACAAATTACGTTAGCCAGCAATATTCCTGAATATATCGAAGAAGCACAGCAACAGTTGATTGAGGTGTGGAAGTTACCGTTTGTAAAAGAGCGCATCGCGGATAGTTCTGCGAGGACGCATTTTGAAATTAAATATTTAGAACGAGGCGAGCTCTGCCAACAGTTGATCATCACCAAACCTGAAGGTTATCGCACGCGTTTTGATGCGTTTCAGGCTTTGCAAGGTCAGAACCCGCAGGCGCAAGCTTCGGATCAAGCTGAATAAATCATGCCAAAGCGTATTGCAATTATTGGGGCGGGCCCAGCCGGTTTGATGGCAGCAGAAGTGTTGAGCCAATATGATGTTCAGGTCGATGTGTTTGAACAAAAACCATCTGCTGCACGTAAGTTCCTGATGGCGGGTAAAACAGGACTAAATATCTCTCATGCCGAAGCTGTGGAGCAGTTTATCGGTCGTTATGATCAAGCCGAATGGTTGGCACCTTGGATTCGTAAGTGGGATGCCACATGGATTCAAGCATGGATGAAAGGTTTAGGCATTGAGTCCTATGTCGGAACGTCTGGTCGTATTTTCCCGATTGAAATGAAAGCCGCGCCTTTATTACGTGCATGGTTGAAACGCTTGGTTGAGTCAGGCATCAAGTTTTACTATCGTCATCAATGCCTCAGCCTCAAAGAACATACACTTGAAATCAAGTCTTTGCTTAGTGATCAAGTGCGCAGCCAGAGCTATGATGCGATTGTCTTGGCTTGCGGAGCGGTGTCATGGTCTCAGCTCGGTAGCGATGGCGCTTGGCAAAACTGGTTGGAGGCCGATGAAATTGAGCCTTTTCAAGCCAGCAATGCTGGGGTAGAACATGAATGGTCTACCTATATGCAACCCGTCTTTGGTCAGCCACTGAAACGTATCGCAGCATGGGTGGGCGATGCCGAAAAAAGTATGGGCGATATCGTCATCACCCATTATGGCTTAGAAAGTGGTTTGGTCTATAAGCAAGGTCGAGCGCTGCGTGCGCAGCAAAAACAGCTCCAACCTTTAGTGTTAACGCTTGATTTACTGCCAGATGTCACTGTTCAAGAATTGGCTGTGCGCCTGAAACCTACGAAAAAACAGTCTTTAAGTAATGTTTGGCGTAAAGCAGGTTTAGATGCAGCCAAGGCCAGTTTAGTGAGAGAGTTAGTTGCAAAAGAACACTGGAATTACCCTGAACAATTGGCGCAGCAGGTGAAGCAACTCCAGATTCCTTTAACTGGTTTTCGTCCGATTGAAGAAGCCATTAGTTGTGCTGGCGGTGTGCGCCGTGAAGGCCTAAGCTCGCAGCTACAATTAAAATCCAATCCCGCCGTTTTTTTATGTGGGGAAATGTTGGACTGGGATGCACCCACAGGGGGCTACTTACTCACTGCATGTTTTGCAACCGGACGGGCCGCGGGTGAGGGTGTGATGCAGTATTTGAATGTGGCAAAAAAATCGCCATAAGCGATGCAACTGAAAATCAGCTGTGCTAATTTGAATAAAAAATTCAAGGAGCATCATGATGTCGGATCTTCAGCAGTATGTGGGCAGCTGCCTGTGCGGTGCAGTGACTTATCAAATTGATGGGCCGATTGGCGATATTATTCAATGCCATTGTCAAAAATGTCGCAAGGCCAATGGAACGGCATATGCAACCAATGCACCGATTGCTAAGGCGGATTTTAAACTGACCTCTGGTCAGGACGTTGTGAAAAAATATGCGTCGAGTGCAGGCACAGAGCGCTGTTTCTGTGGCAACTGTGGTTCACCTCTTGTCAGTATTAAAGCTGACACCCCTGAGTTTTACCGTTTGCGGATCGGCACTTTAGATACCCCGTTACAGCAAAAGCCGACGCAGCATATTTTTGTGGCGTCTCAAGCCGAGTGGGACAACATTTGTGATGTATTACCACAATATGCTGAACGCCCATAGTTAGAATAGATATAAGTAAAAGGGATCATCGGATCCCTTTTCTTTGTCTGCGATTGAGTTAGTAGCCTGTCGACATCGTATCTTGAGCTTTAGGATACTGCGACTGCCAGTGTTCAAGCTGCTCTTGAGCATGAATGAGCTCACCGAGGCCTTTCACGTTGTCATGTGGTGCTGCGGCTTTATCTTGGATGATTTTGGCTTGGTTATCCCAATATTGGTACATCAGAGTTTGAATGTAGCGCCCTTGTTCTGTTTTTAAATCCAGCTCTTTCAGCATATTCAGTGCAGACTGAATATTGTCTTGTTGACGTGTTTTTGCAAATTCATCCGTGAGCGTGCCTGCCTCACGCATTTTCATGAGTTCATCTTCCATTTCATCACTCATGCTACTAAAGCGCTGGTCATAGTCGACCAAGAGCGCAATATCGTGTGGATCATTGGCCGTTTTAGCAAAACTTTTGACGGGTTCAGAGCTGAGTTCTTGCAGAATTTTATCATCGTTCGAAAGCATGTCTTGCTCAGCAGATTCATTGGCTTTATTACAGCCTGTGAGGATTAAGCTGCCACCTAAAAGAAGCGGCAGTAGAACCTGTTTCAATGAAAGAGTATGTGGGTTCATATCGGTGTCCTATTATTCTGCTATTTTTTGAAAGTGATAGGCATAGGTGATGTAAGGAAAACTAATTTCGTCCTGTGGCTGTTTGCCCGTGTACTGCTGCACAATTTGCTCAAACTGATGTTTTAAATCCTGCTGTTGCGCCTTAGGCATTGCGGCAATAAAGCTGGTCGAAAGGAGGCGTTTTGAGACCACTTGTTCTACTGTACCTGTTTGCTGCTGTGCAAACTGATGCAAGCTTTTAAGCTGAAATAAGGTTTGATGTTCAAAGACTTTTTGCCATAGCCCACTATGATAACGCGGAGTCTCTCCTTCTAAAGGAGCGAGCCGTTCTGCGAGCGCATTGACCCAGTCGACTTGAGTGTCGCGTTGGTTCCAGACCAAGCCCAAATGCCCTTGCGGTTTCAGGACACGATGAATTTCCTTTAAACTGTCCATGTTGGCAAACCAGTGGAAAGCCTGCGCAGATAAAACTGCATCGATACTTTGCGATGGTAGGGGAATATGGTCACTAAAGGCTTGTAATGTTTCCACCTGTGGGTAAGCCAGTTTGAGCTGAGCTAACATTTCGGTAACAGGTTCGATGGCAGTGAGCTGTCCACTATGTGGAATCAGATAAGGTAGAAACTTTCCTGTACCCGAGGCAAGATCAATCACACGTGAATTTGCGTTTAAATGCAGTTGCTCGGTGAGCCAAGCATGGATCTCTTGTGGATAACTTGGACGCACTTGTTGATAAAGTTCAGCAGCTGCACTAAACCCGTGTTGTGCCGCAGGATGGAGTAATTGTGTCATATTTTGCGCTTTTTTATCTGCTCTGCATCTATAAAATAACACATTTGGTTCGATGAAATCGCTTATGCTGTATGGAACGAACATGACCTCACTTTATAGGAATGAAATCTCTCAGCATGGACATGGCGAAACAAATTATTTTTGAAGACGAACAGATTCGTGTCATTTTTTTACAGGGTTCATCGGACGAACTTATTTTCTCTTTTGGCGACCTGATTACCCGTGCCAAGGGAACGTCGATCAATGCAGAAAAGTCGCTAGCCAAGTTTGGCTTTAATGTGGTTGGCATTATGCCAAAACAAAAGTCATGGTTTCCAGAGTCTTCGATGTTAGCGATGTTGGATGCAATTCGCGCTTGGATTTCACCCTTTCAAACCCGCATTGCCTATGCAGGGTCAATGGGCGGTTATGCTGCGATTAAATACTCTAAACTGCTTGGTTTTAAGCGCGTAGTAGCTTTGGTGCCGCAGTATTCGATTGACCCAGAACAGGTGACCGATAACCGCTATAACATGTTCTATCAGCCTGAGCTGAACCATGACATGCAGGTACAGCCGAAGGATGTCTCGGTAGAGTGTGAATACATTTTTATTTATGACCCTTACTGCCCTGAAGACCGTGCGCACTATGAAAAATTACAAACGGTCGTGCCGAACCTGAAAACCCTGAACTTACCTTTTACAGGGCATGATGCGATTGCCGTTTTAGCCAGTTCAGATTTGCTACATGATTTTCTACGTCATGAGTTTGATGCGCCGTATTTTTATAAAAAAATTCGTGAAGTGAAAAAGAACAGCAAGTTTTATTACCGGAAAGTGATCGAAAACTTGTTGCCACGTCACCGCTTTTCTTTGGGACGCATTCTGAAAAATAATGAGCTTGAGTTAGACGGTCAGTTTTTTGATAGCAAACTCAAACAAAGTATTATCCGTGAGTTACTTAGCAATCGACAAGTGAGCCAGACCGATCTACTGAAACTGGGCATTCAGGTCAATTTGCCACAAGAAAGTAGCTGTCAGTTGATGGATAATTTTGGACATGGTTTAGTGTTCAATATGATCAGTCAGAAAATTGAAAGCTATGCACCAGATGCCATTGCACTGAATCATAAGTTTCTGCTGCCGATTTTTGCCAAGGGCAATGGGTTAGTACATATTTACTATAACGACATGCGCTATACCATCGTCATGAATGACAGACAGATCATGAAATTGGTACATGAACAAGCCGAATTAAGCGCTGGAATGCATCCATTGTTAATGAAAAAATACAGTGATTATTATCTGATTAGCTATAAGCAGTTTAACTTTAGCTGTGATGAATATGGTGGTTTTGATTTGGTCGAGGATATTCCAGAAACAGCGCAGTTTTTAGTCTCAAGCGATACTGAATCAGATGTGTTTCTATGATGCGTTTATGTGATGTATTCCTATAGGGCTTTGGTCTAAAGCCAAGCTCTTGTTTTCCGTCCTATTTGGTTTAATATGAAAGTATTGTTTGTATTTTAAACAATAGGGATAAAGATCAAATAGGGTGGAAGCAATGCAAAGACATTGGTCGGCTGTATTTATAACATTATTGTTTATTTCAACATCACAAAGCGTACTGGCACAAAGTTTAGACCCCGCCTATCTGACATTCGGTGGTGGCTTGGTTCTTCTGCTGATCCTGACTTTTTATGTGATTAAACAGATCAGTATTTCTATTCGTATTCATCGTAATAAGCCCGTTAAATAGCGGGCTTTTTTCTGTGTGTTGCGGCTATTTTTAAGTGGTGAAGACAGTGTTTACGTTGAAAAAA
>NZ_JAYRTF010000046.1:0-5370 GCF_041919735.1 Acinetobacter sp.
CCCCAATCAGGCTGGGTAGAACAAGATGCCCAAGAGATTTGGAGCTCACAAATTGCTGTTGTACAGCAGGCTCTGGCTTCTGCTCGTATTTTAGCCAAAGACATCAAAGCAATTGGTCTTACTAACCAAAGAGAAACGACTGTCGTATGGGATAAACGTACAGGACAGCCGCTTGCACCAGCCATTATCTGGCAAGACCGTCGCGCATTTGAATGGTGTAATCAGCTCCTACAGCAAAACTTAAAAGATAAGATTCAATCCAAAACTGGACTCCGAATTGACCCTTACTTTAGTGCAGGAAAACTGGTCTGGTTACTTGAGCATGTCAATGGTCTACGCAGACTGGCTGAACAGGGGCATGTGGCCTTTGGCACGATTGATAGTTGGCTGATTTGGAATCTTACCCAAGGTGCTCAACATGTCATCGAAGTCAGCAATGCTTCTCGCACCATGCTCATGAACTTAAGTACCCAGCAGTGGGATGAAGAGCTATTAGATTTATTTAATATTCCGTCTGCATTACTGCCGAAAATCATCAACTCAGATACCTACGTCGCAGATACCGCGGCAGGCTTGCTCGGTGCCAATATTCCGATCACAGGCATATTAGGCGACCAGCAGTCTGCACTATTTGGACAGTCCTGTTTTGACATTGGGACTGCAAAAAACACCTATGGCACAGGTTGTTTTTTGCTGTTCAATACAGGCGAGACCGTTCAATACAGTAAAAACAAACTGCTTTCGACACTGGGTTGGAAAACGCAACATCAAACCACTTATGCCCTAGAAGGCAGTGTATTTATGGCAGGTGCGATTGTTCAGTGGTTACGGGATAATTTAGGCATTATTCAAAAAAGTAGCGATGTTGAAAAATTAGCTTGTACAGTTCAAGATACCGATGGCGTCATGCTGGTTCCGGCATTTACTGGACTCGGTGCACCACATTGGGACAGTGAAGCGCGTGCCCTCTTATGTGGAATGTCACGTGGAACCAACAAAGCCCATATTGCTCGTGCAGCCTTAGAATCCATTGCCTTTCAAGTCTCTGATGTACTGACCGCCATGCAAGCCGATATTCAGCAGCCGCTGAAAGAGCTCCGCGTCGATGGTGGCGCCAGTCAAAATGATATGCTGATGCAGTTTCAAGCCGATATTTTGAATGTGCCTGTACTACGCCCTAAGATGCAGGAGTCGACTGCATGGGGTGCGGCGGCCATGGCAGGCTTAAGGTGTGGCTTATTTTCAAGTTTGGATGAAATTGCACAGTCTTGGCAGCTTGAACGTGCTTTTGAACCCAAAATGAACACAGATCAACGTGAATTTCACTTACAACAATGGCAATCCGCTTTAAGACGCGCAAAGTCAGAACTTTGATTATTTAATTCTATTGTTTTGAAATATTCAAAACATCATAAAACTGCATAACATGCAGAATAAAAAACCGCTTCTAAAAGCGGTTTTTTATTACCTTAATGCGCATGCCCGCCACCGCCTGCCCCTATTTTAGGTTTAGGGCAGAGCCAAATAATAGATGCTGCAAATAGGAAAACCAAAGCCAAGATCAGGAAAATATAGTTTGCCGACAAGGTCAACGCTTCTTTATCCACTAAACTAGAAATATAGCCTAATGCACCTTCCGCGCTCATTCCCTGCTGCATCAACACCGACTGGGTTTGCTCTGTATGCAAACTGCCGACCATTTCGCTACGTGCAACTTTAGTATGGTCGTCCCAAATAGTGACAGCAATAGATGCGCCTATCGCCCCTGCCATAGTTCTTAAGAAGTTCATTAAACCTGCGGCAGATGCCATTTCATGTGGCAATACCGATGACAGTGCCATATTTGATAATGGGATAAAGAAAAATGGCACAGCAAAGCCCTGCAAGATTTGCGGCAATGCCAATGCAAAAAAGTCTGCATCTGTGGTCCAGAATGAGCGCATCAAGGTCACCCCGCCCAAGATGCTCAAACCAAAACTGGCCAGTGCACGTTGGTCATATTTGGTTGCCAATTTCGCCACAATGGGTGACATGGCTAAACTACCAAAACCCATGGTTGCGGTTAAATAACCAGCCCAAGTTGCGGTATAACCCAAATTGATCTGTAACCACTGCGGAATCAATACAATACTGCCAAAAAATGCGCCAAAGCCAAAGGCCAGTGCCAAGACAGAAATAGTGAAACTACGGTATCTAAAGATTTGGATATTCACCACTGGATGCCGTTCGGTCAGCTCCCAAATGGTAAAAATCACCAAGCCAATCACAGCCGTTAAAGCCAGTACCACGATCGCTGGGCTATTAAACCAATCGCGTTCATGCCCCAGATCGAGCATGAGCTGTAATGCTCCAATCCATAAAATCAGAAGAATCAATCCACCGCGATCAATTTTGAGTTTGGCCGTTGCGGTTTCCGCAGGTTTAAGCAGACGCATCGCAGCAAAAGCACACGCTATCCCAACAGGAATATTAATAAAGAAAATCCAATGCCAAGACATGTTGTCACTAATGGTTCCCCCTAAAATCGGACCAAGAATCGGACCAACCACCGTCGTCATTGCCCACATGCCCATCGCTTGGGATTGCTTTTCTGGAGGAAAAATCCGCATCAGTAACATCTGACTGAGCGGCATGATCGGGCCACCAAATAAACCTTGGCCGATGCGGCAAAAAACCAGCATTTCTAAACTGGTCGATAAACCACAAAATACCGAAAATATGGTGAAGCCAATCAGACTTAAGGTAAAAACCCTCACGCCACCAAAACGACCTGCGAGCCAGCCTGTTAAAGGAACACATATCGCTTCAGCCACAGCATAAGAGGTAATCACCCATGTTCCTTGCGAACTCGATACGGCAAGGCTTCCCGTAATATGAGGCACAGAAACATTGGCAATCGTCATGTCCAGCACGACCATAAAGTTGGCCAATGCAAGGACGAAAGCCGCCAACATCAGGCGACCACCCTTTAAGTCACCATAGGGAACATAGCTATTCATGTGCAACTACTTCGATTTCAAATCGATTTGAGCTTCCATCGACAAGCCAACACGTAAAGGATGTTCAGCCAACTCTTTTGGGTCGAGTTGAATACGTACAGGCAAACGCTGTACCACTTTAATCCAGTTGCCTGTAGCATTTTGTGCAGGAATCAGTGCGAAGGCTGAGCCTGTTCCACCAGAAAAGCCCAAGACCGTGCCATGGAACTCAACTGAGTCACCATAGAGGTCTGAGGTTAAAACTGCTTTTTGCCCTGGGCGTACATTTTCAAGCTGACTTTCTTTAAAGTTTGCATCGACATATAACTGTGAAATTGGAACCACCACCATGAGCACAGAACCTGGCGCCACACGCTGTCCAACTTGAATTTTTCGGCTCGTCACTACCCCATCAAATGGTGCTTTAATTTCAGTACGTTCTAAATCAAGCAAGGCTTGTTTTAGTTTTGCTTGAGCGACCAAAACATCCGGGGTCGAATTTTCATTACTGCCTTGAATTAAAGCTTCATTTGCAGCCAAGTTACTTTGCGCAGCTTTCTGACTGGATTTAGCCTGCGCCCAACCCGCTTGCGCCAAGTTATAGCCTGCTTGCGCATTATTTAAAGCGGCTTGTGCCGTGCTTAATTCTTCTTTAGAAATCGCGCCTGTCGCACTCAACTGCTGACGACGGTTCAAGTCATCTTGCGCTTTATCCAACTCTGCTTTGGCTTTAGCCACTTGCGCTTCAGCACTATGAATGGCGTCATCACTCACAAAGACTTGCGAGTTTAAAGAGCTACTGTTGGCCGCACTTTGTTTATACTGGCGCTGTGCTTTAAGTAGTTCGGCTTGAGCTTGGGCTACAGCAATTTCGGCATCACGATGATCGACCAAAACCAACACATCGCCTTGCTTTACAGTTTGCGTGTCACTGACCAACACTTTTTCAACTTGGCCTGTCACCATAGAGGTAATCGAGGCCGTTTCTGCGCCCACATAAGCATTATCCGTTGAAACCGAATGGTTAAAAAAAAGTTTCCAAATCAAAAATAAAATGGCAGCAATGATCAGAATCACAGCCACGAAACCTAAGCTTTTCTTACGTTTGGCTTTCAGTGCTTGATCATTGATTTGATCGGCTGGATCAGTATCTGGCAGTGTATTTGAGGCATCTGTCATTGATTTTTCCTAAATCTAACAGACTTGGTCAGCCGGCATCATCCCTGCGAAAGGGACATCAGACAAGTATTGTCTGCATTGGTGTCGATGAGAAAGTCACAATAAAATTTGATGCATTCTAAGAGCAAATAATCACATTTTGAGAAAATAAATTGTAACTGCTCAGTCTATTTTAGTTTTCAGCATCCAACTTCCTATTAGATGCTATAAATTTCACTTGAATATTAAATACTTAATTAATTTAAAACTAATAAGCATAAGAAGCAATCGCTGTTGCAATCGATTTGCCTTCATCATTGACCATGGTCATGCGCATCGTGCAGCCTTTACGCCCCAATCTTAAAGTTTCAGCACGGGCAATAAAATATTTTCCACGTCCCGGCGCGAGATAATCGACCCGCATATCGACTGTAGCTAAACGGGATACTTTTTTAATGGTGTCCGTAATCGTGTCAGGTTCCGCTTTTTTATACAACTCCCCCATCGCTACAATGCCACCAATACTGTCTAAAACTGTTGCAGCCACGCCCCCATGTAAAATTTGGAACGCGACATTGCCAATTAAGTAATCTTGCATATCAATATAGGCTTCTATTTGCCCATCAACGATTCGCATAGTCATGGTGTTGTGCTTAAAAAATGGCGACGCATTAAAAGCCTTAACCAACTGCTCAAAAACCACATCAATATCCACTTTTGCTCCTAAGTGTATGCTGCCCGTCCAGCTTTTTTCACCACTACTCATAACAATCTGCTTCACTCTTAAAACAATAAAAACCCGTCAATATGTGCCCAAAGCCATAAGATAGGTCTACAATACTGACCTAGTTTAATACCGATTATCGAGATTTGTATGACCTATACGTTCAATCGTCCCGCCTTCCCCGCTACTCGCATGCGCCGTATTCGTAAAAATGAACATCTGCGCTCTATGGTTCGCGAGACCCATTTAACGACAGATCATCTTATCTATCCAGTATTTGTCCTGCCGGGACAGAACCAGACGCAAGACATCCCCAGTATGCCGAAGGTGCAACGCCTATCTGCGGACTTACTCTTAAAAAAAGCAGAACGTTTACTTGAACTTGGCGTATCGAAACTGGCGCTATTTCCAGTGACACCCCAAGAAGATAAAAGCTTAAGTGCCGAAGCAGCATGGCGTGAAGATGGTGTGGTTCAAAACACGCTACGTCTGCTCAAAAAAGAATTACCT
>NZ_JAYRTF010000047.1:0-3961 GCF_041919735.1 Acinetobacter sp.
GTGCTTAACGCTGAATGGATGCAGATATCGGCCACGGTGGTGTATAGCGCCATGTTGGAATGGTGGCTCAGAGGGTTTGGGGAGGCTGTCAGAAATATCCGGAAAACGGCGATTGAATCGTAAGGAAAGCATTCTTGAAAAATTTACCCCGAATAGGGAATCGGTATGGTTCCAAATTTTTTTACGTCTGAATATTCTTGTCTGCCAGAGGAAAGTTTTTTGCGTTGGTTTTTGAAATGGGCGATTGAATCGAATAAAAACATTAAGCCCAATTTGCACGCGTCCGCAAAATCGTTTCTGGCGTTGGTGTGCTCTAGAAATAATTTTCAATTGGATTTGAAAATTGATATAGTGACTGATGTTGCTTGTGTGCTGGATAGTGAATGTAGTTTGTGGTTTATTCTGAATGACAACATCGCGCTGGCGATTAATGGTGGAAATCTATATGAACATACGCTCGATGAAATTCGGAAAAATTTTTCCGAAATTGCTGGAGATTACAACATTCCATCCAGTCGGGTTTGTGCATTTACTTATGATTGCCGAGATGGGGTAGATGACATTCGAAGTCTGGCGGATCAAGGATTTCCACTGATTGATCGTCGTGATTTGCTTCGTTTGTTCTCCAGTCCCGTTGGTGTGCGGGCAGAGGTGGAAAGCGATACGTATTCTGATTTTAAGAAATACCTACTGCAGTTAGAGAACGAGGCGCAAGGTTTCCTTCGTATGCCGCCAGCTGTGTGGAAGTGGACGCAGTGGGTCGATTATTGCCATGATTTGTATATGCGCTTTGGCAATGGCCGCCGTGGGCGTTTCGTAGATCTCATTGCCCGTACAAGCCACGAATTTTTCGATATGGGGCATCAGGTGGTTGATGGCGGGATTTTATTTCTGCGCATCGATGAGAAGCACCAACTCAGTTTCATGCTGCAAATCGAAAAATTAGAGGAGCGCAGGAAGTGGCTTGCTTATTGGCAAGACAAGGTTTTCGCCATTAGTAAGCAATTGGGTTTAGAGATTGTTCGCCCTCGCTGTGTAGGCACTGAAAAAGATGTTGTGCTTGCGACGTTGGCTCAAAGTTATATGGCTTTGCAGAATGATGGCTTGGTTGATGTGCAAGCTACGTCTGATAAGATTAATTCGATTTCGGTTCTTTTGGCTATCTGAAAACCATGAGCTCCATGGTCGAGAAATAAATTTTAAAGCCCGGCGCCCTGCAGCGCCTTGTTCAGCTGAACGGCTCGGTGTTCGCTCAGCCCCTCCCAGGGCTGGCAAAAGACCACCCGATGCCTGTAGTCTCGAAAGTCACCCTGCGAATCGTCCAGTGCAACCCACGGCCTATTGCTCGCGTGGTGTTGTTGCAGCCACTCCAGGATTTCCCATTCCCGTATGTGCATCCTCGGTAGCCCGTCTGCTGGATACGTGGGCGTAGTCCCCACGATGCGGTGCGCAATATCCGCAGAAAAGAAGGCGCGTAGCTGCAGCATGCCAAATTGCTGGCGCCAGGTCGAGCTGATAACGATTTGCACGCCTGGGTGCCGACGCATCACTGCTTCAAACCTAGCAGGCTGCTGAAATACTGCTGGAGAACTCAAAAAATGACGACTTTGAGGGTACCTCACCCCTTACCGGGTTCGAAATAATCGCTTGTAGGCCGTTTTACGCGGTCGATGTTCTTGGCTGCCGATGGGCAAACCAGCATTTCAGCAGCCTGCTAGGTAGATGGCAGAAGCAGACCTCTTTGGGCGTCGGCTCGCCATCGTATTGGGGGTGTAGCACCCCGTCGAAATCCAAAAAAAGAAAATTCACCATCGGCGAAGTGATTCCGGGGTTGTTACATTCCATCCGTGCGTGGTAAGACGTGCAAAAATATCGCCTGTCAATGGGTTCCAATTTTCCGGCATTTTGATTTTCATCGAATTTTCTCCGTTCGCATCTAAAACTTTTTTCTGATCTTGAGAGATGTGTACCACGCCAATAATTCGATCCAAAATTCTTGCGAGATCCTCTGCGTAGGAATCATCCTCCACGTATTCAACAACCAGTTTCCGAGATTCAAAATAATTCAAAAATAAATCACGAATGAATGCACATGGGACAACGTGCTCTGGGTGCGCCCCTGCGCTAGGCGCTGCGTCTGTTTTTCCAAGATAAATCTCGGTGTTGGGAAAAATAAATTCGATTGCACGGCTGTGATGGGTTATTACTCCCTCGCTCATTAACCAAAAAATTCTTACTAGTTGAATGCATTTCTCTTTGCGAGTGGGTTTGTGATTATCTTCTAAAATTTTGATGGAGTTTTCATATCTGCTGCATATTTTTATTAGCTTTTGTTCTGAGTCTTGAATGTTGATTGTGTCTGAATTTTTTGTTCTGAGCCAAGCCTCTGTTCTTAAGGCTGTAGTTAGTAGGTCGCAGTTATTTTTTCGAATGAGATCTTCGAGAATGTAGTTTCTCAAATCGCTCCAATGCAATAATTTGCCCGAGATTGGGTTTAATAATTCTAATAATTCTGAGTGACCATCCCCGGAAGAGGTTTTGTGCAGGTATTGAAAATAATACGATAAAAATGATACTTTTTCTAGATAATTAAATTCTTTGAAATTTTTTGGCATGATTACTCTGTGGTCTGTTGAGATATTTTTGAATTTATTTGAGGGATGTCGTGATGGTTGATTTGTGTTTTTTATTAATTGAATAGTTATTGATTTTTTTGTTTTGATTTAAATTATTGCGATGTTGAAAATTTAAAGTAAAGTTCCCCCAAAATTTTTGCATCGCGCAGCGTATCCAAATTCGTACCTTCAGGCTCTTGAATTTGATAGCGCTCACACAGTGAATTCAGGCTGCATCGCTCGCCTGGGTGCTTCTCTTTGAAATAAGCAAGGGTATCAATCCATAATTCTGGTTTCGATAAATGAGGCCAATCTAGGTCAATATTGAAGAACTCGAAATCAAGAAATGCTCTGTCAAATTCTGCATTGTGAACTACCAATTTGTCGTTGCCAACGAAATCGATGAAGGCTTGGGAAATATCCGCAAATGTGGGTTTGCCTGCCACCATGGCGTCGTTGATTCCGATGATTTCTGTAATGTACTCAGAAATAGGGTGTTCGGGGTTCAGCAAGTGGTGGAACTCTCGTCCGGTTAGCTTGCCGTCCAGCATTTCTACTGCGGCGATTTCCACAATGCGGCCTTCAGCAGGTGATAGGCCCGTGGTTTCGGTGTCAAGAATGATCAGTCGCATGGGTGTTTCGGGTGGTGGGGTGTGGGGCAAGCGTCTGGTGCATGCCGCCCCAACATCGTAGCCAGTGAGTTGCGCAGTCAGCGTTGGATGGGGGTGTGGTGTGGTTTATCTGAAAGGGGTTAAGAGTTCACGCCATCGGTGTGTTTGAAGTTCAGACCGTCTGCACTGTTGTATCCGGCAGCATGCAGCGCGGCGGCCATTTTGCTGCGGGCCGTCAGGTTGGTGGTGACGAGTTGCACACGCTGGGGCAGGCAGTCGTGCCCTATGGCCCAGTGCAGCACGTCCAGGCCTGTTTTTTCAGCGCCCAGGTCATGGTCCAGGCACAGGCAGGCCCAGGGGCCACTGGCCAGCAGGCGCTGGCCCGCTTCGGGCGTGCGGGCAATGGCGTCGGTGTTGAGGTCGCGCACGTCGTCAATCAGTAGCCACATGGTTCGCTCCGTTTCTGCTGGGCCCAGTCTGGACTGGGCTGGCTCCAGCGTGGAAGGGGAATGCAGGAAACATTGTCTTCAGTGCTGCGACAAAAGGTGTCGTTACCATGGCTGCGTCGCAACGTAACAGAGAGCCTGATGGCGAAAGAACCTTGTGCGCAGCGGGTATCGTTGCGCCCATGGCAACAATCACCAACTACACCGCAAACACCCGCCCCGCCCGCTGCGTCATGGTGCTGGGCACCACCAGCGGCGCTGGCAAAAGCTGGCTGGCCACCGCGCTGTG
>NZ_JAYRTF010000048.1:0-3737 GCF_041919735.1 Acinetobacter sp.
GTTATTGTTTTATAAAAAATAAATAATATATTTTTATTTTAACTATAAAGCCTATTTATTTTTATTATGCTTTTGTTAATAATAGCTTATGAGTTTTAAAAATAGGCTTACAAAAATGAGCTTAGTCCCCAACGATTTTAATCGGCGTGCAGTCATTGAAATTACCGCCATTTTAATAATTAAAGTGGTTATTTTACTGACCATCAAACACATCTGGTTTGATGCGCCTACCATCCCCAAAGATTTTGACAATCAAGTTGCCGAGCGCATTGCTGGCAGCCCTTCCCCAATCAAGGAGACACGTTGATGATTTCTGAAAGCGTGGTCGATTTGTCGCGGTTCCAATTTGCAATGACCGCGATGTATCACTTTATTTTTGTTCCACTCACTCTAGGTATGGCTTTTCTTCTTGCCATTATGGAAACCACGTATGTGATTTCCGGCAAAGAAATTTATAAAGACATGACCAAATTCTGGGGAAAACTCTTCGGTATTAACTTCGCCCTAGGCGTAACGACCGGTTTGACCATGGAATTCCAGTTCGGTACCAACTGGGCTTATTACTCTCATTATGTCGGTGATATTTTCGGTGCGCCGCTGGCAATTGAAGGCCTGATGGCTTTCTTCTTGGAATCCACCTTTATTGGCCTATTCTTCTTTGGATGGGACCGTTTAACCAAGGTGCAGCATTTAGTCGTGACTTGGCTGGTTGCGTTAGGTTCCAACATGTCCGCCCTCTGGATTTTAGTGGCAAATGGCTGGATGCAGAACCCTGTCGGCTCAGCATTCAACTATGAAACCATGCGTATGGAACTTGTAGACTTCGGGGCGCTGATCTTCAACCCTGTTGCGCAAGTAAAATTTGTACATACTGTCTCTGCAGGCTATGTCACAGGCGCAATCTTTGTATTAGCAATTTCAAGCTATTACTTGCTGAAAAAACGCGACCTGCCATTTGCCCGCCGCTCATTTGCTATCGCAGCCATCTTCGGCTTAGCCTCAACACTTTCAGTTATTCTGCTAGGTGATGAATCTGGCTACGAAATTGGCGACGTACAAAAAACTAAACTCGCAGCGATTGAAGCAGAATGGGATACTCACCCAGCGCCAGCGCCATTTACTTTATTTGGTATTCCAAATAAAGAGACAATGACAACTGACTATGCCATCAAAATTCCTTATGTAATGGGGATCATTGCAACACGCTCTACTGACAAACAAGTTACAGGCATTAAAGACCTGCTTGTACAGCACGAAGAACGCATCCGCAATGGTATGGTTGCTTACTCTCAATTAGAAAAACTTCGTGCAGGCGACACTTCACCTGAACTTAAAGCTGCATTTGCAGAATCTCAAAAAGACTTAGGCTATGGCCTGCTTCTGAAAAAATACACAGCAAATGTTGTTGATGCATCTGATGCTCAAATTAAAGCCGCTGCAAAAGATACTATTCCGCATGTACCAAGCTTGTTCTGGGCATTCCGCGCAATGGTGGCTTCTGGCTTCTTAATGCTGCTGCTGTTTGCTTTGGCTGCCTTTGCAGTTGCAAAACGCAATGCAGAAAACAAACCTTGGCTGTTGAAATTCGCTTTATTTGCACTGCCTTTGCCATGGATTGCTGCGCAAACTGGCTGGTACGTTGCCGAAGTTGGCCGTCAGCCATGGACAATTGGTGAAGTATTGCCTACACACCTGTCTACGTCTACATTAAGCACAGGCGATGTCATGGGTTCTATCTTTGCCCTTGCCGCTTTCTACACAGTATTGCTGATCATTGAAATGTACTTAATGATTAAATTCTCTCGCCTTGGCCCAAGTTCACTTCACACTGGCAAATACCACTTTGAAAAACTTGATGCTGCTAATAAAGAGGAGTCTCAAGCATGATTGAATATGAACTACTCAAAATAATCTGGTGGGTTTTGGTCGGCGTGCTGCTGATTGGCTTTGCCCTTACCGATGGCTTCGATATGGGCTCTATGGCGATCATGCCATTTGTAGGCAAAAACGATGAAGAACGCCGCGCTGCAATCAATACGATTGCACCGCACTGGGACGGCAACCAAGTTTGGTTCATTACTGCCGGCGGCGCATTATTCGCTGCTTGGCCAATGGTCTATGCAACTGCATTCTCAGGCATGTACTGGGCGCTGCTGCTGGTCTTGTTCGCCCTCTTCCTCAGACCGGTCGGCTTTGACTACCGTTCGAAACTTGAAAATACCAAGTGGCGCAACTCTTGGGACTGGGGTCTATGCATCGGCGGCGCTGTGCCAGCGCTAGTATTTGGTGTCGCATTCGGCAACATGTTCCTTGGCGTGCCATTCCAGCTGGATGAAACTGTACGCTCTACTTATACAGGCAGCTTCTTTGCGCTATTGAATCCATTTGCTCTTGTCTGCGGCATTGTCAGCCTATCTATGCTGGCTGCACATGGCGGCGCTTGGCTGATGCTTCGTACAGATGGCGACTTGCGCGCCCGTTCTGCAAAAGCAACGCAAATTATGGGAATCGTATTCTTAGTATGCTTCCTGGCTGCGGGTGCATGGCTGTATTTCGGCAATATCCAAGGCTATACGCTTGCTCAGCCATTCGACACTAACGGTGTTGCGAATCCGCTGGCAAAACAGGTTATTACTGACGCCAACCCAGGCTGGATGAACAACTACAGCACTTACCCAATCACCATGATTGCCCCTATTGCAGCAATTCTAGGCGCGCTTATTGTGATTGCAGCGGCAGGCAAAGGCAAAGCTGGCTTCAGCTTCCTTGGCACATCACTGTGCATCATTGGCGCAATCTTAACTGCCGGTTTTGCATTGTTCCCATTCTTAATGCCATCAAGCATTGATGCAGTTTCAAGCTTGACTATGTGGGATGCGGTTTCAAGTAAAAATACGCTGACTGTAATGACTGTTGCAGCCTGCATCTTCGTTCCGCTCATTTTGTGCTACACCACTTGGTGCTACTATAAAATGTGGGGCGTTATTACTAAAAAACACATCGAAGAGAATTCGCATAGCCTTTATTGAGGCTATGCACAGGAGTATGAATTATGTGGTATTTTGCGTGGATTCTCGGCATATTAATGGCATGTTTTGCAGGTGTGCTGAGTGCACTTTACATCGAACACCATCAAGATCTTGATGAGGAATAAACCATGAGTGAAGCAGCAGTGACAACAGAAAATAAAAAGCCGAATAAGTTTGCAATGGCCATCTCATTTTTGTTGGCATTGCCACTTGCAGCTGTTCTGTTAATCCATCCAGCAGCCATGCTGGATGCGAATGGAGAATACAGCCACAGCGCCTTGATGTACGTCATGATCGGCATCTCCGGCGGCTTTATTCACGGAGTGGGTTTCATTCCTAAGTTCTGGTTATGGAAATGGCTATTCAGCCCTTTCCTTGCATGGCCGCTTATGTTGTGGGGCTATTACACATGGTTCCTCGCATAGAAAATATGCAAAGCTGAAAAAGCCCTCATTTGAGGGCTTTTTTATTGATTAGAACTATCAAAACTGCCTTAAATGAAGTTCTAGACTCGTGCCAAGCGTTCTTATTTTAATGGATATTAAATCTCATAAAGATTCCTATCTGACTTGGACACTTTAGTGTTATTCACCAATTAAAATGTCTATGCGATAAACCATTTAAAATGTCCTGTTTTTAACCACAAGAGTCAAGCACAGGATTTAAGTTTCTTTGTTCAACAACAGCTTTCTGAGCTTTACGACTTGG
>NZ_JAYRTF010000049.1:0-3613 GCF_041919735.1 Acinetobacter sp.
ACCGTCTAACGTGTTGTTTTGCTTGGATTTTCTCTGCCTACTCTTTTTGCCGTTTTTGGATAAATACACCATTGCCCACTCCAACTTCTCTGTTATTTCCTGCCACGCACCATGGATGATGCTCGCCAATATCGGCATTAACCAAAGCGCGCTGTTTTTGGCAATCTTCAGCATCGATAACTCCGCGCTGCCAATCAGCGTCAGCGCCAGCCGACGTTTGACCAGCAAGGCCAGCAAACTAGCCCAGATCAAGCCTTCCGCTATCGCTTTTTGTCGTGTCGCGAACGCCTTCAACCGGTTATGTGATTTCAGCTCTTTGAACAACAGTTCGATCTGCCAACGGCAACGATACAATGCCATCACCTTCTCGGCTGGCCATCGCTCACGCGGAAGATTGGTCATCCATATACAGAACCGTTTTTCCTCTGCAAACCAACGTCTTATGAGTCGATATTTATACTTTCCCGAACTCACATCCAGATCCAGAACCTCGGCTCTGCAGCTTCTCCGATCGATATCCTTGAGCTTTTTTCCGAGTAACTTGGGCATTTCCCTGCCGTCCTGTCGGTAAGCTGCCTGTACTTTGGGATTGAGATTTTGACTCCCTCTGACCAGATAGCTTCCTTTGGCTTTGGTCACATCAGCAAAGTACTCGCGGCTGATGTAACCGGCATCCGCCAATAACAGTTTGTTATTTAACGAATTTGCGGCCGGAAGATGCTTGCGCTCCGATTCGGTATCCGCCGTGATACTCATCGATATCGGCGACTGGTCCAGCAAGGACATGGTCATATGACACTCTACCGCAGCGGGGCTGTGCTTATTGAATCGGCCCGGGAAATGTTCTGCCAATTGCGGATGTAACGCGAATGACGACCCGTCCTGCAGCAGTACCTGCTCAAAGCCTGCCAGTCCGTGGGCGTCCGGTAGACACTCCTTGAGGCGTAAGGCGATGGCTCGTTCAACCAGTGCGCGCATGAACAAGGGAAAACCCTGCTTGCGTAACTGGTTGTGAAAGGGTTTATACGCTATTTGGTCAGTATCATGGAGCTGCAACGCATTGAAATGGCGATGCAAACCAGCAATACCATCCACCTTGTCGCAACCAAGCCCTGAGAGCAGAGCCGGGAGTAGTCTCGCAGGCTGGATATCCCGGAGTCGCTGACAAAAACCGGTAAATTTACCGATCCGGTTGAGTTCAGAAGAGCTAAGAAGTTGCTTGAGGTACTGGGTTGCATTGATAATAGTCATGGCTTCGGGCGTGTCGGTTTTTTTTTGCGATTAAATCAGATCACAAACGAAGCCTTTTTTCTATCTATTTCAATTGGTTGTAGCTAAAGATCCTGTACATGATTTTACCTATCTGTCCATGCTGCTGGGTAATATGTACTCTTTGTGTGCAAACTAATTTCCACAAGAGTCTATTTTATATATTTAAATTTCGTGGTACCACTGAGTTTATTGAAGCAGCGTTTAAATAGAGAAAAATAGAAGTTAACGTAGAAGTAAAATGTTAGTTTTGAATGCCAACTAACATTTTAAATACCATTAGCCTTCCATATACTGAAACATCTCATCAACACGGAATTCATACTCTAATAGATGAGAGTGCAACTACAAAGTAGTAATAAAAATATTTAACTCATGGCTAACTAAATTTCCCCAACCATTCAGATGTGACCCTTGAGACGTCAAAACCAGCCGACATTGATTTGACATTCAATTTAACCACAGAAAATTCCGTTATTTTTGACGCAGCACTCATATTATCAATGAAATTAAATTCACTTGGATATAACTCATCTGAACCAGGCCATTTTATAATTATCGGCATCGCACCACTAGCGGCACCGTCACCAATGCTAAGATGGAACGACTCATGATCACTGGTTGATAATACATAGCCAATTTTCTGGTACCAAGTTGCCATGTCATTACCAAAGCCATCAAAGAAGACTGCATCTTTCAACCATTTACTATTTTCAATGCGAGCATATTGCGCTTCATAAAAAGCCATCTCTTCTGGCCTGTTCTTCATCCAAGGATAGTCTTCCGGCTTTTTACCTTTAATAAAAAGACGATAACGAGAATCCTTTTTACGGACCTCTTCCAAGATGTCCAAGGCCTTATCGAGGCGTTTCATTTTAGGGACGATACCTATCAGACCGATATTAAACTCAGCTCCATCGAGTTTAGGCCGATCCAACTTTTCACAGAGAACATAGTTCGGAATCACATGGCATTTCTCGCGCGGAATCATCGGTTGCTTGAGCAGACCATCATCCAGTAGATGCTGGCTTACAAAATTAATTGAACTAATTTTGCTGAAGTTCATCTTGCTAAAGTATTCGAGGTTAACCTCTTGTCCATGCACGCGAATGTGGAGCTTCTGATGGGCTTGCAGATGACTGCTATACCAGACCGCGTTGCCCAATGCCCACTCGCAGATGATAATGTCAGCCCGGCGAAGCAGCGCCTTGCTTCTCTGTTCATTGTGCTTGTTATGGCCCAACCACCGATCGACCAATACGGTGAAACCCTGTTGCTTGAACCTTGCCTCCAAGTGAGTGAAGAACTTGAGGTCATGACCTGCTAACAGGATCACGGCCTTGTTCCTCGCAGGGAATTTCTCAAGCATGGGTTGCAGATGCTTGACTGCGACGTGTTCGAAGGAGTGTTGCTTGACCAGATTTTCCAGTGGTGCTGTCAGACGTTTTGTTTTCTTGAGCATCAAGGCGAAACGGGCTCGTTGCTCGAGCTCTTGCTGATTTCTGGCGAACAGCTCGAATTTACTGCCCAGTAATTTTTCATACAAGGGCGAACGGTTCAGGAGAACGGGAATCTTGGCAAGTCCATACTCGAGTAACTTTGTGGAGAGCTCCTTGGTGTGCTGCTCAAGGCTATCGTGGCGCCATGCCCATGCAAGATCTGCAGAAAGCAGGGCATTTAGCACTTGCTGACGGGCAGCTCGCCCGTGCCAGACAATACCATTGCCGCTGCTGAGCTGTTGCAACGTCTCTTGATAAAAGCCGGGGTCATCTTTTGGGTTGTGAATCTTATCACCATAAATATGCAGCTCGAGCTTTGGTAATGTCTCCTGCAATTTTCTATAAGTGCTGAATAACTCACGTATTCCCCATTCCGGGGCAAATTTGCCGGCGTATATCAAAATTTGCTTTTGGCTATCTTCAATCCGCCTCCCAGTCAGCCTGGCCGGAACCATAGGCGGAAGGAGTGACGTGGTCGCTGAAGGGAAGTTCAGAGCAAAGAAATCAGACAGCTCACTTGTTTGACACAAAACATGGCCAGAAGAATAAATGATGTCATCAATTTTATTCTTCCATTCAACGGTTAACAACTCGGTAGATTGAGGTATGTCCGTCAAATAGGGGATAAGTCTACCATCTAGCGTACCAGCATCGGCAAGGGCTTTACAGACATCCGACCCTCTCACGATCACGGCATCAAAACAGCCATGCTCTTCTTCAAAGTTCTTGAACGTATTGACAACTGCTTCTGGTTTCATTGGACCCTTGTCGGGTTCAATCAAATAAATATTGTCAAACTTGTAGGCATCATCAATAACTTCTGTGCTTTTTATTTTGTCTTTCAA
>NZ_JAYRTF010000050.1:0-2766 GCF_041919735.1 Acinetobacter sp.
GCATGTAAAAGAGAATGAATTCCAACAAAAGTATGATAGGAAATATAAATTAATTTAGGGAAAGAGATTAGTAAGAACCCTTGATCGCAAAAGAATTTGGGCAGTTTTCTTGTATATTCTCTGCACAGCCTTTGTACTGACCATTGGGTTTATAACAAACTTTGACTTCGGTCAAAATATTGGTTTGACGGTGAGTACGGCAGCTAAAACGTAGCCCGCTTGCAGGCAGTCCAGGATTTAGACGTTGGAACTGCCCACGTAAGCTATGCAGTTGCGCAGTTTTATTTTCAGATGAAGTCAAATCTGCGGGAATTTTTAAACGTTCTGCATAATTAATCACGTTACGGAAATATTGACTGGCACTCATCGGCACACATCCCCCAATTTCTGCCCACAACTGGCGACGTGCATGCTCATCGGGCATGACTCTCGCCACCACTTTGGCCTGAAGTGGTGACAGCACTGCTGAGGAATTGGTCTGACACTCTCGTGTCGTGGTTTCAGGATACAATCCAGTGATGTTGAGCGAATAGCCTTCCAAACATTTCCGTTTCTTTGAGCCTTGATTATCGAACAAACACACGGCGGGTGTCATTTGAACTTCCATCACATAGCCAAACACGGTCGGTGTTGCATGGGCTGATGTCGCAAAAAATCCCATAACAATACCGCTGCTGATCAATAGCAGAAGCTTTTGCGTTAAGACTGATTGGGATGACATCAAAACCATAAAATGCCTAGGCCTTTATTATTGACTTCTAAAAGGAATATTTTGCATGCGCTGGGTGATTGACTGTGGGCCCTGTCCAAGCAGCACACCATAATGGGTCGCATTACTCATGACATGCTTGACGTAATCACGAGTTTCAGTCAGAGGAATACTTTCTGTGTATTGATCCGCCGCAATCGGCTGATTTTCAGGCTGCCAACGACGCGCACGATTTGGCCCTGCGTTATAACCTGCGGTGGCAAGTACAGGACTGTTGCTTAATTGGCTTTGAATCATGGACAAGTAAAATGTGCCATAACGAACATTGGTATTCATATCACTCAGTGCAGCAGGATTATAGGTTTCACCCATTTGTCTAGCGACCAGTTTTGCCGTATCTGGCATGATCTGCATCAAACCACCTGCCCCCACATGCGAGCGAGCATGGGTAACAAATCGGCTTTCTTGTCGCATTAACCCATACGCCCATGCAGGATCTATGCCTGCATTGCGACTATGACTGACCACATAGCTTTGATGCGGCATGGCATAACGATAACTGTAGTTATGTTGCTTGACGGTTCGATCAGCTGCATAGATCGCGCGGTCATACCATCCCATTTCTGTTGCACGTTTGGCAGCAGCCAAAATTAAGCCATCATCTTGTTTTAAATAAGCTTGTCGAACCGCCCAATTCCATTCACGGTTGACATAATTGTCTGGCGCATTGACGTTGCGCAGTGCAAAAGCGCGGCTAAAGTGAATATCTTGACTCAAACGCTGCGCATCCGCATTGCTCGGTTGGGTATTGGCTGGAATCGTTTGATAACCTTGACCAATACGATCTTTTGCCAATAAGTTATGATAATCGTCACCTACTGACAATTTTTTGAAGATCTCGCGCGCCAGTGTTTTTGACTTTGCATCACCACGCTGTTCTGAAGCACGGGCTAACCAATATTGCCAGCGGTCTTCTTGTTTTTGCGTCACACTCATGCCATCAATGGCACGAATGACACTCTCCCATGCGCCGAAACGAATGGCTTGGCGTGCATAGATTTCAGCTTCTTCTTCACTCAGTGCTAAACCATAGCTCCGATCGAAGGCTTGCAACACTTCCACATTAAAATTGTTTTTCATAACGGTTGTGCCACCGATATACCCCACAGCGCGATACAACGCTTTTTGCACCGACTCAGGTGTTCCTTCTGCAGCACGCTTGACCGACGCCAGTGCAGTATTTAGATCACTGTCGGCTAAACGGCCAATGGCATAAATTAAATACGCTTGATCTGCCGCCGACGCTTTCGGTGCGGACCAGAGATAGTTCAGTGGATCGGCTTGAATGCTATTCAGCTGGGCCAAAGACAGATTCATGCCAATGGTTTGTGCGGTTGCAATCGCTTGACCTGACTGCCCTGCACGTAGCTGTGACCATAGACGTTGTTGTTTGTCTTGTTCCGTCATCAGTGGACTAGACAACATCATGCGCCCCAGCCCTGCACAAGACTCAGGCTGTGAATTGGTCGTGAGCCAAACATCTTTATATTTGGCAAAAACCAAAGGATCGCCTGACTTGGCCCGGACTTGCGCCATAGCACAGCTTTCTGCGCGATCTGCATTGGACACATAGGCCAATACTGGCTGCGCGGAAGCAAAGTCGGCCATTTTGACTTTTTCTTCAATGTAATCTGCTGCTAACTTCTCAGCCATGGCAGATTGCGGATAGCGTTGTGCAAATCCGACAATGTTCGCCGCAGGTTGCAACGCCAAATTACTGTTAAGTACCCAATATTCAGGATAATAGCCCAGCACATCACCCTGCATACTACTTTGATATTGTTGTAATAAACCAACATTGCCAGCATTTGCTGCACGCAAGGCATTATTAAACTGTTCATCTGCGGCATATGTCGCTGCAGATAGACCTAAGGCAGCCACACCCAACGCAAACACTTGATAATATTTATTCTGTAATCGTTTTAACATGGGTTTGCCTTCAGTCATCTTTGGATTGCCTAGTCTCGTCTCATCATTTTCATTAGTTTAATAACTCA
>NZ_JAYRTF010000051.1:0-2749 GCF_041919735.1 Acinetobacter sp.
ACCTGTTATCCCAACTGCACCACCTATAACACCCGTTGTGCCAAAGGTCGACGCTCAAAAGGCAGCAGCGGATGCTAAAGCTGCTGAAGCGGCAGCGCGTAAAGCTGAACTACAGCAGCAGATTCAGACACGTGCAAAGGCTGAAGCTGAAAAACTACAAGCTCAGCAAGAACGTGCTACTGCCCGTGCAGCGGAGCAAGCTAAAAATGCTGAGAAAGCCAAAGCAGATGCAGCGGCGAAAGCTGAAGCAGACACCAAACGCCGAGCAAACTTAGAAGCATTGAAAAAAGCAGAGGCAGTACAAAAAGCGAAGCTAGAGGCACAAAAGAAAGCAGATCTCGCTAAAAAGCAGCAAGAAATTACTGATGCCAATAAGGCTAAAGTTGCGGCTGATGCAAAAGCCAAAGCAGATGCAGATAAAGCCAAGGCTGCCGCTGATGCAAAACGTAAAGCCGATGCGGACAAAGCGAAAGCCGCCGCTGATGCGAAAGCTAAAGCAGATGCCGATAAAGCCAAGGCAAATGCTGATGCTAAAGCTAAAGCAGATGCTGCGAAGACCAAAGCTGACGCTGATGCGAAACGTAAGGCTGATGCGGATAAAGCTAAGGCAAATGCTGATGCAAAAGCCAAAGCCGATGCAGAAAAAGCCAAGGCTGCTGCTGATGCAAAACGTAAAGCCGATGCTGAAGCGAAAGAGCGTGCAGCTGAAGAAGCACGTGCTTCATCTGCAAAACAAGCTGCCGAAGAAGCCGCGCAAAAGAAAGCAGAAGCAAAGCAAATTGCTTCAACGGCTAAGCGCGACTTTGAAAATAAAATTAAGCGTGCTTGGGATACCCCAGCAGGTTCAACGGGTGAAACCGCGACTGCACGTGTCACGCTTTCGGATAGTGGCGCTGTACGATCTGTGATCGTAAGCTCCAGTGACCCTGACATGAAAGCCAGCGTCGAAGCAGCTGTTCGTTCTGCTGCACCCTATCCAATGCCTTCAGATCCAGAAGCACGCCGGCAAGCACAAAGCTTTACTTCATCCTTTACTGCGAAATAACCCAAATCCCTCTGAACAGTCAGGGGGATTTTTCCAGCCATATTCACAGTATTTTTAAGTACTCAAATGACTTATTTTAAATACGTTTAATCTGTTTTAGCTTTCAATAACAACCATTACAACATCTTTAATTTCAGTCGATATTTCACTCCATACAAGCGAGTCGCTACTGGCCCTTATCACACAGATCTACCTACGCGTTTTTGTATTTACGTTTAAACGACTTAATTCTTACTCATTTTTCACAGTGTTATAACAGATCAGTCATAATTTCATGCTTTTAATATTAGAAAATCATGCCATTATGTAGAACAATTAAACCCACAATAAAAGCCGTTTGTTTGAGTAAATAACGAATGATGGAAATGACGCGTAAACACCTTCTTAGCCTAGCCATTTTAACTGCTTTCAGCCCAGTCTTAGTGACTCAAGTGCATGCTCAGCTTCATTTAGAAATTGCAAAAGCACCTGAAGAAGCGCCTAAAATTGCAATCGTACCTTTTAGCAATGACAGTAGCCTCTATCCTATTATTGAAACAGATTTAAACCGCTCAGGGAAATTTACCAGCGCTTCAAAAAATTTACCTGCAACCGCCAGCATGAATAATCCGAACGCAGCCAACTGGCAGGCTGCAGGTGTTCCATATGTCGTTACAGGAACAGTAAAAACCACTGAAAATGGCAGTTACGAAGTTCATTACCAACTTTATGATGTCCAAAAACAACAATATCTTTTAAATGAATTATTAACTGTTCCAGCATCACGCGTTCGTTCTGCTGCACACATGATTAGTGATGCTATTTATCAAGCATTAACTGGTATTCCAGGAGACTTTAGCGGTCGTATTGCTTATGTGCTACGTAATCCAGCTACACCGGAACAACGCTATACACTACAAATCGCGGATACTGATGGTGAGCAACCACGTACAATTTTAACGTCACGCGATCCAATTTTATCGCCTGCTTGGACACCAGATGCCAAGAAAATTGCTTATGTTTCGTTTGAAACCAAACGCCCTGCAATTTATGTCCAAGACCTTTCCACAGGTGCTCGCGAAAAGCTTGCTAGCTTCCGTGGTCTAAATGGCGCGCCAAGCTTCTCACCAGATGGGAAAAGTATGTTGTTCACCGCTTCTATGCATGGCAACCCAGAAATTTACCAAATGAATTTGGAAACCCGTCAACTGCAACGTATGACCAATGACAGTGCCATTGATACTGAAGCGCGTTATGCACCAGATGGTAAGTCATTTATTTTTACTTCTGACCGTGGTGGTTCTGCACAAATTTACCGTTATGACTTGGCAAATAGCAGCTATAACCGTCTGACCTTCCGTGGAGCATTCAATGCACGTGGTACGCTCAGTGCCGATGGCAAAAAACTGGCACTGGTCCACCGTCCAAGCGGCAGTAACTATAAAGTCGCTATTCAAGATTTAAACTCAAGTGTCACCAATATTTTAACGCCAACCAGTTTGGATGAATCACCAAGTTTCTCACCAAATGGGCAGATGGTGGTCTATGCAACGCGTGAAGGTTCACGTGGTTTGTTGTCGATCATGTCACTGGATGGCCGTTTCCGTATGAATTTACCAAGTGAACAAGGTGAAGTCCGTGAACCTGCTTGGGCACCCAAATAACTTTTTTAATGACTAGTCATTTAATAATCATCAATTTTCATGGAGATGAAGAATGAAATCG
>NZ_JAYRTF010000052.1:0-2400 GCF_041919735.1 Acinetobacter sp.
GGATAGCCCGAGTGACGGTAGTATTTTTTGTCTTCGAATTTCGCACCGGTAATGCGCAATTTGTCGGCATTAACGATTACGATAAAATCACCCGTGTCAACGTGCGGCGTAAACTCTGGTTTATGCTTGCCACGCAAACGACGTGCGACTTCACTGGCCACACGACCCAACACTTTATCCGTCGCGTCGATGACATACCAGTCACGTACGACTTCGTGTTGTTTTGCTGAAAAAGTCTTCATTACTATTTCCAATAAATTAAATTAAACAACCATACAGCTCGCTATCATTGCTTATGCCCGCAACCTCTCCCGATGCGCTCTTTTATGGGCTGAGCTTTAAATTATCGATGATTCAAGAATAAAAGTCAATAAATCAGCGCAATTATTGGCGTAAACATCTGATTTTCCGCTGCTTTTTATGGTAATTACGACACACAAAAGCATTCAGCTTAATCACGCTGGACGAAAAAAAACCCAAGCCATAAAGCTTGGGTTATAAATCCACCAAAGAAGGGTGGAGGAGACAACTTGAGACTGCATAACAGTCAACGGTTGCCATTATACGGGATTTTCAATGCCAGACAAGGCACGGAAAATGTAGTTTTTTGCAGCGAACCCTTAAATACAGAATTTTTTTCTCCGAGATAGGTATTTTTGTGAAATTATTATAAATACATCAATTTTATAAAAACTTTAACCAAAAAATCTTTTTAAAAATTTATAGAAACAGTTGCACAGATGCAACATTGCTTTCTGTTTAAACAGAAATTTATGGCTTTTCTCACATTCAAATGTTTTTTCCGCATCCGTTATAATGCCTAAATTATGAAATAGGTTGCTTAAGACGAATCAAACCATTATTTAAACGAACAGGATCAGTCAATATGGAATGCACAGTACGCTGGGTCGGCGCCAACGCCGGTATGTCATTTATCGGCGAGTCAGGCAGCGGCCACGCTGTGGTCATGGACGGCGCACCCGAAGCAGGCGGACGCAATCTGGGTCCACGCCCAATGGAGATGTTGTTGATGGGTACTGGCGGCTGCTCCGCATTTGATGTGGTGCTGATTTTACAAAGAGCGCGTCAAAAAGTCTCCGACTGCCAAGTTCAATTACGCGCCACCCGTGCCGAAACTGACCCAAAAGTATTCACAGACATCCATTTTCATTTCGTCGTCAGCGGACAAGATTTGTCTGCAGCAGCAGTCGAACGCGCTGTTAAGTTGTCGCACGACAAATATTGTTCGGCGAGCATCATGCTGGGACAAGTGGCGCAAATCACTCACAGCGTTGAAATTATTGATACGGCGCAGCAGACCGCATAAAGCAGCCCTATACGTAAACACTTTATTTTTCTGCCAAATACGTCTGCAATGTCAATTGCATCGCAGAGAATTCATTTGCCTGCCCGTGAAAACATATGATTTTTTGTCGTGAGGTTTGCCCACGAACCACACTCACCTCTCGTGGCGCGCAAGCAAAAGCGCGGGCTAAGAATTGACATAATGCTTCATTGGCCTTACCGTCAACGGGCGGTGCGGACAATCTGATTTTCACCGCATCACCATATAGACCAGCCCATTGCGTGTGCTTCGCACCTGGCTGAACATGTACGCTTAACCAAACATCGTTGCTTTTAATATGAAGGCAATCCATCGCTTTTAATCCTGACAAATAATAAAAACCCCGTCATGGACGGGGTTCTATTTTTACCGCGCCTTAATGATTCAATCACATCAAGGACGACGGTACACAGGAAACGGCCATACTTCTGCTGGTTTTGCCGGCGGTGGTTTCACCTCCGGTTCAACTGCAGAGGCGGCCTTCGACTTCTCAGACTCAGCCTCTTTTCCTGCTGTGCTTATTACTTTTTTGCTGCTGTTGCGGCTTTCTTTGCAGCTGGTTTCGCAGGTGCTTTTGCAGCCGGCTTGGCTACTTTGGCTGTGGGCTTCGCAGCTGCTTTTGGCTTAGCCGCTGCTTTGGCTGGAGCTTTGGCCGCTGGCTTTGCTGCCGCTTTTGCAGGTGCTTTCACCGGCGCTTTAGCCGCTTTGGCTGCGGGTTTCGCTGCTGCTTTTGGCTTAGCTGCTGCTTTCGCTGGAGCTTTGGCCGCTGGCTTTGCTGCCGCTTTTGCAGGCGCTTTTACTGCCGCTTTGGCTGCGGGTTTCGCTGCTGCTTTTGGCTTAGCTGCTGCTTTCGCTGGAGCTTTGGCTGCTGCTTTCGCTGGAGCTTTGGCCGCTGGTTTTGCTGCCGCTTTTGCAGGCGCTTTTACTGCTGCTTTGGCTGCGGGCTTCGCAGCTGCTTTTGGTTTGGCTGCTGCTTTCGCAGGTGCTTTCACCGCTGTTTTAGCTGCAGGTTTTGCTGCCGCTTTTGCAGGCGCTTTTACTGCTGCTTTGGCTGC
>NZ_JAYRTF010000053.1:0-2283 GCF_041919735.1 Acinetobacter sp.
TTCTGCATGGTGGCGTAGTCGTTGCGCTCTACCTGCTGATGCGTGACCTTCTTTCGCACACCAGTTTTGCCAAAGAACTTGAGTCGAAAGAGCATTTCAAAGAGTCGCGCAATGCAGCACTGCTGGTGGGCACCGCCTTGTTTGCTGTAAACCCCATGGCGGTGTACGCCGTCGGATATCTGGTGCAGCGTTCCATCGTCATGGCAACGCTCTTTACAGTGCTTGCATGCTGGTTGTTCATCAAGGGCTTGGTGAACGGGCGAATCTACTGGTACTCACTTGCGTTGCTCAGCTACCTGTGCGCTGTGCTCTCCAAAGAGCATGCTGTCATGGCCGGTGCTTTGGTGGTGCCTCTTTACATTTACGTCAAAAGACCTGGCTGGAAAACTACTGCCTTGGTCACGGGAATCAGCATGCTTTTGCTGATCGCGGTAGGTGGTATTTTATATGCGAAATATGGGGATATTGTTGGTAGGGTTTTTGATGAGCAGTCTATTTCGTATGTGCAACTGCTTGAAAATATTTCCCCGGGAATATCAAAGTACATTTATCCGCTAAGCATATTGAACGAAGCAGCGCTGTTTTTTGCGTATGGTTTTCTGTGGTTTATTCCAAATATAAACTGGATGTCCGTAGATTTGCGCCCAGCATTTCCTCTTTCCTTTATTGATCTACCACAACTACTGGGCGGCATCGGATACCTGCTTGTTTTCGTTTTTTCAATTTATTTCTTCTTTAAAAGAAAAAACTATCTTAGCTTTGTTGCGCTTTGTTTGCTGATTCCTGTTGTATTGTTTTTGACCGAATTTTCTACGGTCTGGATTCAAGATCCGTTTGTTCTATATCGCAGTTATTTGTGGGCAATTTCAATTCCTGGGCTTATTGCGATTGCTCTTGTGAATTTTGGCGCGCGGGTAATTTACATATCTGGTGTCACTTTGATCTTGGTTTATGGAGGGCTCGCGTTAGACCGTAATTTGACCTTTCGCGACGATTATTCTGTATGGAGCGATGCGGCATTAAAAATAGACACCAATGCTCCAAAAAATGCTTTGGGAAGATTCCGTCCATTTTTGAATCTTGGTGTTCATTACATGGAAAAAGGATCCTACCAAATATCATACAATAACCTGATGACCGCCAGAAAAATGGATGCACCCAAAGGAAGCGCGTTCTTCAATCTTGGTATTGTATTGATGAAACTTAAAAAACCGGAGGAGGCGCTGCTTGCATTTGATCAAGCCGAATCTGAAGGATTTGTCGCGTTGACATCGCTTAATTTTCAAAAGGCAGAATCTCTGCTTGTGCTTGGAAAAGTCGATGAGGCTCTATTGAGTTATTCGGTCGCCCTGGAGTCTTCTGATGGCTCTGGCTCTATACCTGAGGAATTTGAAAAATTTAAGAATGCCATTCACGCAAAGCGCGGGCAAATTGCAATGACTGCACGCAGATATGATTTGGCCATTGATGATTACCTTTATTTATCAAAAATAAATCAAAACTCTGCGGAAATCAAATATAAATTAGGCATGGCTTATACTGGTGCGGGGAAAACAGGCTTATCCGTCGATATATTCAACGACCTCATAAAATCTGAAGAAAATCCAATTTATTATTATGGTCGATCGATGGCGAAATTTAAGTCCGGCGACAAGGTATCTGGCTTTGTTGACCTGGATCGAGCAATAGCTCTCGCACCTCAAAATCAGAATTTCAAATTAATCCGATCCCGAATTGCGGCGGGAATGGTTGTGGAGTAGCCCGGTTCCTCGTCGTTTCGTGTGGAAGTTTCAAAGCTGGGGTAGATGGTGTAGTGAACCGCCCCGGGTTTGAGGAGGCTCTTTTCTCTGAGAGGATTGAGCTATGAGCAAGAAGTCGAACCAGTTTTCACCCGAGGTCCGCGAACGCGCTGTTCGCATGGTGCGTGAGCACCGAGGCGAGTACCCCTCGCTGTGGGCGGCCATCGAATCCATCGCCCCCAAGATTGGCTGCGTGCCCCAGACCCTCAACGAATGGGTCAAGCGAGATCAGATCGATACCGGCGTGCGCGACGGCATCAACACCTCCGAGCGTGAACAAATGAAGGCGCTGGAGCGCGAGGTCAAAGAGCTGCGCAAAGCCAACGAGATCTTGAAGCTGGCCAGCGCGTTTTTCGCCCAGGCGGAGCTCGACCGCCGTTTGAAGTCCTGAGGGGCTTCATCGATCAGCATCGACAGGCCTACGGGGTCGAGTCGATCTGCAAGGTGCTTCAGATCGCCCCGTCAGGCTATTAATTTAGGAGAA
>NZ_JAYRTF010000054.1:0-1950 GCF_041919735.1 Acinetobacter sp.
GTGTGCTCGGCCAACAGGGCGGCACTGGTGATGTGGTCGGCATGGTTGTGCGTTTCCACCGCCCAGCACAGCCGCAGGCCCCGGGCCTGCAGCACGGCCAGGTCGCGCTCGATCTGCGCATCGACAGGGTCGATGATCAAGGCCTCGCGCGTCTGCGGGTCGTGCAGCAGATAGGTGCAGGTGCCGGAGGCGGGGTCCAGGAGTTGGAGGGGAAATGGCATGCGTACTAATTAAAAACAGCAAATGGCTTGGCTATATCTACTCTTATTCCAATGATATGGCGGAAGGAGCAATGCCCCCAATCCGTCTTTCATGCATGATGCGAAACGCCTTTTCCAACTGTTTCGCTCGATCCTTTCCATCGAATAACTTTGCATTTTGCTTATTTTGATTCAGCCGTTCTTTTAATGCGGAAATTTCTGAATAATTGACGCCGATTGCTATTGCTTTTTGAACGCATTCGTCAGCCGAGCGGGTAATGAGCTCCTTCAACCCAAGCGAAGTAAGCAAACTTGCAGCGACCCTGCTCGCAAACGATTCGCCCGCAATTGTGAGCACAGGCACACCCGCCCACAAGGCGTCGCTTGCCGTTGTATGGGCGTTGCATGGGTATGTATCTAAGAACAAATCTGCCAACTTGTAGCGCGCCAGATGATCCTCGTTGTTCATTGTTTTCGCAAAAATCAATCTATTTGATGCAACTCCGCGAGACATCGCCTCTTTGACCAAATTATCAGCTGCAAGATCATTGTCCACATAAATCCAAAGCACACTGTTTTGATTGCCGCGCAAAATATTCATCCAGCAATCAAAAAGCTCCGGGGTTATTTTGTAGTTAGCATTGAAACTACAGTAAACAAAACAACTCTCTGGCAACCCCACCTCCGCACGAGCGAAAGTGCGCGACGATATTTTTCTTTGCGAATTATTTGGCTGATAGCAATCCGGCAACCGGACAACACTTTCGGAATAACCTTGGCTATGTTCTTCAGGAGCGACAACAGCATCTGCAATCATATAATCCATACATCTTGCACCAGTCGTCCCAGGATACCCCAAATAAGACACCTGCACTGGAGCACACCGATACACAAACGCCCCAAAGCGGGTATTTCCGGTGTACCCCTTTAAATCAACGGCAATATCAATCCCCAATTCCCTTGATTTTTCCGCAATCTGGACATCCGATAACTCCCTCACATCAATAAAATGATCTACGGCGCCTCGCACACGCCGACGCATCTCATCCTCCTGCTGCGGACCAAAATTAAAAGCAAACCACTCAAATTCACCATGTGAATGCGCCTCCAGCATCTCAATCATGAGATACATCGTCGCATGCTCTTGAAAATCAGCCGAATAATATCCAATTTTGATGGGGCCGGATTTAGGCATCAGAAATTCACCAGTCAGCTCTCGGTGAAATCCATATATTTTTGAAACATACCCCTCTGCCACTTTGCGCTGCAAAAAAATATCATCGATAGAAGTGGCAACTGAAAATGGATTCGCAATCAATCCACGATTTTTAACTCCATCACGCAAAACCGCTCGCAGATCTCCAATCTCACTCCAGTCACATGCTTTCATTTTTACATGCAAATAATCAGAAAGCAATGCGTCGTGATCAGGATCAATATCCACCGCCTTTTTCAGCGAAATCAACGCCTCTTTTTTGTCACCACATTCATTTTGACACATGCCCAAAACATGCCATGTGATTACAGAATTCAGCCCCATCCTTATGGCACTCTTCAATGCGGAAACGGCATCTGGAGGTCTATTAAAATCTGCCAGCAAAACCCCATAATTGGACAAAGCATTCGCATACATCGGATTGATTTTTAGCGCCATCTGATAGCCTTTCAAAGCTTCAGATTTGTCACCAATTTTTTGCAGCGCCGACGCGCGGTTGTTGTGGAACTCCGCAACACCTGGATTTATTCCAAT
>NZ_JAYRTF010000055.1:0-1792 GCF_041919735.1 Acinetobacter sp.
TGATAAAACGCCTGCGGATTATCGTCGTTATTTAGAAAACGTATTCCGTAAAGTGTACAAACTTGAAGGTACGCCAGTACGTATTGAGTTTAAAACCTCTGAAAACCCATTTGAAGGACGTAAGTCACAGGTGGATGAACGTACAGCAGCGCGTAAGCGTCGTTATGTTCAGAAGTTTAAGAAAGCTGAGAAGAAATTCAAGCGCTAATCTGGCATTAAGTTTTTGATGCTGAAAAGCCCAAAGTGATTTTTGGGCTTTTTTATTTTATCCATTGGAGCGTAAAACCTCGGGGTTTAGCCCATAGGTATCTACACATCTTGATGTACCTAATGCAATTGTTGCGATTTCATTCAGTTCATCTATTGAATATTCTGAGAGCAGTTGAAGAGTGTTCAGTAAAATCGAAAGTCCTGCCAATATTGCAGGTGCACTTTCCAACTTACCTCTCTTCTGCTGTCGGCCTGAAAGACGGGCCAGAAATATACGAATTTTCTGATTTTGTTCATCTTCAGAACGCTGTATTCGCCAAGTCAGTACACACGCCATACTGCTGATCAGGAGCCGTCTTAAAATCGCTGCAGGTGTGGTCTGAAGCCATGATTCAACGTTATGGCCTGCCTGCTTCAGAAGCTTGAAATAGCACTCAATTGTCCAGCGCCAGTAATACCAGGTGGTTAATTCTACCGCATCAATCTCTGAAGAAACATTGCTGATCAGCGACCATCTCGCGACTGTTTTACCTTGAGCATCTTTCACCACAGCAACAATTAATCTGGCTGTAACTGCCTTGCCTGGCTGGGGAGCAACCCGTTGGCCTAAATCATCTTTTCTCTTCGGTTTTGCTGCACGCGTTATCCGAATATCGGTTTCTCCAACATGCAGCATATGCCTGTTTCCTTTATAAGCAATCGGCTTAACTTGCTGAGTTACTACTTTTTCTGCGACTTCTGCAACTTTGTAGGTTTCCCCTTGATGCTCAATCCGATGGCTTTCTTTGGCCCGAATCAACCATTTGAAACCATGGCTGCTGATTTCCCTCAAGTGGGCAATCGAGTCTCCTTCACGGTCAATGATATGGACTTTTGTTTTCTCAATCGGATACTGTTCAATCGTTTTGATTTGTTCTGCGAGTGAGTCCAAATGGGACTTGCGCTCGCTGTATTGTTCACTGAATGTGGAATAACAGCCGGATGCATCTGTTAGCGTCTGAGCTAATGGCGCAATTGGGAGCCCTGATGACGCATCGACAAGTAAACTGCTTTGCAATTCATAGCCTGAATTCGCCTCTGTTCTTTGAAGACGCTGAACCTTATGACTGTGCTTCACATACTGCAGTTGAGACCAGTCATGAACGATTAATGCATACTGATGCGGTGATGTCTTGATCTGTTCGCATGCAAGAAGCTTAATCGGCTGGTTTAATTGACTAAAAGAGATTTTATTATTATTCAGGAATCGCCAAACAGCCTGTGTAGTTGAGAAACTCGACTTTTGGGTAGAGGCCAGGTCTTTGATTGCGGGAGCAAGTGAAGCAAGAGGATTCATATAGAGTTTTACAAGGCTGTTATAACGTTTGACAAGACGCTGATCCAGACCAGAGATGTTAAATTGAAGAGCATGCTCTTCAATTTAACGCAAAGCTCGGAAATTGTGTAGATACCTATGGGTTTAGCCCGAGGATATAAGCGAGTGGCGTAAGCCATTAATGCGGTGTTTGCTGTTGTTGAATATATTGTTTAACAATTCCAATTGGCGCACCGCCACATGAAGCAGCGAAGTAACTAGGCGACC
>NZ_JAYRTF010000056.1:0-1678 GCF_041919735.1 Acinetobacter sp.
TAACTACGAATATCGGGCCAGTTTCTACTGGCAACTTGACCAGTGTAAATCTGCTTGGCGACTTACCCAACTGATAAAGCCAATATGATCTGATTTCACGCGAGAATTCTTTTTCTCTCATCACTGGATCTGAATCCTTCAGTGAAAAATTTATAAGCTTGATTAGTTGATTCATTGCAACAGAGACGGCTTCTTCCGGCGAGGTAGTCGCTGGCTCTTGGTTGGCCGCAAATAAGCAAACTCCATAGATCATTACATGAGGCCAAATTTGAAATGCGGATGGAGTGATATCGAATTCCGGCAATTCATATGGAAATCCAACAGGGAAACTAATCCGTAATGTTCGTCTGACATCTTTATAGTCTGGAGGAAGCAGATAATTAAAAGCAGCTGTTTCCCCAAATTTCTTTTTGACTGGTGTGATCTGCCCTCGTTTCCACGGACAGTTTAAGCAGCGATTTTAAGCGCTGCGGATTCGAATTTTACAGGACTTTGGTATCCCAATTTTGAATGTTTGCGTTTGAGATTGTAATAGGCTTCAATAAACCAGAAGATTTCTCGTCTGGCGTGCTCGATTGATTCAAATGCAACCCGATAGACATATTCGACCTTGAGTGTGTGGAAGAAGCTCTCACAGGCGGCATTGTCGTAACAATTACCTTTCCCGCTCATACTGCATTTCAAGTCATAGGCTTTAATCAATCGCTGATAGGCTTGTGAACAGTATTGGCTGCCACGGTCAGTGTGCACAATTACCCCTGATGGGCGGCTCCGTTTGAACAACGCTGCCTTGAGTGCATCACAGACCAGTCGTGCATTGATGCGCTCGCCAAATGCCCAGCCAATCACTTTGCGCGAGTACAAATCAACGACCACTGCCAAATACAGCCATTGCTGCTTAACCCGAATGTACGTGATGTCAGCCACCCATTTGGTATTGGGTGCATCGGCGTCAAAACATTGGTTGAGCAAATTAGGCGCTGTGGGTAGGTTATGCTTACTGTCGGTTGTGTGCTTGAACTTGCGCTTTTGAATACCTTGTAAGCCCAAGCGCTTCATGCGACGGCGTACTCGTTCAAGTGATACGCTAAAGTCCTCATCTCGCAACACATCGCAGATGCGACGATAGCCATAACGCCCCGCGTGCTCATCATAAATGCGCTGAATACGCTCATCCAATGCAATATTATGCACCATGCGATTCGATGGTTGGCGCTTAAGCCAGTCATAATAGCCGCTGCTCGATACCTTGAACAGCAGAAATAATCGACGTTTGGGTAGACTGCGCTCCGCTTTTATAAAGGCGTACCTTGCTACTTCATGCTGGCAAAGTACGCGGCGGCCTTTTTTAGAACATCAATCTCCTTCTTGCGCAACTCAAGCTCCTTGTGAGCGGCTTTGAGTTGACGTTCAAGTGCTTGATAATCAGGCTTGCTTGGTTTGCCAGATTTCTTCATCTTGGCTTGTGGCGGCTTGGGCTCGTTCATAACACTGTAAATCCACTTCGTTAAAGTCCCGTAGTTTATACCCAAATCTCGAGCCACTTCCGCGTAACTTAGCTCGCCTGATAATGCTAAACTTACCGCTTCTGATTTGAATGACTCATCGTAACGATTGCGTTTCATTTGACACCCCTTGTTTTACGTTAATTGGTGTCCGTCAATTCGAGGGCAGATCA
>NZ_JAYRTF010000057.1:0-1448 GCF_041919735.1 Acinetobacter sp.
TTAGGCAGCGTGACTGCGACTTGCGCTTGGGCCGGCTCGCCCGCTGCTATTGCCCAGGCCAGCAGCACCGCTGCCGCCAGCCTGGCGCGGCTGGGTGTCGCCCTGCCGCTGGGGGGCTGGGGGGTGGCGGTGGGGGATGGGGATGGGGATGGGCCTAGATGGGGGGAGTGCATGTAGGTGGGTGAAGTCAAATGAGATATCAAATGGTCTAGTGTGATATTAATGAATCGAGTATTGCACCTCAGGTTTTAACCGATTTCTGCTGCATTTTATTGTCAATTTTTAAATACTAGAATTTCTCAAGTGAAATTATTTTGCATAAAAACATCAAAAGCATAGCCGCCGTAATTTTCCCCACCAAGACCAGAGCCAACCATACAACATCCTCCATCGAATAAAGGATCAATTATATCTTGCAAACAATGCCTAACTCCAAAAGAAATTTCCTTTATATTTAATTTGCCAAACAATCCATCATAAATTATTTTACTATCCAAAACATCCCTGGAAACAAGCATCAACATCCTGGACATGCCAAAAAAATGATGAACAAGACCCTGTGTATCGCGAATTCCGTTCAGCCGGACATAGTTCATCCATAAAACATTATTATTTTCGATGAAAGCAAATCGCTCACCATGTCCATTTCCCGGCAAGAAGAATAAACTACGATTTCCTTGAAAATACCCGGCAATCCTATCATTCTTCTCCATCAAAGAAAATTCAAGTACACCAATATTAAAATCAAGTTTTTCAAAAAATAATTCAATATCCAACTCAACCTCTGAAATGCCACCCCAACCAAATCGCAGTACGGAGTATTTTTTCAACTTATCGGATTGAAATTCACAAAATGGCAACCCCATGGCGGATTCAAAATAATTCCTTTCCATGTCAATCTCAATATGTATAGTGATTTCCCGTTCCGCCGCGAGCCCCAGGAGGTTGGTGATTATTAAAATGCGGCAAATTTGAACCGTTATTACTTGACCAGGGGTGACCTGCAGGATGCTTTTGGATGGTTTTATTGCCGTCGAAGAAATAATCCGTCGCAGGGCTTCCATGCCGATCACCACGTCCATTTCTATGAGTGTTATGCGTTTGTGATGTGGGGATATTTGCGTCTCGTTTTGCTTTTCTAAATGCAGCTCGAGATGTACCACATGGAACCTGAACCCCTCCGCCATTGTGAACAACTAACCCCTGCACCCCCACAAAGAACGTATGCAGGTTCTCAACCTCCAGGTTGTAGACCCGGGTTGTCTTGACCTCTATCCGTACGTCCTCGATGGTGGCCGTGGCGGTGGCCTTGTCTGACCCGTCCCCCTCCCCGCTGCCCATCAGCAGCAGCTTGGCGCCCTTCTTCAGCAGCACCGCATCGCGCCAGCCTTCGCTGGTGCGGAACGGGTGCCCGTCGGTCGCCGTAATGCGCTTGCCCCCCTCCAGCG
>NZ_JAYRTF010000058.1:0-1335 GCF_041919735.1 Acinetobacter sp.
CAGCTTTAATCCAAGCCTTAAGCTGCTCTGGATCATATTGATCTACAGGGATTTTTGAGGAAGATGTGGATGTTGTCATAACCAAGAACAAAGGAAAAATCATGCATCAGCAAGTGTACCACAGCAGCGAGATTCAAGCATGGGAAGGGCGTTGGTTCGCGCAGCAAAATAGTGCTTATGGATTGATGCAACAAGTCGCATGGGCAACAACTGAACAGATGCTGCCTAGGCTTAAACAGCAGCAAGTCAAAAGCGTTGCGGTGTGTTGTGGTCAAGGCAACAATGCAGGTGATGGTTACTTGATTGCATCGTATCTAGCCGCGCAAGGTTATGACGTTGAAATTTATGCAGCAGCTTTGGGAAAGTCTACTTCACTGCAACAAGCACATGCAGCAGCTGTGCAACAGGGGATAATGATTCATACCGGTTTTGCTTTTCAACATTCATATGATGCCTATATTGATGCTTTGTTTGGCATTGGGTTAAACCGTGAACTCAGTTCAGACTGGCAAGCGGTTATTCGACAGATCAATAGACAAACAGGCTTAAAAATTGCCGTTGATATTCCGAGTGGTTTACAGGCCAACACGGGGCAAGCTTTACCTTGTGCAGTTGTCGCCGATTATACTTTTACGGCTCTCGGCCTAAAGGTAGGTTTATTTACTGGACAGGGTAAAGCATTTTCAGGAGAGGTCACGCTTATTTCGCTACTTCCTGTAGACAGTGCTTTAAAACCTTTAGCTTCACTTGCTCCACAGCATGTGCAGCTTGTACCGCGTCAAGCCTTTGGGCATAAAGGAAGTTACGGACACGTAATGGTGATTGGGGGACATGCACAGATGGGCGGTGCGGTGATGTTAGCTGCAGAAGCTGCCTTTCATGCGGGTGCAGGCAAGGTGACCGTGGTATGTGATGCAAAACACCATACTGCAATTCTAGCCCGTGCACCCAATATTATGCTGCGTGATATTAACCAAATGTCGCTCCAAGAGCGTGAAGCATTGGTGGCTCATGTGGATGCAGTTAGTTTTGGTATGGGCTTGGGAAGAGACTCGTGGGCTCAGCAGCAGTTTGATGCATGGTTTCCACTCATTCAGACCAATGCTTTACAGGTGGTGTTGGATGCGGATGCTTTATGGTTTTTGGCTGAGAAGCCAGTAAAACTCGGTGAGCAGGTGTACGCAACACCGCATCCTGGGGAGGCCGCAACTTTGCTCGGTATCAGTACCTCAGTGGTGGAGTCCGACCGTATTGCAGCTATTTATGCCTTACAAGAAAAATATGCAGGACAATGGGTGCTTAAGGGTTCGGGAAGCTTGATTTTAGATACGCAAC
>NZ_JAYRTF010000059.1:0-1220 GCF_041919735.1 Acinetobacter sp.
CCTTGGCAAAGAACACCGCCCCGTGGATTTGTGGACAACTCGGATTGCCGAGTTGCCCACAAGCCCCACCGGGCTCCACTACGATGGATTCTCGTTGTCAAGTTCCACACGAAACGACGAAGAACCATTTGATGGCGGGGGCAAGAGCGGGCCGCCAGTGGCAACGCCCGCGGGCGCGGGCGCTTGTGCCAACACCACCGCGCCTGAAACGAGCAAGCGAGGACAAATGAGTCGCTGTAGGATTTATAGCCAAATGAGTCTCTACCGCATGCAGGGCAAGCGCAGGCAGCTATCAATATATGAGTTTCTTGCATGATGGCAGAGAGGTTTTTGCGAAAAACTGAAACAGCTGCGAGTCTTTGTCCAGCCAGACCACCAACGATCCTCAGGCCAGGAGCAGCTTATAACCTGACGAACCAACAGAGAAATATTGCCGCACTCAATACAACCAAGGCCCCACTGAAAACTCCAATGCAATGCCGCATCAAATATGTAGTCCACCCCCTATACAGAACCGCTCTACGTGGATCTCTTGCATCATAATAGCATTTGGCAATAATTCCATTTTTTATATCAAAATAAATATCCAGAGATTTTCTTCTTGGACGAATCCATTCAACCTCCAGAGGGAAAATCGATTTCGAACAATATTCTATTGAATCAACAACATAAAAATACCGCAATCGCACAATACCGCCATCCTCAGTTGCGGCACCATATTCACCATAAAGATAATTTGGCGCCATCTCAACACCATCCACCCTCATTGGCACAGGCAGATATTTTAGCGTTCTCGCAATCAAAATCCAATGATAGACAGCAATACCAAAACCAAGTATTGCCAAGAATACGAGAGCCCCACAAAATAAATGAATGGCCTCAAGATTCAGCATAACGGTCCAAAAAGTATTGGCGGAGGCCCCAACGACAGGGCTCATGTCTCGAGGCTACCAGCCTAGCGGGTCGACTTTGTGCAACAAAGTACAATAAACCGATCAAAAATAATTTATAATTTGATACACAGAAATTATCAATAGCACCAAAAAATATAATCCAACAAAAAAACTCCCAACCGTTAGTTTTCTTTCACAATGGCTTTGTTGCACAAATAAAATTCCTTGCTGAAAAGTATCGTAATTCAGAAAAATATTGCGTCACTATAGAAGCAAGAATCTTTCGCTGAAGGCGGCAATCTGAAAGAAGAGTGTTTTGTGCAACAA
>NZ_JAYRTF010000060.1:0-1182 GCF_041919735.1 Acinetobacter sp.
CTTGGGTGCGTGCGGATAGGCCGCGCACCAGCATGGCGTCCATCATGCGTTGGCGTAGTTCGGTCATGACTATCTCCTTCTATGCCGGGCAAAAGTGCCCAGATCGAAGGCTTGTCATCAACGCCCCTGACTGCAAGCCGTGCGCCAACAAAAACGCGGTGGCGGCCTGTGAAAGCCAACCACCGCGTCAGCGGTTTAGTTCAACGCCAAGTTCACCGGCGCCGGAGCCGAAGGCGGAGGGCACCAACACTGGCCATGAAAATGCCGAAGGCATGGCCAGTGTTGGCGTCCGCGTGCAACGACCAGTTAGACCTGCCTTTCATGGCATTTAAGCTGCAGCAGGCTTTCCTGGAAGCTTTGTAAAAGTAGTTCCATCAGGTGCTCGATGGGCATGAAATTTCTTGCCACATTTATGACACGTTGGCAAAGCACTAGAACCAGGTAGTACGCCAAGATTGACTGAATTTGCCTCGCCGCAGCCTTGGTGGGGGCAATTGATTGTTTCTTGCGTTTTTGCAGAAGATTGCGATGTTAGTCCTTGGTAAATATCTTTCAACGATGTGACGGATTCAGCATCAGCGCCGCCGTGCTCCAGTTTTGTAATTAAATTCCCTAATGAATCTAGTGTTTCATTAAGCATGGATGGGTCGAATTTTGTTCCAGTTATTTCGCCAAGATCCACCATTGCTGCGCGAAGGAAGGGAACAATTTCAGCAATACGCTCCGCTACGAGTGCGTTATTTGCTCCATTTATTTGCGCGGACACGATGCTTGATATTTTTGATGTGGCAGTTGCCAAGGATCTGTTTATAGAGTTTATTCGCGGTGAAATTTCTTTAATATAGCTCTTTGTATTTTTAAATGCTTCAGGTGCCAACGCCCCACCAAGAGCGGAGAAAATGGCCCCAAGAATCAGCATTGTTGATGTCGGCTTTTCGGCAAGTGTTGGTGTGTAGGCGCCAGCAAAGACAAGAAAAACCGCGCCTATTAACTTTAGCAAGTCAACTTGTACGTCTTTGAAATATTCTTTCATCGGTGCTTTCTACGTTCAAAGTGAATCGACGGTGTGGGAGGTCTAACTTTGTTGTAGACGCTGAATCACCGGATATGGCTGTCCGTCCGGCGGATAACATGGCTCGTAGTTGGTGAAAAAAGTCTTTGACATCATAGACTTAAAGCGCA
>NZ_JAYRTF010000061.1:0-1035 GCF_041919735.1 Acinetobacter sp.
ATATCGTTGAAAAAGAAATGTACACCTTCTTGGACAAAGGTAATCCGCCTGAGTCTTTGACTTTGCGTCCTGAAGGAACAGCAGGCTGTGTACGTGCCATGCTGGAGCATAACTTGCTTCGCGGTGCAACGCCTCGTGTCTGGTATATCGGGCCGATGTTCCGTTATGAAAAGCCGCAAAAGGGCCGTTATCGTCAGTTCCACCAATTTGGCGTGGAAACCTTTGGTGTGGCAACCCCAGATATGGATGCTGAGCTGATTTTGATGACGGCACGTCTGTGGAAACGCATGGGTGTAGCAGATAAAGTTCAACTTGAGTTGAATACTCTCGGTGAGTCTGATGAGCGTGCAGCTTACCGTGCGGCATTGGTAGAGTTCTTAGAATCACATAAAAATGATTTAGATGAAGATTCACAGCGTCGTTTAACCACCAACCCACTACGTATCCTTGACTCTAAAGATGCCAAAACTCAAGCCATTTTAGAAAATGCGCCGAAGTTGCATGACTTTATGGGGGAAGAGACGCTACAGCACTTTGTAACCTTGCAGCAGTATTTAACCGATGCCGGTGTAAGCTTTGTGATTAATCAAAAACTGGTGCGTGGCTTAGATTATTACAATAAAACTGTATTTGAATGGACCACCACGCATTTGGGCTCACAAGGTACAGTGTGTGCGGGCGGCCGTTATGATGGCTTAGTGGGCCAGCTTAAAGGTAAGGCAGATCAGTCTGTACCTGCAGTTGGTTTTGCGATGGGTATGGAACGTCTGTTGTTATTGCTTGAGCAAGTCGAAGACGCTACACCTATACGTGACTGCGAAATGTTTTTATTGGCAGATCCCGCTTCTCAAGGCAAAGCTTTGGTGCTTGCAGAACAAATTCGTAACCAGTTAGATGCTGCATCAAGCACGCTTCGTTTGAAAGTTGGATCACATGGTTCAATGAAGTCGCAAATGAAAAAAGCGGATCAGTCTGGCGCATTGTTTGCCCTCATTTTGGGTGAGCGCGAGGTGGAAGCTGCTCAGTTTGCCGTAA
>NZ_JAYRTF010000062.1:0-1035 GCF_041919735.1 Acinetobacter sp.
CGCTGGATGTCACTATTCAAAAGCAAATTTTAGATTTGCTGGAGTCGTTGCGGAAGAAGCATCAAATGTCGATGCTGTTTATTACCCATGATTTGGCTTTGGTCGGGGAAATTGCCGATCAGGTAATCGTAATGCGGCATGGTCAAATTCGTGAACAAGGCAGGGTTAAAGATGTGCTTGAACGCCCTCAAGATGTCTATACCAAAGCGTTGTTACACTGCCGTCCACAATTGTCCAAACGTCCCATGCGTTTGCCCATGATCAGTGATTTCATGCAGCAAAAGGGTGATGACTATATTGAAACGCATACCATCGATGTCGAGTCACTTCAACAAAGATCTCGCGGCTTAACTGGCCAAGAAGAGATCATTTTAGATGTGCGAGACCTTAAAAAGTCATTTTATAGTCGTAAAGGATTATTCGGCAAACAGGAGTTCCAAGCGGTCAAAGGCGTGAGTTTCCAACTGGCAAAAGGCAAGACTTTGGGCTTGGTGGGTGAGTCTGGTTCGGGGAAAACGACCATCGGATTATTGCTGATGCGTTTACAGGCGGCGACGGGAGGAAAAGCGCTGTTTGAAGGTCAAGATATTTTGGCCATGTCAGAAAAAGAGTTTGCTCGGTATCAACGCAAGATTCAAATTATTTTCCAAAATCCCTATGCATCACTCAATCCACGTTTTACCGTCGGGCAGATTCTGATGGAACCGATGCAGGTGCATCATATCGGCGCGAATGATGCTGAACGCAAACAGATGGCTTTGGACTTGTTGGAACGCGTGAGCTTACCTGCACAGGCTTTTTATCGTTATCCACATGAGTTTTCAGGCGGACAGCGTCAACGTATTGCTATTGCCCGCTGTCTAACTTTAAAACCTGAGGTTTTGATTTGTGATGAGTCGGTATCAGCATTGGATGTTTCGGTACAAGCCCAAGTACTGAATTTGCTGCAAGATTTACAGGATGAATTTGGACTGAGTTATATCTTTATTTCACATGATTTATCAGTGGTGAAATATATTTCAGATCAAATCATGG
>NZ_JAYRTF010000063.1:0-1026 GCF_041919735.1 Acinetobacter sp.
GTTGAATCTCTGCCACAGCACTGCGCACTTGTTCAGCCCACTGCTCAACATAAGCTCGGTCATGGTTTTGATCAAGCTTAAAGCCTTCAACCGAAATCAACGCATCTAAGACACTGGCAGGATAACGTACAGTTAAACGCTGTAAGCTCTTCTGAGACGTTTGATAGTCCGCAATCACATTCGCCAAAGCTTCACCACGGATCGCAGGTGCAGCATCGCTGATGTGCAATTCAAGCTCATCAATCGCGTTTGAAATTAAATAGGTTTCAAGCGCATCATTATCTTTCAGATATTGCTCTTGCTTGCCTTTTTTCAGCTTATACAGCGGTGGCTGAGCAATATAGATATAACCACGCTCCACCAGCTCAGGCATTTGACGGAAGAAGAAGGTCAACAATAGGGTACGAATGTGTGAACCATCCACATCAGCATCGGTCATGATGATGATTTTGTGATAACGCAACTTGTCCGGATTGTACTCTTCACGACCAATACCACAACCCAATGCCGTGATCAGCGTACCGACTTCTTGAGATGAAATCATCTTGTCAAAACGCGCACGTTCCACGTTTAGGATTTTACCTTTCAACGGTAAAATCGCTTGCATCTTACGGTTACGGCCTTGTTTAGCTGAACCGCCCGCAGAGTCACCCTCGACCAGATACAATTCAGATAATGCTGGATCTTTTTCTTGGCAATCCGCAAGCTTGCCTGGTAAGCCTGCAATGTCTAACGCACTTTTACGACGCGTCATTTCACGTGCTTTACGTGCTGCATCACGAGCACGTGCCGCATCAATGATTTTGCCTGCAATTGATTTTGCAGCTTGCGGGTTTTCAAGCAAATATTCAGAGAATGATTTATTCATTGCCTGCTCAACCGCAGGTTTCACTTCACTAGAAACCAACTTTTCTTTGGTCTGAGAAGAGAACTTCGGATCAGGCACTTTCACTGAAACAATCGCAGTTAAACCTTCACGTGCATCATCACCAGAAACCGCTACTTTCTCTTTTTTGAGTAAGTTTT